>DAOUQF010000044.1 GCA_030625815.1 Eubacteriales bacterium
CGTATTGACAAAAGAAGAGGGTGGACGTCATACCCCATTCTTCAACGGATACCGTCCTCAATTCTACTTCCGTACAACAGACATCACGGGTGCAATCTCTCTTCAAGAGGGTGTTGAAATGTGTATGCCTGGGGACAACGCGACATTTATTATCGAAATGATTCACCCGATCGCGATGGAAGAAGGACTACGTTTTGCAGTTCGTGAAGGCGGACGCACAGTCGCTTCTGGTGTCGTAACCAAGATCATCGAATAAGAATTGGATGGAAGGGCCGGGAGTTTTCACTCTTGGCCTTTTTTAGCGATTGAAATGCTTGACATCACCAGTCGACTATGATAACTTTTATTGAGTGGTGTAGTAGAGACTGGGTATTTCTATCTGGAGAGGTAAATCCAACAAGAATTATACCTAGGGAGGTGTTTTAGGTGAGAGAAAAAGTAACGTTAGCATGTACCGAATGCAAACAACGCAATTACAACACGACAAAAAACAAGAAACAGCATCCGGACCGAATGGAAGTTCGTAAGTATTGCCGTTTCTGCAAAAAGCATACGGTGCACAAAGAGACAAAATAGGTTTAAAATCGATTGAGGATGTGATGACATGGCAACTCAGGTTCAAGGTAAGAAGAAAACGAGTTTTTGGAGAGGCTTCCGTTCAGAAATCAAGAAGGTTACTTGGCCAACTCGTCCAGAATTGATCAAAAAGACAGGTGTCGTCGTTTTTGTTTCAGTAGCAATGGCGGTTTTGATTTGGCTTCTGGACACTGCGATGCATGGATTGCTTTCACTGATAATCGGTGCCTAACCAGACACAGGGAAGGTTGATGAAGATGACTGAAAGCGCTGCAAAGTGGTATGTCGTTCATACTTATTCCGGACACGAGAATAAGGTGAAAAAGAACATTGAAAAAATGGTGGAAAACCGAGGCATGGAAGACCAGCTTGAAGAGGTCAGTGTGCCGATGGAAGAAGTTGTTGAAGTAAAAGACGGCAAGCGCGTGGTAAAGGAACGCAAGAAGTTTCCTGGCTATGTGCTCGTTAAGATGATTATGAATGACAAGACCTGGTACATTGTGCGAAATACTGCGGGTGTGACCGGATTTGTTGGCCCGGGATCGAAACCGATTCCATTGACAGATGAAGAGATGCGCCGAATGGGACTTCAAGAAGTTGTTTCGGTGGATTTTGTTGTGGGCGATCAAGTCAAGGTAATGTCGGGTCCATTCGAGAATTTTATGGGCGCTGTCGAGAGTATCAACAATGACCAACAAAAGGTGAAAGTCTATATTTCAATGTTTGGTCGAGAAACTTTAACGGAATTGACATTTAGTCAAGTTGAAAAACTATAAAGGTAACGAGGAGGTGCAAACATGGCTAAAAAAGTACAAGCAGTTGTAAAACTACAAATTCCAGCTGGAAAAGCAACTCCTGCACCGCCTGTTGGTACAGCGTTGGGTCCACATGGTGTCAACATCATGGGATTCTGTAAAGAGTTCAACGCGAAAACAGCAGATCAGGCAGGATTGATTATTCCAGTTGTTTTAACGGTCTACGCAGATCGATCATTTTCTTTCATCACAAAAACACCACCGGCGGCTGTTCTCCTAAAGAAAGCTGCAGGCATTGAGTCTGGTTCAGGCGAACCAAACAAGACTAAGGTTGCAACGGTTAGCTCGGCACAAGTTCGCGAAATCGCGGAATTGAAAATGCCCGATCTGAACGCGGCGTCTATCGAAGCTGCAATGCGCATGATCGCAGGTACTGCGAGAAGCATGGGAATTGTCGTAGAAGACTAGGAAACCTGTGGGAGGTCTTAAACCGCTAACACCACGAAGGAGGAAATTAGAATGGCAAAAAAAGGTAAACGCTATCAAGATGCTGTAAAAGCAATTGATAATACAAAACAATATGATGCTGCTGAAGCGATTCAGGTGGTGCTTCAAAACGCGAAGGCGAAATTTGATGAAACCATTGAATTGCATGTAAAATTGGGTGTTGACTCTCGTCACGCGGATCAACAGGTTCGTGGCGCGATCGTCCTTCCTCACGGAACGGGTAAAACGAAACGCGTTTTAGTTTTCGCGAAAGGCGATAAGCTAAAAGAGGCAGAAGAAGCAGGCGCGGAATTCTTTGGTGCTGAAGAGTACATGGAGAAGATCCAAAAAGAGAACTGGTTTGATTTTGATGCGGTAATCGCGACACCGGACATGATGGGTGTTGTTGGCCGTTTGGGTCGTGTATTGGGACCTAAGGGTTTAATGCCGAATCCAAAGTCAGGTACGGTTACATTCGACGTTGCCAAAGCGATCAAAGAGATCAAAGCCGGTAAGGTTGAGTACCGCGTTGACAAAACAAATATCATCCACGTGCCAGTGGGACGAGCTTCTTTCGGCGAAGAGAAGATTACGGAAAACTTTCAGGCGATGATTCAAGCAATTGTAAAAGCGAGACCAGCGGCTGCAAAGGGACGTTACCTACGAAGCGTTGCGTTGACAAGTACAATGGGACCATCGGTTCGATTGAACGGCGCAAAATTGATGGAACAATAATTTTGACAAATCAATGGCCGATGTGATATAGTATCACTTGGTTCACATTTCCGCAGACAGCAGGGGCCCATTGGGTGATAAGAATCCTGCCGAGGATGTTGGTGAGCGTCTAACGATGCACATTCAGCCTTTCTCGCTTTGCGGGAAAGGCTTTTTTGATGTAAGAGAATAAACGATAAGGAGGTGGAAACCTTTATGAGTTCAGCTACAGTTTTAGAACTAAAAAAGGCGAAAGTACAAGAGATTCAGGCAAAGATTGAAGCAGCAACTTCTGTTGTTTTGGTTGATTACCGTGGATTGAACGTAGAAGAAGTGACGGAATTGCGAAATAAATACCGCGAGGCTGGAATTGAATACAAGGTGTACAAAAACAATATGATGCGCTTTGCATTCGCAGGTGCCGGATTTGAAGGCATGTCTGAGTTCTTGAAAGGACCAAACGGTGTTGCATTTTGTGAAGACGAAGTAACTGCCGCTCGCATTACCAAAGAATTTGCTGAAAAGCATGATGCTTTGGAATTGAAAGCAGGCGTTGTGGCTGGCGAATTGATGGATCTTGCAAAGATCACAGAAATTGCCAACTTGCCAACAAAAGAGATTCTTCTTACTCGTTTGGTTATTGCATTGAATTCACCAATTGCAAAATTGGCTCGAGTTGCTCAAGCAATTGCCGACAAGCAAGCAGAAGATGGAGAAGCGTCGGTTGAGGCAGCTCCAGTGGAAACAGAAGAAACGAAAGACGCTGAATAATTTCGAAGATGGAGGAAAATACAATGAGTGAAAAAATTCAAAAATTTATTGATGAAGTAAAAGAATTGTCTGTATTGGAACTAAACGACCTGGTTAAGGCGTTGGAAGAAGAGTTTGACGTAACAGCATCAGCACCTATGATGATGGCAGCCGGCGGCGCAGCAGGTACGGTTGAAGAAGAAAAAACTGAATTCGACGTAATCTTGACTAGCGCTGGTTCTGGAAAGATCAAAGTAATCAAGGCAGTTCGCGAAGCAACTGGTTTGGGTCTGAAAGAAGCGAAAGCATTGGTTGATGGCGCTCCAGCTCCTATAAAGGAAGCTTTGCCAAAGGCGGAAGCAGAAAAGTTGAAAGAAGCAATCGAAGCTGCGGGCGGTTCTGCAGAACTGAAGTAAACATTAAGCGAAGCGTAAAGCTTCGCTTTTTTTCTCCATATTGGATTGACAGAATGGTTCGGGTATGATAGCATTATAAACTGCGTAAGATGTGACTTTACGCGGTTTATTTTTTTAAAATAAATGGTGCAAGTCAATGGATTATAGATCAAATTAAGGGGTGAAGTCGATGATGCATCCTGTGAAGTATGGCAAGCGGCAACGGATGAGTTACGCGAAGATTGACGATGTATTGGAAATGCCGAATTTAATCGAAGTCCAGAAGCGATCCTACAAGTGGTTCGTGACGGAAGGGTTACAAGAGGCCTTCAATGATATCTCGCCAATCGAGGATTACACAGGGGATTTGGTACTTGAGTTTACAGGGTTTGAACTGGCGCCGGAACCAAAGTATTCAGTGGAAGAAGCGAAGGAAAGAGACGCGACCTATTCCACATCTTTGAATGCCAAGGTGCAATTGGTGAAACGGGAAACCGGTGAAGTGCGTGAGCGGACTGTTTATATGGGCGAATTCCCATTGATGACAGAAAACGGAACGTTTATCATCAATGGTGCGGAACGTGTTATTGTCAGTCAGTTGGTTCGATCGCCGGGGGTTTACTATTCAGCAACTTCTGAAGAGCGAACAGGCAAGTCATTGTTTTCTTCAACAGTGATACCAAATCGTGGCGCATGGTTGGAGTATGAAACCGATGCGAACGATATCGTCTACGCCCGCGTAGACCGCACAAGAAAATTGCCGATCACGGTAATTTTGCGTATGTTCGGATTTGGAACTGATCAAGAGATTATTGATCTTTTGGGTGAATCGGAACAATTGTTAAAAACACTCGAGAAGGACACAACCTCTACCGAAGAGGAAGGTTTGCTGGAAGTTTACAAGCGGCTTAGACCGGGTGAACCTCCAACAGTAGAAAGCGCGAAGTCTTTGATCAATTCATTGTTCTTTGAATTTAGACGATATGACTTGGCGAAGGTTGGACGCTATAAATTCAACAAGAAATTGGCCTTGTCAGCACGGATTATCGGGTTTAAAATGGCAGAGACCCTTGCAGACTCCAATACGGGCGAGATCCTGATTGAAGAGGGCGAGGTTGTTTCAAACGCGCAAGCGCTGGCAATTGAAGCGGCTGGCATCCATACGGTCCATGTAAAAGTGAATGACCGAGTCGTTAAGGTGATTGGCAATCAATTTGTCGATCCGTCGGCTTTTGATGTTTCCTTTGACTTTGACGAGTTCGGATTGCGGGAAAGAATCTACTATCCGGCAATGAAAGAATTGATGGAGCAGGCGCAGGATGAGGAAGAATTGAAGGAATTGGTTCGTATGAACACCCGAAAAATCTCTCCTCGACAAATTACGATTGCGGACATTCTATCCACGATCAACTATGAATTCAACCTGTTTGACGGGATTGGCAACAAAGACGATATCGACCATTTGGGCAATCGTCGCGTGCGTTCCGTGGGTGAGCTTTTGCAGAATCAATTCCGTATCGGCTTGTCCCGAATGGAGCGTGTCGTGAAGGAACGCATGACGATTCAAGACGGCGAGGGGCTGGACCCTCAAGCCTTGATCAACATTCGTCCTGTCAGCGCAGCCATTAAAGAATTCTTTGGCAGCTCGCAATTGTCTCAGTTTATGGATCAAAACAATCCATTGGCCGAGTTGACAAACAAGCGACGTATGTCTGCACTGGGTCCAGGCGGACTATCGAGAGACCGAGCGGGCTTTGAGGTTCGTGACGTGCATCATTCCCATTATGGGCGGATGTGTCCGATCGAATCCCCAGAGGGACCGAATATCGGCTTGATCAGTTCCTTGGCAACCTATGCACAGATCAACGAGTATGGCTTTGTCGAAACGCCGTATCGCCGTGTCGACAAATCAATGGGCTCTTTGACGGGCAAAATTGAGTACTTGACCGCCGATGTGGAAGATCGTTTTATTATTGCCCAGGCTAACGAGCCCTTGGATGAGGATAATATCTTCGTCAACAACAAGGTATCGGTTCGAGGGATCAATGGATCCTTTGACACGGTGGACAGGCATGAGGTGGACTATATGGACGTCTCTCCTCGCCAGGTCGTTTCCGTGGCAACGGCACTGATTCCGTTCCTGGAAAATGACGATGCCAACCGTGCCTTGATGGGTGCGAACATGCAGCGTCAGGCCGTGCCTCTTTTGGTAACGGAAGCGCCGATAATCGGTACAGGCATGGAGAGTAAGGCAGCTTATGACTCCGGAGTTATGCAGATTGCGAAGGAAGCGGGCGTGATTGAGCACGTTGATGCAAACCGCATTATTGTTCGACGTGATATTGATGGCGCTGTGGACGTATACAAGCTGACGAAATTCAAAAGATCCAATCAAGGAACCTGCATGAACCAACGCCCGATTATCAAGCTGGGGGAAGCGGTGAAAAAGGGAGCCATTTTGGCCGACGGCCCGTCCACCGACATGGGTGAGCTGGGACTTGGCAAGAACCTGCTGATTGGTTTTATGACTTGGGAAGGCTACAACTACGAGGATGCCATTCTTCTGAATGAAAGACTTGTGAAAAACGATGTGTTGACATCGGTCCATATCGAAGAGTATTCTTGCGAGTCTCGAGACACGAAATTGGGACCGGAAGAAATCACGCGCGATATTCCAAACGTCGGAGACGACGCATTGAAGCATATCGATGAGCGCGGGATTATTCGAATTGGCGCCGAAGTCTATCCAGGCGATATTCTGGTTGGAAAAGTAACACCGAAGGGTGAGACGGAACTGACGGCGGAAGAACGCCTCTTGCGAGCCATCTTCGGCGAGAAAGCGCGCGAAGTGCGAGACACCTCTTTGCGTGTTCCTCATGGCGAGGAAGGAATTATTGTCGATGTTCAGGTCTTTACGCGCAAGAATGGCGATGAGATGGGAGCGGGCATCAATGAGACGGTTCGTGTGTATATTGCAACGAAGCGCAAGATCCAGGTGGGCGACAAGATGTGCGGACGCCATGGTAACAAGGGTGTTATCTCTCGGGTATTGCCTGAAGAAGATATGCCGTTCCTGCCGGATGGAAGGCCTCTGGATGTTGTTTTGAACCCATTGGGCGTACCATCTCGTATGAATATTGGACAGGTCCTTGAGGTGCATCTCGGCATGGCTGCGAAAGCCTTGGGCTGGCATGTTGCCACTCCGGTATTTGACGGCGCGAAGCACTCGGACATTATCGAAGCCTTGAACCAAGCCGGATTGCCTAGCGATGGAAAAATCCAATTGCGCGACGGACGATCTGGAGATCCCTTCGATAATACGGTTACGGTTGGATATATGTATATGCTGAAGCTTCACCATTTGGTTGACGATAAGATTCATGCTCGTTCAACCGGACCTTACTCCCTCGTTACGCAGCAGCCTTTGGGCGGTAAAGCGCAATTTGGCGGTCAGCGGTTTGGGGAGATGGAAGTTTGGGCCCTTGAGGCATACGGTGCTGCGCATACACTCCAAGAGATTTTGACGGTGAAGTCGGATGATGTTGTGGGTCGTGTAAAAACCTATGAGGCCATTGTTAAGGGAGAAAACATTCCAGAACCGGGCGTTCCTGAATCTTTCAAGGTATTGATTAAGGAATTGCAAAGTTTGGCTTTGGATATCACATTGATCGGAAAAGACGAAACAGTGGTTGATATCAAAGAAAATGACGCAGAGAATCAGTCATCGACAGATTTTTCTTTAGAATCTGGCGTTGCACAATTGGAAAAAAAGCCTGAGTAATGGGTATGATGGAAGGAGAGAAGCTTCTTGTTCGATTTCAGTAATATTGAGGCAATACGAATTGGATTGGCGTCTCCAGAAAAAATCTTAAGTTGGTCTCGAGGCGAGGTCAAAAAGCCGGAAACGATCAATTACAGAACGCTAAAACCGGAAAAAGACGGATTGTTCTGCGAAAAGATTTTTGGACCGACAAAGGATTGGGAATGTCATTGTGGTAAATATAAACGAGTTCGCTACAAAGGGGTCGTCTGCGATCGCTGTGGCGTTGAGGTAACAAAGGCAAAGGTGCGACGTGAGCGAATGGGCCATATCAAATTGGCTGCTCCCGTTTCGCATATCTGGTATTTCAAGGGAATTCCATCCAGAATGGGATTGACCCTGGATATGTCACCTCGGTCCTTGGAGCGTGTGCTGTATTTTGCGGCCTATGTTGTCTTGGATCCGGGAAGCACCAATCTTCAATACAAGCAAATCTTGACAGAACGGGAATTCGCGGAAGCGTATGATCAATTCGGAAATACATTCCGGGCGGGCATGGGCGCGGAATCCGTCAAAGAATTGTTGCAGAGAGTTGAATTGGAGCAAGAATCCAAGCAATTGAAATCCGATTTAAAAACGAGTTCCGGACAAAAAAAGGTGAAGATCATTCGCCGATTGGAAGTGATTGAAGCCTTCCGGACATCGGGCAACCATCCTGAGTGGATGGTTCTCGATGCGATCCCAGTGATTCCGCCGGACTTGCGTCCGATGGTTCAATTGGACGGCGGCCGTTTTGCCACTTCGGATTTGAATGACTTGTACCGACGCGTCATCAACCGAAACAATCGATTGAATCGCTTGTTGTCGCTGAATGCGCCGAACATCATCGTTCGAAATGAAAAGAGAATGCTGCAAGAGGCGGTTGACGCTTTGATTGACAACGGTCGCAGGGGCCGTCCGGTAACCGGACCAGGCAACCGACCATTGAAATCACTTTCCGATATGTTGAAAGGAAAGCAGGGTCGATTCCGTCAGAACCTTTTGGGGAAACGGGTTGACTACTCGGGCCGTTCCGTTATTGTCGTTGGACCCGAACTGAAATTCTATCAATGCGGGTTGCCGAAAAAGATGGCCCTGGAGCTGTTCAAGCCTTTTGTTATGAAAGAGCTTGTGGAACAGGGGCATGCCCATAATATCAAGGGCGCGAAACGCATTATCGAGAAGGTGAAACCATTGGTTTGGCCAATCCTTGAAGATGTGATCAAGGGGCATACGGTGTTGTTGAACCGTGCGCCAACCCTGCATAGATTGGGGATCCAAGCCTTTGAGCCGATTGTGGTAGACGGAAAAGCGATCAAGCTGCATCCATTGGTATGTACAGCGTACAATGCCGATTTTGATGGAGACCAGATGGCGGTTCACGTTCCGCTTTCTGCTGAAGCGCAAGCCGAATCACGATTTATGATGTTGTCGGTCAACAATATTTTGGCGCCTCAGGCAGGTAAGCCGATTACGACACCTACCCAAGATATGATCTTGGGAGCCTACTACTTGACGATGGAGATCGATGGCGAAGCTGGCGAAGGCATGATTTTCTCGGATTATGACGAGATGATGATGGCTTATCTAACCAAGAAAGTCGGTTTGCATGCAAAGGTCAAAGTCCGGGTACGCCGATCTGCCGTTGACCGCGGTCAATTGGTGGAGAGCACGGTGGGACGATTTATTTTCAACAAGGATATCCCGCAGGATCTTGGATTTATTGATCGGGTGGATGGAAACTACAACATGGAAGTTGATCGATTGGTCGACAAAAAAATGTTATCCGATATCATCGAGCGCTGTTTCCGTGTTCACGGCAATATGATTACAGCGGTTACCTTGGATCATATCAAGGAGATGGGTTTCCACTACTCAACCATTGGCGCCATTACCATTGCTTTTAGCGATATCAGCGTGCCTAAGGAAAAGAAACCTCTTTTGGCCGAGGCTGAAAAGGAAGTGGATAAATACGAACGCGCGTATCGTCGCGGTTTGATTTCCGAGGAAGAACGCTACAACAATGTCATTCGAATTTGGGGCGACACGACAGATAAGGTGACAGACGCCTTGATGTCCAGTCTCGATCCATTGAATAACATTCAGATTATGGCGAACTCCGGAGCCCGTGGATCGAAAGCCCAGATCAGACAGCTCGCTGGTATGCGTGGCTTGATGGCCAACGCTTCCGGTAAGACCGTCGAGATTCCAGTTCGGGCATCTTTCTCCGAGGGACTTTCCGTCTTGGAATTCTTTATCTCCTCCAATGGAGCGAGAAAGGGTCTGACAGATACCGCCCTTCGTACCGCCGATTCCGGATATTTGACTCGCCGTCTGGTAGACGTCAGTCAAGAGATTATTATTCGCGAAGATGATTGCGGTTCGACAAAAGGGATTATCGCCCGTGCTTTTATGGACGACAATGCGATGATTGAAAAATTGGAAGAACGAATTGCTGGACGATATTCCGTCAATGAGTTGACTCATCCGGAAACGGGAGAAGTTCTCGTGACGAAGAATCAATATATCACACCGGATATGGCGGATAAGATTGTTGCCGCTGGGATCTTGGAGGTGGAGATTCGTTCCGTATTGACATGTGAAGCGAAACAAGGTGTTTGTGCAACTTGTTACGGGCAGAACTTGGCAACAGGCGGTGCAGTCAATGTTGGGGAAGCGGTCGGAATTATTGCGGCGCAATCCATCGGCGAGCCCGGTACCCAGTTGACCATGCGTACCTTCCATACCGGTGGGGTCGCGGGTGGCGATATCACCCAAGGTCTTCCTCGTGTCGAGGAACTTTTCGAAGCCAGAAAGCCGAAGGGCTTGGCGATTATCTCCGATCTTACGGGAAGGGTGATGATTGGCGAGGTGGGCGACAAACGCGAGATGACCGTAACGGACAACGAAGGAGAAGCGTTCACTTACGGTATTCCATTTGGCGCTCGCCTTCATGTGAAGGACGGCGACATGATCGAAGCCGGCGAATCGTTGACGGAGGGTTCTTTGAATCCGCATGATCTTCTTCGCATCAAGGGTGTGCTAGGGGTACAAAATTATATTATTCAAGAGGTTCAGCGGGTATACAAACTTCAAGGTGTAGATATCAATGACAAGCACATTGAGGTCATTGTACGTCAGATGCTGAACAAGGTGAAGACCGATGAACCGGGCGATTCGGAATTCTTGCCTGGCAGCTTTATTAATCGATTGACATTTGAAGCGAAGAACCGGGAATTGATTGAAAAGGGTCAAGAACCTGCGACTTGTGACCGCGTTTTGATGGGGATTACAAAAGCGTCCTTGGCAACTGAATCGTTCTTGTCTTCAGCCTCATTCCAGGAAACAACCCGTGTCTTGACTGATGCGGCGATCAAAGGGAAGACCGACTACTTGGTTGGACTGAAAGAAAATGTCATTATCGGCAATCTGATTCCGGCGGGTACGGGCATGGATCGATACCGAAAGGTTGGGATTCAGGTTGACAAGGAACCGCAGATTATGGAGGATCAATCATTGATCGACGAAATTATCGGTTAATGTTGACACCCATTCGGTCTGATGATACACTGTTAAAGTTGGTGTTGTGGAGGGGCATTTCGCTCCTTCGCTTTATCATGCAAGGAGGTTCTCAATGGACTTACAGCATCTGAAAGAAGCAAAGAAAATAGTGGGTATGAAACAAACCCGGCGTGCCATAGCCACTGGCGAAGTGGTGCGGGTTTATCTGGCGAAAGATGCGGATGGGAAAGTGAAGAATCCAGTATTAGAACTCTGCCATAAGGCAAATCTTGAAGTGATCTTCGTCGATTCAATGAAGGAGCTGGGAACAGCTTGCGGAATTGAAGTCGGAGCCGCTTCAGTTGCAATAATCAAATGATGCAAGGAGGTGCACAAATCAATGCCTACAATTAACCAATTGGTAAAGCAAGGCAGAAAGAGCAAAGTGAGTGTGTCAACGTCACGTCATCTAAACGTAGGTTTCAACTCGTTGAAGCAAGCGCAAACGATGAGCTACTCGCCACAAAAACGAGGTGTTTGTACTTCGGTTAAAACGGTTACACCGAAAAAACCGAACTCAGCGCTACGTAAAATCGCGAGGGTACGTTTGACTAATGGTCAGGAAGTTACTGCGTACATTCCAGGAATTGGTCACAACCTACAAGAACATAGTGTTGTGTTGATTCGCGGTGGTCGTATTAAAGACCTTCCCGGCGTTCGATACCACGTTGTCCGAGGAACATTGGATACATCTGGTGTAGAAGCACGTCGACAAGCTCGATCAAAGTACGGTGCGAAAAGACCTAAGAAGTAGTGCGATACTGCTCTTAGTTGACAATATACACAGGCATATGCCCAGTATTTGTTACACTAAGCACGCACGACGAAATCAGTCGAGTACCTATGATTTAATGTAAGATTAAGGAGGGAAGGAAAGTGCCAAGAAAAGGACATGTGCCAGTAAGAAAGGTTATGGCGGATCCATTATACAACGATGTGATTGTATCAAAGTTGATTAATGGAATCATGCTAGACGGGAAAAAAGGAACGGCTCAAGCAATTGTTTACGGCGCGTTTGAGATTGTCAAAGAGAAATCTGGTGAGGATCCTCTTGAGGTTTTCTACAAAGCGTTAAACAACATCATGCCTGTATTGGAAGTAAAAGCACGCCGTGTCGGCGGTGCGACTTACCAAGTGCCAATGGAAGTGCGTCCAAAGCGTCGTCAGACTCTAGGACTTCGTTGGTTGGTAGGATACAGCCGCAAGCGTGGCGAGCGTACAATGCGCGAGCGTTTGGCAAAAGAGATCTTGGATGCAGCCAATAATGCGGGAGCTTCTGTGAAGAAACGAGAAGACCAGCATAAAATGGCGGATGCGAACAAGGCATTTGCACATTATAGATGGTAGTTTCATAGAAACCTGGGCATCAATGATGCCCGGGTTTGCTATGGTTGGTTAGGATTTAGAAAGGAGTAGTTAGATGCCTAGAGAGTATTCGTTGCAAAACACACGAAATATCGGCATCATGGCTCATATCGATGCGGGAAAAACAACCGCAACGGAACGAATTCTGTTCTACTCGGGCAAAACCCATAAGATTGGTGAAACGCATGATGGCGCGTCACAAATGGACTGGATGGAGCAAGAGCAAGAGCGTGGAATTACGATTACTTCCGCTGCGACGACGACGTTCTGGAAAGGAACGAGAATCAACATCATCGATACACCAGGCCACGTTGACTTCACAGTTGAAGTTGAACGATCACTTCGCGTGCTGGATAGTGCAGTCGCGTTGTATGATGCAAAACAAGGGGTTGAACCTCAAACGGAAACTGTTTGGAGACAAGCGGATAAGTATGGCGTTCCTCGTATTTGTTTCGTGAATAAGATGGACAAAATGGGTGCGAACTTCTATTACTCAGTGGATACAATGAAAGCGCGTTTGAAAGCAAATGTTGTTCCGATTCAATTGCCGATTGGAACGGAAGAAGATTTCAACGCAATCATTGACCTGGTAAAAATGAAGGCGTACTACTATATTGATGAAACTGGAACCGAAATTGAAGAACGTGAAATTCCAGAAGATCATCAAGAAAAAGCCCAAGAGTTCCGCGATCTCATGATTGAATCGATTTCGGAGCATGATGAAGAATTGATGGAGAAATATCTGGAAGGCGAAGAATTGACTGAAGCTGAGATCAAAGCGGGCATTCGTTCCGCAACGATCGGCTGCAAGATTTTCCCGGTTATGTGCGGATCTGCATACAAGAATAAAGGCGTTAAGCTTTTATTGGATGCGGTACTCGAGTATATGCCATCACCGTTGGATGTCCCTGCAATTAAAGGGGGAGATCCAGATACGGGCGAAGAGATCGAAAAGCACGCTTCCGACGAAGAGCCTTTCGCGGCTTTGGCTTTCAAAATCATGACAGACCCATTTGTTGGAAAGCTTTCTTTCTTCCGTGTGTACTCCGGTACCTTGGAAAAAGGCAGCTATGTATTCAACTCAACCAAAGGCAAGAAAGAGAGAATCGGCCGTATCCTTCAGATGCACGCGAACTCTCGTGAAGACATCCCAATGGTGTATGCCGGGGATATCGCTGCTGCGGTTGGCTTGAAGGTTACAACAACGGGGGATACCCTATGTGAGGAAAAGCATCCAGTGATTCTTGAATCCATGGTGTTCCCTGAGCCTGTTATCGCCGTAGCCATTGAGCCACGCACAAAAGCGGGACAAGACAAGATGGGCATCGGCCTTCAAAAGTTGGCGGAAGAGGATCCAACCTTCCGTACCTTCACGGATGAAGACACGGGACAAACGATTATTGCGGGCATGGGTGAGCTTCATTTGGAGATCATCGTTGACCGTTTGCTTCGAGAATTCAAAGTGGAAGCCAATGTCGGCGCACCTCAGGTTGCGTATAGAGAATCCATTACTGAGAAAGCTACCGTGGATATGAAATATGCGAAGCAATCCGGTGGTAAGGGACAATACGGCCACGTTAAGATTATTATGGAGCCGTTGGAACCAGGTTCAGGTTATGAATTTGTGGATGCAATCAAGGGTGGCGCGATTCCTCGCGAGTACATCCCGGCTGTCAACAATGGTATTGTTGAGGCGTCAGCAAACGGTATTCTTGCGGGATTCCCTGTTTCTGACTTCCGAGTGACTCTATATGATGGATCCTTCCATGATGTCGATTCATCGGAAATGGCCTTCAAGATTGCCGGATCAATGGCATTTAAAAAAGGTATGCAAAAAGCAGGCCCGAACCTTTTAGAACCGTACATGAAGGTTGAAGTAACGGTTCCTGAAGAGTATATGGGCGATGTTATGGGTGATGTTTCATCACGCCGTGGCCGCATCGAAAGCTTTGGCGATCGTTTTGGCGTTAAGGAAATTCAATGTTATGTGCCGCTGTCTGAAATGTTTGGATATGCGACAGATCTTCGTTCCATGACTCAAGGTCGTGGAAACTACTCAATGGAATTGGATCACTTTGAAGCGGTTCCAAAGAGTATTGCCGAGAAGATTATGGAAGGTAAAAAATAGAACTCTTTTAGGAGGATAATCATGGGAAAACAACATTTTGAACGTAACAAACCACATGTAAATATCGGAACGATTGGACACGTCGATCACGGCAAAACAACTTTGACTGCAGCGATCACAAAGGTTCTTCATGATCGTTTGGGAACAGGTGAAGCGGTTGCATTTGACAATATCGACAAGGCGCCGGAAGAGCGAGAGCGTGGAATCACAATCTCCACAGCACACGTTGAGTACGAGACGGAAAACCGTCACTACGCACACGTGGATTGCCCGGGCCATGCCGACTACGTTAAGAACATGATCACCGGTGCTGCTCAATTGGACGGCGCGATCTTGGTATGTTCTGCAGCAGACGGCCCAATGCCTCAAACTCGCGAGCATATCCTTTTGTCTCGTCAGGTAGGCGTTCCTGAGATCGTTGTATTCATGAACAAAGCGGACATGGTAGACGACGACGAGCTTTTGGAATTGGTGGAAATGGAAATTCGCGAGCTTTTGAGCGAGTACGAGTACGATGGAGACGAAGCTGCCGTAGTAATCGGTTCTGCTTTGAAAGCATTGGAAGATCCATCAAGCGAGTGGGGCGATAAGATTCTTGAATTGATGGCAGCGGTTGACGAGAAAATCGAACAACCTGAGCGTGACATCGACAGACCGTTCTTGATGCCAATCGAGGATGTATTCTCAATTACTGGCCGTGGTACAGTTGTTACCGGCCGTGTTGAGCGTGGCATTGTCCATGTTCAAGATCCGGTTGAGATCGTTGGTTTGACAGAAGAGCCTACAGTTTCAGTTTGTACGGGTGTTGAGATGTTCCGTAAGTTATTGGATGAAGGCCGTGCAGGCGACAACATCGGCGCATTGCTTCGTGGTGTTCAACGAACTGACGTAGAGCGTGGACAAGTATTGGCTAAGCCGGGTTCGATCAAGCCTCATACGAAATTTGAAGCCGAAGTATACGTATTGACAAAAGAAGAGGGTGGACGTCATACCCCATTCTTCAACGGATACCGTCCTCAATTCTACTTCCGTACAACAGACATCACGGGTGCAATCTCTCTTCAAGAGGGTGTTGAAATGTGTATGCCTGG
>DAOUQF010000043.1 GCA_030625815.1 Eubacteriales bacterium
CGTATTGACAAAAGAAGAGGGTGGACGTCATACCCCATTCTTCAACGGATACCGTCCTCAATTCTACTTCCGTACAACAGACATCACGGGTGCAATCTCTCTTCAAGAGGGTGTTGAAATGTGTATGCCTGGGGACAACGCAACTTTCACGATCGAAATGATTCACCCGATCGCGATGGAAGAAGGACTACGCTTTGCGATTCGTGAAGGCGGACGTACAGTTGCTTCTGGTGTCGTAACAAAGGTTGTTGAGTAGTGAATATTAAATAACTGTAATATTATAGCCTGAGGCTTGCAATTTGCGAGCAATCAGGCTATAATTTAATAGTTGTGAGAATTTAATGAAGATGACTAACAAGCAGCCGAAAGGTGAGCTTGCAATGGGGAGTAAGCCGTAGGAGGGCAATTGTGTCCTTACCCCATTATGGCTTTTTTTAATGCCTGCAACTCGGGGGACCGAGTTCAGATATATAGACATGCGATGATGCAAGAGGTGGCTGCGAAAGCAGGGAAATTCTTGCGGAGAATGTTCGGTTTAAAACCGGGCGATTGGATCCACTGAGGTGAGCGTTTTTCTTAACACTCACGAAACACCTGGTAGCGTTGATTGGTGGACCCATGTCGTATGAAAAAACATGCGATAAAGGAGGAAAAAGCGAATGGCAAAACAAAAGATTCGAATTCGATTGAAGGCTTATGATCACAAAGTGTTAGATGAGTCCGCGAAAAAAATTGTTGACACTGCTAAACGTACTGGTGCTATTGTTTCTGGTCCCGTGCCGCTACCAACGGAAAAGGAAATTATTACTGTTCTGCGAGCTGTGCATAAGTACAAAGATTCTCGTGAGCAATTTGAACAACGGACACACAAGCGATTGATTGACATTCTTCAACCAACACCGAAAACGGTAGACGCGTTGATGAAGTTGAATTTACCGGCTGGTGTCGATATCGAAATCAAA
Organism: Eubacteriales bacterium; assembly: GCA_030625815.1. Classification (GTDB taxonomy): domain Bacteria; phylum Bacillota; class Clostridia; order Tissierellales; family GPF-1; genus GPF-1. Next base: position 963 of record DAOUQF010000043.1, read on the forward strand.
CTATAGGCAACTAAGAGATTGGAAGCACATCCACTCTGCTCTTAGGATGATTGTGGAAACAATCCGCTGTAAGAAACTTGGAGGTGTAAAATGAAAGGTATTGTTGGTAAAAAGGTTGGCATGACGCAGATTTTTACTGAGGCAGGCGACGTAGTCCCAGTAACAGTAATTGAAGCAAAGCCAATGGTAGTTGTGCAAAAGAAGACGGTTGAAACGGATGGATACAATGCGATCCAGGTTGGTTTTGGCGAAATCAAAGAGAAAAACATCAACCAACCAAAAAAAGGACATTACGCAAAAGCTGGTGTCGCATACAAACGAGTATTGAAAGAGTTTGCGTTGGAAGATGTAGAAGCGTTTGAATTGGGTCAAGAGATCAGCGTAGCAGTGTTTACTGCAGGCGATCACATTGATGCGACAGGAATCTCTAAAGGTAAAGGATTCTCGGGAACAATCAAGCGACACAATCAATCACGTGGACCAATGTCCCACGGTTCTCATTATCATCGAGCACCAGGTTCAATGGGTTCTTCCTCATCCCCATCTCGCGTATTCAAAGGCAAAAAATTGCCTGGGCAAATGGGTCATGTGAAAGTAACGGTTCAGAACTTGGAAATCGTGAAAGTGGACGAAGAAAACAACATGCTGTTAGTCAAAGGTGCAGTGCCAGGACCCAAAGGTGGCATGCTTACTTTGAAAGCAACAGTAAAAACGAAATAGGACGCGAAGACGAAAGGAGGGTTCTGAATGGCTAAAGTAGCATTATACAACGTTTCAGGTCAATCGATTGGTGAAATCGAATTGAACGATAACGTATTCGGGATCGATGTAAATGAACATGCCGTATATGAAGCGGTAAAATCTCTTCTTGCGAACAAGCGCCAGGGAACGCAATCTGCGAAATCACGCGGAGAAGTTCGCGGTGGTGGTCGTAAGCCATGGAGACAAAAAGGTACTGGTCGTGCACGTCAAGGCTCTACCCGATCTCCTAACTGGGTCGGCGGTGGTATCGTGTTTGCTCCAAAACCACGAGACTACAGCTATCGAATCAACCGTAAAGTGCGACAATTGGCGATGAAATCTGCATTGACTTCTAAAGTACAAGACGCAGAATTGAAGGTTTTGGACGCTTTGACGTTTGAGGCGCCAAAGACGAAAGAAATGCTCGCAGTTCTGAAGAATCTGAATGTAGGAAAGAAAACATTGATCGTACTTGCTGAAGTAGATGATGCAGTCATCAAGTCAGCAAACAACTTACCAAATGTTGAAACAACCTTGGTGACTACGCTTAATGTTTATGACATCCTGAACAACGACAGCTTCATCATGACTGAGGCGGCTGTAAGAAAAGTTGAGGAGGTATACGCATAATGCGAAATCCACATGATATCATTCGAAAGCCAGTAGTAACGGAAGAAAGCATGAACGCAATGGCGGAAAACAAATATACATTTGTTGTTGAGAAGACTGCAAACAAGACTGAAATCAAGAATGCGGTTGAATTAATTTTCGGCGTTCGCGTCAAGCGAGTAAACACAATGAACATGAATGGCAAAATCAAGCGTCAAGGCCGATATGAAGGCAAGCGTGCAGATTGGAAAAAAGCCATCGTTGAGTTGACGGAAGACAGCAAGTCAATCGAGATTTTCGAAGGTCTTGAATAGTCTGAAGAGATGAATTAGAGGAGGGAATTACGATGGGTATTCGCAAGTATAAACCCACCACAAATGGTGTAAGACACATGACTGTGTCAACATTTGAGGAAATCACCAAAACAACTCCTGAGAAATCTTTGTTGGCGAAGAAGAATAAATACGCTGGTAGAAACTCAGAAGGAAAGATTACAGTTCGTCATCGTGGCGGCGGTAACCGGAAAAAATACAGAATTATCGATTTCAAGCGAAACAAAGACAATATTCCTGGAAAGGTTGCAGCGATCGAATATGATCCGAACCGTTCAGCGAACATCGCTTTGATTCACTATGTAGATGGAGAAAAGCGTTATATCTTGGCTCCAGCGGGTTTGGAAGTCGGCACAATGATCGTGTCGGGTCCGGAGTCTGACATCAAAGTTGGAAATGCTTTGCCATTGGTAAACATTCCAATCGGTTCTATTATTCACAATATTGAAATGAAGCCTGGCAAAGGCGGACAAATGGTTCGTTCTGCAGGCAACTCAGCGCAGTTGATGGCGAAAGAGGGCAATTACGCTCAAGTTCGACTTCCAAGCGGCGAGGTTCGTATGGTGCGAGTAGAATGTCGAGCGACTTTGGGTGTTATAGGTAACGCTGAGCATGAGTTGATCAACATTGGTAAAGCCGGCAAAAAACGTCATTTGGGCATTCGCCCGACGGTTCGTGGTTCTGTTATGAACCCGAATGACCATCCACACGGTGGTGGTGAAGGTCGTGCGCCAATCGGACGTCCAGCGCCAAGCACACCTTGGGGCAAGCCAGCTTTGGGTTACAAAACGCGCAAGAAAAACAAAGCTTCTGATAAATATATCGTGAAGAGACGTACTAAGTAGGATACGGAAGGAGGCAGATCGATGGGTAGATCATTGAAGAAAGGTCCTTTCTGCGACGACCATTTGATGAAGAAAATTGTGGTGTTAAACGATGCCAGCAAAAAAGAAGTCATCAAAACTTGGTCTCGTCGTTCGACGATTTTTCCTGAGTTCATTGGACATACGATCGCAGTTTATGACGGTCGAAAGCATGTTCCAGTTTATGTAACGGAAGATATGGTGGGTCACAAGTTGGGCGAATTCGCACCGACTCGTACCTATAGAGGCCATGAAAAGAAAGATAAAAAATCTGTAGTTAAGCGATAGTTATTGTCGCTTAACATAAGGAGGGAAAACTGGTGGAAGCAAGAGCAATTGCGAAATATATCCGCATTTCTCCTCGCAAGGTTCAAGAAGTAGCAGATCTTGTTCGCGGCAAGAACGTGAACGAAGCATTGGCAATTCTGGAATTCACAAATAAGCGAGGGGCCGGCATCCTTAAAAAAGTGGTATCCTCAGCTGTAGCAAACGCTGAGAACAACGATGATATGGACCGAGAAAACCTGTATATTGCAGAAGTGTTTGCGAATCAGGGACCGACATTAAAACGATTCCAACCAAGAGCACAAGGACGTGCATTCATGATTCGGAAACGTACTAGCCACATTGGCGTTGTCGTAAAGGAAAAGTAACGAGGAGGGAGAGAAAGCATGGGTCAAAAAGTAAGTCCACATGGTCTCCGTGTCGGGATCATCAAGGATTGGGATTCTAAATGGTATGCTGACAAGAAGCATTTCTCCGATTACCTGATTGAGGATTCGAAAATTCGTAAATATGTGAAAAAACAGATGTTTACTGCAGGAATTTCTAGAATTCTGATCGAACGTTCCGCGAACCGCGTCAAGTTGACAATCAACACGGCTAAGCCGGGTATGGTAATCGGCAAGGGCGGTACAGGTGTTGAGGCACTGCGGAAAGAATTGGAAAAGATGACGCAAAAGCGCATCGTAGTGAATGTAGAAGAAGTCAAGCGACCAGATCAAGATGCACAATTGGTTGCAGAGAGCATTGCACAATCATTGGAACGACGTGTTTCTTTCCGACGTGCGATGAAGCAAGCCATTACAAAAGCACAAAGAGCAGGAGCGAAAGGCGTTAAGACACAAGTTGCCGGACGTTTGGGCGGTGCTGATATGGCGAGAACCGAAGGGTATAGTGAAGGAATGATTCCTCTACAAACCCTACGTGCGGATATCGATTATGGATTCGCTGAAGCGAATACTACTTTCGGAAAAGTTGGCGTGAAAGTATGGATCTACAAGGGAGAAATTCTTCCAGGAAAGAAAGTTCGTCCAGAAATCAAGCGAAAATCCGTAAAATAGACGCGGAGGCGTAGAAGGGAGGAAACTGACATGTTGATGCCTAAAAGGGTAAAACATCGTAAAGTTCATCGCGGTAGAATGAAAGGCAAAGCTACTCGCGGCAATAAAGTAACGTACGGGGAGTTCGGCCTTCAAACTCTGGAACCGGCTTGGATTGCATCCAATCAAATAGAGGCTGCTCGTCGAGCTATGACACGTCATGTTAAGCGTGGCGGACAAATTTGGATTAAAATTTTCCCGGATAAACCGGTCACGAAAAAACCGGCGGAGACTCGTATGGGTAAAGGTAAGGGTTCTCCAGAGTACTGGGTAGCAGTAGTCAAGCCAGGTCGAGTTATGTTTGAAATGGCAGGAGTACCAGAAGAACTTGCACGTGAAGCAATGCGATTAGCTGCCAACAAACTTCCAGTAAAATGTAAGTTTGTAGTTAAAGAAGAGGATGGTGAAGCTAATGCTTAAAGCAAAAGATCTAAGAGAAATGACGGCAAAAGAACTTGCCGAGAAGTTAAATGAGTACAAAGCTGAACTGTTCCAGCTTCGTTTTCAGTTAGCTACAGGTCAATTGGACAATGCAATGCGAATTAAATCGGTTAAACGAGACATCGCGCGGGTTCAAACTGTAGCACGTGAAAAAGAGCTGAACGCGTAGCGGAAGGAAGGAGGGCTAACAAGTGACAAGAGGAATAAGAAAAACGAGAATGGGTCGTGTTGTTTCTAACAAAATGGATAAGACGATCGTTGTCGCTGTGGAAACTCAAGTGGCACATCCTTTGTATAAAAAGCGCGTCAGACATACAACAAAGTTTAAAGCTCATGATGCGAACAATGAATGCAGAATCGGTGATGTGGTAAGAGTGATGGAAACGCGTCCATTAAGTAAAGACAAGCGCTGGAGACTCGTAGAGATTGTAACCAAAGCGAAATAATCTCCGCGAAGCGAAAGGAGGACGAATCGAATGATCCAACAAGAATCGCGTTTGAGAGTAGCGGATAATTCCGGTGCTAAAGAAGTACTTTGTATTAAAGTACTAGGCGGATCTCGAAGAAGATATGCGTCAATCGGCGACGTTATTGTTTGTGCCGTTAAAACCGCAACGCCCGGTGGTGTTGTTAAGAAGGGCCAAGTTGTTCGTGCCGTAGTCGTACGAACAAAGAAAACAGTAAAACGTGCTGATGGAAGCTATATCAAATTTGATGATAATGCCGCTGTAATCCTAAAAGATGACTTGACGCCAAGAGGAACCCGTATTTTCGGACCTGTTGCACGTGAATTGCGTGGCGCAGGATTTATGAAAATTGTTTCTTTGGCTCCAGAAGTACTGTAATCAAACGGAGTAGGAGGTGTAATCATGCACGTGAAGCAAAATGATACGGTAGTAGTGATCTCCGGAAAAGATAAAGGAAAAGTCGGCAAGGTGCTGACTGTATTTCCGAAAGAGCAACGCATTATCGTGGAAGGCGTAAATATGGTGACGAAACATATGAAAGCTACGCCGCAAATGCAGCAGGGAGGAATCCTTCATCAAGAAGGCAAAATCCATGCTTCAAATGTATTGCTATACAACAAGCAATTGAAAAAGGGTGTTCGCACTCAAGTAAAACGCTTGGATGACAATAAGAAAGTAAGAGTGTGCGCAAAGACAGGCGAAGTTCTGGACTAAGCGAACATTCTGAAGGGAGGTATAGACCGTGGAATCACGATTAAAAGAAAAATACGTGAACGAAGTCGTTCCGGCTTTAGTGGAAAAATTCCAATATAAAAATGTGATGGAAGTTCCTAAACTAGAGAAAATCATTCTCAACATCGGTCTTGGCGAAGCGAAGGATAACCCGAAGGCACTCGACAATGCTGTCGAAGAGCTTCGAACTATCACGGGTCAGAGCCCAGTCGTAACGATTGCGAAGAAATCAGTCGCTAACTTCAAGCTTCGAGAAGGCATGAAGATCGGTACGAAAGTCACTTTGCGAGGACAAAAAATGTACGATTTTTACGACAAGTTGGTCAGTATTGCACTGCCACGCGTTCGTGACTTCCGAGGGGTTTCCGCCAAATCGTTTGACGGCCGTGGAAACTACGCGATGGGAATCAAAGAACAATTGATCTTCCCAGAGATCGAGTATGATAAGGTTGACGCGATCCGAGGAATGGACGTTGTAGTCGTAACAACAGCTAAAACAGACGAAGAAGCACGCGCGCTTCTTGCCCTAATGGGAATGCCGTTTATCAAATAGAAGGAGGGACTCAAATGGCTAAGAAAGCAATGAAACTTAAGCAACAAAAGAAAGCAAAGTTTAGCACACAAGCCTATACCCGCTGCAAAATTTGTGGTCGCCCTCATTCAGTTCTTCGCAAATACGGCATCTGCCGAATTTGCTTTAGAGAGATGGCGTACCGTGGTGAAATTCCTGGGGTAAGAAAGGCAAGTTGGTAATCAACAAATCGGAAGGAGGGTACTCGTATGGTAATGACTGATCCTATCGCGGATATGCTAACGCGAATTCGAAACGCGAACAACGCACGACATGAGTCTTGTGAGGTTCCTGGGTCGAAAATCAAAGCGGCAATCGCGCAACTTCTAGTAGAAGAAGGATATATCAAAGGTTACGATGTCATTGAAGACGACAAGCAAGGGATCATCCGAATCCAATTGAAATATAGCGCTGACAATTCTCGCATTATTACGGGAATTAAGCGGATTTCGAAACCAGGATTGAGAGTGTACGCACGGAATAGCGAGGTTCCTCGTGTTCTGGGTGGACTCGGAATTGCAATGATTTCGACTTCAAAGGGAATCATGTCGGATCGACAAGCAAGAAAAGAACACGTTGGCGGAGAGGTAGTCTGCTACGTTTGGTAGAAGAAGCAGGAGGTGTTAGAAAATGTCTAGAGTTGGTCTAAAACCGATTGAACTCCCAGCGGGCGTAGAGATTACTGTCGATGAGAAAAACGTCGTAACAGTGAAGGGTCCAAAGGGTCAATTGGTTGAACCGATGGACGCGGATATGACGATTACAATCGAAGAGAACGTAATTAAAATCACACGTCCAACGGATAATAAGCGACATCGCTCTCTTCATGGTTTGACACGCGCTTTGGTCGCCAATATGATCGAAGGAGTTTCAAAAGGCTTTGAAAAGCGTTTGGAAATCGTCGGCGTTGGATACCGCGCGGCAAAGCAGGGGAAGAAGCTTAACTTGAGCCTTGGTTTCTCACATCCAGTAGTGATGGAAGATCCTGAGGGACTGGAGACAGAAGTCGAAGGTCAAAATAAAATTATCGTCAAAGGCATCAACAAACAACAGGTCGGCAACTATGCGGCAGTGATTCGCGATTGGAGAAAACCAGAGCCTTACAAAGGCAAGGGAATTCGATATGAAGGCGAATATGTACGCCGTAAAGAAGGTAAAACTGGTAAATAATCCAGTTGGCTGCCGATAGAAAGGAGTAAAAAGCTATGTTGAAAAAGATCGATAAAAACAAAAGTCGTCAAAAAAGACATATGCGTCTAAGAACGAAGATCCAAGGAACTCCTGATCGCCCGCGGCTGAACGTGTTTAGAAGTTCGAAACACATTTACGCTCAGATTATTGATGATGCGACTGGCAAAACAATTGTTTCAGCGTCAACAGTAGAAAAAGGTGTAAAGGCTGATTTGGAAAATACGTCCAATATCGATGCAGCAAAGCGCATTGGCCAATTGGCGGCAGAACGCGCTTTGGAAAAAGGGGTTTCAGTAGTAGTCTTCGATCGTGGTGGATTTATCTATCATGGCCGTGTGAAAGCCCTCGCAGAAGCTGCTCGTGAGGCAGGACTAAAATTCTAAGACGAGGAGGTAAATGATGCGACGTGCGAAAATTGATCCAAACAAATTGGATTTGAAAGAAAAAATGGTGAATATCAACCGCGTCACAAAAGTTGTTAAGGGTGGACGTAACTTCCGCTTCTCAGCACTTGTCGTGGTTGGCGACGAAAACGGACACGTCGGAGTTGGAATGGCGAAAGCGATTGAAATTCCAGATGCGATCCGTAAAGCAATCGAAGACGCGAAAAAGCATATTGTCCTTGTACCGTTGAAAGACGGAACGATTCCTCATCAAATCATCGGGGAATTCGGAGCGGGCAAAGTATTGCTGAAACCTGCACCAGAAGGTACAGGCGTAATCGCCGGCGGTCCAGTACGTGCCGTATTGGAGCTTGCAGGCATCAAGAACATTCGAACAAAATCTCTAGGTTCCAACAATCCGCGCAATGTGACCAGCGCTTGCATGGTGGCACTTGCCAGCTTGAAGCGTCCGGAAGATGTTGCAAAGATGCGTGGGAAAACCGTAGAGGAAATCTTAGGTTAGGGGGTGTACACCTTGGCTACGATCAAAGTCAAATTGGTAAAGTCAACGATCGGTAGAGTCGAAAAGCAACGCAGGACGGTTCAAGCTTTAGGACTACGTAAGATCGGTCAGATAGTAGAAAAACAGGACACACCTCAAATTCGAGGCATGATTAATATTGTCAACCACTTGGTTGAAATCGTCGAGTAGTCTATAAGGAGGTGGAACCATGAAGCTACATTCTTTAAAACCGAATGCAGGCACGACTAAAAACCGTAAGCGTTTAGGTCGTGGTACTGCAACGGGTCAAGGAAAGACAGCTGGCCGGGGACAAGATGGTCAAAAATCTCGTTCAGGCGGTAGTGTACGAATTGGTTTTGAAGGCGGTCAAATGCCTTTAGCAAGACGTTTGCCGAAACGTGGATTCAGTAATGCGCGTTTCATGAAGCATATTGAATCTGTCAACGTGAAAATGTTGAACCAATTCGAAGAGGGCACAGAAGTAACACCAGCATTGTTGATTGAATCAGGATTGATCAATAAAATCGGTGATGGTGTTAAGGTATTAGGGCACGGTGAACTGGAAAAGAAATTGACAGTTAAGGCAAATCAATTTAGTAAAACAGCCGTTGAGAAAATTGAAGCTGCGGGTGGAAAGGCAGAGGTGATCTAGATGCTGCAAACTTTGAAAAACGCATGGAAAATTCCCGATCTGAGAAAACGCATGATCTTCACATTCATGATGCTGGTGATTTATAGAGTCGGTGCAGCAATTCCAGTACCAGGAATGAACACACAAGCCATCCAAGCTTTATTCGCTAATCAGGAAAACGGCATTTTGGGATTCTTTGATGTTATGGCAGGCGGTGCGTTTTCACAGTTTACAATTTTTGCATTGAGCATCTATCCCTATGTCACAGCAAGCATTATTGTGCAATTACTAACGATTGCGCTGCCTAGTTGGGAGCTTTTGGCTCGCGAAGGGGAAGCCGGTCGTAAAAAAATGGCGCAGCGAACGCGAATTGGTACCGTTATTTTCGCGTTGGTACAAGCCTTTGGAATCAGTATTGGATTGTTCAATCGCGCGTTGATCGATGATACGTTTATGACAAAATTTACGGTAATTATCGTTCTGACAGCAGGTACGGCATTCTTGATGTGGTTGGGTGAGCAAATCACGACAAACGGCATCGGAAACGGTATTTCCTTGATTATCTTTACAGGGATTATCAGCCGTTTGCCTGGCGATTACATCGATACATTCAAGCTTTTCTCGGCTGGTACGGTGAGCTTGATTGAATTGATTCTCTTCCTTATCGTTTCGATTGTTGTTATTGCAGGGGTTGTTGCGATTCAAGAGGGATCAAGAAAGATTCCGGTTCAGTATTCAAAACGAGTGGTTGGCCGCAAGCTATACGGCGGACAAAGCACGCACATTCCTTTGAAGGTTTTGATGGCAGGCGTAATTCCAGTCATCTTCTCCACATCAGTTTTGGCATTCTTGCCAACGATTGGGATGTTCTTCCCAAATAGCGGATATGCGAGTTTTGTGAATCGTTGGTTGGCACCGACACCGGGCGAACCTGGAATCATCGTTTACACCATTCTCAACTTCGGATTAATTGTATTCTTTACGTATTTCTATACGGCGATTCAGTTCAATCCAGTTGAGTATGCAGACAACTTGAAGAAATACGGTGGATTCATTCCGGGACGTCGTCCAGGAAAACCAACGGCTGAATATCTTTCAAGCGTTGTGAATCGGATTACCTTGTTGGGTGCGATTGCCTTAGGCTTGATCGCAGTGCTTCCAACAGCGATTTCGGTTTTCACAAACTTGAATATTCGTTTTGGCGGAACATCGTTGATCATCATTATTGGTGTTGCATTAGAAACCTTCAAACAGATTGAAGCGCAGATGCTGCAACGTCACTATAAGGGATTTTTGAAGTAAAACTTGTATGGATACGAAACTGAATATAGGGGATAAGTTTCATGTTAGGGGATTGTAAAAGGAGATGGTCATTGTGAGGCTTATTTTGGTAGGACCGCCGGGCGCTGGTAAGGGGACGCAGGCGACGAATATCATTGAGAAGTACGGGATTCCGCATATTTCGACAGGAAATATTTTGCGCGATCACATTCGAAGAGAAACTTCGCTTGGAGAGATAGCCGATGGGTATATTTCCAAGGGGCAGTTGGTTCCGGATGATTTGGTTTTAGCCCTCGTAACCGAGCGGTTGAAATCGGATGATTGCAAGAATGGTTTTTTGTTGGATGGATTTCCGCGAACGGTTGTTCAAGCAGAGGTATTGGATCAATATTTGCGCGCGTTTGATTGTCAAATTAACTCACTGGTAAATATTGTAGTTCCTGATGATGTGTTAGTTCACAGAATCTCAGAGAGACGGACCTGCCTTGATTGCAATGCAAGCTTTCATTTATTGTATAAGAAACCGAAGAAACCCGGCATCTGCGATCTTTGCGGAGGCGAGTTGATTCAACGCTCTGACGATAATGAGAAAGCTGTAAGCAAGCGACTTGAAGTGTTTCATCATAATACGGCGGCTGTGATCGATTACTATCGAAAGCATGGAGTGGTATTGGATATCGATGGAACACAGACCATCGAAAAGGTTACAACTTCAATTGAGGCTGCGCTTAATCAGGTAGTTGAGTAGAAGGGACAGGAAATGATACAGATCAAAAGCCAAAGAGAAATTGAATCTATGCGGAAGGCTAATACCCTCACCGCGTTGACGCATGAGTATTTGGCGGGGTTGATTCAACCAGGTATCATGACGAAGGAACTCGATGAAGCGGCGGAAGAATTTATTCGAAGCCGCGGCGGACTCCCAGCCTTTAAGGGCTATGGGGGATTCCCGGGAACAGTATGTATCTCCGTCAACGAAGAAGTGGTTCATGGGATTCCAGGGACGCGGAAGTTGATTGAAGGCGATATTGTCAGCCTGGATACAGGCGCGATCATCGAGGGCTACTACGGGGATGCGGCTCGCACGCATGGCGTAGGGGTTATTGACGAGGAAGCGAAAAAGCTAATTGCGGCAACGAGAGAGTCTTTCTTTGAGGGAATCAAGTTTGCCAAGGTCGGCAATCGCCTATCTGATATTTCCCATGCGATTCAAGCGTATGTGGAAGCCAGAGGCTTTTCAGTCGTTCGAGACTATGTTGGACATGGAATTGGACGAGAATTGCACGAGGATCCACAGATTCCAAATTATGGGCCAGCAGGTCGAGGTCCTCGGTTACAAAAAGGCATGGTACTAGCGATCGAACCGATGATTAATGAGGGACGATTTACTGTTCGAGTCTTGCCGAACGAATGGACGGTAGTGACGATGGACGGGAAAAGATCCGCGCATTATGAGAATACAATCGCTATTACGGATGGGGAACCTGACATATTATCCATGCGATAGAAGAGGTGAAAAGATGGAAAGAACAACATCCATCCAAGTTGGTCAAGTGGTGCGTTCCAAAGCGGGACGCGACAAAGACCGGGTGTTTCTTGTCTCGGAAATCCTCGATCAGCAGCATGTGCTGCTAGTCGATGGCGATTTGCGAAGGCTCGCAAACCCGAAGAAAAAGAAAATCAAGCATCTTGTTGTTTATCAAACGGTTTTGAAGGAATTTCAAGAGCGGTTGGGATCAGACATCAAGATCAATAATGCGTATTTACGAAGACTATTAGCGCCTTATGATGAACATAAGGAAGATCGCTAAGGATCGGAGGTTTGAAAAGTGGCCAAAAGAACGAGACCAGAGTCCAAACAAAAAGAGGGCGTAATTGAGGTCGAAGGCATTGTTGTGGAAGTGTTGCCTAACGCGGTGTTCCGGGTAAAATTAGAAAATGAACATATCGTGATGGCACATGTATCCGGTAAGCTTAGAATGCATTACATTCGAATCTTGGCTGGTGACCGCGTTGTGCTGGAACTTTCACCCTATGATCTAAACCGAGGTAGGATTACGTGGAGAAAGTAGTAAACAAGGAGGGATTACGATGAAAGTAAGACCGTCGGTAAAGAAAATCTGTGAAAAATGCAAAATCATTCGACGCCATGGAAAGGTCATGGTCATCTGTGAAAATCCCAAGCACAAACAAGTGCAGGGTTAACACGAGCAGGGAGGTGTAGAACTATATGGCACGTATTAAAGGTGTGGATTTACCGCGTGATAAGCGTGTAGAGATCGGCCTAACGTATATTTTCGGTATTGGCCGTACGACTTCAAATAAGATTCTTACCGCTACAGGCATTAATGTCGATACGCGTATAAAGGATTTGACAGAAGACGAAGTTTCTAAAATTCGAAAAGAAATCAACAACTACACGACTGAAGGAGATCTTCGTCGTGAAGTCGCTATGGACATCAAACGTCTACGCGACATCGGATGTTACCGTGGCCTTCGTCATAGAAGAAGTCTACCGGTTCGTGGACAAAACACGAAAAACAATGCCAGAACTCGCAAGGGTCCAAAAGGCAACCGAGTAACAAGGAAAAAATAGCTGAAAGGAGGGTCTATTCATGGCTGCTAAGAAACAAGTTAAAACTCGCGTTCGTAAAAGTGAACGAAAGAACATCGAGAATGGCCAAGCTCATATCAAATCGACTTTCAACAACACGATCGTTACGATTTCAGACCTTAACGGGAATGCTATTTCTTGGGCATCGGCCGGTGGAATGGGATTTAAAGGTTCAAGAAAGTCAACACCGTTTGCGGCGCAAATGGCTGCTGAAAAAGCTGCCAAGGCTGCAATGGAGCATGGTTTAAAAACAGTGGAAGTTTACGTTAAGGGTCCTGGTTCAGGACGCGAGGCGGCAATTCGTTCTTTGCAAGCAACGGGTCTTGATATCACGTTGATCAAAGACGTTACACCAGTACCACACAATGGCTGTAGACCACCGAAACGAAGAAGGGTATAATTGAAGAGGTACACGATCGCAGATAAAACGGATCTTAAAGGTGCCCTCAGAATGAAAACTGAAAAGGAGGGTTAGTATGATTGAGATTGAAAAGCCGAAGATTGAGCTGATTGACTCGAGTGAAGAAAAACATTATGCAAAGTTTGTTGTAGAACCGTTAGAACGAGGATATGGGATTACCCTAGGCAACTCACTTAGACGTATTCTGTTGTCTTCTTTACCGGGTGCGGCTGTTTCTTCGATCAAAGTTCAAGGAATTCTCCATGAATTTTCTACGATTCCTGGAGTTGTCGAAGATGTGGCGGAATTGATTCTGAATATCAAGACCATTGCGGCTAAAATGTATATCGACGAACCGCAAACATTGATCGTTGAAGCGCAAGGCGCGGGCGAAATCACGGCTGGAGATATTGTCACAGGTCCTGATGTGGAAATCATCAACAAGGATCTGCATATCGCCACCTTGGATGAAAATGCGAACCTCTACCTGGAAATGAAGATGGTCAAGGGTCGCGGATATGTTCCCGCCGATCAAAACAAGCGTGATGATATGTCGATTGGAGAGATTGCAGTCGACTCAATTTTCACTCCGGTGAAACGCGTAAACTATCATGTATCGGATACGCGACTTGGTCAAGATGGGAAATACGACAAGCTAACGCTGGAGATTTGGACGGATGGAACCATCATGCCCGATGAATCAGCATCGCTTGGCGCAAAAATCATGAATGAGCATTTGAATCTCTTTATCGAGATGACAGAGCACGTCAGCAATGTCGAAATCATGGTAGAGAAGGAAGAAGAAGACAAAGAGAAGGTTTTGGAGATGACAATCGAAGAGCTGGATCTGTCTGTTCGTTCATACAATTGTTTGAAGCGCGCGGGGATCAATACGGTCAACGAGCTGACAAACAAATCAGAAGATGATATGATGAAAGTCCGAAACCTCGGGAAAAAATCTCTTGAGGAAGTCCAGCATAAGCTGGTCGATTTAGGTTTAGTCCTAAAGAAAACTGACGAGTAAGAAGAACGAAGGAGGGGATACGAGTGGCTAAGCAAAGGAAACTTGGCAGAGCAACCGATCACCGTATGGCGACGATTCGAAGCTTAACAACGAGCTTACTGGAACATGGCAGAATCGAAACTACGGTGGCGCGAGCACAAGAATCGCGCCGCATGGCGGAGAAGATGATCACATTGGGTAAGCGCGGCGATTTGCATGCACGTCGACAAGCGCTAGCTTTCGTCTATGACGAAACTGTTGTAAAATCGTTGTTTGACGAGATTGCACCGAAATATGCTGAGCGTGACGGTGGTTACACACGCGTTTATAAATTAGGACCTCGCAAGGGCGACGGCGCTGAAATGGCGATTGTAGAATTGGTGTAGGTTAGCATCCGGGGATTAAGTTGCAGACAACTTAGTCCCTGTTTTCTTACCTGAAAAGATGGGGATAGTCATGAAAAAAATGATTTGTGTCGAAGACCTTAGTTACGAATACAAGGGGCAGGATGGAAGCATCCGTGCTCTCGATCATATTAGTTTTACGGTTGAACCGGGTGAATTCGTGGCGATTTTGGGTCATAATGGATCCGGGAAATCAACTTTGGCAAAGCTGTTAAACGGCTTATTGCTGCCAACAGACGGCCATGTCGTCATCAATGAAATGGATACGAAAGACCCGGAAAAGATCTGGGAGATTCGCTCTACGGCGGGGATGGTCTTTCAAAATCCGGACAATCAATTGGTTGCGACCATTGTGGAAGAGGATATCGCCTTTGGCCCTGAGAACCTTGGGGTTCCTCAGGCGGAGATTCAAGAACGGGTCGACCGTGCTTTGGCAACCGTTGAAATGTCAGCATTCCGCGACCGCGCTCCCCATCTTTTGTCCGGCGGACAGAAGCAGCGGATCGCCATTGCAGGGGTGTTGGCCATGGAGCCGGAGTGCATCATCTTTGATGAGCCGACTGCCATGTTGGATCCTTCGGGGCGACTAGAGGTGTTGGATACAATCCTCAAATTGAATCACGAAGAGAAAAAGACGATCCTTTTGATTACTCATTATATGGATGAGGCGATTTTGGCAGACCGCGTCTTGGTTATGGCGAAGGGAAAGATTGTCATGGACGATAAGCCTAAGAAAATTTTTAATCAGGTGGAGCGAATGAAAGGTTTGGGCTTGGATATTCCCCAGGTGACAGATCTGGCGCATCAATTGATCGAATCGGGTTTTCCCCTTTCCGATGATATTTTATCAATAGAAGAGATGGTAGATGAATTATGTCAATACGTATAGAAAACCTCAATCATATCTATAGTCCCAATACGCCTTTTGAAGTGCAGGCGCTCAGGGATATCAATCTGCACGTTCAAACCGGTGAATTTGTTGGCTTAATCGGCCATACAGGCTCCGGGAAATCAACCTTGATTCAAGAATTGAATGCCTTGATCAAGCCAACCTCGGGCACCATTGTGATCGAGGGAACGACGATAACGGAAAAGGGTGTCAAATTACGGGACGTACGCCGTAAAGTGGGGCTTGTTTTTCAATATCCCGAGTATCAATTGTTTGAGGAAACGGTGAAAAAGGATATCGCCTACGGACCCAAGAATTTAGGGCTTTCCGAATCGGAAGTGGCTGCACGGGTGGATGAAGCCCTGCGTTTGGTTGGCTTGGATCCGGAACTGGTGGGGGAACGCTCTCCATTTGATCTTTCCGGCGGACAGCGACGTCGTGTCGCCATTGCCGGGGTACTGGCCATGAAGCCGCGAATTCTGATTTTGGATGAACCCACAGCTGGTTTGGATCCTCATGGACGAGATGAAATTCTCGGGCAGATCAAGGCCCTCCATGAAGCGGATAAAGAGCTTACCCTGATTCTCGTCTCCCACAGCATGGAAGATGTGGCGAAACTCGTCGATCGATTGGTGGTCTTGTATCAGGGTAAGATTGAGATGCAGGGAACCCCGAGAGAGATCTTTCAACAATCGGAGCGACTCAGGGAGATCGGTCTTGGCATACCACAGATTACAGAATTGATGGAGCGCTTAAGAGCGCGAGGAATCAAAATCGACGAAACCGTCTTGACGGTGGAGGAAGCGAAAGTGGCATTGCTTCGTGTTATGAAGGGGGCGAAGTCATGATTGGAAATGTGACGATCGGACAATATTACCCGGGGAATACGGTGATCCATCGCTTGGAT
>DAOUQF010000046.1 GCA_030625815.1 Eubacteriales bacterium
GGTTTTGCCATGATCGATATGACCCGCAGTCCCGATAATAATCTGTCGCTTCACTCCATGGCCTCCAATTCCCGCAATCGATCCGCCACGAACCCCCATTGATCGGGATATACAGTCCGTAAATCGATCCAAATTTCATCCTGCTGAATTCGAGCAATCAAGGGAATCTCTCCCTGTCGAAGCTTCGCTTCCTGCGCAGCTGAATTCCCCTTGGCAACCACCAAGGCAAGACTTGGAAAGCTCACCCCCGGCAGACTGCCGCCGCCGACGGTCCCCTGTGTTTCCCGAATTTCCAGCCCAAGGTTTTGAATCAAGGATTCCGTCAATTTCGACGAAATCCAATTGGCTGCCTCGCGCAATTCCTCCAGGGTTCTTCCCAGCATCCAGTATAGGGGAATCTCCCCCACGCGATCTCCGTGAAGATACAACCGCAGGGTTTCTTCCGCCAAGGCCAGGGTGATCTTGTCGACCCGAAGGGCTCGATTCAATTGATGAACCCTGCAGCGTTCCACCAGTTCGCGTCTTCCCACTAGAAATCCCGCCTGAGGTCCCCCGAGAAGCTTGTCTCCGCTAAAGGTTACCAGATCCACTCCGGCGCGAATGGAAGCCTGCACCGTCGCTTCTCGCGGCAACCCATAGGCGGATAAATCCGTCACGACCCCGCTTCCCTGATCCTCCAGCACCATGACTCCAGTCTCGCGGCTCAAGACCACCAATTCATCCAGAACGGTCGATTCCGTAAACCCAAGGATCTGATAATTGCTGGTGTGCACCTTTAAATATGCGCCCGTTTCCGATCCTGTAGCTTCCCGATAATCGGACAATCGGGTTCGATTGGTCGTTCCCACTTCCATAAGCTTAGCTCCGCTGAGACGCATCACTTCCGGAATCCGAAAGGACCCGCCGATTTCCACCAGCTCCCCCCGGGAAACCACCACTTCCCGATCCTCACACAATGCAGCCAGCATCAGCATGACTGCAGCGGCATTGTTGTTGACAACCATGGCCGCCTCCGCCCCCGTCAAGGCACAGAGCAAGCCCTCGATATGATCATATCGGGAGCCGCGCTTGCCGGCGTCCAATCGATACTCCAGATTGGAATATCGGCTCGCCTTGTCCATGGCGCGCTTCGCCAGGTCTTCGGAAAAATTTGCCCGACCCAGATTGGTATGAAGCAGGGTTCCCGTTCCATTGATCACAGGGCGAAGTCCAAGAAACTTCCCTTTCAGACGCTTCTCCACCGCATCGAAAAGAGCGGCAATCCCCGTCTCGATAACCGCTTCCTCAGCAGTTGCCTGAATCGACTTGCGGATCTCCCCCAATTCCCTTGCAAAGGCATCCTTCACCTGTTCGTATCCAAACTCCCGTATCCACGCCTCCACCCGCGTGTCCGCCAAACAGGCGTCCATCTTGGGCAATCGGCGATACCATTCCTTCATACTTTCCTCCTATCGAATCAGAAGGGAAACATCTCCTTTTTCAACCGTGTGTCCAATGCGGCGGCAAAACCGTCCTGCTGACGCGAAGGCCGTCTCCAATTCATCCGCCGCGCTCTCCGGCACGGCAAGCAATAGCCCCCCCGATGTCTGAGGATCAAAGATCAAATCCTGCTGCGCCTCGGACAAATCCGCTTCCACGGCAATCTTTTTGCCGACATATCCACGATTGCTGTACATCCCCGCAGGCAAGATTCCCATTTCCGCCCATTCAATGGCTTCCGGCACAAAGGGCAGCTTATCTCCCTCCAAAACCAGAGTCAAATCGCTTCCCTCGGCCATTTCCAGTCCATGGCCCGCCAAACCAAATCCTGTTATATCGGTGCATGCATGCACTAAAAATTTATCCGCAACACGCTTGGCATAAAGATTCAGCTCCGACATGATAGAAACCGCAGTTTCCATCCCCTCTGGCGAGATCAAATCCGCCTTGATGGCTGTCGACAGCACCCCCATGCCAAGGGGTTTGGTCAGAAATAAGATATCGCCTACCTGCGCGCCGCTATTGGTCCAGATCTGATCGGGATCGACAAATCCCGTTACGGAAAGTCCGAACTTGGGCTCCTGGTCCTCAATGGTATGGCCGCCCACAACAAAAGCGCCGGCCTCTTCCACCTTGTCTCGCATCCCCTTCAGGATTTCGCCCACCAGTTCAGCATGAAGCCCGGTCGGCACGCAGGCGATATTCATTGCCAGCTTCGCTTCCCCGCCCATAGCAAATATATCGCTCAAGGCATTGGCCGCGGCAATCTGCCCATATTGATAGGGATCGTCCACCACGGGTGTAAAGAAATCCATGGTGACGACGAGCGCTTCCCGTTCATTGATCCGGTATACAGCCGCATCGTCAGATGTTTCCGTTCCCACTAATAAATTCTCGTCTCTTTTCAATGCTAAATCTCGCAGAACCTGCGAGAGGACCTCCGGTCCTAATTTCGCGCCTCAACCAGAGCTCGCGGTCATTTGCGTCAGTCGTACTCGTTCGATCATCGCTATCACCTCAATTAATTGTTATTTGATCACGGATTTTCTCATAGGTTTTTTCACCAATCCCGCTCACCGATTGAATTTCCTCAATCGACTGAAAGGCGTGTTCGGTTCGGTAGTCAATAATCGCTTGAGCTTTTGAGGGGCCAATCCCCGTCAAGCCTTCCAATTCAGCTTCCTCTGCCCGATTGATATTCACCTTTCCATCCGCTTGCGGTTCGCTTGTTGCCGTTTGCACATCCGTCTCCAAGGTGCTCGGCACAATAATCTGTTCGCCATCCACCAAGGTGCGAGCCAGGTTCAACCGCTCCATATCGGCAAAATTGGTCTCGCCTCCCGCCGCTTGAATGGCTTCAATTACCCGCGCGCCCATCCGCAGGGCATACACCCCCGGTTCAAACACCTCGCCGGCTACATGCACCACCAATTCAGCTTCACCTTCCACTTCCCCACTTATTTCCACCGGTTCCGCTTCCAGCCTCTCGATCTCACCCAGGTCCACCCGTTGCATTTGGCGTCCAAAAAACAAAAGTCCCGCTAAAGCAATTAGGGCTCCCAGCAAGATCATTTCACGTTTCGTAAATCGATCCATGCCATTCCCTCCTAATTTCTTATCCACTATATTGTATCGCAATCGATGCGGTTTGTCTGCAATCTCATTGCGCTTTTGGCGTTCATCTCATATAATAAAAACAGAATTTCAAGCGGAAGGAAGAAGAAAATGAAACGAATAATAACAAACCTGCTGATCCTGACACTGATCTGCCCGATTTTCTCTACCGGGTTTGCCCTGACAGAACCGGGAATCGACAGCCCTGCAGCCATTCTGGTGGATCTGGAATCCGGATCCACCCTGTATGAAAAAAACGCCCAGAAGGTCATGTACCCGGCCAGTATCACCAAGATCCTATCCGCGATCGTTGTGTTGGAACATTTCCAATTGGATGAATTGGTCACCGTGGACAAGAATTCACCCTACGAAGTGGGCGACAGCACCCATATCGCCCTGGAACCCGGCGAGGTATTGACGGTGGAGCAATTGCTCTATGCCG
The DNA here is from genome assembly GCA_030625815.1 of Eubacteriales bacterium. Lineage (GTDB taxonomy): Bacteria > Bacillota > Clostridia > Tissierellales > GPF-1 > GPF-1. The sequence continues at coordinate 3,536 of DAOUQF010000046.1, forward strand.
GATTGGTCCGATCCGCCAACGATGCCATGAAGGTATTGGCGCGCGCCGTTGCCGGCAGCGAACCCGCCTTTGCGGAACTCATGAATGAACGGGCTCTGGAATTGGGGGCCACCCAGTCCAATTTTGTCAACGCGACGGGCTTGCCCGCTGAAGACCATGTGACCACGGCGGCGGATATGGCGAAGATTGCCGCCTATGCCATGACGATTCCGGCCTTTGCGGAGATCGTGCAGACTCCGTATTATAGGATTCCGCCCACGAATATCAAGGAAAACGAACGCTATTTTGCAACCACCAACAAATTGCTGTTCAGTCCCGGAAAACGCATCACAGTCCATGGCTCTTCGACATCTATCAAATATCCCGGCACCATTGGAATCAAGACCGGATATACCTCGCAGGCGAAGAACACCCTGATCGCAGCGGCGGAAAACGGCGACGCCAAATTGCTTTTGGTTATTCTAAACGCCTCGGGAAGCAATCTCTATGTCGATGCCCACAACCTGTTGGACTTTGGATTTGAAAACTTCAAGAAACGAAACGTCTGCGTGGAAAACGAGTATATCACTCAGATCCCCATTCTTTCCGGGGATCGGCCCGATCTCGCAGCCATTGCCCGATCGACCATCGCGCTTCCATTTTCGACGGATCGAGATCCCGTCTTCGACAAGACCGTGATCCCGGCCGAAAATCTGGAAGCCCCCGTCCATAAGGGCGACGAGGTCGGCAAGGTGGAGTATTACTTCGAAAATCAATTGATTGCACGGGTCGCCTTGGTCGCGGCAACCGATGTGCGGTTTATCGGCAAAGCGACCACCCTGGTGGATCAAAAACCGATCCCGACGGTTGTTGTAATTAGCGCCGCCGTAATCGGCCTTTTTGCCATCGCAATTCTGTTCGGACAAGCCATGCGCCTGAGAAATCAGCGGCTGCGCAAAAAGCGTCGACTCGCCCTGAACGAGGAACGAAAAAAAGAAAACGATCAATAAAAAAACGGATCTGAGGATTATTCCTCAGATCCGTTTTTATTCTCTTTCACTTCTTCAATATAATTGTATACGGTATACCGGGAAACGCACAGCAAGTCCGCCACATGTTCCACGGCTCCCTTGATCAAAAACGCGCCTCGCGCTTCCAATTGTTCGACAATCTGCAGCTTGTCCGCCTTGTTCAGATAGGCAACGGGTTTGTTGGTCATTTGAAACACCTCGTCCACCACCTGCGTCAAAATCTCGGAAACATGGAAACGGCTTCGCTCATCCTCCACCGTCTGCCCCAAGTCCTCGGTCAAAACAAGGTTGTGAATCGCCCGGTTGGCCAAGAGCAGATCCGTTACATCGATATTGATGCACATGGCGCCAATCACGCTTTCCATTTCATCCTTCACAAAAATTGTCGAAGACTTCAGGGTTCGGCCAGCACCGATAATGGTCTTGTACTTGATCAATGACTCTTCGTACTCCCGGTTCAAATAGGCTTCCAACCCCTTGGAAAGCATGCCGCTTCCCAGGGTGCGCCCCGTTACATGTCCATTGGCGATCGCGACAACCGAGTTCTCCAGGTCGCTAAAATCATGCAAGACAATTTCGCAATTATCGCCTACTGTCCTTGATATGGCTTCCACCAGCGGCAACATCTGCCGCAGGATCGGATGAATTTTCCGTTGCTTCATATCGATCACCTCCGGTTTTTTAAATCCAGTCGCTTATATCCAGGCGTTCGCCTTCTGCCCAGATTTTTCCCAATCCGTAAAACTCCCGCTCTTCCTGATGGAAGATATGCACAATGATGTCGCCGTAATCCAAGGCGATCCAACGACCCCCTCGAATGCCTTCCTTGTGCTTGGGTTCCACCCCGATCAGGGTTAATTTATCTTCAATCTCCATGGTAATGGCCGCCACTTGGCGATCATTGCTTCCGCTGACAATCAGAAAATAATCAGCGATCGAAGAAAGTCCAATCAAGTTGATTACCTCGATATCCAAGGCTTTTTTTGTGTCTGCCGCCTTAACGGCGGTTTCTAAAATGGTTTGATTATCCTTCAATCCGTTCCTTCCTCTCTGTGATGTTTCTCCATAAATCATTGCGCGCTTCAATTGTTCGCGGATGAATATAGGCATGGTTCTTCAATAAATACTCCAGGGTTTGATTCATGGCGATATACACCGCCCGATCCAGATCTCGAAAGGCCAGACTTCGCAATTGCTCGCATCCCGGATGGGTTCGTCCCGGTTCCACTCGATCCGCCAGATAGATCACCTTTTCCAAAAGGCTCATCCCGCTGCGTCCTGTGGTGTGGGTTGCAATCGCATAGTAAATCTCTTCGTCCTCGATTCCAAGGGTGGACTGCATAAACTCCGCTGCCATCCATCCATGGCTCAATTCCTGGGAAGCGGCCGTTTCCTTGTCCAAAGACAAGCCGGAGGTTTCCAGCGCCGCCGCATAGGCGTCCTTGTCCTGCCACTTGTAAAAATCATGCAAAAGCGCCGCCCATTCCGCCCGCTCCGGGTCTACCCCGTACCGCTCGGCCAATTGCTGAGCGGTGTCGACCACACGCATAATATGATCGATCCGCGAAAGACTTAGGTTCTTTTTCATTCTGCCGATGACTTCTTCTTTTGTCATGACTCGAATTCCCCTTCCTTCTCCGCCTCCATCAAGCGGTAAACCGCTTCTGGAACCTGGAATCGAATGGATCGTCCACGACTCCAATCCTCGCGGATGGATCGGGATGAGATTCCAATTTGCGGCATTTCCACCCAGGAAAACCGAACCGGATACAGGGATTCCAATCGTGAAATCTCCTGCTGACACCGCTCCCGTTCAAAGGGAGGACGCGCCACAACGCCAAAATCCGTCAATCGGAAGATCTCTTGAAATTCCACCCAAGTCTCCAATTGAAATAAAGAATCCGCGCCGATTAGAAAAAACAATTGAGCATTCGGCCAATTCGCATGCACCTCTCTCAGGGTGTCAACCGTATAGGATGGCTTCTCCCGCTTGAGTTCAATACCGCTCACCAGAAAACCAGGCTTGTCGGCAACCGCAGCGGCAACCAGCTCAAGCCTTTGTTCCGGAGAGTATCCCGGCTCTATCTTGTGGGGCGGTATACGATTGGGAATAAATATCACCTCATCCAATGCCAGCTGATCCCGAGCGCATTCCGCCAGTACAAGATGCCCCATATGAATGGGATTAAAGGTGCCGCCAAACAAACCGATCCGTTTCATCTAGCCTCTTGGCAAGACAATCTTTTTGTTGTCTTTTGATTCTCGATACAGGGTGAACTTATTGCCGATTGCCTGTACAAATTCCGCGTTTGTCACTCGGGCCAGCTCATTCGCGGTTTCCTTCGCATCCAACAGACTGTTGTTCAACACCTTGCATTTCACCAATTCTCTTGCTTCCAACGCCTGATTCATCTGCTCGATGAAATTTTCTGTAATCCCGTTTTTTCCAATCTGGAAAAGGGGCTGCAGATCATGCGCTAATTTTTTTAAATACGTTCTTTGTTTTCCGTTCATCTTCTCTCCTATTCAAAGAATTCAAATTCCACACCGCAGATAACAATCATGTCTTCCTCTTCCGTTCCCATCTTTTTCAGGGTTTCAACCACGCCCAAATCGCGCAATCTGCGTTGGAAGTAAATAACGGAATGATCATCCTCAAAGTTTGTGGACCTCAAAATCTTTTCTAAATACACACCCTCTACATGAACCACTTCTTCAATGACTTCATAGGTGATTTCCCGATCTCTTTCGCGATCAGCGCCGTAGGTGTCTTCCACCACTTCGACAATCTCTTCTTCAATCTCGGCGGTCTGCAATTTATGCCAAATCTTATTCTTCAAGGCTTGCACCCCATCCCCTGTCGCTGCCGACATGGCATAGAAGTCATACCCCAGAGCGCGAACCTTCTCTTCAAACTCCACTATTTTTTCTGCGGCGTCCGGCAAGTCGGTTTTGTTGGCTACAACAATTTGCGGTCGGCTTGCCAATCGCTCATTATAGCTGACCAACTCATGATTGATGGTCATAAAGTCTTCATAGGGATCCCGGCCTTCGCTGCCGGATATATCCACAATATGCACCAAAATTCGAGTCCGCTCGATATGGCGTAAAAATTCATGGCCCAATCCGGTGCCTTCGTGGGCCCCCTCGATCAAGCCTGGAATATCGGCCATCACAAAACTCTCGCCCTGTCCAACTCGAACAACGCCGAGATTGGGATGAATGGTTGTGAAATGATAGTTGGCAATTCGAGGCTTCGCCTCCGACACCATGGACAGGAAGGTAGACTTCCCGACATTGGGGAATCCACATAATCCGACATCGGCCAAAAGCTTCAGTTCCAAGATAATGATACGCTCCACGCCTGTTTGTCCCGCTTCCGCGAAATTCGGCGCTTGACGGGTTGAGGTGGTAAATCGCGCATTGCCTTTTCCGCCGCGACCGCCCTTTGCAACCACAAAAGTTTCACCAGGGTTTACCATGTCCGCAATGATATTGCCGGTCTCCTCGTCTTTCACGATGGTTCCCTGCGGCACCTTTACATATAGATGCTCGCCCTTTTTCCCGTATTGCGTTTTTGCACGTCCATGTTCCCCAAGCGGCGCACGAAAATGACGGCGGTACTTAAAGTCCACCAGGGTGTTTGTTTTTGGATCAACAACCAAGATTACGCTACCGCCATAACCCCCATCGCCGCCGGCTGGTCCGCCTGCCGGTTCGTATTTCTCTCGTCGCCATGCAACCGCGCCATTTCCACCTGCACCGCCTCTGACTTCAATTCTCGCTATATCTACAAACATGGTTCACCTCTGTTTTTCTCGATTACTTTTATTATAACTAAATCTTTATAAAAAGAAAACCTACCCAACCGGGCAGGTTTCAATTACACTCTTGGATATACGCTCACTTGCTTCTTGTCTCTTCCTTTTCTTTCGAATCGGACGACACCGTCAATCGTTGCAAATAAGGTATCATCGCCACCACGCATTACGTTCAATCCTGGATGGATTTTCGTTCCACGTTGACGAAACAGGATATTTCCTGCCAAAACAAATTGTCCATCCGCACGTTTCGCGCCGAGTCTTTTCGATTCGGAATCGCGACCGTTTTTGGAGCTACCTACACCTTTTTTATGTGCGAATAGTTGTAGATTTAACTTCATCATCTCTACACCTCCCTGTATCTGAGTCTAACATATCTAGGATAGGCATCCACAACATCTTCCAATCCCACTAGGATTGTATCGAGTATTGTTTTCGCCTGTTCTCGTTCTGATTCTTGTAGATTCTCCGGAAGCATCACCTGCAAATAACCGTCTTCCATCTGAATCCGAGGTTCTAATCCCGCCAATTTTTCCAACGCGTTAGCCCCTGTTTGCGCCAAAACCGATACCGCCGCGCAAACAATATCTTGTCCCGCTTCTGCGAACCCGGTATGGCCCTTGATTTCGTATCCAATCACTTCGCGATTCGATCGAAATATCATCACCCGTACCACTATGCGTTGATCTTTCCGATCGTCACTTGCGTATATGGTTGACGATGACCTTGCTTGCGACGGTAGTCTTTCTTCGCCTTGTATTTGTAGACAACAACTTTTTTCGCTTTGCCGTTTTTCTCGACCTTCGCTTCAACCGTTGCGCCTTCAACATATGGCTTTCCAACTTTTACATCGCCTTCAGCATTAACAAACATTACTTTATCAAACGTTACCGCATCGCCAGCTTCAACGGCCAACTTTTCAATGAAAAGCAAGTCGCCTTCCTGAACACGGTATTGCTTACCACCAGTTTCAATAATTGCGTACATAGTTTACACCTCCTTAAACTAGACTCGCCAAAAATCAGGTACGGTTTCCCGTTTCAAACCCATTTTGTGCGGCTTTCACAGAAATTAATTATACAACGGTTTATCTGGAATGTCAAACCGTTGTTTTCTTCAAAATAGGCAAAATGCGAAGGATCTCTTCTTCCTGATCCAAAGACTCCCAAACCACCCGTTTCCAACCCGAAGGTTTCTCCCAGGTTTTCCAGTTATCCACCCGCTTGAGCTGCTCGAGCAAACCGGGATTTCCCTGAATTCTTACGCCACTTGACAATCCAACCTGCCGCAAGGCAAGGCTTAAGCGCCACAGGGCATAAACAGCCGTCGGCGACTCCGCCGAGCCCAAAAGCTGTCTCAAGCTCGCGCCTCGTTTCGTTCGAATCAATTCGATCAATCCCATGGCCGAAGGACCGTAGACCTTGATGGGATGGGAATCGTCAATGCGTGCAGCCGTCGCCTCGCGGGTGGTTCGTTTCGCACCCCGCTTGTCGATCACGTCCATCACGACCATTCCGCCAATATTGCGAAGTCTGAGTTGCCGCATGGCTTCCCGCACGGCGAGCTTGTCGATAACGGCGATGGATGCCTTGGCCGATCCCCTTCGATTGACATCGATGGCTGTAAGGGTTTCCAGCTCCTCCACCACGATCTCCCCCTGCTTGCCCGAAACGGACACCGTTCTTTTTCGCAAACCGATCCAATCCTGCCAGCATGGTCCCAAGGGAATCTCCCCCCGTGAGAAATCCACCCCCCAAGCCCTTGCCCAGGCCTGATCCTCCGGATCGTTGCTGATCAATTCATCGGCCCCCTTGAGCCAGCGGGTAAAAAAGGTTGATTCCGAATCCACATCCACCAGAAAAGCGCGCAGGGATTTGGTCCTCGCCGCCTGTTCTTCAACGGCTTCAAAGGCAAGTCTCAGGCTCCTGAGTTCCGCATTCACCCGGTCGACGGTTGTTTCCGCCGCCAGGGTCCTTAAAATCACGCCCGCATGATCCGGACAAGCCACGCTCGCTTCCAGGGCCAATCGAGTCTCCTGATTTCGAATCTTCGTCGAAATCGAAATTCCCGGCTCTCGCGGCAAATACACCATAAAAGCGCCGGGCAGCGCGATCCGAAGGGTCGCCTTATCCGCCTTCTCCCCAGATTCGGCACGGCGAATCTGCACCAAGAGCCGTTCCTCCAAATCCAGGCAATCCGCAACGGATTTCCCCCGCTGTTTCCTCGCAGGATCCAAATCCGGCCAGCCCAAATAGGCTTCCCGGTTTCCCAAATCCAGGATCGCTCCATTGACGGCAGGCATCAATTTCTTCACCCGCGCCAAATACAGCTGATATCGGGGGTCTTCCTCCCCGGTTTCCCAGACTTGCAAGTCTGTCAATTTTCCATCTTGCTCCACCGCATAGATCGTCAGGGTTTCGCTTCGATCGATTCTCAGTTTCATCGCGTTCTCCTATAAGAGCGGCTTTCGTCCCTGTTTCGAGTCCCGATAGATCTCCAAGCGCCGAATATTCGGCATGGTCATCTCGGGAAACAAAACCGGTAAAACCTCTTCTGGTTTCAGGTTGCCGTTGCTGCCGGTTTTCAGCATCATCTGCAGTTCCTGCGTCTCTTCCAGCCATTCGATGGTGTCGATCCATTGACGAATCTCCACCTGCTTGCTGACCATCTGCTTTTTCTTCTTT
>DAOUQF010000008.1 GCA_030625815.1 Eubacteriales bacterium
TTTTTCCTTATCCCAATAGGCTTCATTGCTATACGCATAAGTGATACCTGTCTTCTTGTTTGTTTGATAAATGATACCCATAATCATCACGCCCCTCGTTATATATTATAATATATAACGAGGGTAAAATCAACTGAAAACTGCTAAATCTGTTGATTTTTCAACGTTCTATGTAGTTTTCCTCGTTACACTTGCCGGGAATGCAGGTTAAAAGAGTATTGAATATGCGGTGGTAAGGCTAAAAACAATCCGATACGATCATATAAGAGTGAAAACAAAAATGAGCTATCTTTAATAGATAGCTCATTTATTGTTTGCTGGAACGGCTTTTTTCTGCTCCAAAGCAGCGATCCTGTCCCCGATAGGCGGATGAGAATAGGTTATCTGAACAACTACAGGGTGCGGCGTTAGATTGGCGTAATTTTCTCTGGCCAGTATCTTTAATGCACGGATCATGGCGTTGGGGTCCGTCGATTTCGCAGCGAATGCATCGGCTTTGTACTCGGCACGTCTTGAAAATGCAGACATTGGAATGCCGAGGAACATGCTAACGGGCTCCATTAGAATGTTGAACAGGATGATCGCAAATCCGTAATGCGCCTGCTTAAAGCCAAAGGCAACTGCAAAAGTGTCCGACGAGAGAAAAAAAGACAAAAGGAAAAGGAATGCAGCTGTTTGGATTGCCATAACGATAAGGTTTTTCAACACAGCCTTATGATTTGCATGCCCGATTTCATGAGCCAGGATGCTGATGATCTCATCGGTGCTGCATTTTTCAAGCAGTGTGTCGTATAGAACAATGTGCTTGAACTTTCCGAAGCCCGTGAAGAAGGCATTCAGTTTGGTGGAGCGTTTGGAGGCATCCATAATGCTGATTTTCTGAACTTTATAGCCGGTATGTTCTGCAAGAGACTTGGCTTTTTGATAGAGTTCACCCTCTGTTAGCGGCGTTAATTTATTAAAGAACCGCATGAACACCCGAGTATACAGGATGTTGAACACAAGAATAACGGCCATGATAATCAGCCAGGTGTAAAGAAATGAGCGGCGTCCCATTTGTTCGTATAAGGAAAGAAGGATATATAGGAGGGCTCCGCCTAAGACTGTTGCCAATAAAACAGACTTGATCTGATCTGAAACAAAGACGTTGACTGTTGATGTGTTGAAGCCAAACCGCTCCTCAATGCTGAAGGTGCGGTAGAGCCGGAAACCTATGGAGAGAATGTACATCGCCGCCAGATAGAAACCGAGAAAAAGCAATGTTTGGAGAATTGTATTTGATGTGATGTTTTGAGTCAGCCGGTCAAGCGCCGGGAAAACCCCCAACGATAAAAACAATAGAAGCACTATTTTTCCGACGGTTCTGTTGAATATGGACAGGCGCGTGATTTCCATGGTGTAGCTGAGCCACTTGTCGTATTCTTCTTGGTTGTACACATCCGATACATTCTTAGGAATGGGTTTGTTCCGATGCCGGTAATTTAGCATGGAAAGGCTAATGTCGACAATAAAAACAGCGAGAATAACAAATAGGGTTAACAGAAACAAGGTGCACCTCCTTTATGACGATATAAGCCTCCAGTCATCAAGCTGGAGGCTTTAATCTTCATGAGCCAGTCGTTCTACTATAAATATATCCCAAATGCGTGCTTGAATACCATGGAGAATCAAAGTTGACATAAAATAGCAGTCCAGAGTCGTAAGGGCACCAATGAGGCAGGTTTTGTTTGGATGGAGAAGTGGATCACTTTGACAGAACTTATAACGATCACGCCGGGAATGATGAAGCAGCCAGCAGAATAATCAGCTGTTTTTTTCATGTGATCTTAACGGTTTATTGTATGTAAAAAGTTATTAATCGAATTTGAAATTGTGCAAGCATTTTAGTGAGTGAGGGTTTATGATAGAAGACAAATGAAGGATGAACTGGCGGATTCGGAATCGATAGATTTAGAGAGGGTAGGGTGAAAGATATGGGAAAGGTGACATATATTTCCAATGCAGGCATGTTGGTGGAAATGGGGGACAAGAAAATCCTGATTGACAGTTTGTGCGATTCGACAGTTCCAATTTACAAGGCAACCCCTGATGAAATCAAAGGCAAGATCATAGGTGGAGTTTCGCCCTTTGATGGGATTGATCTGATGTTGTTTACCCATCATCACAGCGATCATTTCGAACCGAAGAGTACGGTGGAATTTATCAACTGCCAACCAAGTGTCGTTTTGGTGTCGACGGGTGAGACGATCCGGAGACTTATAGCTCAGGATCCTAGTTTAGACAAAAATCGACTGGTCGTCCTTGATCTTCAGGTTGGCGAGGTTAAAGCGTTTGAGATTAACGATATTCGCATTCAAGTCATATCCATGGTTCACGACGGCAAAGATTATCAGGATGTAGAGAACTTTGCGTATCTGCTCGAGGTGAATGGGAAGCGCATCCTTCATGTCGGGGACGCGAAGCCCATGGCAGAAAACTATGGACATTTGAATTTGATTGAGCAGTCCATCGATTTGCTGCTGGTGCCATTTCCCTATGTGGGCATCCCTTCGGGTCAGTTGGTGATAGCAAATCAGATCAAGCCTAAGAAAATCGCAGCAATTCATCTTCCGTATAAGGAAAAGGACCGGTTTAACTGGATTGAAGGAACAAAGAAAAGCTTTGGCCGGGTGAGGGAACAATTTGTAGAAACGGTATTTTTGGAAGAGGTCGGCGATTCGATTATCTTTTAGTATTTTGTATGAAGAGTGATGCAAACGGGGAAGCCAACTGTTAACTAAATTGGCTTTTTTTGGTTGAAACTCGGGGTTTTGCAAGTATTCTTTGGTGGAAAAGCGAATAAATTACATGTAAGTAGTTAAAATATTCGCTTTATGAAAATCTCTGCGTGAGATATTATGGAAGCACTACTATTTTCAGAAAAGTTTGACGAAATGTGTTTAGATGTTGTTCTGTTATGGATTTGAGAGGAGAAAATCGATGAAATGGATGAAGCTGTATAACCAAAAATTAAGACATGCTGCGGAAATTGCAAGCCAAATTCAACCGAACTCCGTTTGTGTTTCGCCGGTGATGTGCGGGGAACCGCGGGAGATCCTTCAGGGGATTTCAGATCGGGCGAGCAGGACAGATGCTTTTAGAATCGAGCATCATTCGCTTCTTGCTTTCCATAACCATGACTTGCTCAAGCCTGAACTGCAGTCATCCATCAAATATGTTTCCTGGTTTACTTCCGGTTATTCGCGAAAAGCCGTTCAGGAAGGCCGAGCGGACTATATGCCGACATACTACAAGGATGTGCCGAAGCTTTGGGATCAGTTTATGGACGTTGATGTTTTTTACGCCCTTGTATCGCCCATGGATCAGCATGGCTATTTTAGTTTCGGGCTGTCTTGTAGCGAGACACTAGTTGCAAAGAACAAGGCGAAGAAAATCTTCTTGGAAGTAAATCCAAATATGCCGAGGACCCACGGCCAGAACTTCATTCATATTTCAGAAGTGGATGCCTTATGTGAGAGCATTTATTCCATTAGGGAATTGGCAGAGCCACCGATTGGTGAATTGGACAAGATTATCGGCGCCTATGTGGCGGATGAGATTCCCAATGGATCGACCATCCAGTTGGGGATTGGAGGCATTCCCAATGCGGTGGGTCGGGCGCTGAAGGATAAGAGGGATTTGGGCATTCACAGCGAGATGTTTGTAGAGGCCTTTGTCGATCTGATTGAATCCGGTGCTGTAACCAATCGGTTGAAAGATATTAACAAGGGGAAAAGCGTGACCACCTTTGCAGCAGGCTCAAAACGATTGTACGATTTTTTACATGACAATCCGTCCATTGAGTTTCGTCCGGTGGATTATGTTAACGATCCGGCGGTGATTGCATCTCATCGAAAAATGATGTCGATCAACTCCTGTGTGGAGGTGGATTTACTTGGGCAAGTGTGCTCTGAGTCCATGGGGCGAACCCACTACAGCGGAACCGGCGGGCAGGTCGACTTTGTACGAGGCGCGACCCATTCGGAAAACGGCCGATCTTTTATCGCTATGCAGTCTACTGCTAAACGCGGCACGGTTACAAAAATCAAGCCGGTGCTGACACATGGCTCTGTGGTTACCACATCAAAAAACGATGTAGACACCATTGTAACCGAGCATGGAATTGCACAATTGAGGGGAAAAACTGCGGGGCAACGCGCGAAGGCACTGATTGAAATTGCTCATCCGGATTCTCGGGACGAACTACGATTTGAGGCGAAAAAGATGAATTTGATGATTTGATGATCAAACTTGAGCAGATGGCGGTGTGGTGCAGGAATCATAGATCATTTGTAAATCAAGGCGGCAGAGAAATTGTTGCTGGAAACAATAAAAGCTGCAAGCGAAGATTGGCTTATTCGTTTGCAGCTTTTTCTTGTTATACGCATTCGTGCACTTTTTTTCCCTGCACCCAGACTTCCCGGATATTTCTGGACGGGTCAGGTAGAGGATCTTTTGGAAAATGTCGTCAGATTCTCATCTTGAGTAAAAATGGGCAGTCTTGCCGTCGGGATTGTCGTATCAATCATCTGGGCGTCAAAGGCGTAGCCTTTTTCCAGTTTTCCAATAGGCAAGCTCAGGGCTTCCCCGCCTCCACCAGTTAACATATCCCGGTACATCAAGGCTGCATCATCCTTTATCATGAATTTCTTTTGGAGATGGGTGTTTGGCGCAGCAATGCCTCCATCACTGATGATGGAGTTGCCGCCATAACCATGCATTTTTTCTATGACTAGCACATGAACGTTATGAGTTCTTGCTTTGATGGCTGCCGAGAGACCGCGAAGCCAGTACCTACAACAAGGACATCGGTTGTGCGGTGCCATGTGAAGTTTTCATTTAGCATCGAATTCACTCCTATTTTTGATAGTTGGCAATGAGGTGGTTTACCTATACTACACACCACTGAGGGAGCCGTTGGGAGTTCGCAGCGGGTTAAGAAGCAAACTTCTTCCTTCATGGGGCCGATTATAATTGAATCAAGGGGCGGAAGGCGGGTAAGGAGAGGATGTAAAAGCGATGGAAAGCTGGTCGCTCGGGTATACCGGGTAAACCAACGTAAACAAGAATGAGGTGGAGGAATTTTGAAAGCAAATCGTTTTTTTGAACTTGTTGAGCTGCCGACAAAGGTAGCGAGTGTTTTTCCATTTATGGTCGGCACTTTGTATGCATTGTACAGGTACGGACGCATTGATGGGATTAATTTGCTTGTTATGGTTATTGCCATGCTTAGTCTTGATATGGCTGCCACGGCACTCGATAATTATATGGATTACAAGCGTGCAATCAAGACGCATGGTTTTAATTACGAGCAGCAGAATGCCATCGCAAAATATAAGCTGAAAGAGAATACGGTGCGATGGGTTATTGGAGGTATGGTCAGTATCGCGATGATTCTAGGTGTCTCCTTTTTTCTCTTGAGAAATGAATCGTTCCATAATAATGCTTTCTTTCAAATATCTCAGAGCTGGAGTGAAAAATTTATTCTTATGATAAGTCACCTTAAAATATCGCTTGATTACAACGTTCTTAACGAAAAACTCCGCTATTCTTCCCTCTGAGATACTGTCTTCCACAAGCAGCTCCGGTAAAAGTGAAAGCCCTATGTTCTTCTCGACTCCGCTTATAATAGCTTTTGTACTTGCGCTCTCCCACAGGGTATTTACAGTGAGGTTATAATTCGTTTCTAAGTATTCAAATTGATCTCTGCCCGCACTTCCCTTTTCACGCAAAAGGAAATTACAGTCGTTAAGCTCGTCAATATTGATTTCTCTGTTTGCAAATTTATGCACTTTTGAACAAATAAAGCTCAGTTTGTCGGGCCGAAAATCCTCATACAGAATATTGTCAAAGTGCGTGCTTCCTTCAACGATTCCCAAGTCGATTTTGTTGCCAAGCACCAACTCCTCAATGGTATGTGAATTCTCGATTACTGCTTTTACTTTTATTTCCGGATATTTCTGTGTGAAGCGCTCTATGATGTCGGGTAGCAGTTTTGTTCCTATTGTTATACTCGTGCCAATACGAATTGTGCCAACATTATCTATGTTTTTCATATGCAAATCAAGGTGGTCTATCAGGTTCAAGATATTGGTGGCATTGGAGTAATACTCTTTGCCCGCTTCTGTGATTTCAAGCCGTCTGGAAATCCGATCAAAAAATTTTGTGCCGTAATATGTCTCAAGTTCGGATATTGCACGGCTGACCGCAGGTTGAGCCATATATAATTTTTCTGCCGCCCGAGTCATACTTCCGCAATCATACACCTCAACAAAAATCCGCATCGATTTAATATTCATAGCAGCGCTCCTTTGAATAACAAATATGTTATGTATCTAATATGATAATATTATTATACTTATGTATCGTCAAGCCATATGATGAAATTATTATGGAATACATAGGGGGAAATTCATGAAAAAACTGCTGAAACTGTTTTTGTCAACTTTCTACCTCAGCGCATTTACCTTTGGCGGAGGGTATGTAATCATCTCACTGATGAAAAAGAAATTCGTGGATGAAATGCACTGGATGGAAGAGGGGGAAATGCTCAATTACACCGCAATGGCACAGTCCGCTCCGGGAGCTGTGGCGGTGAATGCTTCTATACTTGTCGGATTTCGCATTGCGGGATTTGCAGGTGCGGTCGTGGCGATTATTGGGACAATCCTGCCGCCACTTATTATTATCTCGGTGATTTTCTTCTTTTATGAAGCATTTCGCAGCAACCCAATAGTTAGCGCGGTACTTAAAGGCATGCAGTCGGGTGTTGCCGCGGTCATTGCCGATGTTGTGGTAAATCTGTCAAGCACAATTATAAAAAACAAGGATATGATTTCGGTAATGATTATGATCCTTGCATTTGTTGCCACCTTTGCTTTAGGCGTGAATGTGATGGTGATCATCGCGGTATGTGCGGCTGTTGGAATCGTCAGGGAAGCGTTGGCCGTACATAGGAAGGAGGCAGATCATGAGCTTGCTGGAACTCTTTAAGGCTTTCTTTCAGATCGGGATGTTCAGCTTCGGTGGCGGTATGGCAGCTATTCCTCTTGTTCAAGAAGGAATAGTTGCACAACGCGGTTGGCTAAGCATGACTCAGTTTACGGATCTCATTACCATTGCGGAAATGACTCCTGGTCCTATTGCGGTAAATTCCGCAACCTTTGTGGGCATGCAGCTTTTTGGATTGCCGGGGGCGATTGTGGCAACGGCGGGTTGTATTTTGCCGTCAATCATTCTTGTTTCGATCCTTGCAGTAGCCTATTCAAAATACAAGGAGATCTTTTGGATCAAGGGTGCGCTGAACGGACTTCGTCCGGCGGTCGTCGCATTGATTGCTTCAGCGGGTATTACGATTTTATTTCTGGTCGTGTTTGGTACTTCCAAAGTGATGGATGGTATTGAGAGCATCAATGTGATTGGTTTTTTGCTTTTTGCCGCTGGGTTCTTTGTTCTGCGCAAGTGGAAGTTCAGCCCGATCAAAACGATGCTGTTGTGCGGGCTTTGCGGAGGAATATTTTACAGCGTGCTTTAATCAAACAAATTGGGAAAATCATGGGAGATATGAATCGGCTCATCAAACCAACCTCCAGCAATGGAGCCTGATTATCGTAGAATGGGGTTGGGAAAGGCCGTTGTTCTGGAAGGGATCAAATGGACTAGGGAGCTTGGAGCCAAAACAGTTCTAGTGGGCTCCTTACAGCAATTCTATTATAGTATCGGAATGCGGCCGTATGCGACCGCTACAAAGTGGAGAGGTTGATGGTTATTCGATTTCCACGGGACTGCGGAAACCACGCAAGAGGGCGATGATGTGATCATCATGGCTAAAGTACCCGTTTATACCTTTAAGGATTATCATATGAGGCGTATGAATATCACCAGTAGCAAAGGCTGTATGAAAGCAAGGATGGTTGGTTATGAACCGTGTTGCAATGCCGATGAGGTGATTGCAGAGATTGGTTATGAAAAAGTGACAGATGATGAGTACTCTTCTGCATCGATATTCTGTTCGAAAGGGAAAGGGTACACCGTTGCTTGGGGAGATGCAGAAGATCATATGCATTGTCTGAAATGACAAAGAAAAAACTGTAAGGATATAAAAACGCCATCAGACATTCTGATGGCGTTTTTATATGTATTATTTATTGGTACGCCCAGGAGTTTCGATCTTGTATTTCTTGATTCGGTATTGCAGGGACTGTCTTGATAATCCCAATTGCTGCGCGGCATTGGTTATATGGTAGTTGTGTTCCTTTAAAATAACTTCAATCAAACCCTTTTCAAGACTATTGTTAATATCGCTTAATGAATTGGGCATCTTGGTAGTTGTATCCTGCGAATAGGGGATAGCGGATTCAAGTTTTTTTGCAATATAGGACGGCAGCAATTGAGTGGATAACTGTTCCGTATCGAAATCGGCTGAGATAAAGGTTGATTCAAGCATATGACGCAGTTCCCGAATATTGCCGGGGAAGTCATAGCTCTGCAACAATCGCAAGAACTCATCGCTCACCCCTTTGATACGGTAATTGAATTTTCGATTAAAGATCTGCAAGAAATGATTAACCAATATTGGTATATCACTTTTTCGCTCACGAAGGGGTGGGATTTCAAGAACAAAAGTGGATAGGCGATAATATAAATCATCTCTTAATTCATTGTTTTCTATGCATTCTAAGGGATCTTTGTTGGTTGAGCTAATGACGCAGCACGCAACGTTAATCTGTTTGTTGCTTCCGAGTTTCATGATTTTTCTTTCTTGTAGCGCGCGAAGCAGCTTTGCCTGCAAGATCACATTCATGCTATTGATCTCATCCAGAAAAACGGTGCCGTCTTTTGCTTCTTCGAAGATTCCAATGGAATCGATAGCACCGGTGTAGGCGCCTTTTGTGGTTCCGAAGAAGATGCTTTCCATTAGAGTTTCAGGGATAGCGGCACAGTTAATTGCAATAAAGGGTTTGTCTGATCGTTCACTATTATGATGAATTGCGTGAGCGAACAATTCTTTCCCAGTGCCGGTTTCTCCAAATAACATGACGTTTGCATTCTTTTTTGCAGCCTTAATGGCAATCTTTTTTGTAAACAGGAATCTTTCGTTTTCGCCGATCAGATCATCTGAAGCGTTGGCATTCTCAGAATACGTGACGAATTTTTGTAAAAGACTGGATTGATAGGCGAGGTTTTCACTAATCAAATCGGAGTTCTGATAGATGGAATAGACCGCCTCCAATTCGCCGTGATCAAAGTGTGGGAAATTGTCTGAAATGACATTCACATATTGTCCGTTGGACATTTGATACTCGACTCTATGGTTGCATAGTGCCTTCTTGGTTTTCATGACATAGTCGTGGGGCGCGTTGGGATCCTGATTAGCATATAAGTGATTGCGTTTGATATGGTCATCTGCCGAATAATTGGCAGCTTCCATATCCAATGCGGTTTTGTTGACGAACATGACAAAGTCGTCTTTGTCTGCTACAAAGATGCCCTGTTTGATGTTATTCATAATTTCTTCGTAGAGATTGACTTTCATAGTCAATCTTTTTTCTTTATTTGGCATAAATAAGTAGGCATCCATTTTTCCGATCAGGAATGAAGAGACGGTAAAAAAACGATGATCGAGCTCGATTTCAAATGACTTCTCTCGTTGGCGAGAGCGTTCAAATTTTTTTGTATGGATATAGGCTATGAGTGCTTGGCAGTTTTCTGCATTTAGGTTGCTGTAAATGAATTCATTTTTTAGAAAAACGATAACAGGATAGGGAAAGTGCTCATAAGCAAAATGTTGCATGGCGATCCTCCTTATTAGAATACGTTTATTCTATCGCGATTGTTAGAGAACCGCAAAATATATTTGCGCAAAAGCAAAATTATTTTGCGGAAATATGCAAAAAAATCATTATTATAATAATTTTTTTCGGGAATCGGCGCATTTTACTCTTGGCACGGTACTTGCAATGGTTAGTTGTGACAGAAGGGTGGTGGTAACAAGATGAAGAAGGAATTGAATTTTGAACCTTATTTGCAATTGGTTGATTTTTTCGGTGAAGTTCTTGGGGAGAATGTTGAGATTGTTCTTCATGATCTGACAAACTTGGAGGAATCAATTATCGCCATAACAAACGGACAGATTAGCGGCCGTCAATTGGGTGGACCTGTTACGAATTTGGTATTGCGGATGATGAAAGATGTTGAATTCAAGGACATCAATTACGTAACAAATTACAAGAGTGAATCCAAAAATGGCAAGATGTTGCATTCAGCGACTTATTTGATTAGAGATGAGCAAAACCGTGTATTTGGAATGATGTGCTTTAACTTTGACTATAGCGATCATTATGCCATTCAACAAGCTGTAGAAAAGATCATGCCCAACTTTATGATGAACAAAGAAACAAATGAGAAACAGACGAATGGAATTTCTGAGAAGTTGAATGATTCTATTGAATATTTGGTAAGCGGATCCATTCAAGAGCTGACATTCTTTAATGAATTTGTTCCGCAAAGATTGGTTCAGGAAGAGAAAATTGATATCGTTCGAGGCTTGCATGATAAAGGCGTTTTTCTGATGAAGGGTGCGGTGCTGGAAGTTGCATTACAATTGCAGATGTCTGAGGCAACGGTGTATCGATATTTATCATTGATAAAAAGACAGGACTAAATGTATGAGGCTGTTTTGGTAGAAAATTTATTGGTAGTCTCTGGCCAGGTACCAATAGATGGGAAAATAAAGAAGAACAGAGGAGGGGGTGCTAGATGAGCAATAAAGTATTCGTTAGAGAATAAGACGGCGATATGGAATGAAGCAAGCATGGATTATATAATGACAGGGAGTAGAGCAGAAATTATATTCTATTTTATGAAGGAGTGTGTTTATGGGAACTCAAGGAAAAACGAAAAACGGGAAAAGACTACCAAATAAAATTGAAGCATTCTCAGTTCTCTTATTGGTAATAGCAGGGGTAAGCCTTGGCAGTAAATTTGGCGTAAGCATTGGTTCTGTATTAATTGTTAGTGCTGTATATTCAATAATTATCGGGATGAGATGCGGATATAGCTGGAAAGAATTAGAAGCAGGAATTGTTGAAAAGATTAACGATATTTTACCGGTATTTTTCATTCTGCTGGCAATCGGCATGTTGATTGGAACTTGGATGTTCGCAGGAACAATCCCAACAGCCATTTACTATTTGGTTAAGCTAGTGGATCCGCGAATGGTGATTGTATTTGCATTTGTGGTTTGCGCAATTGTTGCTACAATTATTGGAACCTCATGGGGTACCGCGGGAACGATCGGCGTTGTGATGATCGGTTTGGCTCAAGTGCTTGAGGTGCCAATGCCGGTAGTAGCGGGCGCGGTAGTAGCGGGTTCACATTATGGCCAACTGATTTCACCGATGTCTGATATGGTTGCCATATCCTCATCAATGGCGAAAGTGGATCCGGCTGAAATGATTAAGCGGACATTGATTGTAGTCATTCCGAGTACGATTGTCAGTTTGATTCTTTACACGTTTATTGGATTTACATCCGGCGGCGGATCGGGTTCATCTGTGATGGTTGAAGAATTATTGATGACGATTCGTGCAACTTTCAATATAAATCCAATCGTTTTATTGCCATTGGCGTTTATCATGTTTACAAGCGCGAAAAAGTATCCATCTGCTCCATCCATGATCCTTTCTGGATTCTTGGCAATTATTTTGGGTGTTATCTTCAACGGCTTCTCATTGGGCGATGGCCTTACGGCTGCGTTTGACGGGTTCAGCGCAAGCATGACTCATATCGATCCCAGTACTTTGATGCCACAGGTTGCTTCGTTGATCAACCGTGGTGGCATGTTGACTATGAGCTATGTGATTATCTTGCTATTCTGTGCAATGATGTTTGCGGGCGTTGTATCAAAAATTGGTTGTCTTGAAGTCATCGTTAGTTCTTTGGCGAAGAATGTGAATTCAATCGGTGGTTTGACTGTAGCGGTTATTATCGCAGCTTTTATTACAGCGGTTACAACGCTGCAAGCGTACTTGACGATTATTGTTCCAAGTGAGTTGTTCGAGAAGAAATATATTGAAAATGGATATCATCCGGTGAATATGGTTGTGGCAGCACAAACGATCGGTGCGCTTATTATGGTTTGCTTCCCATGGGGTGATACGGGTCTTTATATGGCAGGGGTTACTGGTGTGTCAACGCTTACCTATGCTCCTTATGCATTCTTCTGTTGGGGTACCGCGATTATTGCCATCGTATTCGCATTCTTGAAGATCGGTGTTAAAAAATATGAGCCAGCAATGATTACTGGCGCAAATGATGTAGAGGAAGCAGTGTAAGCAGTAGATTCAAATAGAAGAATGAAGGTGGTCTTGTCGCCGCTAACGGAAAGCGAGTTCTTCAGGCTGGATGGAGGCGGTGCTAAATCCACTTTACTCATGTTTGAGATCAACCAACAAATGAAATTGCGTTTGGAATTCCAATAAAGATTGGTAGAAAAGTGTATGTTTACATGACGGGAATCAATTGAGCGTCTAGCACAAATACTAAGGCTGTCACAGAAGGGATGAGCGAAAATGAAATTTGATTTTGATAAAAAAGTAGATCGATATAATACCGCTTCTTTAAAGTGGGACAATGTGAAAAAATACTATCCGAATGCGAAAGAAGATCCGTTTATTATGTGGGTAGCAGATATGGATTTTGAATGTGCGCCATGTATCATGGATGCATTGCATAAACGCGTGGACCACGGTGTATTTGGGTATTCTGCAGAAGGTGATCATGAATACAGCCAAGTGATTCATGATTGGATGCAAAGAAGACATAATTGGGATGTTGATCAAGATGCGATTTTCTTTTCACCTGGAATTCTTGCAGCATTGGGTTATATCATTCACTTGTTAACGGAACCTGGCGAAGGCATTATTATTCAACAACCCGTTTATTATCCATTCTCTTATTTGCCAAAGGGCAATGAACGCAAACTTGTAGATAACTCACTTATTTGCAAGGATGGGAAATATGAAATGGATTATGAAGATCTAGAAGAGAAATTACAAGATGATAATAACAAGATGTTGATTCTCTGCAATCCGCATAACCCTGTTGGGCGTGCTTGGACGAAAGATGAATTAAGCAAATTGGTCGCTTTGTGCAAGAAGTACAACAAGATTATTATTTCAGATGAAATTCATTTTGATCTTACCAGAACGGGTGTAACACATACCGTACTGGAAACGGTTGATCCATCTTATAAAAATAATATCATTACATGCACGGCTCCAAGCAAGTCGTTTAATCTTGCTGGATTGCAAAATTCAAATATCATTATCAATGATCCGAAAATTCAAGAAGACTGGCGTTTCTTTACGAGATATGTTGCCCATCTAGATGGTCCGAATACCTTTGGAGCGATAGCCAACCTTGCGGCATATGAAGAAGGGGAAGAATGGTTGGATGAAGCCAGAAAATATATCGATGGAAATATTGCGTTGATGGAAGGGTACATTGCTGAGAACTTGCCCAAACTAAAACTGGTTGAATGTGAAGCAACCTATTTGACCTGGGTGGATTTCAGCGGTTATGGTTTGGCTGACGAAGAAGTGGATCGAATTCTTATTGAAGAAGCCGGCGTATTGCTTGATAATGGTTTGGCATTCGGCGAACCGGGACAAGGATATCAGCGATTCAATGTTTCTTGCCCAAGATCAACGGTTGAAGGTTCTCTTCAAGCGATAAAAACCGCATTTGCAAAGTACGAATAAGATAATCAATAACTATTGGACGGATCATTGTTTACAGATGACCCGTCTGTTTTATAGGGTAAAAGAAACCACTCATTCTTTATTGAGTGGTTTTTTGCTGGGTAATCGTAGCGGGCTTCTATCTGTTGTTACAATTGGCGTGAATATTGGACAACGTTTGCTTGACGGATATTTTGTTAATGGATATACTGGTGTTACGTTAATATATCAACGCAATATCAAAAACAATGGAGGTGCAATATGATTCAAGTCAGATGGCATGGACGTGGGGGACAGGGAAGTTTTACAATCGCGCGTCTTCTGGGAGCGGCAGCGGTTCTCCAAGAAGGTAAAAACGCTTTGGCGTTCCCAACATTTGGACCAGAAAGAAGAGGGGCTCCGGTTCTTGGATTCACAAAAATATCCGATGGAAAAATCCATGATCGAAGCGAAGTTCAGAGTTGTGATTATGTTGTGGTATTAGATGAAACCCTGATTGATGAAAACACGGTTAAAGGACTTACTCGGGACGGGTGCATGCTCATCAATACAAAATATCCACTAAAGTATAAAGAGATGTTTGATTGCAAAGTGATTGGAATTGATGCAACGGACATTGCCTTACGGCATATCGGAAGACCAATAACAAATACGGCTATGTTGGGCGCATTGATTGCAGAATCAAATATGCTGGATATTGAATCTGTGAAAGCGACGATCGCAACGGAGATGCGTGAGAACTTGGTTGAGAAAAATCATGGCGCATTGATGGAAGCCTATCAAATGATGAAGGGGGAACGATCATGAGACCAAAAGTGAGAGCGTATAAAAGGCCAGATAAAATTTCGGATTATCCAAGCACACCTGCCTTTGAATCGGGTCATTTGGTTTCGAAAAATGCAGGATGGAGAACCTTTAAACCAGTAGTGGATCCAGAGAAATGTGTGGGTTGCTTGCGATGTTACCTAGTATGTCCAGATGGTGTTATTTCACGCACTGAAGATAATAAAGTAGAGATTGATTATGATTTTTGCAAGGGTTGCGGCATTTGCGCTCACGAGTGCAAGCTGGATGCAATAACCATGAAGAAGGAGGCCGATGAAGATGAGTAAAAATCTGAAATTTGTCTCGGGTGATGAGGCGGTAGCATTAGGTGTTCGATTGGCAAGACCGCATGTCATCTCGGCATATCCAATCACACCACAAACCATTGTCGTTGAGAGGCTCGCAGATTTTGTTGAAGATGGCAGTCTTAAAGCGGAATTTATGCATGTTGAATCTGAACATTCAGCAATGGCAGCTGCAATGGGTGTAAGTGCAGTAGGTGCCCGTGCGTTTACGGCCACTTCATCGCAAGGCTTGTTGCATATGGCTGAATGTGTGCACTATGCCAGCGGCGCCAGGTTTCCAATCGTTATGATGAATGCGAATCGTTCCATTGCAGTTCCTTGGAGCATCTATGGTGATCAGCGTGATTCTTTGGGACTGTTGGATTCAGGTTGGATTCAAGTTTATGTGGAAGACGCACAGGAAGCCTTGGACATGATCATTCAAGCCTATAAGATTGCTGAACACCCCGAAGTTTCAACGCCTTTTATGGTGAATCTCGATGGCTTTGTTTTGACGCATACATATGAGCCGATCGAATTGCCGGACCAGAAGGTGGTTGATGATTTTCTGCCCATGTATCAGACAGCGAACAAAATGTCATTCGAAGAACCCAAAAGTTTGTGCTTCAGTACTTCACCGGCTGACAATCAAGAGTTTAAGTATATGCAGCATAAAGCGATGGAACGATCGATTCATATAATTCATGAAGTTGAGGCTGAATTTGAGCAAGCCTTTGGACGCTCTTATCATGGCTTGACTGAAAGCTATCGATGTGAAGACGCAGAAGCCGTACTTATGACTCTCGGTTCTGTGACCGGTACGGTGAGAACGGTTGTCGATGAACTTAGATCGGAAGGGCATAAAGTCGGTTTGTGCAAGATCCGCTATATGCGTCCGTTCCCGAAAAAAGAAGTGTCTGAACTTGGCAAGATGGTATCCAAAGTGGGTGTGTTGGAAAAGAATGTTTCCTTTGGTTACGAGGGAACCGTATTTACAAATGTGAATTCTGTATTTTCCTCATTGGATACAAACGTTAAATCGAAGAACTATGTTGGTGGATTAGGTGGACGCGACATTACAAAAGACGATATCCGTGCCATCTTCATGGACTTGTTGAACAACGAATCGTTTACAGAGCGCGTTGAATTCATAGGAATGGGGTGTGACACGAATGAGTAATTATAATATTCGTCCAAAAGACTTGACGGATCAGGAATTTTTTTATGGCCATAAGGCTTGTGCCGGATGCGGTGCGACTATTGCCGTTCGTTTGGCGCTTAAGGTTTTAGGAGAACGAACTTTTTCCGTTCTTCCCGCGAATTGTATGTCGGCAGTCAGCTTTATTTATCCGCAAATGGCATTTGCGACGAACGCAATGATTGCCCCGTTTCCTGCGACAGGTGCTATGTTGTCGGGTGTTGCTGCCGGTGCAAAGGCATTGGGTTTGAAGGACTTTCAAACAGTTGGATTCGCCGGCGACGGAGGTACAGCCGATATTGGGTTCCAAGCCTTATCCGGAGCCATTGATCGAGGGGATGATATCCTTTATATTTGTTATGACAATGAAGCCTATATGAATACGGGGATTCAGAAGAGTGGTTTGACGCCTTACGGGACGAAAACAACAACTTCCCCAGCGGGTGAGAATCTTCCAGGTTCAGTTAAACATAAGAAAAACATGTTTGAGATTGTCGCAGCGCATGGGATCGCCTATGCAGCGACTGCCAGCATTGGTTATCCCAACGATTTTTTAAGAAAACTCAACAAAGCGAAGAGCGTCAGAGGTCCGGTTTATCTTCATATTTTGGCAAGTTGCCCAACGGGTTGGGGTTCCAAGACGGAACTGTCTGTTGAACTGGCAAAGGATGCGGTCGATTCGGGGCTTTGGTATTTGGCGGAATATGAGAATGATGAATTCAAACTGAATGTAAATCCCAAGGAATTCGCATCCGTTGAAAATTATCTTTCGAAGCAAGGGCGTTTCAAACACTTGAAAGAAGAGGATATCAATGTGATAATTGAACACAGAGATAAAAAGTGGGAAAAAATGCGTAAAACTTGGCTGTAGAAGGAGAACGACATGCCTCAAGATAACATGGAAATTTATTCAATATTACTGGATCGGATTATCGAACTTGAATATCAGCCAGGTGAATTGCTGAATGAAAAGAAGCTTATCGAGGAATTTAAAGTAAGTCGGACACCGATTCGTGAAGCGTTATTGAAATTGTCTGAAAAAGATTTTGTGAAGATGGTTCCAAGAGTTGGGACTTATATTACACAAGTGGATATTCGAGATATCAAATATGCGTATGAAGTAAAAAAGAATCTGGAAGTATTGGCATGCGAATTGGCGGCTGAAAGGGCATCGGAAGAGCAGGCGCAAGAACTGCTTGCGATTGTCGAACGCATTGAAACATACAGTTCACAAGCGGACTACAAAAAATACATCCACGATGACTACTTTTTCCGTAAGATCATTCGAGAGGCATCACAGAATCCATATCTCCAAAATTATCTTGAAGAGTTGAATAAAAAGACGATGAGGTTTGTCAACTATGTGCAATATAAGATGGACAACCCTGAATGGTACAATGAATCCTTGAGAACAATTGCGCAAGCAATAAAAAACCGCAACGCGGAAGTTGCGGGCAAGGAGATGAAAACCCATACTGAAATTTTCTTGAATGAACTTTCAAAACGATTTTTTATGTAAGAAATGGAATGACATTGATCGTGATATGCGCCCTTGCATGAGAGTTGAATGACAAAACTTTCATTGCAAAGGGCGTTTTTATGCAAGTGGGAGAGTGGGAAAACAGTAATTTGAAGGATAAGCTTTATTCGATTATAAAGATGAATCTGAAGGAATTGGAGCGGAATAGCCGCTTCCTTGACGGAGCTTAAGAATTAAGATATCATCAGAGAGAATGTTAAATTGAATACCCTTCAATAATAGAAGTAAAAATCGTAAGTAATAGACGAGTAAGGTGCAGAATGCGTTGGTGCAGTGTGAATTCAAACTTGTTGACAAGAATGAAAAGGATTTTGAAAATATTTGATTTGAACTGGGGTTTGTTTAGGGTCTGGAAGCAGGCAATAAACTACACTATGGAAATGGTGTAATGTGAATGCTTATGCGTGAAACTTAAACACTCTAACTCTTATCCATAAGAGTTGGGGTGTTTTTTTATATTCAATAAAGGGGGATGTATGGAGAGGAAAGAATTAAAGGAGAAGTTATTTAGTAGAAATTTTGTGCGTTGGGGATTTGATATGAATCCATTTGTTTCATTGACTGCTGCCGTTTTGGTTGGCGGGTTTATCATATTTACCTTGGTGAATCCTGATTCAGCAGCGAATACGTTCAGTGAGATTAATATGATCTTGAACCAGAAGTTCAATTGGGTATATATAGCAACCATTAACTTGGCGATAGTTTTTTTACTGGTGATGGGATTGTCTAAATTGGGGAAAATTCGCTTGGGCGGCTTCACGGCAAGACCGGAGTACAGCAATTTTTCTTGGTATGCGATGCTGTTTAGTGCAGGGATTGGGATCGGAATATTCTTTTACGGTGTGGCAGAACCGATCTATCATCTATCGATTCCGGAAGCGCTTCAATCAGGATCAACCTTTGATAATTTCAAGATCATGTATTTGCATTGGGGTGCACATGCTTGGTCTCTATACGGTCTTGTTGCCGTAGGACTTGGATACTTTGCGTATAACCTCAACCTGCCTTTATCTTTTCGAAGCCTGTTTTATCCGATCATTAAAGATAAAATTTTTGGCATTTGGGGCGATGTCATTGATACGTTTGCAGTCCTTGCCGTGCTTTTTGGGCTGGCAACCTCTCTGGGACTGGGAGCGAGACAGATCAATGCGGGATTGAATTATGCTTTTGGAATTCCAAACAGTGAAGTGGTTCAAGTCATTCTCATTGCAGTGATTACATTTATGGCGACACTGTCGGTAGTGAGTGGAATTTCGAAGGGAATCAAGTTGTTGAGCCAAGCCAATACCATGATTAGCGCGACCTTCTTGTTAATGATTCTGTTGCTTGGTCCGACTGCTTATATTATGTCGACGTATTTTTCGAGCCTGGGCATTTATTTGAAGGACTTTGTTAACATTGGATTCTTCACGGCTATTGTGCCTGAGGATATTGCATGGCAAGGAGGATGGACCATCTTCTATTGGGCATGGTGGATCTCTTGGACGCCTTTTGTAGGTACCTTTATAGCAAGGATTTCCAAGGGAAGGACGATTCGGGAAATCGCAGTGGGGACCATCATCCTTCCGACCTTGATCATTACCTTTGCGATGACGATTCTTGGGGCGACGGGAGTCTTTCTCAATGATGCCTATCAAGGAGTGATTTCAGATGCGATTAGCGCGAATATCGCAACGGCGATGTTTGAAATGATTAGAGTCTTGGTGGATCAACCGGCGCTGCAAATGCTGTTGTATTGTATTGCGGTGATCGCAATCGTCTTATTTTTCGTGACGAGCAGTGATTCTGGATCATTGGTTGTTGATAATCTTACCAGTGGCGGAAAAGAAGATTCGCCGAAAACACAACGGGTATTTTGGGCGATTATGGAAGGGATCATTGCACTTTCCGTTTTGCTTCTTGGAGGGGAGAGAGCGTTGAAAACCTTGCAATCGGCAGTGGTGATCACAGGTTTCCCTTTTGCTATTCTTTTGATGATTATGATGTTTTCTCTTTCAAAAGAATTGAAGAAGAGCTATAAGAAGTATGAGTATAATTCAATTGTGAAATTGAAACGGCGCATGGTTAAATTAGATAAAGATGTAGAATATAAAAGATAACGGTATGGAAGAATGAAAGCCTTGGGGGAAACCCAAGGCTTTCATTCTTGTTAGGGAAGTTTTTTAGTGAAAATGCTGAGAAACAGATATAATAGTATTAGAGAAACAATTCGAATAAGGTGTGTTTATGAATGATACCATAGAGAATGAAAAAATTCATGCGGGAGTTTTTATTCTAGGACAATACTAGATTAAGTGATACGGGACCTGGCTTTTTCTAGAACATAACCAGTTTGATTCTGCATCAGCATACGTAATTCTGTACGTTTTATTATATGGAGTTTAGGAGAGGTAATATGATCACGAAAGAAGAGAAACCAAGATATTTCCAAGTAATTGAATATATTAATCAACAGGTAGAATACGGACAATTGCAGAAGGGGGATAAAATTCCAACCGAGAGGCAATTGGTTGAAATTTTAGGAATTGGAAGAAATTCGATTCGAGAAGCGCTTAAAATATTAGAGATTATTGGGATTGTGGATCGAAAACAAGGTGATGGGTCTTATATACGAAAGGATTTTCATAATTGGGTTTCTGAACCGATGAGCATTGCATTTATGTTGTCGGAAACAAACAAAAAAGAGATTTTTGAATTTCGAAATATGATCGAAGTCGAGATTGCTACACTTGCGGCACAGAGAATAACGGATGAAGAAATTGAAGAATTGAAAGCATGTTATAGCAAGATGATTGAGGAAAATGAGGAAGAGATTAGCGCAAAATACGATAAAAACTTTCACAGTTTACTTGCGAAAATATCAAAAAATATGATTATCATCAATTCATACAACTCGATGGATTACATGTTGGATCTATTTATTTTTGATATTCGGACGGATGTGGTTAATAGTGAAGGCAGAGAAGTGGCGTTGACAATTCATAAAGGAATTTTTGAAGCAATTATTAACAGAGATCCGAAACGAGCACGAGAAGCAATGAAGAAACATATGGATCTAATCAGGAGATATTATAATTAGTTGGGGGAATTTATTTGTTTAGTGAGAAATCAAATAAAACATATCACCAAGTTATAGCATATTTGATTGAACAAATCAGAGAACAAAAAATTAAGAAGGGGGACAAGTTGCCAACCGAAAGAGAGTTGTCAGCCTCTTTGAATGTAAGCAGAGCTTCAGTCAGAGAAGCCTATAAAACATTTCATGTTTTAGGGCTTGTGGTAAATCGTCCCGGAAGCGGTACCTATGTAAGAGAAGAAGTGGATGAATGGCTTAACGAGCCAATGAAAATTGTTTTTAAATTGTTTGGGATAAAAATGGAAGAGGTTTTTGAATTTAGAAAAATGATTGAGGTTGAAACAGCTACGCTTGCAGCGGAAAGCATTACAGACTCAGAATTAATTCAGCTAACGGAATGTTATGAAAAGATGCTCAATGTGGAGAGCGAGTTTGAGAAATCAAAATATGATAAAAAATTTCATTATATCATTGCAAAAGCATCCAGAAACCATATCATATTCAATTCGTACAACGCGATGTCTTCTATGCTGGAGGCGTTTACTTATGATATTAGAGCAATGGTTTTGCAGATGGAAGGGGAAGATATTCTTGAAAAAATTCATATGGATATCTATAGAGCCATCATGAATCGGGATAAGGAAAATGCGAGAAAGAGCATGAAAGCGCATATGAATATGATTAGCAAATATTTTCAATAATGAATGAATTAAGAGTTATGATTGAAAGCCCTGAATGTATGACAATTCGGGGCTTTGTTTTGTTAAATAATAAACTATTGGTAGAACCATTTACATTGAAGAGGCATAGTGATATTCTAAAACCATAATGGTTCTACCAATGAGACACGCATGCAATAAACAAGAATAAATCGATCAGGAGGGGGAAACATGAGAATCATTGTACTGATGAAACAAGTTCCGGACATGGAAAAAGTGAAGTTCGACAGAGAAAAAGGCGTCATTGACAGAAAATCAGCGGGAACAGAAATAAATCCGTTTGATTTAAATGCATTGGAAGCGGCTGTACAGATTAAAGAAACTCATGGTGCGGAAGTCGTTGCTGTGTGCATGGGGCCACCAAGTGCAGAAGTAGCGCTTAAGGAAGCAATTTCAAGGGGCGCCGATCGGGGAATTCTATTAAGTGATCGGAAATTTGGAGGATCGGATGTAAAAGCGACGGCATATACTTTGGCGGCAGGAATTAAAGCCATTGGAGAGTATGACTTGGTCTTCGCGGGGATACAGACGGTTGACGGAGATACGGGCCAGGTAGGAGCGGAGGTTGCGCAATTTTTAGACATCCCGCATATCTATTATGTTGACAAGATCGAAGAAGTGGATGAAGAAAGCATAACCGTGGTTACTGATATTTGGGATGGCGTTTATGTGAAAAAAATGAAATTGCCAGGACTTGTTACCGTGACAAAAGATATCAATTCACCGAGGCTTCCCGCTTTCAAGGAAAAAATGAAGTCAAGAAAAGCGGTAATCCCAGCGTGGGGAATGGATGAGCTTACGGGGTTTTTGGATGAAACAGAAACTGGGCGTAAAGGCTCAGCAACAATGGTGAAAAGAATAGAAGTGCCGAAAGCTGTACACCGGAAAGGATTGCTGTGGCGAGATAACATGGACACTGCATTGAATGAGTTTGTGGATATTCTGGTAGATAAAAAAGTTATCGAGGTGGAATAGATGAAAGAATATAGCGGAGTAATGGTCTTTGCAGAGCAAAAGGACAAGGAAATCCATAAAGTTTCATACGAGTTATTGGGGAAGGCAAGGGAGCTTGCCGATCAAATCAACGAAGAGGTCGTTTGCTGCCTCTGTGGACCGAGCGAAATTGATGTGAATGAATTGATTTATCGCGGAGCGGACAAGGTATTTCATGTGCAGGATGAGGAAATTTTTGGTAGTCCTGAAGTGATGACCTACGTGGAAAATGTAGTGAAAATCATTGAGGAAAAGAAACCGGAAATCTGTCTTTTTGGGGCAACCAGTTTTGGCAGGTCCCTGGCGCCAAGGGTAGCGGCAACACTAAAATGCGGACTTACCGCAGATTGTACAGGTCTTGCTATCGACGAGGAAGACATGAAATTGGTTCAAATTCGCCCAGCTTTCAGTGAAAATATTTTGGCACATATTAAATCGCAATATTTGCCTCAGATGGCTACTGTCCGATATAAAGAATTTGATGAAGCGAAAAGGGATGAATCAAGAACCGGGGAAATCATCAATTTTCCATCGATTAAAATCAAAAATAATCCCATTGAAGTTCTTCGTGAGATTACGGAAGAGGCATTTAATATTACAGATGCTAGGGTCGTTGTATCTGCAGGAAAAGGGTTAAAGAGCCCAGAAGATTTTAAAATGATTGAAGAACTGGCAGCCGTTTTGGGCGGTGTAGTGGGTTCGTCAAGACCGTTGGTAGAGGATGGGTTTATCTCGAAGGCGCATCAAGTTGGGTATAGTGGGAATCGAGTGAAACCGAGTCTATACATAGCATGCGGTATCTCCGGTGCACCGCAGCATCAGGCTGGCATGAAAGAAGCGGATGTGATCTTGGCGATCAATTCAGATCCTTCAGCGCCGATATTCAATATCGCGGATTATGGGATTGTTGGGGACATGTATGAGATTGTACCGCAAATGATTGAAAAAATAAAAGGGAAAAGGGCGTAAAATTTATGCCAAAGGAGGGGAAAACGATTTTTCGGCTTCAAGGTTTATTGAGATAGAAAAATAAATTATTTGGAGGGACGTATGGAAAAGAAAAAATTGATGCCCGCATTTTTCGCTGTAGCATTCGTATGGTTTACCACGCACTTTGGCGGAGGTTTTGCATCGGGTCGACAGGTTGTTCAGTACTATGTTGGTTATGGCTGGTATGCATCGTTTTTACCAATCGTATCGCAGGCTCTTGAGGCAGTCGTATTTTATTATGCCTGGAAATTTGCAATCGAGAGAAAAAAGTTCGATTATCGAAGCTGGACATTGGAATTTTATAAACCAGTTGAAAAGGTTATGGCTCCGGCATTTGAATTTATTTTTCAATTAATTTTAGTAACGGCAACAGCAGTTGCATTTGCAACGGGTGGAGCTACAATTACAAAAGTATTTGGCACGAGTTATCTTATCAATACATTGGTCATCGCAGCGGCGATGCTGCTTCTGACCATATTCGGAGCGGGTCTTGTAAGGAAAGCGGCATCCTTTATCGCGATCGCCATTATCCTTGGGGTTATTGTGATTTACGTACCGAATATTGTGGTCAATTGGAGCAAGATTACAGGGAATATCGCAGCGTTGAAAGCGGGAACAATCGTCAATGATGCGACATTCGGACAGGCATTATGGAAAACCATGGTGTATGCTGGTTTCCAAGCCAGCTGTTTGGGTGCGTACTTGGCTCACTCAAATGCATTGAAAGATTTAAGCGACGTAAAAAAAGCGGCTGGTTGGGGATTTGTCATCAATGCATCAATCTTGATGATGTCAACATTAGGGATCATGGCCTTCTACCAAGACGGCATCTTAACGGAAGCAGTTCCGGCATTATATGTCGTGATGAATGGCGTGGGTTCCACATGGATGACACCACTGATTTCCATTTTAATTATTTTGGGTGCCGTATCAACCGGAGTCAATCTAATTTATGGGACAACGAGCAGAATTGTGAACTTTGTTTCTAGAAACGACACGGAAGAAGTGAGAAAACAAAAGGAAACAAAGCGGAGTGTTGTCGTCTCTTTTGGTTATGTGGTAGCGACTTGGATGATTGCGCAGTTTGGCTTGATTCCATTGATTGCAAAAGGATACGGAACTTTGGGATATGTCGCAGTATTTGTTATTATCATCCCAGTCATCTTCAGAGGAATTGTTGGATGGAAAAAAAATGATGGTGGCGCAGTAGGCGAGTCTCAAGAAAAAATTTCATAAAGAATTGAAAGGATGGAGGTTATAATCGATATGGAAAACAAAATTACAGCAGAATTGGTACAGGAATTAAAAGGAATTACAGGTGAAGATTGGGTCGTAGCAGATTTATCTCAGATGCAAAGTTATTTATATGACGAGACCGAGTTGTTGATTCGCCCGGTTGCAGCGGAAGAATGCGTCGTTGTGAAACCGGGCACGGCGGAAGAAGTTTCTGCGATTGTGAAACTGGCAAACGAACATTTGATTCCAATTGTTCCCAGGGGTGGAGGGACAGGCATTTGCGGAGCCGCAATTCCTACACAATCCAGTATTGTATTATCATTGGAAAGATTGAATCGCTTGGTAGAATACGATGAAAAGAACATTATGATCACGGTTGAAGCCGGGGTAACGCTAGAGGGTTTATTGGAAGAACTGAAAGAGCATGATAAAATATTCTTCCCGGTTCATCCAGGTGATGAAGGGGCTCAAATTGGCGGGATGGTTGCTGAAAACGCCGGTGGGGTAAGAGCGGTGAAGCATGGTATTATGAGAAATCATATCAAGGGATTGGAAGTAGTATTGCCGACGGGTGAACTCGTTCAATTAGGCGGAAAGCTGATTAAAAACAATATGGGGTATGATCTGCTTCATATGATGATCGGTAGTGAAGGAACCCTTGGCATTGTCACAAAAGCGACTTTGAAACTATATGCTAAAAACCCTTGCATTGGAACATTGTTGGTTTCTTTCGATTCTATAGAAGAGGCATCTGATGTTGTACCAATGATCCTTCAAGAAGGGATTACGCCGCTTGCCATTGAATATATGGATCGCGAAGTGGCGATTGAGGCAGCAAAGCATATCGGACAACCATATCCAGCCAAGAATGGATCAGCGGATTTAATGTTTATCCTCGATGAGGCTACGGAAGATGAGTTGTATGAGAAATGCGGAAGAATCGTAGAAATGTGTGAAGAAAATGGAGCCGTTGACAGTTTAATCGCAGAAACGACAAAAGATCAACGTGCATTGCTTGAGATAAGAAGCAATGTATATACGGCCTATAAGGAAAATGTCGCCGACGCATTGGACATTGCCGTACCGGCAGGTTCCGTTCCGGATATATTGAAAGATATCAATCGAATTGCAAAGAAATACAATACAACCTCACCGGCGGTCGGGCATATCGCAGATGGGAATGTACATAATTTCTTAATGCTTGAGAACGGTGAACTACCGGAATATCTCGATGAGATCAGAAATGAAATGTATGAAGCCGCAATCAGTTATGGTGGAACGGTAACTGCAGAACATGGTACCGGTAAAACGAGGAAGAAGCATATGCCTCTACAATTTTCACCTCGAGAAATTGAGATCATGGAAAATATCAAGAAAGTTTTTGACCCGAATGGGATCTTGAATCCTGGGACAATAGTCGATTAATTCAGCATGAAAATTCGGTTTCTCGAAATTTGATGTTTCGGAGAGTTAGGTTATAGGGAAATATGTTTTTGAAAATAAAGCACGGCCCAAATGCTGGATTGCTTGTCTGCGTTTGGGGCGTGCTATTTTTATCCAGCGACAATCCAATGGCCAGTAAAAATAGTGGCTGAGGGTTTTGTAAAAAGGATAACCAAGTTTATGAAAAAAGGAAAGTCTCTTGGTTAAGAGGCTTTCCTTTTTGATATACTGAAAAGAAAAAGAGGTGAGGGTATGAGTGAACTGATGATACGGAATGCGACGTTGGCCGATTTGGACGCGGTGACAACCATAGAGGGTATTTGTTTTCCGGAGACGGAAGCAGCCACGAGGGCTGCCATGGAGGAGCGGTTAACGATTTATGCAAAAGGATTTTTTGTAGCGGAGACGGACGGGGAAGTGATTGGATTTATCAATGGGGCGTCCAATGATTCGCCGATTATTGAAGATCGTTTCTATGAGTCCATGAAATACCATCAGGATATGGGCAAACATCTGATGGTTTATGGATTGGATGTACATCCAAAGCATCAAAGGAAAGGCTATGCGAGAGAATTGATGACTCGATTTATTTCCTTTGGTCGGGAAGAAGGAAAGGTGGCGGTCCTTTTAACCTGCAAGGCTCATCTGGTGGCATTTTATGAGAGTTTCGGTTATGAGAATCTGGGCGTGTCTGAATCGACCCACGGTGGCGCTCAGTGGTATGATTTAAAGCTTATTTTGTGAAGTGTGGAGAAATCAGATCGATATGGTCTGGTTAATGCATATGAAAAAACGATGATTTGAAGGGTTTGTTTAACTAGGTATTCAATCAGAAAGGAGGTTCTTTGTGAAATCACGCATTGTTTCATATTTGGTATTATTTTTTGGCGTATTGGCGCTATCCACATCAGCCATTTTTGTGAAGCTGGCAAATGCGCCATCATCGATCACGGCATTCTATCGACTCTTTATTGTCGCATTGATCCTCTTGCCTTTTGTTTTGTTGAATAAAGGGAGGCGACAAGAATTACGTGCACTGTCAAAACAACAATGGGGATTTGGCATATTGTCAGGGCTGTTTTTAGCCATGCATTATGTATTGTGGTTTGAATCTCTGCGGTATACATCCGTGGCCAGTTCAACCGTACTTGTTACACTCCAGCCGCTATTTGCAATTGTTGGCGGGTATTTTTTCTTTCGGGAGCGATTTAGCCGAGGGGCGATCATGGGTTGTTTGATCGCCATTGTCGGGAGCTTCATTATTGGGTGGGGAGACTTTCAAATCAGCGATCAAGCGCTTTTTGGCGATCTGCTTGCATTTGTTGCGGCCGGCATTATCACGGTCTATTTTTTTATCGGCCAGCACTTGCGAAAGAACCTGTCTGTGGTCCCGTATTCGTTTTTGGGATACGTCAGCAGCACGGTGTTTTTAGCGATTTATGCGATCAGTCAGCAGGTTTCGTTCACAAATTACCCCCTGCAGACCTGGCAAGCCTTTCTTGGATTGGCATGCATCGCAACGATTCTGGGGCAAATGACTTTTAACTGGCTGCTCAAGTGGTTGAGTACTTCTGTTATCTCGATGAGCATTTTAGGAGAGACGATTGGAACCTGTATTCTTGCCTATTTTGTTTTGGGTGAGGGTATTTCTCTGCAGCAGGGGGCGGGGATTGCGGTGATCTTAACCGGTTTAGCTCTGTTTTTAATTCGGAAGAACAAAGCGGACGACAAGCTCGACAGTCTTTCCATGAATCCGGTAAAAGTTGAGAATTAAGCGTTCAGCTCATTAAAAAAGCAATGACTGAAGTCCAAGTGTTTTTGGATTCTGATCATTGCTTTTCATCATTTATTTTATAAAATTGCCCAGCCTTTTTCCAATGCGATATCTCTTAATCCTTTGTCCGGATTCACGGCAACCGGATTGCCGGTCAGGCTCAAGATGTCGTGGTCATAGTAGCTGTCTCCGTAAGCATAGCTGTTTGGCCAATCGATCTCCATTCCTTGAAAGGTTTCCAAAAGAGCCTTTGGCTTATTTGTGCCGGTTACAATCATCAGGGGCGCGTCAAAATCATAGGTTTTATCATCAAGGAAGATAAGTTCTGTACCGATGATGGTGTCGATGGGCAGATGCTTGCCGACTTCGTTCAATAATAGGGTGTTTGCACCGGAGCAGATGACAGCCTTCGGCTTTTTTCTCATAGATGCTTTCGATAACGACTGCGTTGAAGTGGTTTACGACCTCTGTTGTGCAGTCGCTGAAAAACTGAGTGATTTCTTTTTTTGTCATTCCTTGAAAAAGCACCATAAAGAGTTTTGCCGCTGTTGCTCTGAAGTTCTCTTTATCCATTGAGGGATCCAGTTTGAGTTTGTAGGTTGCGATTAATTTAATGATGAGCGCATAAAACTTTACAAGTTTGATCTTGGAATAGCCGTTAGCGGCCTAGTACTTCACAATAAAAGGAAGAGTTTCTTTTTCGAAGATGGTACCGTCAAAATCGTATATGGCTAATTTCATTAGTGCCTCCCGTCAGATCGTTACAATCATTTGTAGGTAGTATACAATAATCGTTCACAAATGGACAGATGAAAATAATTTTGAAAAAGTGTATAATTATACGAAAAGGGAGGGAATTTCATGAATTTTAATTTTGTTTTGCCGTCTACCATTAAATACGGAAATGGTGTTATCCGAGAATTGGATCAAGAGCTGAATCAGATTGCAGCAAAGAAGATCATGGTTGTTTGTGATGAAGGAATTATTCAAGCGAAAATCTTGGAAAAGGTTCTGAAATTTGTTGGAAAGGACAAAGCGGTTGTGATCTTCAGCGGGGTGGAAGCCAATCCAAAGGATTACAATATCCATGAGGGTGCGGATTTAGCCGTTAAAGAGGATGTGGATGTTTTGGTTGCGATTGGAGGCGGAAGTCCAATCGATGCGGCGAAGGGAATTGCGGTCTTGGCGAAACAGGGCGGTGCGATTCGTGATTATTCCAAAAAACCCATTGGCGCGGATTGCTTGCCTTTGATTACGATTCCGACAACAGCGGGAACGGGAAGCGAAGTGACCTTTTCTTCTGTGATCACCGATACCAAAGAGAATTTCAAGTTTACGGTCAAGAGTCCGTACATTGCAGCGAAGGTCGCGTTGGTCGATCCGGAACTGACCTATACCCTACCGCCGGCTATTACTGCTGCAACGGGGATTGATGCCTTGACTCATGCGATTGAAGGATATACCGCAACCTGTACGGAACCGATTGCGGAAGCCTTAGGATTGTATGCGGTGGAATATATCGCGAAATACATTGCCAGAGCGGTAAAGGACGGCAGCGATGAAGAAGCGCGCGATGGGATGATGATGGGAAGCCTCTTGGCGGGTCTTTCTTTCAGCCACGCGGATGTCGCATCGGTGCATTGCATGGCGGAAGCCTTGGGAAGCATCTATGACAAGCCCCATGGTTTGTGCAATTCCATTATCCTGCCTCATATCATGACAGAAAGTCTGCCGTTCGCTTTGCAGAAATACGCGAGAGTGGCAAGAGCGATGGGGATTGACGAGCAGGATGATCAAATTGCTGCGGAGAAAGGGATTGAATGGATTCAAGCAACTTCCAAGGAGATTGGATTGCCGGATTTCAAGTCGTTGGAGATCGATCTCAAGGATTTTCGATTGCTGGCTGAATTGTCGGAGAAAAACGGATCCAATGGCAGCAATCCAAAACCTATGACGGTTGAAGATTATGAGCAGCTCTTTATCAAAATCAATCAAATCGAATTGGATTAGATTAGTAAAAACGTGCAAGTAAGGATAAGGTAAAATCGATCTTCTTAGAATTAAGAGGGTCGATTTTTTTGAGGCTGGCAGGAATTGCATGGGGGTATTTGGTATATAATAAATACGAAGAAACATCATTCAATTCTTGAATTCCGTGAGGAGAGCGGATGAAAATTTTACAATATCCTTGCGCATAAATGGGTCGGTTTTGAGTCTGGACTGACACGAATAACGACACCAGAGCAGACGGGTTTTTCCGGGTATGGGAAGCTGTTTCCCTCTATTTGATGGAGAAGCAATTGGAAAGATTGAATGGCTAGAAAGAAGACAAAAACGAAAAATCAGGAGGCTCCGTATGAAAAATGATTTAAAAGTGAAGATGGGCAATGGGGAAAATGTACTGGGTACTTTCTTTGAAATCGGCGGGAACAATGCGATTGAGTGTCTTGGACTGGCGGGGCTGGACTTTTTGATTATTGATTCGGAACATGGTCCCTTCGATGTCGAAAGCGCCATGGGATATATTCGCACGGCAGAACTGAAACAGATTACACCTTTGGTGCGGGTAAAGAATCACGAGCGCTCATCCATTCTGAAAATGTTGGATATTGGAGCAAAAGGATTGATTATTCCCTGTATCTATACGGTGGAAGAAGTAGAAAAGATCATTGAATACGGGAAGTATTATCCCGTTGGGAATCGCGGCTTTTTCTTTGGCCGGGCCGCAGGGTATGGACATGACGAGATCGCGAAGGATGTTGAATCCTATTTTTCGATCTGCAACAGAGAAACCCTGCTGATTCCTCAGTGTGAAACCGTTGGCTGCTTGGAGAATATTGAAGTCATTGCCGCCTTGGAAGGGGTCGATGGGATCTTTGTGGGTCCGTATGATCTTTCCATTGACATGGGAATCCCGGCTCAATTCGACAATCCTTTGTTTGTTGAAGCCTTGGACCGCATCGTGAAGGCATGCAAGGCTGCAGGAAAACCTGCGTTTATCTTTACCGCTTCCGCAGAAGTGGCGAAGCGATATTACGAGCAAGGATTTACGGGCGTTGCGGTAAATACGGATGTTTCCGTTTACATCAATGCCTATAAAAATATCGTTGCCGAGATTAGGAATAAATAGTTCATTAAAAAATTAAGGAACAGGGAAATATTTGCAGGGGAGGACCGTCGTGATGAAAGCAGAAGGTGTCAATGCACACCATAAATATATGATCTTGAAGCATGCTTTACGGGAAAAGAATGTTGCCAAGACGTGTCAGCTCTTTGGTATTTCAAGAACGACGTTCTATAGTTGGAAACGAGCCTATCAGAAGCATGGGATTGCTGGATTAAATGCAAAGGAGCCGCAAAAGCCGCAAATGCCAAATAAGGTTACTGCTGCTATTGAACAGGATATTCTAGCCTATGTGGCAAGATATCCTGCCGACGGTCCGAAACGAATTTATTATGAGCTAAAAGCGGAAGGGATTCAGATTGGCGAGTCGGGGATCTATAATGTTTTGCGGCGGCATCAGCTGTCTCGAAGAGCACAGCGCATGGATTTTGCTAAAAACAAAGCGCTTTGTCTTGGAATGAAACAGAGACGCAAAAAGACAAGCCCTTCCATAAGAAATCCCAAGGAGGCGTATCCGGGACATTTGATTATTCAGCGGATTGGCTATATGGGCAGGTTTGAAGGAATTGGGAAAATCTATCAATACAGCTTGTATGACACCTACTCGAAATGGGGTGCGGTGAAACTCTACAATAAAAAACAGGATATTGACGTTTGGGATTATTTTGAGCTGAAAGTGGTTTATTTGATAAAAACCTTTCATTTGCAAATCGACAACCTGGTGACGGAAAAGACAAAAGAGTTTGTTCCGTATTTTATCGAGAGCGAGAAGCGAAAAGAAATCATTGAAGCATTGAAGATCAATCATTTTTTTATGGATCCGAGAGAAAATAAAACCTTCGAGGAGATGAGTGCGTTTAATGAACACCTCGTTCAGGAATTCTACAATAAGATTGGAACAGAGTTACAACTGCATTCCTTCACCCAGGTTGAACATGCGCTTTATAAATTTTTGCGCCAATATAATTTCTCTGCTAAGACTGGAACGGGGAGTCACGCCGGGAAGGTGCCAGCAGATATCATTTTGGAAAGAGCCGCCTGCAACGATGTTGATTTTGATACCTTGCCCCTTTGGCTGATGGCTTTAGTCAGCCCGCCGGATCGAGGTGAATGCGATGAATAAAAAGAGTGATCGAATTGCAATTATCGGCGGGGGACTGACTGGTCTTGTTATTGCCGACGGGTTGCGACGGAAGGGATATGAGCATATAACGGTGTTCGAGAAGGAAAACTGGATTGGGGGCAAACTGCACACCATTTTGTATAAAGGGAAATCCTATGAATTTGGCGCGCTCTTTGGTTTGCCGAGGCAAAAGCACTTGATACAATTAATGAAGAGTTTTCATATCAAGACGGATGGACCCAGAATCTCTCGCAACTATTATGATGTAGAGGGCAATCGAAGGATGCAGATCCCGAAAAAATCCTTGGGTGAGTTTCTCGAAGAGCTGGATCGGCTACCGGAGGCTTTAAGCCGGTATCCATCTTTGAAAGAGGCGAGTATTCATCATGTTGAAGCTGATTTGATGCTTCCTTTTTCTCAGTGGTGCGAGATCAATCAATTCCGGGTTTTGAAAACCGTTTATGCGCACTATTTCACCAGCTATGGATTGGGACATGTCGAGGATACCCCGGCGCTTTATGTGCTCAGGATCTTGAATTATGATAACCTGATGGCATTTATGGACGTGCCCGAGTTTTGCACCTGGAAGGACGGGGTTGTCACCTTGATTGAAAGCTTGCAAAAGGAAATCAAAGACATCCGCTTGGGGCAGAGTGTAATAAAGATTACCGCCTCAAAGGGGGAGAAAGTCTGTGTGCATACGGAGTTTGAGTCGTTGGAGTTTGATCGGATCGTGATCACAGCGCCCCTGAGTCAATTCGGCAGTTTTTTTGCTGCCGATGAGGAGCTGCAAGAATTGATCAAGAGCATTCAATACCATGAATTTTGCGTGTATGCGATCATCGCAGAGAAGATTCCCAAGGAATGCGGTTGTGTCCTTGAAAATTTATCGAAAGAGAGACAAGGCCATGTAGGCATTTGGTACTCTCGGTGGGATGCTTCTGAGGGGGAAGGCTTGGTGATGATCTATGTCTACGATAATCCGGAGAACACACCGGCGGAAGCCTTTAAAATTGTAAAGAGCGATCTTTTGCAGCTGGGATTTCAAAATCCGAGACTCTTTCAGGTTCGGCAGTGGAGTCAATGCCCTTGTGTGCCGACTTCTAGTCTTCAAAAGGGATTTTACGACAAGTTGAAAGCCATGCAGGGGAAAGACAATGTGTATTTTGCCGGTGAGATTATGAGCACCATAACGATGGACAATTGCATTGGCTATGCCAATGATTTGGTCGGTCGCTATTTTTAATCGGATAGGGAAGTTGTTTCGATAAATTGATTATCGAAACAACTTTTTTGTTTTCGAGTGTTCTTTACACTTTTTCGATAAATAGCACCTTGAATCCGTGGAAAATACAGGATCTTCGCTAGAATAATTGTGTCAAGTCAACTTGAAAGAGAAAGTCGAGAAACGTTGAAATTTCAACGTTTCTTTTTTTTTGACAATACTACCCCGTCTGAATATACTAATAATGATAAAATTATAACAATCTTGCGTGACAGAAAACTGTCCAGGAAGCTGCACAGATGCGTGAAAATAAGAATGGTTGAAGCGATAGGGAGGCTATCAGATGGATTCATTTAAGGTTTTTGAGATTAAGCAAAGTGTTTTTGAGGACAATGATCGAGAGGCGGATTTGCTTCGAGGGGAATTGAAAGAGGATCAGACTTTTTTGTTGAATTTGATGTCATCGCCCGGTTCGGGGAAAACAACAACCCTTGTCAGAACCATCGATGCATTAAAAGCGGAAATGAAAATTGGCGTGATGGAAGCGGATATTGATTCTGATGTCGATGCGCGCACCATAGCACAGACGGGTGCGAAAGTCATTCAATTGCATACGGGCGGCATGTGTCATCTCGATGCGGGAATGACCAAGCAGGGATTGACGGAATTCGGGACGGAAGGAATCGATTTTATAATTCTGGAAAATGTGGGGAATTTGGTATGTCCGGCGGAATTTGATACCGGCGCATCAAAAAACGCCATGATTTTAAGCGTCCCGGAAGGGGATGACAAGCCGTTAAAATACCCATTGATGTTTTCTATTGTCGATGTTTTGTTAATCAATAAGATGGACGTTATCGAGTATTTTGACTTTGATCTGGAAGCGGTGAAAGAACGCGCTAAAAAACTGAATCCCAACATCAAGGTGATTCCAATCTCTGCCAGAACCGGCGAAGGCATGGGCGAGTGGGCGGAATGGATTCGTGAAGAAGTTAAAAATTGGAACGAGAAATAATAGAGACAAACCTATTAGGAGGGAAACGCGATGCTAGAAGATAAGTTGTTGGACCTTGCGAATAAAATCAGTCGAACGAAACGCGGAAAAAAGAACGGCATTACAGTGGAGGATCCGGAATACAAAATTTTACTTCCAATCATCACGAAAGATATGGCGGATGTTGCGCTCTGTCTTGAATTGAGAAAGCCGTTGAGCGCGGAAGATGTAGCGCCTATGTGTGGAAAATCCGTAGAGAAAACTTCGAAACTCTTGTGGGAAGTTGCCGTTGCGGGCATGGCCTTTGTCAATAAGATTGATGGCGTGGACAAA
Source organism: Eubacteriales bacterium (assembly GCA_030625815.1). Classification (GTDB taxonomy): domain Bacteria; phylum Bacillota; class Clostridia; order Tissierellales; family GPF-1; genus GPF-1. The sequence goes on from DAOUQF010000008.1 coordinate 34,659, forward strand.
TACTGGCAGGAACTTTGGGTTCCTGGCCATATGGAAATGGTTGTAAACAACAAGGAGAATATTGTAAAATATCCCGAACTTGGCGCAGCGTTTGATGCCTATGGGAAAAAGAAAGGTCCGGTAGCTGCAGGAATTGTACCGGTTGGCGCGGGTCCGATGCGCGTTATTCCCATTGAGCAATCCATTGACGGTGAAACCAGAAACGCCTCTTATGAGGAAGTTTCGAAATTTCTCAATGAAAATACGATCTTCTCTGTTTCGGATTGCGCTTGCCGTACATCGCGGGAAGCCATGGGTGAAGGTTGTGGTCACCTGAAAGAAGACATGTGCATTCAGATGGGTCATGCCGCCGAATACTATATCCGAACCGGCAGAGGGCGCGAGATCACTCGGGAAGAAGCCTTTGAAGTGATTCAATTAGCGGAAGAAAATGGATTGATGCATAGCATACCGAATACGGATGGACCGGGAAAAACCCATGCCATTTGTAATTGTTGCGGTTGTGGATGCTTCTCCATGAGAATTGCAAATATGTACACCAATCCCGATATGATTCGATCAAACTATGTTTCCGTTGTCGATACAGACAAATGCGTGGGTTGTGGAGAATGTGTTGAGAATTGTCCGACCAATGCATTGAAATTGGGTCGGAAAATTTGCGCGGAAACACCGGTTGAAGAAACTGCACGCGAGCTTCCTTATGATACGGAATGGGGTGAGGACAAATTCAATCCCGATTATCGGATTAACAGAGAAGTGGTCGTGGATACGGGATCCAGCCCTTGCAAGGCGGAATGTCCTGCGCATATCGGCATTCAGGGATATATCAAGCTGGCTGCCCAAGGAAGATATACGGAAGCATTGGAGTTGATCAAGCAAGAGAATCCGTTCCCAGCAGTGTGTGGACGTGTTTGTCCACGATATTGTGAATCGGTTTGTACCCGGGGGGATATTGACGATCCGATTGCGATCGACGATATCAAGAAATTTATTGCAGAACAAGATTTGAATCAGGATAACCGTTTTGTGCCGAAACTCAGACATCATTACGGCAATAAAATTGCTGTGATCGGTGCGGGTCCGGCGGGACTTTCTTGCGCGTACTACTTGGCTCTTGACGGATACAAGGTAACCGTGTTTGAAAAGCAAAAAGCATTGGGCGGCATGTTGACCCTTGGGATTCCCGCTTTCCGATTAGAGAAAGAGGTCATCAATGCAGAAATTGATATCCTAAAAGAATTGGGTGTTGCGTTTACGACCGGTGTTGAAATCGGCAAAGATGTCAGTCTGAACGACTTGCGAGGCCAAGGTTTTGAAGCATTCTATCTTGCGATCGGCGCTCAAGCCGGCAGAACCCTTGGAATTGAAGGAGAAAATGCTGCAGGCGTGATCACCGGTGTCGATTTCTTGCGTTCGGTTAACCTGGGCGAGGAAACGAAATTGCAAGGAAACGTGGTTGTAATCGGCGGGGGCAATGTTGCCATCGACGTAGCAAGGACCGCGACAAGAACGGGCGCGTCCAATGTGGATCTGTTCTGTCTCGAAAATCGCAAAGAGATGCCTGCCCTTGATGAAGAAATCGAAGAAGCGATGGAAGAAAAGATTGTGATTAACAATTCTTGGGGACCAACACGGATCATCACAGAAAATGGCCGGGTAACAGGGGTGGAATTCAAAAAATGCATTTCAATCTTTGATGAAAACAAACGATTTAGTCCGGTATACGATGAGAGCGAAATGAGGGTTGTTGAAGCTGATCATGTTTTGATTTCAGTCGGACAGGGAATCGATTGGGGCGATTTGATCGCAGACAGCAAGATCGTATTGAATCCCAACAAGACCATTCAAGCGGATGCTGTTACCTTCCAAACTGGGGAACCCGATGTATTCACCGGCGGTGATGTATTGACAGGTCCTAAGTTTGCGATCGACGCGATTGCCTTTGGTAAAGAAGGCGCCATCTCCATTCATCGTTATGTTCAACACGGACAAAGCTTAACCCTTGGCCGAATCAAGCGGGAGTATACAGCTTTTGACAAAGCGGAGCTTGATCTTGACAGCTATGATCGCCTGCCAAGACAAACAGCAAAGCATGCGGATGCAAATCCAGCCCTGGTAACTTTCAAGGATACTCGCGGCACGTTGACAGAAGAGCAGATCCAGAAAGAAACAGAGCGTTGTTTGGGTTGCGGTTCCACGGTTGTGGATGAATTTATGTGTGTAGGCTGCGGGGTATGTACAACAAAATGTAAATTTGATGCCATTAAATTGGTTAGAAAGTATGACAATGCAAATCCTGAGTTTAAGGATATGAAATCTACGATTATGAAATATGCCTTAAAGCGCAAGGTGAGAATTGCTGTCAAGAAACCGGTAAAAGCAGTGAAGGCAGCTTTTGCTGGCGGCGGAGCCAAATAAGAGCGGTTTTTGCTTTTGAAGAAAGAGGTGAGCGCATTGCATGAACTGGGTATCGTGTTTCATGTTGTTAAAACGGTTGAAGGCATTGCAAGACAAAACAATCTAACGGAAATCGATACGATTGTTCTCCAAATCGGTGAACTTTCAACGATTATTCCCAAATATATTGAAGCCTGTTTTCCGGCGGCGATTGACGGGACCTTCATGCAAGAGACGAAATTGGAAATCGAGATATTGCCGGGCAATGTGCGGTGCAAAAATTGCGATCATGTTTTCAATCTGATTGAGAACAAGGGCAATCAATGTCCAAGCTGCAGGAAGGAAGAGTGGGAATTGTTAAGCGGAAAAGAGTTTCTGATCAAGGAAATTATTGCGTGTTAGCGGGTTATAAATAAGGAGGAAATTATGAAAAGCAAGTCGGCAAAACCATTGGTATTATCAGGAGTATTGATTGCGATTGGCGTTGTGCTGCCAATTGTATTTCATGCCTTTGGAGGAGGTTCGGTATTTTTGCCGATGCATATTCCGGTGCTGATAGCAGGTTTTTATTTGGAGGTGCCTTTCGCGTTGGCTGTAGGTGTTTTGATACCGTTGCTTAGTTCGATGATCACTGGAATGCCCCCGATATTTCCAGTGCTGCCATTTATGATGGTTGAGTTGCCGACCTATGGAGTCATGGTAAGCGTATTGTATCGAAAACTGAAGGCAAATGTGTATAGTTCGTTGATTTTGAGCATGATCTGCGGGCGGATGATGGCAGGGGCTGCGGTTTGGGTATTGGCGACCTTCTTTATGGCGAAACTTCCAAGTCCGATGATTTTTATCAGCGGTGCTGTTGTAAAAGGTATTCCAGGCATTTTGGTTCAGTTGATATTTATTCCGATTATTGTGATGACTGTGAAAAAAAAGAATTTGTTTCGAGAAACACGAGATGTGATAGGCGGATAAGAAGGCGATAGGAGTGTTGAAATGAAATCGCAAAAAGATTTTTTTAATAGTGTGGCGGAATCGTGGGATCAAAAGTGCAAGCATGATATGACGAAGGTGGAGTCGATCCTGGATCTGGCTGAAATTGAGGCGGGAAACTATATTCTTGATGTGGGTACGGGAACCGGGATCTTGGTCCCGAGTTTAGCGCAACGCGTTACGCAATCAGGTCGAATCAAAGCGGTTGATGTAGCGGAAAAAATGATTGAAGTTGCCCGTGAGAAAAATCAGTATGAGAATGTGGTTTTCGAATGCAAGGATGCATTGGATGGCGAAGAAACCGAGATTGGTTATGATCATGTGATTTGTTATTCCATGTTTCCTCATTTTCCAGACAAGGCGAGGGCAATTAAAAAACTTTCGCGAAAAATCAAGGCGGGGGGAAGATTGGTGATCGGCCATTCTCAAAGTCGGGCTGCCATTAACAATCTGCACAAGCGGGTGGACAATGCGGTGAAGGAAGATAATTTGCCGTCCATGGTCACCCTGGAACAACTCTTCGAATCGGCGGGTCTTTCCGTCAGGCAAACGGTTGACGATCTTGAGATGTTTGTGATTATCGGTGAACGGCCACAGAATTAAATCAAACTGGCTTCCCAAAAAGGGGGGCCGGTTTTTTCTATCGTTTACCTTGTCATGGTATAATAGAGAAAACACAAACGGGTCGGAGGGTTGTAGATGGAAGCAATTAGCTATACAAAATGGAGTACCATGATGAAGGGCTTTGAAATCTTTGAGGGAATCGAAGAGCCGGAGATCGATCGGCTTTTAAACTGCCTGCAGCCACGTGTAAGCGAATATAAGAAAAACGAACATATCAGTATCGAAAAGGACGGCATCAGAAGAATTGGTATCGTGATGCGGGGAGAAGTGATGATCCTCAAGGAAAATGAAGTGGGCGACAGGGTGATCATCGGGAAGGTCAAGCGGAACGGAGGATTCGGAGAGATGCTGGCCTTTTCCAATAGTGATCAGCTGAATATTTCGGTGATGGCATCAAAGGACAGCCGGATTCTTTTCTTGACGCCTAAGCAAGTGCTGGGCACCTGCGCAAAGCTGTGTAACGGTCATAAAAGGCTGATTCAGAATATGCTGAAAATCGTAACGAAAAAGGGCGTTCAGCTGAACAGGAAGATCGACTATCTGTCCATCAAGGGGATCCGAAGAAAAATCAGCACCTATTTGTTGGAGCAAATGCACGAATCCGGGGAGGCTTGTTTTACAATCTCCTTGAACCGCAAGGAGATGGCGGAATTTCTGAACGTGTCCAGGCCGTCTTTATCGCGGGAAATGATCAAAATGAAAGAGGAAGGGATGATTGACTTTTACAAGGCCTCGTTTAAAATCCTAGATGAGAAGAGCTTGAGGGAAACCCTATAATCGTTTTAAGAGCGCTATCCAAGAAGATCTTCGAACCAAACGATATATGTGAGTAGCAAATTGGTACAAGATTGCTTGGTATAAGCAAAAAGCGGACATCGTCTTGTTGCTGGTGACTTTTATTGGAGAGGCGCTTGGTCCTTATTGAGCTGATTTTTCTGGTGAGTTGGTTTCCGTAAGGAAGCTAGCTTTTTTTTATTGCCAATAAATAGCAAAGTGAGGATTGAAATTGATCGCGAAGAGGGTAGGGTATATATAAGACAATACTAAGTCGATTGATTGGCTAGAGCAGGATGATCAATCAGGCAAGGAGGAAAAAATGAGTACGATAAAAGAGTCGATTATAAAGAGTTTGCAAAGAGCCTTTCTTACCTTTCAAACATTTCCAGTTGTCTTGGCAAGCGCCTTGGGATTTACACTGGTCACCTTGGTTCGCATTTGGATGGACTGGCCGCAGCAGGAACCCTATAACTTCTTATTCAATTGTCTGCATCTGGCTTTTTCCATGAGTGCTATTTTTGGATTGGCAGCCATCGCCATGGTTCAGGAGCGATATAATGAGAAGAAAATATTTCTTGCGGCGAATCTGGCGGGAGCGGCCGCTGGGATCATTGCCTTTCTGCTTCTATACTTTTTGGGTGGAGCAGAACCTAGAATAAGTGATTCTGTGGTTCTTCGTGTGTCCGAACTGGCAGCTGCGCGGATTTCCGTTGCGCTGATGGTTAGTTTTATCGGGTTTATCTATTTTGCTGGAAAGCCCAAGGATGAATCGGATTTTGCCAGGTCGTTGTTTATGACCCAGAAAGCTTTTTTGATTGCAGCCATTTACGGCGGTGTGATGATGAGCGGAACCTCCGGGATTGCCGGAGCGATTCAAGCGCTTTTGTATCGGAATATGACAAGCAAGGTCTATATGGTGCTGGGCGCCTTGATTGGATTTGTTGCCTTCGCCATCTTCGTTGGGTATTTTCCCGATTTCAGGAGGGGTCAAAAGGATTCACATCGGGAAGTTGCACAGAAACAACCGCGGTTTATTGAGGTTCTGTTTGAATATATCATGGTCCCAATTGTGTTGGTTTTGACGGTCGTCTTGTTTTCTTGGGCCGGGAAAACCATAGTAATGGGAGACTGGTCTTCCTTTACCAGATTGTCCGGAATTGTAATCAGCTATTCGATTGGAGGCATTTGGCTGCATATGATGGTCACGCGCCGCGAATCGGGAATCGCTACCTTTTATCGAAAAATCTATCCCATTGCCTTGCTTGTCATTCTGGCATTTGGGTTGTGGGCATTTGTGATTCAGTTGAACAAGGAAGGGCTTAAGACTCAGGAGTATTACTTTGCTCTGGTATGGTTGACAGCTGGTGTTTCAGCGGTTTTCTTGATTCTGATGAAGGCCAAGGCGCATCCAAAGATTGCGGCGGCGATTTGCGTTGCGGCGGTTATTGGGGTGTTGCCTTTTATGGGCTATCATGTATTGCCGGTTAAGGCGCAAGTGAGTCGCTTGGAAAATATGCTGATCAATGAGGGGATCCTTGAGAATGATCAATTGATTCCAGCGGTTGTTGAACCCGATCAAGAGGTGCGGGAATCGATTACCGATGCGGTCAATTTTCTCGCCTATGAAGAGGGTGCGAAACTTCCAGCATGGTTCGATGAACGCCTTGTAGAAAGCGATGTATTTAAACGCGAACTCGGATTTGCGAAGACTTGGCCAGAGTCTGAGTATGTGGATGGAAGAGGGGACGAGACATTAGGGACGTTTTTGATGTTGCCGAATGACGCCATCGACATCAGTGAGTATGAGTGGGCAGTTTACCTGCGGGAATATGCGGGGGCATACGATGGAGAAATATCGGTGTCAATCGATGGGGAGAAGGGCGAGTATGTGATCAACTGGGCGATTAATTATGAGACCGGGATCCCAAGATTGAAAATCTTGTTGGATGATCGTCTCATTGTGGATCGTGATATGAAGGAGTATCTCGATAAAACAGCTGAAGATTTCCAATCCGGACAGACAAAAGAAATTCCGGATACCTACGAGCCTTTGAGCCTGAGGGTGGATAGTCCTGAAATGGATGTTTTGCTGGTTTTTAATCATATTAGTATTACGGTGGATCCTCGAGAGGATATCATCCGATATTATCTTGAATTGCAGGTTGTATATTTGAATGAGAAGTGATCGAAAGAGGAGAGGCAAGGACAGAGCGAGAAGTGAGTTGAAGGGTAGCACCGATTGGGGTGCTGCCTTTTTAAGAGGATGCCAGTTATTGGAAATGCAGAATCGTCGACAATGGATGAGCCCTATGGGTATGAGTGAAACAAGCGGCGGGAAACCAGGACCATGTTTGGCAAGGAAGCCATGAAAGTCAGGCGGTAAGCTTGACGGGAAAATTGATGGCGGGCATATTTGGAAAGATAATGGTGAAGACCACCGAGAAAGAATGGATCAAGGAGGCGGAAAAATGAGTTTTTTGGAATTGGCAAAGAAACGATATTCGGTACGGTCATATACGTTGCAAAAGGTGGAAGAAGAGAAGCTGAACTTGATTCTTGAAGCGGCGCATGTGGCGCCTACGGGTGGAAACCGTCAGCCACAGCATCTGATTGTGGTGCAGAGCGAAGAGGGATTGGAGAAATTGGGGAAGGCTGCAAATATCTTTCACGCGCCTCTCGCAATCGTTGTTTGCAGTGACAAGGAAAAGGCATGGAAGCGACCCTATGAAGGCAAGACCTTGGAGGAAATCGATGCAAGCATTATTACGGATCACATGATGCTTATGGCAACGGATCTTGGACTGGGCAGCGTGTGGATTTGCAAGTTTGAGCCGGAGGTGTTGAGAGCGGAATTTGAATTGCCGAGACATTTGGAACCCGTCAATATCCTGGTGATTGGATATGCGGATGGCAAAAAGAAGAGTCCTGATCGGCATGACGAGGATCGAAAACCATTGTCTGAAGTCGTTTCCTATGAACGGATCTAGAGAATAGTTGAAGGTTGTTGCAAATTGCGGAGGGTGTGCTGTATATCAGACGGTAAAAAAACAGTAGAATTGGCAGTGTTAATCGAAAGATTGACACTGTTTTTTTGTCCATTGTTTATCGTTTGCATGTATCATATAAGTATGAGTATCGAAAAATTGATGAATGGGAAGGGCGGGAAGCGAATGAAGGCGGAAAAGATTAATATTGCTGAAAAGTTCGAGCAAGTGATAGAATACTGGGAACCAAAAATTATTGAGCAGATGAATGACTATCAGTTTAAGTTGGCGAAATTCAAAGGGGATTTCACTTGGCATGATCATAAAGAAACGGATGAAGTGTTTTTTGTGATTGAGGGAGAAATGCAGATCGATTTTCGAGATCGTAGCGTTGTTTTGAAAGCGGGAGAAATGTTTGTCGTTTCGAAAGGGGTGGAGCATAAGCCGTATGCGAAGGAAGAATGCAAGGTGATGCTGATTGAACCTGCGGGAACGGTGAAAAAAGAACAACTATTCAACGAAGATTATTCAGGATATTTTCAGTGAAAGCGAGTGCAAGCGGAAATCAGAAGGGTGGAAATTTGTTAAAGTAATAACAATATATTGTAGGAGTTGAAGGATATTGTTTATTAATTATCAATCTTTTCTTTGTTACAATAAATCCATTAAGCAAAGGAGGAATTGAAATGGCTACTAAGATTGTAATTAGTCCGGGGAAATATATCCAAGGACCTGGGGAATTGAAAAAGTTGGAAGGTTATGCGAGTGCGTATGGTTCTCGTGCCTTTATTATCGCGGATGATTTCGTTATGGGTTTGACCAAAGAAATGGTGAAAGAGAGCTTTGCCGATACGGAAAGCAAATACGACTTTGAGAAATTTAACGGTGAGTGCTCAAAGGTTGAAATTGCACGGTTACAAGGCATGGCTGAAGCGGTGGAAGCAGATATGATTATCGGGATTGGCGGCGGAAAAACCCTGGATACGGCTAAGGCGATCGGGTATCACATGAAGTGTCCTGTTATGATTTTACCGACGATCGCATCAACAGATGCGCCGTGCAGTGCCTTGTCGGTGTTGTACACAGAAGAGGGGATTTTCGATGAGTATTTGATTTTACCGATAAATCCAGCAGTCGTATTGATGGATACAGAGATTATTGCCGCAGCGCCTGTACGGTTGCTTGTCGCCGGAATGGGTGATGCATTGGCAACCTATTTTGAAGCACGTGCAACGGCGAGATCAAACGCGTCTACCATGGCGGGGGCAAAACCGACAGAAGGGGCCTTGGCGATGGCGGAATTATGCTATAAGACCTTGATTTCTGATGGATTGAAAGCGAAGATGGCAGCGGAGAGCAAGGTGTCCAATTCGGCCGTTGAGAAAATTGTGGAAGCCAATACCTATTTGAGCGGCATTGGTTTCGAGAGCGGCGGTTTAGCGGCAGCCCATGCGATCCATAATGGGTTGACTGTGTTGGAAGAGTGTCATCATTTGTATCATGGTGAAAAGGTTGCCTTTGGTACCCTTGCACAATTGGCATTGGAAAATGCGCCATTGGAAGAAATTCAGGAAGTGATTGATTTCTGTAAAAGCGTAGGATTGCCGATCACCTTGAAAGATTTGAATGCGGAAAATGTTACTGAGGCGCAATTGCGCGAAGTAGCAAAAGCATCTTCGGTAGAAGGGGAAACCATTCACAATATGCCTTTTGAAGTAACTGCGGACGCGGTTTATGCGGCATTGCTTACAGCCGATAAACTAGGTGCAACCTTATAAATGAAACGATGGCTTGTCAGAAATTCTGACAAGCCATTTTTTTATTTCTTATGGGTGCCTTTGTTGGTTTCAAAAACATCGAATAGCGCGTAAGCGATGGGGATGAAGAGGAACACCAACCAGCCCGGATGCCATAATCCATAAACAAAGGAAATAAACAGATAGATGATGGTGCAAATTAAGGATACAGCCGTACCCATTGCATTTTTCTTTTTTTGGGATAACTTCGATTGGGTTGGGAATTCAGCTTCATCATCTTGATCTAGATAATCCTTGTTCAGCATATAAAATCGTTCAAACATAAAACCAGCTTTGATGCACATCAGAACGCCCGCGGTTATCAATATGCCAAAGATTAGGATATTTACTTTGCTGCTGAAGGGCAATAGAATAAATCCAAAAGCGCTCAAGATGAAAATCGCAATGGCAATCATGATGAGTTTTTCGGCATTTTTTTTCAGCTCGAGGGCGACGAGCTTTGATTTTTTCTTTGATAAATCGGTGTCGGCGTGAATAAATTCATCGACAGTCAATCCGAATGTCTCAGCCAAAGCGGATAGATTTTGAATATCGGGGCTTGCCTCTCCACGCTCCCATTTTGAGATCGCTTGTCGGCTCACGCCAATTTGCTCAGCCAATGATTCCTGAGACAGATTCATTTCTTTTCTTAAGGTGAGGATTCTTTCACCTAGATTGCTGATCATATGGTTTCCTTCTTTCTTCTTTGTATTTTTCAAATCCAGTCGTGAGGCTTCTATACTTGAATTATGTCAAAATACGGGTTGAAATGCTACACACAGTTTTTGATTGTTTGCAACCTTTGGTTGCGGAGGTGGTTGCAAGGCGCATATTTCCTGGATTTTTGCCGTAGCGGGAGAAGCCTTGGGTGTAGATATAGTAAGATTGGAAAGTGAAAACTTGGAGGGATTACAATGCAAGAAGATGAAAAGTTATTATGCATGCCGTTGTCCTTTAGCACGTGAATTTATGATCAATCAGGAGTTGCTTGTCTAGAAGAAGCTGGCAATCTCATATAGAGATTTTTTCTTCAGAACAGGCAAAGCATAGTTTGGATCCGGTCGTCCTACACAAAGAATCATCATGGCGGTTTCCCCCGCAGGACGATCCAAAAGCGTTCGCAAGAAGGTTGGCGGAGCCGGGGTATAGGTGAGGCTGACGCAGCCGGCATTTCGAAGGGCATTGATTAAAAAACCAGTGGCAATCCCAACGGATTCCGTTACATAGTAGTTTTTGTTCTTGGTCCCTGCATCTGTAATTTGATAAAATTTCTTGAAGATGACAATCAAGCAGGGTGCTTCCGTCAAAAAAGGTTTCTGATAATTGACATTCAGCTTTTCGAGATCCGCTTGCCATTCCTCGCTGATCTTTTTTTCATAAAATGCTTTTTCAACCTGTTCAGCTTCTGTTCGGATTTTTTGCTTCATTTCAGGATCTGTGATCACACAAAAATGCCAGGGCTGCTTGTCGGCGCCGCTGGGGGCGGTCGCTGCAGTCAAAATGCAGTTTTCGATGACTTTTCGCTTGATGGGTTCATCAAGAAATTGACGATAGGATCTTCGTTTGCGACTTTCTTCCAATAGGCGTTTCGATTTTTCTGGCATAATCCTTCCTTTCGTTTCCTTTTGAATTTAGTATAATAGATAGGAAGGCAGTGAGCAAGACATCGAATTGAAGGAGGCGAAGCATGGCGAAAGTAGTAGCGATTCATATGAGTGATCAAAGAGGTGTGATTAAGGACCCTGTTCAAACGGCAGAAATTGTGGAAGGGTGGGGGTTGAAAGGTGATGCTCACGGAGGCGACTGGGATCGGCAAGTCAGTATTTTTCCAGTGGAAGCCTTAGAGAAAGTGCCAGAGGATATGAAGGAAGAAGTGGAAAACGGCGGATACACGGAGAATATCACCATATCGGGGCTTCCGCTAGAAGACTTTCCCGTAGGAACGAAGCTTCGTATTCACGATGCGGAATTTGAAATTTATCATATCGGCAAAGAGGTGTTCAAGACACATGATCGCCATTATATTGTCAGCCGAGAGGGCCGATTTGGAAAAGTAATCAAGAGCGGTTTAATCTCCGTTGGCGATCAGGTAGAGATTATTAAGTAATAGAAACTAAAAGATGGAGTTCACCCAAGGTTATTGGATGAATCCCATCTTTTTTTGATTTGGTCGGTATTCTCGCGAAAGGTAAGCATTTCGAGCAGTGTGAAAGCGACGTAGAAAGCTGTTGAAAGAATCCCGCTTTTCCCCAAGGGAAGGGCACCCACACAAACCCGCTTCTTCAAATCCGTTTGCAAGAAACAGGCAAATTCTTTTCATATCGAACTCCTTTCGTTTTCCAAGCGTTTACAGATTCATTTCTTCATAATAGAATCATTGTAACGTGAATTATCTGAAGAATCAGAACGGCGGGCTGTATGGAGGAGAAAATGGAGGAAATCATTCAAATTTTATTTCGGCGATTGAAGTTAGGAACGATTATTTGTCCGCCTGAACCGGTAGCCGGTGGACTTTTGCATAAGTTGATGAAGGTGGAGTCAAGGAGACTTGGATGCCTTATTGGAGTATGGATTTAGAAACAAGTTGGAATGGTTGGAATACAATTTCAAACGATGCGCAGGGATTGAAGCTGCGGAGGAATCTGAAAAGACACTTGCGAAACGAGAAGTGCGAGAAACAATCGCAGCACTCCTTTATTATGAGGCGCTTATTCCAGAATTGAAATCGTTGCTATTATATGTATTTGAATCTAAGGAATAATAAGCAAGTATGAGGATAGAATTGAAGGGATGGAGGTAATGGTGTGGAAGTTACAGCGATTGGCAGTGTAGAGAACGGGGTTTATGATGTTCAGAAGCATGATTGGGAAGAGGTGGAATCGAAAATTGTTCTTAAGTCCGCGTATGAAGGCGGTCTGAAGGGGCTTGAAGAATTTTCTCATGCGGAGATTCTGTTTTTCTTGCACAAAGTTAAGTATGATCGAGAGTCGGATCTTTTGGGAAGAGCGAGAGGGAAGCTTGAGAATCCTTTGGTGGGTGTCTTTTCCAGGAGAACCAATCATCGGCCCAATGGGATTGGGGTCACAGTTGTAAAAATCCTGGAGGTCGGAGATGATTATTTGATTGTAAAGGGATTGGATGCCGTTGATGGAACGGCGATACTTGATATCAAACCCTATACACCAAGAATAGCAGAATCAGCGATTAAAATACCGAATTGGGCAAAGCGAAATAAATAGTTGTTCTTTCGTTTTTGGTTGAAAAATGATACACTAATGCATAAAATCGTGGAAGAAAACGAATTTTTTAATCATGGATTCAGGAGGGTACGATGGCGCAGCATATTATTGAAGAAGCAAAGCGATGCTTGCAATGTAAAAATCCGAAATGCAAACAGGCGTGTCCAGTTGGGACACCGGTCAATGAAGCGATTCATATGCTGCTGAATGGAGAGATTGAAGAAGCAGGAGAAATGCTGTTTCGGAATAATCCACTTTCTATTGTTTGTTCCTTGGTGTGTCCGCACGAAAAATTTTGTGAAGGCAATTGTGTTTTGGCTAAGAAGAGCAGCGCCATTCACTGGAGCAGCATTGAACATTATATCTCCGATTATTATTTGAATCGGATTCATGAAAAACCAACAATCGATCGATCCAAAAAGATTGCCATCATTGGATCCGGTCCTGCGGGAATTACCTTGGCCTTTGTATTGGCAACTCGGGGATACGACATTACGATTTTTGAGGCGAAGGATAAAATCGGAGGCGTTTTGAGGTTTGGGATTCCGGCGTTCCGGTTGCCTAAGGATATCTTAGATCGATTGAAAGATCAATTGATCAACATGGGCGTCAAGATCCGACCGAATACCTTGGTGGGTCCTGTGATTACCGTGGAGGATTTGTTCCGGGACGGCTATAAGGCGATCTTTATTGGAACCGGTGTGTGGAAACCGAACCCCATGCGTGTCAAGGGGGAGAGCCTTGGACATGTGCATTATGCCATTGATTATTTAAAGAACCCGGAGAGCTTTGATTTGGGCAAAAAAGTTTGTGTCATTGGCGCGGGGAATGTAGCCATGGATGTGGCGCGTACGGCGATTCGACGTGGATCTAAAGATGTGGGTATCATGTATCGGCGAGACGAGTCGGATATGCCCGCTAGCACTCATGAGATTAAATACGCCAAGCTGGATGGAGTGAAGTTCGAATTCTTTAAGGCGCCGATTGAAATCACCGACGATGGAATTCGATATAAACACACGGAGAAAGTCATGGACGGTGATGTGGAAAACCTGGTGGAACTTGATGAACCCGTGGAATTCTGCGAAGTCGATTCGGTGATTATTGCTGTAAGCCAGGGACCGAAGTCGAATATTGTTGCTAATTCAACGGGAATCGAGATTGGAAAGACAGGTCTCGTTTCTGCTGATGAATGCGGCCGTACGACGCGAGAGGGTGTTTTTGCTTCAGGGGATGTAGTAACCGGCGCAAAAACCGTGGTGGAAGCGGTTATGCTATCAAAAAAAGTAGCGGATGCAATTGATGCGTATGTAACAGGACTTGGGTCAAAAGAAGCGTAAGGCGAGGGCTATCGTGTTGGAGAATGCTTTTTCAAGGCGCTCCAAGGCTTCCACAAGGACTGATTTCGGGCAGGCGATATTCATGCGAATAAAGCCGGTGCCGGGCTCGCCGAACAGGGAGTCGCCTTCCAGAATCAGGTGCGCCTCGTCGACGATGATGGTGAGAAGTTCTTTCTCTTCCAAGTTGTATGTCTTGAAATCCAATCAGGTCCGATAGGTGCCTGCGGGTTTTATGAATTTAAGTTTCGGTAATTTGGCTTGGTCATTAAAGAGTAATGGGAAGGATCATGGATTCAATGATATAATTATTCAGTTCAATGAAAATTAGGAGATGTGAAGATATGGATTTTATTGTACTGGATTTTGAAACGACGGGGCTTCGAAATGAAGATCAAATTATTGAGATTGGCTATGTTTGGATTCAAAATGGAGAGAGCAAGGCGGAGCGAAGCAGCTTGATCAATCCGGGAGGCCCGATTTCTCGACGGATTACGCAGATTACGGGAATTGATACGGAAATGGTGGCAGATGCGCCTGAAATCCATGAGGTGATTGAAGGGTTTGCCAAGTTTTTGCGGGGGAAAATAATTGTGGCTCACAATGCTTCCTTCGATGTGCGATTTTTGAATAATGCTTTAAGGCGTGCAGGTCAGGAAGGCGTAACCGAGTATATTTGCACCATGCGGATGTTTCGGGGATACAAACGGGAGTTGGGAATTGAAACTCCGGGAGCGAAATTGTCGGATCTTACCTCGCATTTTGGGCTACATAATGATCGCGCCCATCGGGCATTGGAAGATGCTCAGGTCACTTCGAAGGCATTCTTGGATATGTGCGAGGTTTTGCCTTGGGAAGCGTGGGTTACAAAAAAAAGCAGATCGTAAAGGCAAGGACTTGAATCTGTTTAGCAGTTCACATGATTGCGGAGTATCAAATGAAACGGGAATATTTGGACGATTAAGAGCGTTGCGTGAAATCAGGTGATGCCTGAATTTGTCAACTTCTGTGATATAATAAGGCTATGATTCGGAATGTTTCGAGAAGGGTGACGGGATGAAAATCGCAATTGTTGGCGCCAAGGATTCGGTTGAAAAAGTATATCAGATTGGACGAACCTCATATTTGGAGCATGAGTTTATTCCGTATGCGGTAGGATTATGCGATGAGTGCGAGGCGGTTTTGAATCATTGCGAAGAGAGCGCTGACGGACTGATTTTCACCGGACTTGGATTCGTGAATATTTCAAAAAAATTAAATATCCTTTCCATTCCTGTGGAGTTCATTACACGGGATGGCTCTTGCATTATCAAAACATTTTGGGATCTGCGGGATCGCGAAGTAGAGCCGAAACGAATCAGCATGGATGTTGTGGGAAGGCACTTATTCAATGATGTTTGTGAAGAGCTGGGCTTATCCTTCGAAAAATCCTATTTGTTTCCCTATAATCCGGAACAGATCGAAGCATCGTTAAAGCAAGAACATCAGAGACTGTGGGAATCCGGCAAGATTGACCTTGCCATCACCAGTTACGGCTGGATTTATGAGCAATTGATAGAAGCGAAGATTCCGGTGGCGCGACTTGGGGTGACAGCGCCGATTATTCGGAATTCCATTGATCGAGTCATTGCGCGTATAGAGAATCAAGAGATGAAGAAATCGCAATTGGCGGTCTTGTTGATTACCATTGAAGCAAAGCAGGATTATAACCGTTATGAATATGAAGCCCTCCGGAAACGGAATGCTTTTGAGAAGATGTTGATCGACTATCTGCCCATTATTCAAGGGACCGTAACGCAGAATCGGGATGATCAGTATATAATTATCAGCACAAGGGGCGCCATTGAGAATGCAGCTGGCGAGGCGGCATTTTTACGGATACTATATGAGGCGGAGAATCAAAAGATTCGCCTTCACGCAGGTGTTGGGTTTGGCCACACAGCCTTCGATGCGGATTATAATGCGAGGATTGCCTTGAACAAGTCTCGTGAGGAGAAGGGGAATCGATATTTCCTTGTCGAC
This sequence comes from Eubacteriales bacterium, assembly GCA_030625815.1. GTDB lineage: Bacteria > Bacillota > Clostridia > Tissierellales > GPF-1 > GPF-1. The sequence continues at coordinate 50,822 of DAOUQF010000008.1, forward strand.
GCGCAGAAAAGGATCTATGGTCCCGTCGGTCAACGGGAGTCGGTGTCCTATGAGAGTGCGGCAATGGGGGAAGAGATGAAAAAAGTCGCTCGACAGACTGGCCTAAGTACCACCTATGTTTCAAGAATCGTGAACCTGACAAAAAATTTGGATACCGATTATGTGGATTCAAAAAAGATGGCGGAATTATTGATGATCACAGAGCGGTCTGCGCGCAGAATCTTGAAGAAATTGGCGGATGCCGGACATGCGGAACTGGTGACGGAATCTCAAAGAAATGCAGTTGGACGGCCGATTCATATTTATAAGATTTTAATTCCTTGAAAGTATTGAAATAGGGTTAGAGAAATGATAAGCTTTATTACAGAAAGGTCATATTTCGGACAAAGTCCGAAATTAAGTGTGTCCGAAAGGGGGACATCTTTCTTTTCACCAATATCGGACATAAAAAGGACATATCCTTAAATGCCTGTAATCAAAATAGCACAATAGTAAAGAGATCTCTGTCTTTAATTGTCGAAATATTCACACAGTGAAGGTCTTTTCCCAACCGACACACGGAAAGGAGGATAATGGGAAGCACAAAATTTGAAAGGAGTCTTATGATGAAAGAAAACAAACAACCGGTTGATCCGTTTACGGAAGCCACCAAGAACTCATCTGCATTATTCAAACTTTACATCATTGTATTTATTATCGTCATTATTAGTGAACTGATTGGAATCAAAAAATTTGCGGTTGGACCGGGTTCGGTTGTACTTTTGCCTATGCTTTATGCCGTTATTATTGGCCTTGTAATTACTCCAGGTATTTTAGGGAAGTACATTCAATCGTTGAAATCTTTAGTGTCTGAAGAGGTAATGGAAATTGCAGGCATTATGGTTATGCTCTCGTTGCTTCCTTTGGGGGTAAAATATGGAACCTTGGTGGGACCGAATATCGTCAAGGTTGTGCAAGCGGGGCCGGCGTTCTTGCTCCAAGAACTTGGCAATCTCGGAACCGTCTTTATTGGATTGCCATTGGCGATGGCGTTGGGATTGAAACGTGAAGCCATTGGCGCAACAGTGAGTATTTGTCGTGAACCGACCCTTGGAGTCATCGGCGAGCGATACGGCATCAACTCGCCGGAGGGAACCGGTGTATTGGGTACCTATATGATGGGTACTGTTTTGGGAACTATTTTCTTTGGTTTGTTGGGTTCCTTTGCAGTGAACACGGGAATTCATCCATACGCTTTGGCGATGGCTTCCGGCATGGGCAGTGGTTCCATGATGACGGCTGCTTCTTCTTCTTTGGCTGAAACGGTGCCGGCAATGCGAGATACCATTCTTGCCTATGCGGCAACCAGTAATATGTTGACGGGTGTAACCGGACTTTATAGTGTGGTTTTCCTTGCACTTCCATTGTCCAATTGGTTGTATAAGAAATGGGAACCAATATTTGACCGCAGAGAAAAAGCGAAAGGGAGTGTAAACGATGTTAAGTAGAACGATTAATCAATCAAAAATGATGTTGGTGATCGGAATGATGATTCTGGTGGGTCAAAAGATTTCACATCTGATTACACAGAAACCCTTGGTTCCATTGGGCCAATCTTTCCTTGGAATACTTACAGTGCTTGTTATTTGCGTAGTGGCTTTGAAATTGAAAGAGGCGTTTCCGAAAGTGAAATTCCCTGCTTTTGCATGGGCGACAATGATTGCATTGATTCTTAGTATGCCGTTTATGCCAACATCGAAATTTTTCTTGCAGTATACAGGAAGTGTTGATTTCTTGGCGACAACGACTCCGATTCTTGCCTTTGCCGGTATTTCGGTAGGGACGAAATTGACGCAATTGAAGAAAATCAGTTGGAAGCTTGTTATTATCGCGATGGTTGTATTTATCGGAACCTATTTTGGTTCGGCTTTGGTTGCACAATTTGTCTTGAAGATGCAAGGCATCATCTAGGTGATATTGGAAGTTTGAATTTAGAAAGTTGCAGTGACAGGGCAACCTCTCCGTTATCAGGTGATAGGTTGCTCTTTTTTTGCAAAGATTGGAAAATAGGAGGTGCCCAATGGAAAAGCAAGCATTGAAAGAGAAAATCTGTGGGATCATTGATTTGCACCGGAACGAAATTATTGAAGCGGGTCAATCGATTTATGATCATCCGCAACTGGGATACAAAGAAGAATACGCAACGGAAGTTATGACAAAAGCATTTCGGCAACTGGGGTTGGAGGTCGAAGAGAATATTGCGGTAACCGGATGTCGTGCGCGAAGCAAGTCGGAAAAGGAGGGGCCACGCATTGCTGTTCTTGGGGAATTGGATGCAATTATTTGCAGCGAACACCCCGATGCAGATCCAAATACGGGTGCGATCCATGCCTGCGGCCATAATATTCAAGCCGCGGCCATGCTGGGTGTTGCCATCGGGTTGGTAAAATCCGGTGCGATGGAAGAGCTGGATGGTGCCGTTGATTTTATGGCGGTTCCGGCAGAAGAATATGTCGAACTGGAATTTCGGGATCGTTTGCGAAAAACAGGGAAGATTCGCTATTTTGGCGGCAAGCAGGAATTGATTCATAAGGGATATTTTGACGAAGTGGATATCAGCATGATGATTCATGCTTTGAATCTGCAGGGGAAATCGATATTGACGAGCGGGAAGGGCAATGGATTCATCGGGAAAAAGGTGAAGTTCATTGGAAAGGAAGCTCATGCGGGCGGAGCGCCGCAGGATGGGATCAATGCATTGAATGCGGCTATGTTGGCATTGAATAATATCCATGCGCAACGAGAGACCTTTCCGGAAAGCGAACGAATTCGCGTGCATCCGATCATTACAAAGGGCGGGGATATTGTAAATGTGGTTCCGGCTGATGTGCGCATGGAGCTGTATGTGCGAGGTCGAACGATTCCGGGCATTGTTAAAGCCAATGAAAAGGTGAATCGATCCTTGAAAGCGGGAGCGATGGCAATTGGCGCCGAGGTTGAAATTGAAGAAATTCCGGGATACTTGCCATTATTGACAGAGGACCACTTAGACTCGGTTTTTTACGAGAATGCCGCGGAATTGGTTGGCCGTGATGCCATCGTGACGGGCGGAGATTTTACAGGTTCTTTTGATTTTGGCGATGTATCGCATCTGATGCCGTCGTTGCATCCATTTGTCGCGGGGGTAACGGGAGATTTGCATACCCGTGAATTTACCAATACGGATCCGGAATTGGCGTATATTGTGTCGGCGAAGGCGATGGCTATGACGATTGTGGATTTGCTCTATGGTGGAGCGGAACAGGCGAAACAAATTATCAAAGAGTTTAAACCGAAAATGACGAAAACGGAGTATCTGGCTTATTTAGAAAGTGTTTCTGGAATGGTATAGGACAAAAAATCACCCGATCTATTATGATCGGGTGATTTTTTTATCCCAATAAACTGGTTCCTTCTGCTTGCAGCATCGCTTCATGTTCTTTTAAGCCGCTTACAATGGTGTCGATGTGGTCAGCAAATTCGATGTTCATCTCTTCCATGGAGTTGATCAGTTCTTCGCGATTAACCGCACGGGCGAAGGCTTTGTCCTTCATTTTTTTCTTCACGGATTTTGCTTTCAAGCCTTCGAGTTTTGTGGGACGCATCAGCGCGACTGCGATAACAAAGCTTGCCATCTCATCAACAGCATGCAGGGCTTTTCGTTCCATCAAATCGCGCGGAACATCGGGATTCAAGCCATGAGACAAAATCGTATCAATAAAGATTGGATCAAAATCGGTGTCCGCCAGCAATTCGGGTGCCTTGGCGGGATGCACTTCCGGGTATTCCTCGAAATCGATGTCATGAAGCAAGCCCAGCATGCCCCATCGATTTTCATCCTCGCCGAATTTTTTTGCATAGGCGATCATGGCGGCTTCCACCGCAAGCGAGTGGCGGTAAATTCGGTCCGTTTTCACATGTTTTTTCAAAAGTGCGACTGCTTCTTTTCGATTCATAGTACCCCTCCTAAACTCGATTTGTTTGAATGTTTTGTTTTCTATTATAGCATAGTTTATCGAGTTGTTTGCGCGGTTTATCCATATAAAACTACCTGCGATTTCCTTTCAGGCCATGCACGATTGCCGTTGCAGCAAGAGCGGCACGATTATTTATTAAACTTCGAGTAAAATGCGATAGAATTCATAAGAAACCCTCCCGGTTTGTGAACGATCACAAGGCGGGAGGGTTTCTTATATCATGGGGTTTATGATAACTCAAGTTTCAAATCATTCTGTTTGATCGCGCTGGTATTTCGTAAAAATTTCGCGATGAGCAGCGTAAGGGTGATCGGTAAAACAAAGTGAAGCAAAAGGATGGAACCATAGAGGTCGACTCCGCCCCTTCCAACGGCTTCCATGGCTTCGATGGTGCCGAATTGTCCGACCAATCCACTCGTACCCATGCCGGATCCGATGGGGGTGTTTTCCATTTTGAAGATCGTTGTGGAAATCGGACCCAAGATCGCCGAGGCAATAATGGATGGAATCCAGATTTTCCAGTTTCGAACGATATTGGGTATCTGCAGCATGGAGGTTCCCAAGCCCTGGGCGAAGATTCCGTTCCAGCCGTTTTCCTGAAAGCCGATCACCGCAAACCCAACCATCTGGCAGCAGCATCCGACTGTAGCGGCACCGGCGGCTAGTCCGTTGAGTCCCAGCATAATGCCGATGGCCGCGCTGCTGATGGGAAGGGTCAGGGCGATGCCCATTAAGACGGAGATGAGGATGCCCATGGGGATGGGCTGTAATTCTGTGGCATAGACAATCATTGCTCCAAAACTTGTCATAAAGGCGTTGATCGCGGGACCAACCAGGGTTCCGATAAGGGAACCGACAAGAATAGTCACCGATGGGGTGATGATAATATCCAGTTTGGTTTCTTTTGAAATCAATTTTCCACATTCTGTACCCACAAGGCTGGCAAGAAAAGCGCCAACAGGGCCACCTAAGGCGGCGCCTGCTGCACCGGGGATAATGGATGCGAAGAGCACAAGGGGCGGCGCCTGAAGTCCATAAGCGACGGCAACTGCGATGGCAGGTCCGGTCATGGCTTTTGCCAAGGGCCAAAGGGTTTCGGATAAAAAAGGAATTCCCAACTTGATCCCGATCATATTCAGGATGCTGCCCACGATCAGAGAGGCAAAGAGTCCGTATGCCATAAATCCGAGGGCATCGATCAAATACCGTTTTACACTGATTTCCACGTTCTTTTTGATTAAAAAAGCTTTTAATTTTTCCAAAATTTCTCTCTCATCCTTTCAAACCCAACATAAACCGAATAAATATTCTGAATTGCTTATGATTATAACACAGGTTTGTGATTCTTAGAAGATGCAAGATTGAAATTGGCATTTATCCAAATGGGTAAAAAAGAAATAGGAGCAGGAATAAGAAGGAGGCGATCGGATGAACGCAGAAATCGAGAAAATCAGTTCAACGTCAAAAACGGCATTGATTACCCTTTATGCCCATAGCCTGGAGAGTCAAGATAAAAATCCAGTGCTGGTGGATGAAGCGGCGGTGCGAATGACAGATGCGCTCAGTCCGATCTTGGCGAAATCGGACTCGCGATTGCTTCGGAATTTGTCTCGAGGGAAGATGAGCCGGGCATTGCAGGTGCATATTGCTTTGCGGGCCAAGAAGTATGATGAAGTCGCAGAAGATTTTATTGAAAAACATCCGGATGGCATTGTCGTAAACCTTGGCTGTGGATTTGATTCCCGGTATTATCGCCTCAAGAAAAAACCCTTTCTATTTATTGATTTGGACTTGCCGGAAATGATCAGCATCAAAAAGGGCGTATTCACGGAAACCGAGTCCTATCGATTGATTGGACAGTCGATCTTCAATCGAGCCTGGCTGGAGCAATTGAAGTCCTATGATAGTCCGGTGCTATTTTTAGCGGAGGGGCTGTTTATGTATTTGCATCCCGAGGAGTTGATTCCTTGGTTGAAGGAAACGGCCGAAGGATTTTCGGGTTCTGAGTTGGTTTTTGAGACCGTTGCAGAGAAGTATACCCGAGGATTCAATAAAAAAATGGTGGAATTCAAACTGCGACGGGAGATCGGGGTGGAGGGGGATGTCGGCTATCATTTTGGGTTATCCGACAGTCGGGATCTTGAGAAGCTCTCCGATCATTTTCAATGGATTGAGGATTGGTCGTATTTCGACGATAAGAATCCCAAGATTCATTGGATGAACTGGATGGGAAAGGTGCATTATTTTAAATATGTGCAGTGGACGGTGTTTTATCGTATCAAATAGAAACCTTCATTGAGAATTCACGGGAATTGTGATAGGATACAAAACGATGAATAAACTTGCATATTGAGTTGAAGTAATGGAGGAATAAAAAATGAGTTTACCAAATTGTCCGAAGTGCAGTTCGGAATATACCTATGAAGATGGAAACCTATTGGTTTGTCCAGAGTGCGGCCATGAATGGTCAGCGCTTGCAGTGGAAGCTGAGGAAGAGGCTGGAAAAGTCTATCGTGATTCCAACGGCAATGTTTTGCAGGATGGAGATACGGTTGTGTTGATTAAAGATCTGAAGGTGAAAGGTTCATCTTCCGCATTGAAAAAAGGAACCAAGGTCAAGAATATTCGCTTGGTGGAAGGCGATCATGATATCGATTGTAAGATCGATGGATTTGGCGCTATGAAATTGAAATCGGAATTTGTAAAAAAGATTTAGTGAGATGGGTGCTGAGAAATCAGCTCCTTTTTTGTTGGGAAGAATTGGGTACGTACTAGATAGGAACGGAACCCAGAAATTCGCATAGGAGAGGAGTGGGTGTATGGAAGAAAGAAAAGTGATTGATCCGGAAATTATGAAACGATTAGTGCAGGAACAGCGGGACGAAATTACAGCCCATCATATTTATTTAGACATCGCTGAACTTGTAAAGGAAGAGGAAAACAAAAAAATTATTCAATGGATTGCTGTCAATGAGAAAAAACACTATGAATGGCTGAAGATCCTGACGGGCAGAGATGTGAAACAGAATCGGTGGAAACGAATCTTGTACGTCTGGGTAATTCGAATCTTTGGATTGACCTTTGGGATCAAGCTACTGGAAAAAGATGAGATACGAGAGATGCAGGACTTTAAGGAGTTGGGTGAAGTATTTCCTGGATTTGATGAGATCTTATTGAACGGAGAACGGCGGGAGCAGGAACTGATCGATATGATCGATGAAGAAAGGTTGCGCTATATGGGTTCCGTGGTGCTGGGTCTCAATGACGCATTGATTGAATTGACCGGGGCGTTGGCGGGATATACCTTTGCCTTTCAGAATACAAAATTGATTGCGGTTACCGGTTTGATTACAGGAATCAGCGGTTCTCTTTCCATGATCGCCAGTCAATACCTTTCCTCCCGTCATGAGGGTGGACGTGATGCGGTTAAATCCATGCTCTATACGGGGTCGGCCTTTGTGATTACGGTTATTGCCATGGTGTCGCCATTTTTCTTGATTCAAAATCCTTTTATTAGCCTGATGGTTACCTTCAGCGTCGCGATCTTTATTATTATGATCTTTAATTATTATATTTCGATTGCCAAGGGATATTCCTTTCGAAAACGTTTTTTTGAAATGGCAGCCATTTCCTTGGGCGTTGCGGGGATTTCATTCTTGATTGGCGTTTTTATCAAACGCTATATTGGCCTCGATATTTAAGCGAGTTATATGACTTGGAACCCAGTCGAAAGACTGGGTTCTTGCATGCTACGGATTTCTTGCATTTAGGGGTATGAAAATAAAGTGGAATCGATTCAGATTGGAGGAATTGGATGAAGGCAATTATAGCAAGTAAATATGGCCCTCCTGAGGTTTTGAAATTGCAGGAAGTGGAAAAACCAGCTATCAAAAAGGGTGAATTGCTGATCCGCGTGCATGCGACGACGGTAACGGCGGGAGATTGTGAAATTCGTCGGTTCGAAATGCCGATTCTCTTGTGGCTGCCCCTGCGGATTTATATGGGGGTTCTCAAGCCGAAATGGATTTTGGGGACGGAAGTGGCTGGCGTGATTGAGGCCGTTGGAGAAGGATGTTCGCGATTTCAAGTGGGGGATCCGGTAACGGCATTTATGGGGTTTCATTTTGGCGCCTATGCGGAGTTTGTGAGTCTCCCTGAGAAGGGGATGATCGTCAAGAAGCCGGATGGCATGAGTTTCGAAGAAGCGGCTGTGATTCATATTGGAGGATTGAACGCCTTGGGATTTTTGAGAAAGGCAGGCATCAAGAAGGGAGATCGCGTCTTGATTTACGGTGCATCGGGAAGCATTGGAACCTTTGCGGTGCAATTGGCGAAGATTCTCGGTGCCGAGGTTACCGCGGTTTGCAGCGAAAAGCATAGATCTGTGATTCAATCCATTGGTGCTGATTTTGTGATCGATTATACAAAGGAAGATTATGCCGCTCAGGACAAGCGCTATGATTGCATTTTTGATACGGTTGGGAAAGACGGCTTGTTTCACGGCTTGCGAGTCGTAAGGCAGGGGGGCGTTTATGCGCAGGCGAGCCCCAAGTTTTTGCATACGATTCTTGCCCCGTGGATCTCTTTGTTCGGGAAAAAGAAGGTCTTGTTGACTCCAACGGAGGAGAAAATATCTGATTTGGAGGAGTTGAAAAGATTGATCGAGGCAGGCAAGCTTCGATCGGTGATGGATCGCGTCTATCCCTTTGAGCAGATGGCGGAAGCGCATCGTTATGTGGAGGAAGGGCATAAGAGAGGGAATGTAGCGGTTGCGGTGCAATCGATAGAGACGAAGGGAAAGGCTTGAAAGGAGAAAGACATGACGGGAATGCAAAAGTTTGATCCGGTGTTATTGGATCGGCTGGCTGCGGAGCAACAGGATGAGATCACGGCACACTACCTATATCAAGATATTTCGGCTTTTGTGAAAGATGAGGAGAATCGGAAAATTATTGAACAGGTTGCGGCCGATGAATGGAAGCATTATGAGCAGCTGAAGGCCTTGACGGGAAAAGAGATGAAACCGCAAAGAATAAAGCGGATCTTTTATTATTGGGTGATTCGGATTTTTGGATTGACCTTTGGGATTAAGCTCTTGGAAAAAGGAGAGTCTCAAGCCATTAATGAATATGGAGAGGTGGGAGATCAGATCCCGGGGATGGATAAGATTTTGCTGGATGAAGAACGGCATGAGCGGGAACTAATCGATATGATCGATGAGGAATGGCTTCATTATATGGGATCCGTTGTCTTGGGATTGAATGATGCCTTGGTGGAATTGACGGGTGCGCTGGCGGGATACACCTTCGCTTTTCAAAACACGCGGCTGATTGCATTGACGGGATTGATTACAGGGATTAGCGCGTCCTTTTCCATGGCGGCCAGCGAGTATCTTTCAACCCGTCAAGACGGGGGAGATAATGCGGTCAAGTCATCGATCTATACTGGAGTTGCGTATGTGTTTACCGTAATGTTTTTGGTGCTTCCCTTTTTGATCCTTGAAAATCCATTTCTTGCTTTGGGATCAACCCTGGCCATTGCCGTGTTGATTATATTTGTATTCAATTACTATATTTCCGTGGCAAAGGATTATCCGTTCAAGAGACGGTTTTTTGAAATGGCGGCAATTTCACTCGGAGTTGCGGGAATTTCATTTTTGATTGGTGTTTTGATCAAGCAATATATTGGCGTCGATATTTAAAGAACAGGAGTGTTCCTGCAGCAGGAGCATTCCTGTAAATGGGTAAAAGTGTTACTGCGTTGTTGAGAAAGCAGAGAGAATAAAAATCGTGAGGGAGTGAGTGCGGTGAATGAGAAACGAATTTATGGTCCTGTGCCATCGCGAAGGCTGGGGTTATCCTTGGGGGTCAGTCCGATTCCGAACAAGGCATGCAATTATTCATGTGTGTATTGTCAGCTGGGACGAACCAATCGAATGACGAATCAGAGAGAGGATTTCTTCAAGGTAGAGGAGATCCTTGCGGAATTCCAAGCCAAGATCGAAACGGGTTGTCAATTTGATGTGGTGACGATCGTTGGCGAGGGGGAACCAACATTATACGCGCAGTTGGAGGAATTGATTCTTGGATTAAAACAGATCACCGACCGGCCCATTGCGGTGATAACCAATGGCGCGCTTTTGTATGACGGTGATGTTCGAAAAGCCTTGAATCAAGCGGATATTGTGCTGCCTTCTTATGATGCGGGAGATGAAGAAACCTTTGTTGCGATCAATCGCCCGATTGGCTCGATTCGCTATGGCGATGTGGTAGAAGGGCTGCGGCGATTCTCTCGCGAATATCAAGGACAATTATGGGTGGAAATCATGCTGGTTCGCGGATTGAATGACTCGGATGAGCAGCTGGCGAAGCTCAAGGAAGGTTTGAAGGAGATTCGACATGACCGTGTTTATGTTAATGCGCCAATTCGTCCGCCGGCTGAATCATCGGTACAAGAGCCGTTGCCGGATCGCATAAAGGAGGCCGTTGCGGTTTTGGGTGGGATCTCGATCGATCAATTGGTATCGGAAGGGTTTTACAGCGAGGAATTCGATCATTTGAAAGCCGTGTTGAATATTATTCAGCGGCATCCGATGAATCAACATGAAATTGCGCACTTTCTTCAAACGAGAGACTGCGAGAATCCGGCGCTTATCTTTGATGAGCTGGCGAAGGATCCACACGTAGAAGGTGTTTTCTATAAGGGATATACGACCTATCGAATCCGAAAATAACAATAGCGGAATGGAAAGGCTTGAGCGAATCGAGCCTTTTTTCTTGTTGCGCTTGAATGATTATGATAAATTTTATTTTGTTTCAACTTTTTTTGGAGTTGATGAGTCTAATGGGTGAAAGGGGATTTACTCGATGTCGACAACCGGATTAAATCATTTTTTATTAATCGAATATATCAAGACCCATCAAGAGCAGTTTTACCGTATTGCCTATTCCTATGCGAAAAATCAGCAGGATGCCTTGGATATTGTGCAGGCATCTGTCGAGAAGGCGTTGCGCGCTTCGAAGGGAATCAAGGAACCGAAATATATTTCGACCTGGTTTACTAGGATTCTCATCAATACGAGCATTGATTTCTTGCGAAAACGCAAGCGGGAGGTGCTGACGGATACCATGGAAGAGTGGATTGGAGGGAAAACGGAAGAACGAGAAGAAAACTTGGATCTTTATGAAGCCTTGGACCGCCTGCAGCCTGAAGAAAAGACTCTTATGATTCTTCGATACTTCGAGGATCTTCGGTTTCAGGATATGGCGAAAATTATGGATATGAATATCAATACGGTGAAAACGCAGACCTACTCCATCATCAAAAAACTGCGAATTCAAATGGAATGCGAGGTGAATGGTAAATGACGGAGCATAAGAGAAAGTATCAAGACATTAAAATTCCAGAGGAGTTGAACCGAATGATCAATCAAACGATAAGAAAAGAACAGCAGGAACGGAATCGGAGAAAGCGGCAAACAAGATGGATCGCGGCAGCTGCGGTACTTGTTGTGTTTGTTACGCCGTTAAATATCAGTCAGGGATTCGCGGATACGATGGCGGAAATTCCAATCATCGGACAGATCGCCAAAGTGCTCACCTTCCGAAGCTATACGGTTGAGAGTGAAGAATTGGTTGCGGAGGTGACGATTCCGGAAGTTGCGGAATTGAACAATCAAGCATTCGAGGATAAAATCAATGCCTTGATCCAGGAAAAAGTGGACCAAACTTTGGCGACCGCGCAATTGCGCGCGGAAGAAGACCGGCAGGCATATTTGGAAACCGGTGGTACGGAAGACGGGTATGAGGAACGCAAGACGGAAGCGAAAGTGGACTATACGGTTTATGCGAAGAGCGAAGACGCCCTATCGTTTATGCTGTATTCCTATGATTCCATCGCTGCGGCTTATGCGGAGTATTCCTATTACAATCTCGATGTGAAAAACGATCGGGAGTGGAACTTGCAGGATTTGCTCGGTGAAGACTATGTTGCCGTGATGACGGATCAAGTAAAAGCGCAGATGAGCGAACAGGAAGACATTATGTTTTGGGAAGAGGTGGCGCTGTCCGACTGGAAAGTGCGAGAGGATATCGACTTTTATATCAACGGGGAAGGACGAGTCGTTGTTGTATTTGACAAGTATGAGCTTGCAGCTGGATATTTGGGACGCTTGGAATATGAAATTGTAAAATAGCAGAGAAGGTTTCGCTTGAGGGCGAAGCCTTTTTGGTATAGTAAAGAATAAGAAAAATGACAGGAAAGGAAATGCTTTAACAAGAGCTTAAATCAGAAAAATGAGTCATAAGAAAGAATCTGTGCATTTGTGCGGATTCTTTTTTTGATTCAGGTTGACAGATGCAGGGCATGGCGATATAATTTGGTTGAACATATGAGCATGTATTCATATGAAAACACAGGAGGTGTTCTCGTGGAGTCAAAATGTTGTGTGAATCAAGAGAACGTTGATATAGTACGTGAGGAATTGTATACAGATACTGAGATTGCAGAGATTGCAGATTTGTTTAAAAGCTTGGGGGATCCAACGCGGATGCGGATTGTTGCAGCCTTGCGGATTCGGGAATTGTGCGTAGGGGATTTGTCGGCTTTGATGGAAATTTCGCAGTCGGGGGTTTCGCATCAATTGAGGCTGTTGAAACAGAAGCGGATCGTCAAAAGCCGTCGAGACGGCAAATTGATCATGTATTCTTTGGATGATCAACATGTAGTCGATATCATAAAAATTACAGCAAATCATGTGCGACACGAGGAATAGGGGGACAAAATGATTGTATTGCGATTGGAAGGATTAAATTGCGCCGGTTGCGCGGGGGAAATACAGACCTTGGTGAATGGCATGGATGACGTGAAGGATGCCAAGGTGAATTTGGCGATGCAAAAAATAGAGATTGATGCGGCGACGGATGCAGGAGAAGCTGTCATTGCGGAGACGACCAAGATCGTTCAGGAATTGGAGCCCCATGTCAAGGTGTATCCCATCGATCAGAAACGACAAATTACATTGTACTTGAATGGTCTTCATTGTGCGGGCTGCGCGGCTAAGATTGAGGCGGCGCTGCAAAAACATGAAAAGCTCTCGGATGTCAGTTTTAGTTTTGCCATCAAGCGACTCCAGTTTCAAACCAATGTTGAGAAGGCGAAAATACAGCAGATTATTCAAGGGGTGGTGGATCGAATCGAAGAGGGCGTCATTGTTGAAGACTCGCCAAGCGACAAGAAGAATTTGGTTCAATTGCTGCCCAATGACATAACGGATGGCGGAGAGCTTGTTGTGGAATCGGAAGAATCATTTTGGATGAAGTTGATCAAGAAACATGGAAAAACCATTTTGGGTTCTGGGTTGCTCTTCGCGTCGATTGCCCTTTCTCTGCCGGAAATCATGCGATTGATTGGCTATATAGGTGCCTATCTTTTAATCGGTGGCGACATTGTCGTACGGGCGGGAAAAAACCTGATGCGAGGGCAATTGTTTGATGAAAATTTTTTGATGACCTTGGCTACGGTGGGGGCGTTTGCCCTGGGAGAATATACAGAAGCTGTGGCGGTCATGTTGTTTTATAAGGTTGGCGAAGGATTTCAAGATTACGCGGTGGATTATAGCCGTAGAAGCATTCAGTCTTTGTTGAATATCAAGGCGGAATATGCGAATCTAATGGTCAACGGAAGCACGAGAAAGGTGATCCCGGATGTTTTGTCCCTCGATGATATCATTTTAATTCGAGCGGGCGAGAAGGTCCCGGTTGACGGGGTGGTTGTAGTCGGTCAGTCCACCATGGACACTTCTGCCTTAACGGGTGAAAGCATGCCGAGGCGGGTGGAAAAAGAGGATGAAATCCTAAGCGGAGCAATCAACTTGGATGCCAGTCTGACGGTTCGGGTGACCAAAACCTTTGAGAACTCTACGGTTGCACGGATTCTTGATATGGTAGAGAATGCCACGAGCAAAAAAGCGAGAACCGAGCAATTTATTACGAAGTTTGCGCGGATTTATACGCCAATCGTGGTTGTCTCGGCCGTTCTACTGGCTGTTTTGCCTCCACTGCTGGGGATTGGCGATTTCCGCGAATGGGCATCGCGCGCATTGATTTTTCTTGTGATTAGTTGTCCTTGTGCCCTTGTATTAAGTGTGCCATTGGGATTCTTTGGCGGTCTTGGTGCTGCAAGCCGAAGGGGAATTTTATTGAAGGGCGGCAATTATCTGGAAGCGTTGAATCAGATTGATACCTTTGTGTTTGACAAGACGGGAACCTTGACGAAAGGAAATTTCGAAGTTCAAGGAATAACGGGCGATCAAACCCTGAAACTGGCAGCAATGATGGAAATCCACTCGACCCATCCCATCGGTCAATCCGTTTTGAAAGCATATGGAGAGGATCAGGTGTTGGAATCGGTTGAGGATGTTAAGGAAATTTCGGGAGAAGGCTTGGTTGGTCGATTCGGGGAGAATCGCCTGTTGGTTGGAAACGAGAGACTGATGAAGCGTTATGAAATTGATGGTGCTGATTCTGGATATGTGGGAACCATTGTTCATGTCGCACTGGGTGGTATCTATCAAGGCGCCATTCAGATTGCAGACGAGATCAAGCATGGTGTTGAGGATCTGGTGGAAAAACTCAAAGCGAATGGAGCAAGCGAGGTTATTATGCTGACGGGGGATCAAAGGCATATCGCGGAAGAGGTAGCTAAAACTTTGAAGATTGATCGCGTATTCAGCGAGCTTTTGCCGCAGGATAAAATGATGCATGTGGAAGCCTTGATCGCAGAGGGAAAAAAAGTCCTCTTTGTAGGAGATGGAATCAATGACGCCCCCGTTTTGGCAAGAGCTGATCTGGGTGTTGCCATGGGCGGTTTGGGATCCGATGCCGCGATTGAAGCGGCGGATATGGTTTTGATGACGGATGAACCCATGAAACTGTTGGAAGCGAAACAAATTGCCAAGAAAACAAGAAGGATTGTTATGCAGAATATCGTGTTTGCTCTTGGGGTTAAGGGATTCGTTCTCACCTTGGGTGCCATGGGTATTGCGACCATGTATGAAGCGATTTTTGCCGATGTCGGTGTCGCGTTGATTGCGGTCTTAAATTCAATGCGAATCATGAGGGTGTAAGGGGGCGGATATGAATTTATCGGTGCTGAAAGATATTTATGGGGTGTGCCGTTTAAAACCCGATGAGGCGGTGCCTGCTTGGGCAATGACGGGTGAGTTTTACACGGTATCAAAAACCTTTGAGGAGCTTTCCATCATCTGCGAAGCCAGTTTGATTCCTGATGGGATTCAAGTCGAGTTGGGGTGGATGGTGATGAAGGTGGAAGGTCCATTGGATTTTGCTTTGATTGGAATTTTGGCGGCACTGAGTGGAACCTTGGCTGATCGAGGCGTGAGCATCTTTGCGGTTTCGACCTTTGATACCGATTATTTGCTGGTCAAGGAGAAGGATTACAAAAACGCAGTGGAAGCCTTGCGAGATGCCGGGCATCTGGTAAGTCAATAAGGAATGAAAAAAACCACCATGCTGAAAGTTTTATGCTTCAGTCTGGTGGTTTTTATGATTGTCGTGAACGAATGAGGCGCATAGTCTGCCCCAGGGTTTCGTGTTCAATGGTTGTCGTATCGAAGTTCAATAGTTGAAAAGTGAGTTGTACGCAAAATCCAATGCCAAAAGCTGCAAGCACGGTACCGATTCCGATCATGCCGCCCAATTTCCAGCCGATGATGACGGCGGCTAGTTCAATGCTGCCTCGACAGACGCCGATGGGCAATTTGGTGATCCGTGTTAAGGCAATCATCAATCCATCTCGCGGTCCGGCACCGAAGGCGGAGCCAATATAAAAGTAGGAACCGAGCGCGATGGTAAAGAGTCCGAGGATCAGCATCAATACACCGACGATAAAATTACTGGCCGTTGGGATGATGCCAAGAATCAAGATCAAATCCAAGATCATGCCGATTAAAAACATATTTAAAATGGTTCCGATTCCAACTTTTTCGCCTAGAAGAATGCCCATGACGCCGATGACAACGCCGACCAGAATGGAAGCGGTGCCAATGCTGATCCCGACGGTGTTGGACAGTCCAACGTGGAATACTTCCCAAGGGGCAAAGCCGATATGGGCTTGAATGGCAAAGACGATCCCTAGGGCGTATAAGGTGAGGCCAAGGAACAAATTGAATAACCGTTTACTATACGATGCCATAAGAATCTCCTTTTTCGATATTGTGTTTCATTGTATCAGAAAATCCAGGGTTGAAAAGAGTTGAATTAAAAAAGCCACTTTAAAAAGCGGCGACTATTAAGCTGTCGCGTAGTTTGGCGCCGAAACCGGATCCGATATAAAAATGAGACCCGATTGATTCAAGTTTAGTCAGTGGTAGTTGATGAGGTTTCTTTTTTTTGAATCATTGCTTGCAGATGCGCAACTTTTTTTGCATCCAGGGTGTAGGATTTGTAGGCTTGCCTGGACAATAAGAGTGCCAGGATGCTGCCTATGGATAGGAAACTTCCCAGGAGCAAGGCGGTACTTGGCGTTTGAACGGGCAGGGTTGAATCAAAATGAATAAAATCCAAGACAAAGCCCAAAAGCAAAATCGCTAACGATTGGGAAATCTTATAGGCGAAGGTCAACAGGCCATAATAAATGCCTTCGTTTCTCTCGCCGGTTTGATATTCTTGAATGTCGACGGTGTCGGCAATCATGGATAATGGCAGGGAGAACAATCCGCCGGTGCCAAATCCGATGACAAGGGCATAAACAAATAAAAATTCATAATGAATTATGACTTGATTGCGGAAAAGCGTTTCAATAAAGAGAATCCCGCAGCCGATGATGGAGATTTTCAGTCCCAGTTTTACGGCATTGAATTTTTCGATTTTTGTGCCGATCTTTGCCCAAATGGGCTGGGAAAGAATGCTTATGATAAACTGCAATCCGAAAATAGCTCCAATCTGAAAATTATTCAGAAGAAAGGTGTAGGTGAAGGTATGAAGACCAATGGTGCTGATCATGGCAGACGCTAAGTTGGTAAAAAGATATCCAAGAAGCACCGATCGATAATCTTTTTGAACGAAACAAAAGCGCATTTTTTTTATAAAATTGAGCCGATTTTCTTGTGCAGAGGCGTCATTTTTTGGCGGTACAGGTCGGATAAACCGCTTGGTGCTGATATAGGTGATGATCCCGGAGATAATCATAATGGCTGAAGTCAGAATGGAGATTCGACTATAGGCTTTCGGATTTAATTGACCGATGGGGAATTCCAGTGTTGGAGCGAAAAATACAAACATAAATCCAGCGGAAGCGAAAACAATGGCGATCAGAAAGAATGCCGTTTTAATCGCTTGAACCAGAGAACGGGTATTGTAATCGGTGCTGAGTTCGGCGCCAAGGGCGGAATACGGGGTAAAGAAGATGGTGAGAAAGGTTTTTGTCAATAAGACGGCAACCAAAAGCCAGACGAATTTGGAGTCCACGCTCCTTGCGGGGTTAATATTCCAGAGAATCAGATTGGTGATGGAAACAGCCAGGGTTCCCAACACGATATAAAGATGGCGATTGCCGAATCGAGATCGTGTATGGTCCGAGAGATAGCCCATAATGGGATCGCTTATGGCGTCCCAAGCGACGCTGATAAAAAAAATCAAGCCGATTAATCGTCCGGGCATGCCCAACACGGCCGTCGCATAAAACACGAGGTAGGAGGTCAACATCTGAGAGATAAGACCGTATCCAAGATTGCCTGTGCTGTAGCCGGTGATTTCGATTAAATTGGGCTCTTTGATTTTTTGATTGGCCATGGCTACGACTCCTCGCCTGCTTGAGGCTTTACCTGATTAAAGTGTTTGTTGGTATCAGTGTACGGGAAACCATGAAGGAGTGCAATGAGAATCTTTTGTTGAGGGAAGGGCTGAAAGTTGTGGGTATCAGTGTGGTGAGAGGGGAAGGAAATGGCACATCGAAAGAATGTTGCAATCAAAAGCAAATATGAAACTTTGGAGGATTGCAGGGAGAATTGCCGCGATATCAAAAAGAGGCTTACGCTGCCTATCCCCGCTTCCGGAAAGATCTACGGAGAATTTTACGAAGATGACTTTTTTGTTCTCAGCAGCCGCAAGGCGAAAACCAGTGTTATCTTTGAATTTGTGGGCAAGATGGAAGAACGCGAGGACGGGATCTATTTGGTTGGTGAAATTCGGGCAAAGGAATATCAGAAATGGCTGCTTTATGGTTTCAGCATCCTTTTTCATATGATCGGGATTGCGTTTATTGCCGTTGGAACACCGGGGTGGATCGCATACGGTGTCTTTCTTTTGATTGCAGCGTGGATTTATATCCTGTTTGTTTGGAAGAGCGATAGTCTGTATCATGATCTGATCCGCAAGGTTCAAGATGAAAATGAATTTTGATAGGATCTTAAGCGGCAAGTTGGAGGCATTCGGCTTGCCGCCTTTTTTGATGCCGCCAATGCAGTGGGATCCTCTGAGTGCTAGGTCATGTATGAAAAGCATTTTCCGAATTAGATGAAGCGTTTCAAAATCTTCTTCGAAAAAAACAGGAATTGATTTAAGTCGTTGCAAAGGAGCTTATGGTGGGGTATCGTGTAAGTAGGGGAAATTTGTAAATCCCTATAGAGCAGTCAAACGCTTATTAACGGAGGAGCGCTGATGAATACGAATCAATGGTATCGGCTTGACAATGCCGCAAAAATATTTCCAACCATATCGCGAATTGAAAACTCCGCAGCCTATCGTTTGGCTATTACCTTAACGGAGGAGATTGATCCTAACTTTTTGCAAGAAGCGGTTGATCAAACCCTGACCCGATATCCGACTCTGGCTGTTTGGCTGAGAAGGGGATATTTTTGGTATTTCTTTGAGAATAATGAAAATCAACTTTTAATTGAAGCGGAAACGCGAACCCCTTGCGGGCATATCGATCCGTTATTCAATAATGGATATTTGATGAAGGTTTTTTATTATGGGAAGCGGATTTCTGTTGAAACCCATCATTCCTTATCGGATGGCTCTGGCGCCATTGAATTTATCAAAACCCTGACCTATACTTATTTGAAGCTTAGCGGGAAAGATGTGGATCCGGGGGATGAAATCCTTTTGCCCAATGAAATTCCCAGTCGTTATGAGATGGAGGATAGTTTCCACAAGTACTATCAACCCTGTGAGCGGCAACCCGTAAAGGAAGAAGACGCCTTTATGATTCAGGGAACAGTCTTTAAGCCCTTCGGCAATCATGTGGACACGGGGGTTGTTGATGTGCAGGAGATTCGGAGAATCGCCAAGGATAAGGGCGTTACGATTACGACCTATTTAGTTGCGCGGTTGATTCGATCCATCTATGAGGAGTCGATGCAATATGGACTCTATACGGAACCGATTAAGATTGCTGTCCCTGTTAATTTGCGCGGTATTTTTCCTTCAAAGACCTTGCGAAACTTTTTTTCGGTCGTTCATGTTGTTGTTCGACCCGATGAGAGCATGGAATTTGAAGATCTTTTGCAATCGGTTCAGGCGCAGTTGGTGGAAAAAACAACGAAGGAGAGTCTGTATCCGAAGATCGCGGATCATGTGGAATCAGAACGCTTCTTTCTTTCAAGATTTATCCCTTTGGGAATTAAGAATACGATCCTTCGATTCGCGTATCGCCGATATGGAACCAAGGTGAAGACGGCGACGATTTCAAATTTGGGCAGGATTGTATTTCCGGATTCTGTCAGCCGATGGGTTAATCGCATGGAGCTGGTGTTTTATCCATCGACGGGCAGTCCCCTGAATCTGGGGTTGTGTTCGGTCAACGACAAGATGAGCATCTCTATTTCACGATGTATTGTGGAGCCGGGAGTAACGAAGCGATTCTTCCGGGGGTTGTCGAAAGAGGATAGCATCCATGTGAAGATTTATTCCAATGAGTGGGAGGCGTTCCATGAAAAATTGTAAACGTTGCAATGTGGAATTGGATAATTCTCTGACTCGTTGTCCCTTATGTCAGCAACCCGTAGAGGGAGAGAGCATCGGCGATCGAACCTATCCGCTTTACGGACGACGCAACGAAAAGGGAGAATTGATCGAGGATCAAGATCATAAGGCGCGCCATCGCAAAAGACGTCTTCAGAATTTATTTATTTTTGGCACGATTCTATTGCTGAGCGTGACGATCGTGGTGAATGCCATGACCTTTCGTGGCGAGTATTGGGGCGTGTATGTCGTAAGCTCGGTATTCTATCTTTGGTTTTCCATCAAGCATACGATCCTTTCGAACAATCGCGCTTGCCGCAAGATTCTTTTGCAGGCCGTTTCGCTATCGGCATTTATGGCGGTCATCGGCGTGATGATTCCGGATTTTCACAGCTTGATTGACTATGGAATTCCATTGGTTCTGTCGCTGGCGGTGGGGGTTGAAGGATTGTTGTTGCATTTTCGCAAGTCTCGCTGGAAGGCTTATGTGCGGGACTTCTTTGTGATGGATTTATTGGGATACTTGCCGATTCTTTTATTTGCAGTCGGGATTATTGATGTTTTGTGGCCGAGCGTGGTTGCGGCATTGGTGTCGTTTCTCACCTTATCGAGCCAGTTTGCTTTTTCCTTTCGAAGATTTAAGGATGAATTGAGAAGGCTATTGCATCATTAGCGATAGAAGGGGGAGAAATAATGAAGACAATTGGAATGATTGGCGGCATGAGCTGGGAATCGTCTCTGGAGTATTATCGCTTGATGAATGAAGAGGTGCGGGCGCGTCTTGGTGGATCTCATTCAGTAGACTGTTTGTTGTATTCTTTTGATTTTCAGGAAGTTGAAGACCTGCAGCATCAGGGTGACTGGGATCAATTAACCCAAGAGATGGTGAAACAAGGGATGAATTTGAAGCGCGGCGGTGCTGAATTTCTTGTGATTTGTACCAACACCATGCACAAAATGGCGCCGGACTTGGAGCGGGAAACGGGGCTTCGGGTACTTCATATTGCCGATGCGACGGGCAGGGCGATTAAAAAGCAGGGGTTGTCGAAGGTACTCCTCTTGGGAACGAAATTCACTATGGAAGGTGAGTTTTATCGAGGGGTACTGAAAGAAAAACACGGGATTGATATTGTGATTCCAAATGATGAGGATCGTGATTTCATACACCGGGTGATTTATCAAGAGTTGGTAAGGGGCAAGATTGAAGATGAGAGCCGAGCTGAATATGTGCGGATCATAGAGGCGTCTAAAAAAGCAGGCGCCGCGGGTGTTGTCTTGGGCTGTACCGAAATCCCATTGCTAATTCATCAAAAAGATGTCTCCATTCCAGTTTTTGATACGACAGCCATTCATTCGATTGCGGCTGTTGATCTGGCTTTGGAGGTGTAGAATTATGGCAAAACGAGATATTTTGATTTTGGGGAATGAAAACCTGTATCGAGAGTGTGAGTTGATTTCGCTGGATAATTTGGATCGAGCGCGGCAGGTGGCCAAGGATTTGGAAGACACCTTGGATGCGTTTCGCATAGAGAATGGATTTGGCCGTGCCATTGCGGCGCCGCAGATTGGCGCATCTGTGCGGATGATTACGATGAAGCTGGATGGCGATGTGACGGTTTTCGTGAATCCCTGTATAGAAGTGATTAATGAGGAGACCTTTGAACTTTGGGACGATTGCATGAGTTTTCCGGGATTGGAAGTGCGGGTGCGGCGCCATAAGACGATTCGTGTGATATATCATGATTTGGACTGGAAGGTTCAAAGCGAGGTCTTTCAGGGAGATTTATCTGAACTGTTCCAGCATGAATTTGATCATTTGAATGGTGTTTTGGCTGTGCAGCGAGTCGTTGATATGCAAGCGTTTCGGATGAAGGTGTAAGAGGAAGCCTGCTCATTTGTACGGCTTTATACAATTATGATCTGATAATAGCGAAAAGGGGTTGAGGACTAGAATGTACGATTTCGGTGTTTTTTTGATTGATTTGGCCATTTAAGGGATAACTATGCCTATTTTTGCCGGAGATATTCATAAGAACCGAGAATCGAACAATCTGCCTTGAACTGCCCATATATTTTGAGTAGAGAGAAAGTGCGGTTTTGTTGGTGCTTTCTTTTTTTCGCACAAATATTGTGTACAAAAGAATTGTGCAATGAATAATCTCGGATAAAATCGATGGATTTTGATAGTTGAAAAACGAACAGGGTCGGGTAAGGAGACGGATATGATTGTACAATTAAAAGATGTATCAAAAAGCTTTGGTGCGACGAGCGTGCTGAGAGAAATGAATATGACCATAGCCAAGGGCGAGAAGATCGGAATTGTTGGCGCCAATGGGGCGGGGAAAACGACGATCTTTCATCTGATTACGGGAGAGCTGTCCCATGACTCGGGTCAGGTGATGGTGAATAGAAAGCTGAGTTATGGGGTTGTATCGCAGGTGAGTGATGTAAATCCGGAAAATACGGTGATTGAGGAGTGCCGCCTGGCGTTTAAAAGGGCATTGGAA
This sequence comes from Eubacteriales bacterium, assembly GCA_030625815.1. Taxonomy (GTDB): domain Bacteria; phylum Bacillota; class Clostridia; order Tissierellales; family GPF-1; genus GPF-1. Next base: position 73,307 of record DAOUQF010000008.1, read on the forward strand.
GCGGAGAAAGAGATGAAGCGTCTTGAACGGGCAATGGCAGACCAAGACGTCTATTCCGATGAAAAGAAGCTTTCGCAGGTTATGCAGCAACATGAAGAGATGTTAAGGGTTTACACGGAAGCCGGCGGATTTGAGATAGAAGGTCGAATCATTGGGGTACTGAAGGGTTTGGGATTCAAAGAGTCTTGTTGGGAGAACAGGACAGACACCCTGAGCGGCGGGGAGAAAACAAAACTCACCCTGGGAAAGCTTTTATTGTCGCGTCCCGATCTGTTGTTGTTGGATGAACCGACAAACCATCTGGATTTCCGCGCCCTGGCGTGGCTGGAGAATTTTGTTCGAGAGTATGAGGGAACCATCGCGATCATCTCTCATGACCGTTATTTTTTGGATGCCTGTGTGGGGATTGTCTATGAAATTGAACGGGGGACTGCAATCCGATATGCCGGGAACTATACGTATTTTGTGAAGCAGCGAGGTGCAAATCGCGCCCAGTACAGAAAACTATATATCGCGCAGCAGCGAGAGATCAAGCGCCTTGAAACCTATGTGGAAAAAAATATCGCGCGGGCCTCTACCTCTCGCATGGCTAAGAGTCGAAGAAAAACCTTGGAGAAGATTGAGCGGTTGGAATCACCCCTGGGGGATCTGCGAAGGATGAGTCTAGCCTTCGAGATGGAAAAGAAATCCCGCGAGAATGTGCTCCTCTTCGAGGATGGCGTAATCACGGTGGGGGATGAGGAGCTGCGAATCCCCTTGCTGTCGAATCTCAACGTTCATTTGAATCGGGGTGAGCGGATGGCGGTGATTGGAGAAAATGGAATTGGAAAATCAACCCTGTTGAAAACCCTGGTGGGGGAGCATCGCCTGGATGGCGGGACGTTTGTCTGGGGAGAAAATACGGAGGTTGGATATTACGACCAGGAGCATGGCGCCCTTAACGAGACGAATACGATCTTCGAGGAATTGTTGACCATGGTTCCGGGAATTTCGGTTCAAAAGGTACGCACTCTTCTGGGACAATTGCTGTTTCCGCAGGACGATGCCTTTAAGATGATCAGCGCCCTAAGCGGCGGGGAAAAATCCCGTGTCGTTTTGGCGAAACTGGTATTGAGCCGCGGCAATGTTCTCTTGCTCGATGAACCGACGAACCATTTGGATCTGCCGAGCAAGGCGATCCTGGAGAAAGCCCTTCGGGACTATGAGGGAACACTGCTCTTTGTGTCCCATGATCGATACTTTATCAATCGAGTTGCAACCAGCGTAATGGTTCTGACGAAGTGGGGGATTGAAATCCATCAGGGAAATTATGATCGATATCTGGAGAAGACCGGGCAAAGCGAGAGCGAGGAGAAGCGAAATGGAAAAGGATAAGGGCATTCAAATCAAGGAGATTACCAACGCGGATTTGCATGGGGGACTATTGAACGGGTTCGATCGAACCCAAAAGGTCGAATTGGTTTGGCGCGTAATCGACGGAGAAAAGCAGGTGGTGCCCTGCGTCTTTACGGAAGCCTGGGATGAACGACTTTTAAGGGATATCGTTTTTGGCGATTTCGCGGAAGCGATGGAGTTTGGCGGCAAGGTGTTTTTGGCTTATGAGGAGGATCGCTTGCTGGGTTTTGCCACCCTCGGCGGAGAACCCCTGGGGCTTGAGGGGGAGTATATGCAATTGATTCAATTGCATGTTTCCCATTTGGAACGCGGCAAGGGGATTGGAAAGAAATTGTTCTTCCATTGCGCGCGGGAGGCGGGAGAGATGGGAGCGAAGAAGCTCTACATTTCCGGACATTCCGCTGTCGAAACCCAAGCCTTTTACGCGAGTATGGGATGCATGGATGCGGAGTGGATCTTTCGGGAACAGGTCGAGCACGAACCCTATGACATTCAGCTCGAGTATCGAATTTAGCAAGATTCGCTGGAATGAAAGCAGTGTGTGTTCCGAAAATCGCTTTTCTTAGCAATGAATTCCCGATATGATAAATGCAAAGGGAGGGTGTGTCATGGAGCGGAAAACCTATCAAATTGCACGAGAGGCGAAAGACAAGAATTACGATGGGAAATTCTATTTCGGTGTGAAAACAACAGGGATTTTTTGTCGTCCATCCTGCCCGGCGCCAATTGCGAAGGAAGAGAACGTGGACTATTTCGATACGGTTTTTGAGGCGATCAACGAAGGCTTTCGTCCCTGTCTCCGGTGCCGCCCCGATTTGCAGGTGGAGTATGCGGTGCAGAATATTGACGGTTCGCTTTTGATCAACGATGCATTGAAGCGGATCTATGAGGGATTTCTTCACGAACATTCTATCAAGGAATTGGCTGACGTTCTTTTTGTTTCCGATCGGCACTTGAGGAAATTATTTGTCGAGCATATTGGGGTTTCTCCGGTGAAGGTCGCGAAATATCATAAAGCGCTGTTTGCGCGGAAACTTCTGCAAAATTCAGATCTGTCCATCACCAGGATTGCAACGGCGTCGGGATTTGGCTCGATTCGCCAATTCAATCAGGTGTTTCAAGAGGTGTTTGGACGTACCCCTACCATGGCGAGAAGGGGAATGGATCAGGCAGATGAAAGCCAAGCGCCTCGATTGCTCTTGCCCTATCAAAAGCCCTTTGATTTTTATGGAATCTTGTCCTTCTTTCGAGCGCGCGCCATATCGGGAATCGAACGGATTGATCAGGAGTCCTATCAGCGCACCTTTCGCATCGGAGAGATGGAGGGGTATTTTGTGATCACGAATCAGCCGGAAATATCCGCATTGGAAGTCCGGGTCGTAAGTGAGGATATTCGTGTATTGATGGCGATCTATGCACGGGTGCGTCGGATGTTTGATCTGGATGCGAATCTGCAGGCGATATCGGATTGCTTAGGGAAGGATCCTATTCTGCAGCAAGGCATGGAGAGCGGACTGGTACCGCGACTCCCCGTTGCCTTTGATCCCTTTGAGCATGCGATTCGCGCGGTATTGGGTCAGCAGATCACTGTGAAGGCGGCAACAACCTTGGCGGGTCGTCTGGCGGCTAGAGCTGGCAAAAAAACGATTGGGTATCTGGATGGATTGGATTTCTTCTTTCCGACGCCAGAGGAACTGGCTGCGACTGAGTTGGATGAGTTGGGGATTACGAAAACCAGGCAACAGACTGTGAAGAATGTGGCGAGTGCCCTGCTTGAAGGGGTATTCCATCTTCGTGCCGATCAATCATTGGAACATTTTCGAGAGGAGTTCGCTTCGGTGAAGGGGATCGGAGAATGGACCGTGCAGTATGTTGCCATGCGGGGATTGGGCATGGTGGACAGCTTTCCGGCCAAGGATTTGGGGATCATCAAGGCCTTGATGACAGGCGCTGAAAAACCGAAGGAAAAAGATATTTTAAACCGTGCAGAGGATTGGTCGCCGTATCGCGCCTATGCGGCGCTTTGTTTGTGGCAATCCAATTTGAAGAGGTGAGGAGAACGGGATGAATTATTCAAGATGGGAGACGCAGTTTTGCGAGATAATTGCCGTGGGCGATGAGGAGGGCTTAGCCATCCTTCATTTGAATACGGGAGAAGGGAAGCGGGTTTTTGAGATTTCCGATCAATGGGTTCGCGATGATGACTTTTTTTCAGAGGTGAGAACCCAGGTTGATGAATATATGGCTGGACGACGAGGTGATTTTTCTTTGAAGCTGAATCCTCGAGGAACAGACTATCAGAAGAAGGTTTGGCTGGCGCTGACAAAAATTCCCTATGGTGAGCTGGCAACCTATAAGTCAATAGCGAAAGCCATTGGCAATGAGAAGGCATCCAGGGCGGTGGGTATGGCTAATAGCAAGAATCCCATCCCGATTATTGTGCCCTGTCATCGTGTGGTTGGAGCGAGCGGGAAGTTGACGGGGTTTGCGCATGGATTGAAAATCAAGGAGGAGTTGATCCTTCATGAAAAGCTGATGGGAATCTACCATAGGCTCTTCGACGCGTTTGGTCCGCAAGGCTGGTGGCCTGCAAAGACGGATTTTGAGATGATGATCGGTGCGATTTTGGTACAGAACACGAATTGGGGCAATGTGGAGCGGGCGTTAAACAATTTAAACGGAGAGTTGACGCCGCAAAGACTGGAAAAGCTTTCGGAAGACGAAATCGCCAAGCGGATTCGCCCAAGCGGGTATTATCGGCAAAAAGCCAAGAAGATCAAAGCATTTCTGGATTGGTATGCAGGCTATGGGTATCAAATTGAAAAGGTGAGGGCTCGAGATGGAGAAACCCTGCGGCGGGAATTGCTGGGGGTAAATGGGATTGGTCGAGAAACGGCGGATTGCATGCTGACCTATGCCTTTGAAAAACCCTGTTTTATCGTGGATGCCTATGCACGGCGAATCCTTGAGCGCGTGGGGCTCGAGATGCCGAAGGAGTATGATGCTTCCAGGGAAAAGATTGAAAGTGCGATTCCGAGGGATCTGGTGATTTATAATGAATTTCACGCTCTCTTGGTTCAACTTGGAAAGAAAAATTGTAAGAAAAATCCGAATTGTCAGGAATGCCCGATAGCCAAGCGATGCAGCTATAAAAAGAAGATTTTCGTGTAAAGTGCGAAGATCTTTTTTTGAGTCTATTGGGATGCGCCTATTGATAAATAAAATACAATCCCAATAAAACGCACTGAAATTTATTTCAGTAATGAAATAATGGCATGAACACTGGTAATAAGCTTTCTTTTCGATTACAATAAAACTTGGCACAAATATTGCATTACCGTAACATGTACGCAAGAAAGACAGCAGAGGAATTAACGCAGCCGGATAAGATTGCAGGGGAAGCAATTTGATCTTGGATGCGATTTTACAAATTCAATCATATTAAAGGAGGAAAGTATGGCAGAAGCAGGTGTATCAAGAAAACCAGAAATTGAACAAGTACCTAATGATGCAGCAAAGAAAAAAAGCAAGGTTCCTAACGCTTACGTAATCTTATTTTTTATTTTGATTTTAATGAGTGTATTGACTTACATTATTCCATCGGGCGAATTTGAGCGCGTGATGATGGACAATGGACGAATGGGTGTTTTGCCTGGCAGTTTCCATTTGGTAGAGAAAACATCGGACATGACGGTTTCATTTTGGGACTTATTTAGAGCTATTCCAGTTGGTATGATTCAGGCGGCCAGCGTTATGATGGTTGTATTCTTTGCAGGCGGTATGTTCCAAGTTCTTGGATCAACGAATGTTATTGAAAACAGCATCGGCATCTCGATTAGAAAGATTGAGGAGCATAATATCTCCAAGCATTGGGCGCTAGTTATTTTGACATTCCTATTCGGCTTCTTTGGAGCTGCAGTTGGATATGAGAACTTGATGCCGTTTGTTCCCCTAGGAGTTATGGTTGCTTTGGGATTTGGTTATGACTTGATGGTTGGTGCCGCAGTGGTTATCGGTGGACTTTCCGTTGGTTTCGCAACATCTCCAATCAACCCGTATACAGTTGGTACGGCGCATGCGATTGCCGATCTCCCAACTTTCTCTGGTATGGGTCTTCGTACAGCGTATTGTTTGACAGCGTTGGTATTCATGGCGCATCATACCATTCGTTACGTAAAGAAACTTGAAAAAAATCCAGAATCTAGTATGGTGTTAGGTATCTCTACAGTAGGTTTGGATGTTGATCATGACAAGTTTAATTCTTACAGCCTAGATCAAAAAGGCAAACTGATTCTTGGTATCTTCTTATCATTTATCGTTGTTGTCGTATTTGGTGTTATCAAGTTCAAATGGTATTTGAATGAGATCTCGGCTTTGTTCATTCTTTACGCAGTAATCATTGGTTTGGTTGCTCGATTTAGTTCAGACAAAATCGTCAACGAGTTTGTCACAGGAGCTGGCAACATTGCCGGTGGTGCGTTGATCGTTGGTTTCGCCCGTGCGATCCAGGTAATCTTGACGCAAGGTAAAATTGGCGATACTATTATTAATAGTTTATCTGCACCGTTGGCAAACTTTTCACCAACGATTTCAGCAATTTTGATGACATTGGTGCAAGGGGTTATCAACTTCTTTATCCCTTCAGGCAGCGGACAGGCGATGGCAACGATGCCAATCATGATTCCATTGGCAGACTTGATCGGTGTAAACCGTCAGATCGCAATCCTTGCTTTCCAAGTAGGTGATGGCTTGATTAACATGATCGTTCCAACTTTGGGCGGCTTGTTGGCGATGTTGGCATTGGCACGTGTACCGTTTGACAAGTGGTTTAAATTTATCTTGCCGCTTGTAATGAAACTATTCGTTGTTGGCTGGATATTTATCGCAATTGCAACAGCAATCAACTGGCAATAAGAGAACAGAAAATAAAAGAGCGTTTCTTCCAAATTTAATTTGGAGGAAGCGCTCTTTTTGATTTTGTTTTATTTTGAGTTTAACTTTTCAAACCCGATTGGGGTGAGTGTGCAGCCAATTGGACCGCTACCGAATTCAATCCAGCCTCGATCTTTCAGCTTCTCGAGGGTGGAGCGGACTTCTACTTCGGAAATGCGATAATAGAGCCGATTGAAGGCTTCGTGGATATTTCGTCGTCCGGTTCGGATGCCCTGATGATGCAGATAATCGATGGAATCCAGAATAAAGTAGTCCTGAGAGCGAACCTCTTTGGATTTGATTGGAAAGTCGAGAAACTCGCGTTTTTTCAGATAGGAAGGCAGGTATCTAGGTGTGAAAATCCCATCTGAAACAGCGATCAGGTATTCAAGGACATTATTCAGTTCTCGAACGTTTCCCGGCCATTCATAGCTCATGCAGAATTGTAAGAACTGCTTTGAATATTGATGACGGCCAAGTTTGAAATCTGGATATTCCTGTATGAGTTTGGGAATGTCGTCACGGCGTTCTCGAAGGGGCGGCGCGTCAATTTGGAAAACATTGAGGCGATAAAACAAATCCTTTCGAAAGTTGCCGGCTTCCGCCATGGCAAAGAGATCTTGATTGGAGGCTGCAATAATACGGGTATCAACCTTGATGATGGAGTCGCCGCCAAGTCGAATGATTTCTTTTTCCTGCAGCACGCGAAGGAGCCGAGCCTGTAGTTTTAAGGGCAGTTCGCCAATTTCATCCAAAAATAGGGTGCCGCGATGCGCGCTTTCAAAAAAACCGATTTTTCCACCCTTCTTTGCCCCGGTGAAAGCCCCTTCCTCGTAACCGAACAGCTCGGATTCGAGGAGAGATTCAGGGAGGGCGGCACAATTGATCGCGACAAAGGGCTCGTTTCGCCGATTGGAATAATTATGGATGGAACCGGCGAAAATTTCTTTTCCTGTTCCCGATTCGCCATTGATAAGAATGGAGGCTTCGGCATTGGCGATTCGCTTGCAGATTTCAATTCGCTCGACGATGCGTGGATCCGCACCCACGAGGGATTCGAAGGTATAGCGGGAATAGTGTCCCTTCCCGATGATTTTCTGCTGGATCTTTTGCTGGATTTCTACGACCTCTTGATAATTCTTGATCAGGATAATGCGTCCATAGTGATGTGAGTCAAGGTGTGAGTCAAAATAAATGTTTTTAATGGAGACGATTAGTTTTTTCCCGTTGAACAATAGTAGTTCGTTTTGAATCTCCAGTATCGACTGGAAAAGCTGCAGGGTGGGGTAATCGTGAACCAAGTCCTGAAGTTCTAGCTTTTCGAATTGCTTTAATTGGCGGTCAAACATGGAATCTGCCATGGAGTTGACCATATCGATATGATGGTTTTCATCGATTACGATGATGCCCGTGCTCAGTTCATTTAAAAGGAGGTGCCATTTTGAGGATAAAATTCGTTTGTTTTCAAGGGTATAGTTCAATCCTTTCCACATGTTGGGTATTCTCAGGGAATACTTCAGCAGAATTTGCTCCCCTTCTTCTTCGCTGATATCGAGGATGGAGACGATATCCAAGATCGTATTGATGTCGAAGATCCGGCTTCCAATATTTACAAGGGGCGCATCGAAATGAGAGATGAAATCATATTCCATATGGGCGATGACGTAATCGATGGGTCCCGCGGGATCCTCGGCGCCAGCGGTATAGGGAATTAATTGCAAATGATTCAGCCCCAATTGGTAAACGGTTGCCAGGGTTTCGTTTGCCATAAAGCTGTTGATATTGCAGACCAAGCATCGGCTGTTTTTTGGAATGGCTTCTATCAGGTGCATGGCTTCTTTCGATAAGGTGCGTTTCATCATAAGTACCGGTGAATTGCTCCTGATGTATGGCATAAATTCGATCAAAATGCTGGGATCCGTATACAGGATTAGATCCGACTCGTGAATAAAAGGAAGGGGCTTGCTGGCGGTTGTCACATAACGAATTTCCAGCAGTTCGCCAAAGATGGATTCAAGTTCAGTTTTGAAAAATTGTGCGATCATTTCATCGACCGCAAGAATTTTGACTTTTCGTTTGCGCATTTGGTTCCCTCCAAGCCTGATTTACTGGGATGATTGCTTTAATCGTATGGGAAAAAACCCAATAACACAAGAGAGAAAAAGAAAGACACCCTATAAAAGGATGTCTGATTTTAATAAATTAACCGTGAAGCGCCTCAATTTCTCTCAATTGTTCGGAGTCGGGTAGTCTACACTGCGTCATGCCCAAATGAACGCTGGGCTTTGTTTTACCGTGGTAGTCGCTTCCGAAGGTGATCAGCAGGCTGTGTTTTTTTGCAAGGGCATAGAGGGCTGGAATCTCTTCCGGGGAATGATAGGAAGAAAACACCTCCAGTCCTTCAATGCCAAGTTGGATCAGTTCTTCCAGATGGGGAGCAATGCCATGGAAGGTTTTTTCCGGGTGCGCAACAATCGGGATACCGCCAGTCTCCTTCACCAAAGTGACCGCTTCCTTCAGTGTCATGAATTCAACATGCACATAGCAGGGTTTTCCATTGGCAAAATAGTCCCAATAGAAGTTGACATAGGGATTGTCGCTTCTCGCTCCGCCTGGCATGTATGGATGCAGGATGGGATACGCCTCTGCATCGTCTCGATTCAATAAATACTCAGCAATCGCTTCCGGAATGATAATGGCACTCCCTTTGAAGTCGTCCATGGAAACGGGTAGACCTAAGGCTTGCGTTTTTTCGATTCGAAGGGATGAGGCATTGCGTTCGCTGTTGAGAATATCTTCAGTCAATTGCTCGAAGACGGGATTCTTGTAGTCGATTTGATAGCCCAAAAGGTGTACGTTGATCCCGTGGAAGTCGCAATCGATTTCGATGGCGGGAATGAGATCAATGCCGACTTTTTCCGCTAGAGGCAGGGCTTTTGGAATGGCGCGCACGGTATTGTGGTCGGCAATGGCCATCACGAAAAGACCGGACGCTTTGGCTTGTTGTATCAGTTCCGCTTCTGTGAATTCGCCATCCAAGCTTTGATGGCTGTGAATATGAAGATCGATTTGATTCATGGTTGTACCTCCAACTGGGTTGTTCGCGCTTGGAGAGCTTCTGTGATAAAGAAGAGCACAACCAAGCAGATCGTCAAGAAATAGGGCAATAAGGCGCTTTCCATCTATCTCGCAGCCAGTTGATAGCTGCTGAGAACCATTGTTCCAGCCAATAGAAAAGAGGGCAACCGAAGAATGATTTTCGCTAAAGGGTATAGTGAGTCTTATTGAAAAATGCTTAGATTCAATTCTTGAGACAATAGAGAGAGGAGTTCAACCCCGGCTGCGCTATTGCCCTTTTCATCAAGGGCTGGACCGAGGGTTCCAATGCCATATCGGCCGGGAACCACGGATAGGATCCCACCGCCCACACCGCTTTTGGAAGGGATTCCAACGGTGACAGCAAAGTGTCCCGATGAATCATACATGCCACAGGTTGTCATAATGGATTTTGTCATCCGTGCGGTTTTTTCCGAAAACAGACGCTCTCCGGTTTCGATGATTATGCCGTTATTGGTGAGGACTTGTGCGATTCGAGCCAAGTCTTTGACATGAACCTCTAAAGAACACATTTGAAAATAGGTGTCGAGGACAATATTGACGGAGGCTGAAAAGGAATTGGCGCCCTTTTGAAAGTATGCCAAGGCACGATTGATATCTCCGGTTCGTTTTTCTGAAGCATAGACATCCTGATTGACGTGGATGGCATCATTCTGCGCCATTTTTCTGAGGAAAGCAGAGAGTTTTCGAAAAGTGCCCTTTCCCTCATGCTCCGCAATATACGCGATGGTCGCGATTGCGCCGGCGTTGATCAAAGGATTGAGGGGCTTTCCCTGGTTTCGCGTTTCCAATTTGATGATGGAGTTGAAGGCGTCGGCCGTTTGTTCCACCCCGATTCGAGAAAATACATCCTCGCCATAAGATTCCAGTGCATATAAGAGGGTGACGACTTTCGAGACGCTTTGAATGGTAAAGGGGGTGTTGAAATCCCCGGATTGCGTGCAATTGCCGGTATGGTCACAGATACAAATCGCGAGGGCGTTTGCATTTGCCTTGGTCAATTCCGGAATGTAATTCGCAAGGGTTCCATTTCGCGTATAGGGTCTGCTGATTTGTACGAGTCGGTCTAAGGTTGTTTTCATGGGTTCCTCCAGAAAAGGTTTTCTTGATTTGATTATATGGTTGGGAATAGAGAAGGGCAAGCATCATTTGTGTAATCGGAAAGAAGAAAAGATTACTCGTTGTATCATTTAAAGATATATCATATAATGATATAGAAAGAGGTGATAAAATGCCACGGGGAAAAGCATTGGATGACAACCGGTTAACGGATTCGATGTACTATATTCTATTGAGTTTGATGGAGCCGCTGCATGGATACGGCATCAAACAGAAAATTTCGGATCTCTCAAACGGAGAAATCGAGATTGGTCCAGCGAGCTTATACACGATTCTCAAGAAATTGTCCGCAAGGGAGTTGATTGCTCTGGTGGAAGAAGACGGTGAGCGAAGAAAAACCTATCAGATCTCAGCCAGCGGGAGAGATTTATTGAAGCGTGATATTAATCGAAGAATCCGAATGGCGGAGATGGGCAAGAAAGTGCTGCTGGGATTGCAAGGAGGAAATGATGATGGAAAGTAATGTGCGTTATTTATGGAATTGGGGATTAGCGTTTGATGAGGCTCGGCTGCTGAAAAGACTGGAAGACCTTGCGGGGAAAGGCTGGATTTTAGACAGTATATCAGCATTGCGGTATCGGTTGCGCAAGGGAGAACCGCAAGCTTTGCGTTATTCGATGGATTATAGAAAACTGAAAGCCGGGGACGAGATGGAATATCTTACTGTCTTTGCGGAAGCGGGATGGGAGCGTGTATGCAGTTTGCAGGGTATTTATTTTTTCTGCGCAGCTCAGGACGCTGTAGCCATTCATACGGATCAAGCAACGAAAAAAGAAAAGTACAGTGGATATAAGCGCGGCAGTTTTCTTGCTATGGTGATTTCAGCTTTGCTGTTTGTGGTTTTGTTCGGATTGGAACAAATGAACGCATTTGCTTTCTTGGGAAGAAGCCAGAATCTGGTGTTTCCTTTTTTGCTGGCGGGTACCGGAGCTGTCTTTATCCCGTCTTGTATGATGAGTATGGCATATGCGAAGCGGATGAGAGAGATAGAATCGGAGGAAAGATAGGGATGATAGATCAAATTTTAGCGTGTATGGCCATGGCGCAAGAGGACCCGGAGAATCAGCGAATTCAAACGCGCCATCGTATGCGATTGGTGGAAACCTGGGGCATTGAAGATGGGGACCGGATTTTGGAAATTGGATGCGGACAAGGCGATACAACAGCAGTGCTTGCGTATACTGTTGGGGAATCAGGATTTGTTCATGGAATTGATCTGGCGGAACCTGGGTACGGCAGTCCTGTCAGCGTAGGAGAGTCGGCAAAGTTTTTGATGAATTCCATGCTAGGTTCAAGAATCCAAATGGATTTTGACTTTGATTTTCTAAAGGATGATGCGGTATTGGAATCGAAAGGGTACGATGCCGTTGTTTTGTCTCATTCTTCCTGGTATCTCAAATCCCATGATCAATTGTTGGCGATTCTTCAAAAGGCAAGAAAGATTGCGGATCGCGTTTGCTTCGCGGAAGCGGATCTTCGGATTGAACAGATGGAGCAGGTGCCTCATTTGTTGGCGGTATTGATTCAGGCGCAGATAGAAGCCTTTAAAGAAACCAGCAGGGCGAATATTCGAACCCTTGTGGGCCGGGAGGATGCCATTCGATTGATGGAGCGTGCCGGGTGGCGGATTGTCGATGAAGATCGGATTGTGGAACCCGAGCTGCAGGACGGGGAATGGGAGATTCAATACACCCTTCATGAAGTATTGCAAGAAGCGGAGTATATGGAAGGGCTTCCTGAAAAATGGGGAGACTTGATGCAGTCCATGGGGGAGTTGTTGCAGCATTTTGAAAGCAAGAAGATGGCGGCGCCCTTGGGTAGTTTTATTCTGATTGGTGAATAATCATAACAATTCAGATTAAAAAAGGGTTATGCCGGATAAAACTCGTTATCCGGCACAACCCTTTTCTTATTCTGCCCGGTCGATCAATTGACCGCGGGATAATTCTTTGACTTCAAATTCGATATCGAATTTTTTTTCAACGCCCATTAGGAAGTTGATTTCGTTTTCGCTGACTAGAGAGATTGCTGTTCCCTTATTTCCGGCTCGCCCGGTACGTCCAGCGCGATGAATATATTCATTGACCTCGCTGGGGAGATCGAGATTGATTACATGGGTGAGTTCCGGCAGGTCCAAGCCCCTTGCCAGCAAATCAGATGCGATCAATACGGTGGATTTCCCGCTCCGAAAGGCATCCAATGCCGCCTTTCGTTCCACCTTTGTTGCATTGCCGAAGACGCCTTCCGCCTTGATATGATGATAGTTGAGTTTATCGACCACCTCTTGAATCAGTTCGTTGCGATTGATAAAGACCAATGCTTTCTTGGGTTGCACGGCATGCAACAATTTACGCAATGTGATAATCTTTTTTCTTCGCTCAACAACGAGACAGAAATGATTGATATCCAGATTTGGCTTTTCTGCGGACAGATCAATGACGGTTGGATCTTTCATCATCGCGGTGGCTCGTGCCTGTGTTGTTGGATGAAGCGAGGCTGAAAAGGCCAGAATCTGACGATCCCGCAGGGTGGTTTTGATAATTGCTTGTATGTTTTTGTGATTGCTGTCGGAGAGTAATTTGTCCGCTTCGTCAATTACGATGGTTTTGACCTGATGGGCTTTGAGCTTCTTCATCTGGATCAATTCCAGAACACGGCCTGGTGTGCCGACAATGATTTGCGGTTTTGCCTTCAGGGCTTCAAGCTGCCGCTTGATGTTGACGTTGCCGACAATGGTGGTTGAGCGAAGGCTTGTATTGGAATTTTTCGCAAGCCGCTTGATCACTGTATTGATCTGCACCACCAATTCATGGGTGGGCGCAAGGATCAGGGTGTTCAATTCTTTCGAGTTCGTGTCGATTCGCTCAAAGGCAGGTAAAAGATAGGCGAGGGTCTTCCCGCTTCCCGTTGCAGCCGTTGCCAATAAATCGAGATTTTGAAGCGCGATGGGAATCGCCGCTTCTTGAACCGCTGTCGGCTCTGAGATGTTTTCTTTATGTAATCCTTCGATGAGGGTATTTTGAATTTGGAACGCACGAAATGTTTTCAATGCAAAGATCTCCTTTTTAATATGCCATCTACTAACCATATAAGGAAGCAGGGTTTTTGTCAAAGGAATTATTTGGTTGTTTCGACGGATCCCGCGAAAAATGGTAAACTGGAAGTGGAAACTTTCTGTGAAAGAAATGTGGAAAAACGATCCAAAAGCTCTGAATTATGTGGATAAAAAGATTTTCGCCAGGAATAGAATGATCAGATGATTGTGATTTGTCAGGAATTTGAGGAGGTTTATCAATGAGTGAAAAACAGATTGAATATTGGATTCAACCGGAGCAGGAAGAGGATTATCTTGAGGTGGAAGAACTGGTAAAAGCGGCATTTATGGAATTGACAGAGGGTAATCCCATGGAGCATATTTTGGTGAATCAATTGCGGAAAGGAGAGTCCTTTGTACCGGAATTGTCATTGATCGCTCATGATGAGGAGCGGATTCTTGGTCATATCCTGTTGACGACGATTCGCATTATCGGAGTGGATCAAGAGATCTTGTCCTTGGCGATGGCACCGGTATCGGTTTTGCCGGAGATGCAGAATCAGGGGATTGGCGGGGAATTGATTCGCGTTTCCATCGAGATCGCGAAGGCGTTGGGCTATGGTTCAATCATTGTATTGGGCCATCCGGAATACTATCCGCGTTTTGGTTTTCGGCCAACAGAAAATTGGCAAATCCGCGCGCCTTTTGATGTGTCCGCAGACGCATTGATGGGATTGGAATTGGAGGCAGGTGCCTTGGCGGCGTGCCCCATGGGTGTGATCGAGTACCCTGCGGTCTTTTTTGAAACGCCGTGAGGCGCTTATTTTCGATAAATTGTGCGCATGGCGGGGAAGAACCATTGCACGGACTTGGCATTCATAAGCTTTGTTACCTCGAAAAGTGAAATGAACTTGTCGACAAAACAGACGAGATAGGACTCCTTGTAGCGTGGGAATTTGCCTGTCATCGGCCACATATGCTTACTGATAATATCTTCTTCGAGGGGAGAAAGGGAAAAACGCAATTGCGCATTCGCAAGGGATCGCCTTGCATGGGTGAAACCATGGAGCCCCTTGCGATTTTCTTTTTTATGCCAATTATAGAGATAAAAATCATGGAGAAGTCCGCCACGGGCGACAGCATTTTTATCGAAATTCCATCGATCGGCAAAGCGATAGCTGTAATATGAGACACAAATGCTGTGTTCGAAACAGGTGATGGATCCATGGTGAGGATATTGATCCATGGATTGTACATCGGGATGATTCAGAAGATCTTGAATGGCATGGTAATGATTGGTGTCATAGGGATCGTCGATTTTTAATTTCGTTTTTAAGTGTACTGAATTTTTCATCAAAAATCCTCCAGATTTCGCGGTTTTTCACTTGATTATTGAGTTGTCGCAAGGAGGGGAAAGCTCGGAAAAATCGCTTGTATTCCATGAGTTTATTGATATAGAAGTCTAAAGAATATTCGGTATGTCGTAAGATGACGCTACGAAGATCGACAAGATCTGCAATCGTCTTGGTAGTATCGACAAGGAAGTAGGCCAGCAAAAACATTGCCAAAAACTCTTGGGTTTGCAAAGCAAGCGAACCGGTCATTTGGTGGAAAATCGGCTGAATGGCTTGCATAAATATATAGGCAACCAAACCCCAAAGAACAGAGAATCGCAAGCAAATATAGCCGTGCAGATTAAAGGGTTCCTCGCTATAGTCCCACCATTTCTTGTGGAAGATATTTTCTAGAACGGATCCGGTGGCGAACTCGAGTATTGTGACGAGAATAATGGAAAATAAAATGCCACCAAGGGTCGTTGTTACGATGGAATTGGAAAGGTGCTCGAGGGTCATAAAGGTTTGTTCCACCAGCAATCCGCCGAGCCCGTAAATGGGACAGAAGGGTCCCTTGAGAAATCCGCGGTTTACAAATTCATGTTGTTTTTGTGTGGCATAAAGGGTTTCCATCATCCAGCCTAGAAATGCATAGAAGGCAAAGGGGATCATGGCACTAAGTAATAGGTTCATGGTCGGTTCCTTTCATAATTAGTTATAAAGAGCAAGGTGAGGGAAAAGCGGATCGTTTGCCGCCTTTTCCGGGAAAATAAATTTTTCTGGAAAGGAAAGCATAAATGAATAGTGAAGGCTTTCCAGCTGAGATAGACCGCCATTTTTAACGATTCTCTTAATTCCTTTGGCATAGGGCGCTAAGCCCTCGATGTGCGATTGAATTTTTATCTGCGCCGCGGGGGAAAGGGTGAATTCGCCTCGCGTCACCATCAACCAAAATTCCATAAAGATCCGGAACAGTTTTTTAAAGCCAATTTTCTGATCAATCGTTTGATGGATTTTTTTTGCCTGTTCGATGGAAAGCAAGGATCTTGAATCGGTACAGGCAAGAATGGTTTCGTTCATCACTTCAATGAGATACAGAATGGTTTCTTCGAACACGGCATCTTTGTTTTTGAAATAGCTGTAAAACGTAGTTCGTTTCATATTGGATCGCTGCGCGATATCTGAAAGTTTTGTCTGGTAATAGCCTTTTTCAACAAAAACTTGAAATGCATTCTGAACAATTGCTTTTTGCATCTTGGCAAAATCAATGATTTTTGGCATGGCTCCTCCTTTATCGACATCAATGTCAATTACATTATATTTTTTTTCGACAGAGATGTCAAGAAACGAAGTGAATACTGTGCCGAGCCGGTTTTAAAGTTCTTTTTTGAAGAGCTTTTTATGATAAAATGACAAAAATGATTGGGAGGAATATGGATGAGAGAAATGCGGAGAAATGATCGCCAGATGACTCAAGCGGAGGCGGAAGCGCTCTTGTTGGATGGGGAATATGGAGTTCTAGCTGTGCTTGGAGATGAGGATTATCCCTATGCGGTGCCGCTTAGCTATGCGTATGAGGATGGAGTGATCTATTTTCACAGCGCAATGGAGGGACATAAACTTGATGGGCTGCGAAGGCATTCAAAGGTGTCGTTTTCGGTTGTCGGGGATACGGAAGTATTGCCCGGAAAATTCTCAACCAATTATGAAAGCGTTATTGCATTTGGCCAAGCGGTTGAGCTTGAAGGGGAAGAAAAGCAGATTGCATTGATGGCGTTGATTCGAAAATACGCACCGGCTTTTCTGGAAAAGGGAGAGAGGTATGTGAACCATTCCGGGAAAGACTCAATCGTTGTGAAAGTCACAATCGATCATATGACGGGAAAGGCGCGGCGATAAGGAGAAGCCACTGGAATTTGTTGGATTTCAGTGGTTTTTATTATGATAAGGACGTGGAGGGAGAGAATCCATGATATAATTACAAACAAAAGTCGGGAATAAAGGAGCAGCATATGCAGGCGGCAACCCTTGGAGGAATACTGCTAATTTCAGCAATTGTTTTATTTGTTTTGGCATTATTCAGCTTCTTTCGAAGACGGATTGCCGGAGCTTGGTCATTTGCTCTTTTGCTTTTGGCCATGGTGATTCATTCGGTGGGATATGCCTTTGAATTGATGAGTCAAACCAAGGTTGAGATGGTGAATTGGCTGCGTTTTGAATATATCGGCATTGCTTTCTTTCCGTTTCTTGTGTTTTTGTTTGCGAGTCAATACAGCGATGAACGGAAAATTGCAAATCGCTGGGTTCGAACCATGATCTTTACCATGAATTTCATCACCTTCTTATTGGTTGTCACCAATGGTCAACATTATTTGTATTATCAAAGCATGGATGTAGTTGAGTCCTATGGCATGCAGGTGCTTTCGCTTCCACGGGGAATTTGGGGGAATATGCAACATTTAATCCTAATTGCGGTTTTGGTGTATGCGATTGTGGAGATGGTTAAAAAGCTTCGAAATTCGGAAGGCGTATACAAAACTCGATCACGTTGCATGGTGATCGGGATGATGGTACCCCTGTTTATTTATAGTATATATGTGATTGGCATGGGTCCGAGCGCGATCGACATTATGCCTTTTTCCTATGTATTGATGAGCGTCTTGATTGGAATTGGCTTGTTTCGATTTGATATTCTGTTGATGACTCCGATAACGTATCAGATGATTTTTGAATCGATAGATGAAGGGGTATTGGTCGTGGATCGAAATGGATTGATCATTCGAGTAAACGATGCGGCAAAGGGATATTTTTCTTCACTCATGGCATTGAAAGATGGTAGTGAAATTTCCGCTGTCACGGAATTGATGGATTTTGATTTCGAGGAAGGGCAGAGCCAGATCGAAGTGGGATCAAAAATTTTTGATACGAAACGGATTCAGGCGGATAACGGGAGAGGTATGATTTATGTCTTTAAAGATGTAACACGAGCGGAAACAAACAAAAGAAAATTGGAAATCATGGCGACGATTGATCCCTTAACGGGAATTCAGAATCGACGTGTTTTTATGGAAAAACTGGAGGATGCGCCAGCTGGCGTCTTTGCGATTCTGGATCTGGATCATTTTAAAGAGATTAACGATCAGAAGGGACATCAGGAAGGGGATCGAATTTTACGAGTATTTGCCCAGAACATGCGGGATCATTATTCCTTTCAGCAGGTGTGTCGATATGGTGGAGAGGAATTTGCGATCTTCTATCCAAAAGAAACCCTGGAAACGGCGCATCAATCCTTGGAGGAGTTTCGGCGGTTTTGCATAGAAGAAAAGATTGGAGTTGTATTTTCTGCGGGTATGGCGGAATACCAATCCGGACAAATCAATCTGGCGATTTTGAAGGCGGATCAAAAGCTCTATCGAGCCAAAGAAGCGGGACGTAATCGGATTCAAATTTAAAGATTTTGTGAAGAATGTTTGGGTTAAGCGGGGTGTAAAGAATTTTCGGTATACTGTAGAAAATGACCGGAAAGGAAATGCGATGAAAAAGTCATGGCTTGTGATTGTGATTGGAATAGCGGCATGCGGAATTTTATATGGGGTTGAACAGGGAATCCATGCGGATTATCTGACTCAAAGTCTTGTGAAGATTTTTTTGTTTTTCGCCATTCCATTGGGTTTTACTTGGGTTGAACGTGCTGAACGGAATATGACCATCAAACATCGGCAAGAAGCGGGTATAAATGGATGGCTATATGCGATCCTGTTGGGCGTTCTTTCCTTTGTTGTTGTCTTGGGCGCCTATTATCTTTTACGTCCGTTGATCGATTTTCCGCATATTGTAGCCGATCTGCAAGGTCGATTGAAGGTATCGCAAATAAATTATTTGCTGATTGGAGCCTACGTGATTTTTTTCAATTCCTTTTTGGAAGAAGTGTTCTTCCGGGGGTTTATCTTCGCGAGGCTCTACCGGAATGGACAGCGAGTCCGTGCATATTTGCTGTCATCGGTGATCTTTGCCCTTTATCATGTTTCTATTTTTCGAACCTGGTTTACTTGGCCGATGATGGCGCTGGCCTTGACTGGATTGACGGTGGGAGGAATCATTTTTTGTTGGCTGAATCGCAGGACCCTCAAAATTCATTACTCCTGGATCGCCCATGTTTTTGCGGATATTGCGATTATTTGGATTGGATATACCTTGTTCTTTTGACTCCGGGAGGGGTCTTTTTTTATGGATTTTATTGGCGAGTAAGAAGACAATAAAGTCGAGGTTGGCGAATGGTGTTGTAAGCATTTTTCATTTATGAAAAAATAGGAACAAGGAGAATGGAGTATGATGCGAGATGATCTTTTGACACCGGAAGAAGCAATTCAATATGTAAAAAGGAATACAAAAATTTTTTCTGAAACGGAACAGCTAAAAGCGAGTGTATTGGTTGGAGACCGGATGAGCGTCGACGGCAATGCCAATTTGATCCTGCGGGTTGAATCGGAATGGCAGGAAGGTTCGGTAATTGTTAAGCAAGTACTGCCCTTTGTTCGTGTTGCGATGGAGAATGGCATTCATATGCCGCTTTCTGTCAAACGGATGCGGACCGATGTGCAGTATATGCAGGTAGCAGAGCGATTGTGTCCAAATACCTCCCCGAAGATTTATGTTTGGGACGAAAAGGCCAATATTGTCGTAATGGAAGATTTGCGCAGAATGAAGATTCTGCGGTTTGAATTGATGGAGGGGAAGCGGTTTTCCGGTTTTCCGAAAAAGATGGGCGAATTTCTTGGGCGCATTGCATTTCTGACATCGGAGTATCACCTCGGTCCCTGGGAGAAAGCATCCTTTGATCAATTCTTTAGCGGGTCATATACCGATAGTTTGTGGAGTCAGTTTATTTTTGAGAAGCCGATTTTGGATAATCGAGAGAATTCGATCAATCCTTTTGTGCGGGAATGGTTGGATCAATTGACACAAGACAAGGCGATCCACCGTGAGGTGAGAGGATTGAAGCGTGCGTTCTTGCAGCAGCATCAATGCCTGATTCATACGGATTTGCACACTTCCAATATTTTCGTTTCTCAGGATGAGTTTAAGGTGTTTGATTCGGAGTTTGCCCGATATGGTCCCATTGGATTTGATTTGGGTCGATTGATGGGAAGCTTGTTTTTGAATTATGCGTCTCTTTTTGGATATCGGAAGTGGGAAACGGAGAAAAGCAGAGCCTATCAGGAATACCTTTTAAAAACGATTCAAGCCCTTTATGAGGAATTTGAGAATCAGTATTTTGGCTTGTGGGAGGAGTGGATCCCGGCGAGGGAGGAAGCAAAAGCACGAATGAAACAATTGATCTTTCAACAGAGCATTGGGTTTATGGCCTGTGTTTCCATGGCAAGAATTTATGACAATGGATTATGTTTTGATTTTAAGCGAATTGAAGACTTGCGGGATCGGGCGAAGGGGCAGCGCTATGTGATTGAGATGGCGAGAAGATTGATTATGCGCCGATATCAGTATGCGAACATGCAAGCAGTTATTGAAGATATGCGGGAGTTATCCCTTCATCGTAGTCAAAATTGGGACTAGGCAGCCGAGAAATCGGCTGTTTTTTCTTTGGAAAAGGGTCATATAATTCATGATGGAATCTGGGAAAGGATTACTTCTGGGGAAATGAAAATTATTCAAGCCACAGCCAAAGTTATGGATAAAGGACCGGATGATGCGGAGGTACAACAATGTGTAGGAGAGTACCGTGCCTACATCATCCGTTCCTATTATCAGTGTGGTTTGGAGATTTTTCGAGACTTGGGTCAATTATATGTGAGTGATTCGAAATTTCACGCAAATATCAATCAACATGGAGAAGGACTGGCAGAATCTCTTAACTAAGCCATCGCCGTCTATTGCGATCAAGCAACTCCCTCAGGAAGTTGAGAGGCATTGTCAGGAACTAGAATGGCATTGACGGGACATTTTTTCGCGATGTTTTTTACAGCGGCCATCTGTTTTGGAACCAGGGGTTGCTGTTTGACAGTCGCTTTTCCATCGATCATTTCGAATAGATTGGGTCCCATATTTTCGCATAAACTGCAACCCACACAATAGCTTTGGTTAATAACAACTAATTCTGGAGAAGACTCGCCGCTTGGCAGGTCTTCTTTTTTTACGATGGTTGAGACAATTGTCCCCATCATAAAGATGGAAATAACGGTCAGGATCCATCGTGTGCCCATAAATTCAGCACCGAGAAATTTCACTTCATTGGCTAGCATTGGGACTTTCACCACAGCCCAGGCACTGAGAATAATGACGATATTGCCGATGCTGGCGCCTTTTTTCAAAAGCAGCTTGCTGACAGGGAAAGCCGCATAGATGGGTCCGGCAGATATGCTGCCGAGGACAAGGGCCAAGATACTTCCTTTAAATCCCGAACCCTCGCCAAGATGTTTGATAATCACTTTTTTTGGAATCAAGACATCGATGACAACGGTGAGTAGAAAGATCATTGGCATGATTTGAATCATCTCGATAAAGTAGTAACTGCTATTGCCGAATGCTTGGGTGGCGAATTGCGGTTGCAGGATAAATGATACAAGATAGGCGAGCAACACGAGCGACAGAAACTTGTTTTGTTTGAGAAAGTTTAAAATTTTCATAAGATCACCCCCATGCCAATAGCAATAATCAGAGCAAAAACAAAGCTAATCCCATTTCGGGTCAGGGCGAATTTTGTGCCGAATTCTTGTTTTTCCAAGGGGAAGGTTACAACACCGACCATGGTGAGGGTGGTCAAAAAGGCAACTCCCGGAACGATGCTGGCGCCGGCGTCAACCAAGGATCCCACAAGAGGAAAGGCGACAAAGGCTGGTATTAAGGTGATGCTGCCGACGATCGCTGCTACAATGCTGGCAACCACTTGATTGGAAGATCCCAATACTTGTTCGATGGTTGCTGGTGGAATGAGCGTTAACACAAAACCGATCAATAGAATGATCGAGACGATTGATCCGAGCATATTCGACATCATTCCCTTTGATTTTTTCATGGACTGAAATGTTTTTTCTTTGTTTTTTACAAGAGCAATACCGGTTAATACGAGGGTAATGCCCCACATGGAAAGCGTCAATGGATCCATAAGATTCTCCTTAAACTTGATTTGTTCTAAGTATAGCGATAAAGTGTAGATAGAGAAGTTACCGAGGTAACACACAGGAGGATTAAATGAAAGATACGATTGATCGGATTCAAATGCTTCCTTTGATGAGTGTATTCACCCGGGAAGAGATAGAAGGATTTTTACAGTCGGGGGAATTTCGTGTTGTTGACTACAAGAAAACCGCGGTGGTGCATATGGAGGGAGAAACCTGTACAAAATTGGAGATTTTAATGGCGGGGGAAGTCGTAGTCGATCGGATTGACGAGGATGGGAATATCCTGTCGATCAGTCGATTCCGGGAGGAAGATGTGTTGGGCGGTCCCTTGTTGTTTTCCACCGATTCCAATTATATTTTAATGGTCAGCGCGGTTAAAAATACAACCTTGTTGGAAATCTCTAAAAAATGCATTTTCGAAATGTGTTTTTCCAATCAGCGGTTTCTTGAAATGTATCTGCAAATGATTTCGAATCATGCGTCTCTTTTGGGAAATAAGTTGAAAAATCATGTGGAACGAAGTCTGCGGGAAAAAATTCTCAGCTATCTGCAGGTGCAAGTCCAGCGTCAAGGCGATGGGGAAATTGAGTTGATGGAGTCCAAGAAAGCCTTGGCGGAGCGATTTGGGGTTCAACGGACGTCCTTGTCGAGAGAGTTGAAGAAGATGAAAGATGAAGGACTGATCGATTATGATACAAAGGGGATTCAAATCCTTAAGAAGGATCTTTTGCCGGAATAGCGATTCAAGTGTAAGAGTTTGGCAAAGCTTCATTTGAATTTTATCAAGACTTCATTTTGATTTGGTAGAATCACTCTTGATGAAGGAGTGATGAAAATGAAAAAAGGAATACAAATTATTTTAATAGTTGTGGCGCTTGCTGGGGTTGCCTTTTTCCTTAGATTTGCCAAATATCAGTATGACATCAAGCATATCGAAGTGAAACCTGTTGCATTTTCAGAGGTGGAAGACGGCACCTATCATGGGAAGTTTGATTTGTTTTTGGTGAAAGCTGAAATTACAGCAGAGTTGAAAGATGGCAAGCTGATTGAATTCACCTTGGATGAGCATGTGAATGGACGGGGAGAACCGGCGGAACCGATTATTCAAAGGGTGTTGGAAGAGCAGTCCATGGAAGTGGATACGGTGAGCGGAGCAACAGCAAGCAGCAAGGCAATTCTAAAGGCGTTGGAAGATGCATTGAATAGTTGAAACACGGGATGATTTTGCCCGTGTTTTTTTATATGCTCGTTACATTCCTTGAACATATCGTCGCGGCGCTCTTAACGGCAATGATCGGGGGATTAGTCCTAAAAAAATCGACTGTTCTTGAACCAGAACAGTCGATGATGACACAAGAACTTGAAATTAAGAATTCTTTATAGGTGATCTTTTTTGATGGTTTGATTGCGGTTCTGAATGAGAATAACCAATGAGGGAATCATTAAAAATTGAATGACCAATCCTGGAAGTCCTGTTACAATGGCGCCCTGCAAGTAGATCAGCGGATTTATTTTCAATCCGAACCCAATACCAAGGACAAAAACAATCATGCCTGCGACGATCCTTCCAGCAATCATGCCGGTAATCAGACGTCCCCAGATGTTTTTCATGCGAGCCTGACCCAACCAACTGATTACCAGTCCATAGACCATCAATTCTCCCATCATAATGGGAAGAATGGGATAAAAAACCGGCATCCCAGTCAAGGCGCTGCTCAAAAGCGGTGTGATCAAGCCGACAGTCGCCGCGTAGAAAGGCGGCAAGAAAAAGCCGGCAATCAGTACGGGGATATGCATGGGCAGAAAGATCTTTCCGGCACCTCCGAAGAGGTGGAAAATTGCGGGTAGCAATAGTCCGATGGCAATGAAAAATCCGCTGAGGATCATATTTCTTGTATTGGTAATTTTCATTCTATTCTCCTTCTGGTTTCTTGCAAACATCAACCCAAGTGCCCTTTGTCACATCAGCGAGTTGGTTAATATGGATTTTAACAGCGGTATTCGGCGTGCCGCCGGCAGGATAAACCAGTTCAAATTCTTTTAGGGATTCATCTAAGTAAATGGATACCCCACTTTTCAGACCGAAGGGACAAACGCCGCCAGCCGGATGGCCAGTGATGGATTCAATCTCATCAAAGCGGATCATTTTTGCTTTCGAAGCAAAGGTGGATTTGAATTTCTTGTTGTCAATTCGAGCGTCTCCTTTAGAAACGATAACGATCGGTTGATCCTTTAATTGAAAACCCATGGTTTTGGCGATCTGCGCTGGTTGAACGCCAATGGCTTGCGCGGCAAGTTCAACAGTTGCGGTGCTTTCGCTAAATTCGATAATTTCCAAATTGAGATCTTGTTCTATGAATTGTTGCTGTACAGTTTCTTTGCTCATTTTGAGTCATCCTTTCTTCGGTTCCTATAGTCAAACTCTACCTTGCAACAGTGAAATTGTCAATGGATCTGAGACGTGTTGACGACAAAACAGTAGATGCTTTCTTGCGGGCAGCCATGCAGGCTCCTCCTGCAGGGTATTTTCCTTTCTTGCGTTTTTTCATTGAATAACATAAATTGGAAGGAGAATCACAGGGAGGGATAGATTTGGATTTGATGATGAAACAAATGAGCGATCTGATAAAAGAGCCAGATTTGGAGCGGCTGGATATTGAAATGAATGCTCCGAATTTTTTTCAAATATTAAAGGTGGAACGGCGGGAGATTCGTCATTCCAATTTTCTTGCATGGCTATTGGATCCCAATGGGAGCCATGGTCTTTCAGAGTTGTTTACCAAATGGTTTTTTCGAGATATCTTTTCGGACGATAAAGTGAACTGGATGACGGAATTCGATGTTGAGGATCTGAATTTTAATGAAATGATTATCAAGAGAGAATGGCGCGATATTGATGTGTTGATCGAGTCGCCGAAATTTGTTGTAGTAATTGAGAACAAGGTCGATTCAGGAGAACACTCGGATCAATTGCGGAGGTATCGGGAAACGGTGGAACGGTTCTATCCGGATCGCAAACATGCCTTTGTCTTTCTTTCTCCAACGAATCTGGTGCCCTATGACGAGGAAGACAGCCAACGATACATCATCTATTCCTATGAGAGCTTGCGAAGAAACATCGAGATTTTATTGGATGTGAACGGGGAGCGCATTTCTGAGAAGGTTGGATATTATTTGAAAGACTATTTGACGATTTTGAGGAGAGATATTATGAAGGATCATGAAAGCATCGAATTGGCGAAAAAACTTTATCGGAATCATAAGGAAGCTTTTGATTTTATCTTTGAAAATCGTCCTGACCAAATGTCTGAAGCGGGGGAAATCATCAAGCAAGTGATTGAAGAAGAAGGATACCATCTTTGTGCCTGCAACAAGGGGTATGCGCGGTTTTTGCCGAAATCATTGGCCGCTGTAGTTCCAAAGACGGGTAGCATATGGAGAAGCAAGGAGATCTTTTTATTTGAAGTGGATTATAGACCTAAGAAAATCACCTTGAAGTCTTTGATTTCTCCAGGCAATGAAGAAGACAGGAAGCAATTGATTGAGATTATCAGAAGAATTGACGGAGCGAAGGAGCCAGTAGGAAACAAGTTCCTCAGCCATTTCAGCGCCATTACCAGGGTGGACGTTACAGCGGAAGTCTATGAGGATGAAGAAAAATTGGCGGAGGCGTTCCGAAAGTTCCTTGAGAAGAATCGTGAGATGATTGAAGTAATCGAAGAGGCAATTTTAGAAAACATGAATATTCTGTAGAAAAGTAAGGCCTCGCATGCGAGGCCTTTTTTGCGAAGTTTTGCCACATTAAAACGCAAGGAATAAACCTAGATAAGTAAGCGATTAGTCGATATAATAAAAAGAAAAAGGAATATCGTATGAAAGAGCGTCAGATTGAACTGCTTATGAAATTGATTAACTCAACACAACCAATTACATATCAAGAATTGGCGGATTATTTTCATGTAAGTCGTCGAACTGTTCGTTATGATATTGAAACTATTGATGTGTTTCTTTCTGCGAATGACTTTAGTGTGCTTGAAAAACGACCGAATAGAGGTGTGTTTTTAAATCAGGCAATTAACCGCCTTGAATTGACAAACAAGATTGAGAGTGAGAAGGTTTCGCATGAGTATGTGTGTTCTGCATATGAACGGAAGAAACGAATTGCATTAGAGTTATTAATGGGTAATGGGTTTATTCGGATCAGTGAGCTAGAGAAAATGGTTGACGTTAGTAGAAGCACGGTGAAAAATGATTTAAAACTAGTTAGAAATTGGTTAGCCCAAGCCGATGTTACTGTTGAGTCGATAGCAAATCATGGAATTCGTATTACTGGAGAAGAGAATAAAATTCGTTTTTCGATCGTTCAGTTGCTTTACAATTACTTTAATCAGGATGATATCTACGGTAGCTCAGCTAAAATTATTTTACGTAAAGAAGAACTTCTAAAAGATGAATTTGTTAAACGAATAATATCTAAACGCGAATTAGACGTTATTGAGCAGAATTTACGAACTGCAGAAGATGCATTGGATATTGTTTTCACAGATACAGCCTTTGTTACCATTATCATTTATATGGTTATTGCCATATATCGGATGAAAATGATGAAATTCATAACATATCCTGCAAATGGACTTAGACGTATTACACGAACTACTGAGTTCACTGTTGCTCTAAATGTGGTAAATCGTTTAGATAAGTTTTTTGGAATTGGAATAACCAATGATGAAGTAGCAGCTTTAACGGACTATATTTTACAAGCGAATTATTCTACCAATAATCTAGTGTTGGATAAAAACTATGTAGAATTGCAAATGATGGTTCAGATGATGATTAATAAAATTGCAATTGAAACTGATTCGAGGATTGAAGAGGATCAGCTGCTTTTTGATGGGCTGATCAAGCATTTGAAACCTGCTATTTATCGACTGGAAAATGATAAGCAGTATTTGAATCCATTGAAAGATGAGATTAAAGAGCGATATCAACAGTTGTTTTATCAAGTAAAAGAGACGCTTAAGCAAGTTGAGGAGTACGTGAAGACGATTTTTTGTGATGATGAGATTGCATATTTCACATTGCATTTTGCAGCGGCGTTGGAACGGTTGTCTAATCGGAATAGTGAACCTAAAAAAATTCTGTTGGTATGTGGTACGGGGAATGGTTCAGTACATTTACTCAGTTCGCGTTTACAATCGGAGTTTTCCATAGAGCTTATTGGTAGCGTTGCATACCATCAGATAAAAAAAGCAGTTAGAGAAAATGTGGTTGATCTTATTGTTTCGACAGTTCCCTTGGATCAGAGAATAATGGGAGTAGATACGGTAACCGTTAGCCCACTATTGAATGCTAAAGATTTGAAAAACTTGCAAAAACATCTTCCTAAAAATGGAACACCAATGCAAGTAACTCATCATGATGAATCATTAGATATGATACTACGCAAGGAAGTGTTTTTAGAAGAAATGATTATGCTAATTAAACGGGACACACATGTTTTCGATGAAGAAAATTTGAAGCATTCTATCGAAGAATTGATGAATCGATGGACAACGGAGCCTGAGCAAAAACCAAAGAGTATCGGATTAATGGATATTTTGAATGATCGGCTAGTGGAAATTGATGTGGAAGTGGAGGATTGGAAAGAGGCGGTTCAAATTGCTGGAAACAAATTATTGGATGAAGGCTGTATTAAACAACGGTATATTGACCATATGATAGAAGCCGTTGAAGAGATCGGACCATATATTGTAATATACGAGGGAATTGCTATGCCTCATGCTCGTATTCAAGACGGTGTAAATAAATTGGGAATTAGTTTTATTCGATTGCTAAACCCCGTGTGTTTTGGAAATCCTGATAATGATCCTGTGGATTTGATATTTGCTCTATGTACAATCGACAAGTCATCTCATATTCAAGCCGTTACGGAGTTGGGAGCGCTGTGTACAGATGAAAATGTGCTTAAACAACTTCGTGCGGAAGAAAATGTTGAGGAGATATTAGAAATCATTCGCAAGAAAGTGGGACCGCACGGTAGAGATTGCCACATTGAATTTGAAGAGATTTAATCTTTTCCAAAATTCATGTGGCATTTAAACTATAAGTGAGTCATTCGGCGCCGAATAATTCATAATCGAAACAAGAAGATTCTAGAGAGTATTTGTAGACGAAGGGAGATGTGAGATTATGCTTCAATCTGTTTTGAATGTTTTTTCTTGGTTATTATCGCAAGGGGCACCAATAATTGTTCCGGTTTCAGTAATTATTCTTGGTCTGGTTTTTCAGGCACCTAAAGAGAAAGTATTTGCTGGTGCCCTCCGAATGGGGGTTGGATTTACAGCTTTATTTGCTTTAGTAGGGGTCATTTTTTCTGCATTAGGACCAGCGGCTAATCAAATGGCTACGAAATTCGGGGTGGTATTTACCGTTACCGACCTTGGATGGCCTACGCAGTCTGGCATTGTATTTGCAATTCCATGGGCAATGGCAGCAATCGCACTCTTTATTGTTTTAAATGCGATTTTAGTTGCTTTAGGTGTTGTAAAAACGTTGAATGTTGATTTTAACAATCATTGGATTTTTGTGTTTTACATGGGCGCGACATACTACATGACGGGTAGCTGGCTATCAACAATACTAGTAGGTCTTATTTTCTGGTTTGTCTCTTTAAAGATGGCGGATTGGATTTACCCAATGATTGATGCGTATTATGATATGCCGATGGATGGAATTACAATTACTCATCCATATTCGATCCTATGGGCACCGATAGGTTTTCTGCTTGATAAATTTTGGGATCTGATTCCTGGAATTCGAGATGTTCAATGGGATCCTGAGTCGATAAAAGAGAAATGGGGATTCTTTGGAGAGCCAGTCTTTATTGGTTGGATTATTGGATTATTCGTTGGGATCGTAGCGTACTTTGAATGGGTTCCAACTGGAGCGCAAGTGAGTGCGGCATTAGGTTTAGCGTTTACAGTTTCATTTTTCATGTTGTTATTGCCGAGAGCAGCGGAGCTAATTGTAGCTGGTATGGCGCCATTATCAGATGCTGTTCGGGTTTTTGTAACAAAGAAGATGCCGGGTCGAGATTTCCACCTTGGATTGGATGCTGCGATATTGGTTGGTGCACCAGAGCATGTTGCGATTGGGGTATTAACAACACCGATTGCATTTTTGATCGCTTTCTTGCTACCAGGAAACAATATGCTACCAATGGGTGATGTTGCAGGGCTATTTATTTTCATTTGTGTTTTTATTACAAATACAAACCGAGGAAATATTTTTAGAGGTTTGTTGAATAGTGCTTTGATATTAATTCCAGTTTCATTCTGGATTGGATCGACGATGTCAGTTGCGAACATGGCAATTGTTGAAGGCACGGGATTTGTTCTTCCAGAAGGTGCTGGAATGATTTCATCGCTATGTGTTGGGACGACACCTGTCGGGTTTGCATTATATCAGGTGAGCTCATTTTTTGCGGGCATTGGAAGCTCTCAAGACCTTGCGATAGGTATTGCAATACTCGGAGTATTTGCAGCTGTATGGTATTTGATGCGGAATCGACCAGTTGAATATGCTCGTGAATTACGAGGCGAGGGACAGTCAGAAACGCAAGATACAAAAGTAAGTTAATAGAAGAGGAGTTATGAATATGTTTGGAAAGAAAAAGACCAAACCAAAACAAGTGAAAAGAGAAATCAGAGAGAAAAAAAAGATTATGTTAGTTTGTGGCTCGGGTATGGTCTCTAGTACCTTGGTATATCCAATGGTAGAAGAGATTTTAAAAGAAGGTGGTTATCGATTTGAAATCATTAAAGGCAGCTTTAATGATGTTAAGAACAATAGCAACATCGCATTGATCTTAACAACGGTATCGCCGCTCCCGAAAGAAGTTGTTGAGACAGGAATTCCGATTACTGTTGTAACGGCACTGTTTAGAGGGGATAAAGAGGCTGTAAAAGGGGATATTTTTGGTAAGTTAGGTTAATTATCAGATCGTTCGGGGAATCTTTTGGATT
Source organism: Eubacteriales bacterium (assembly GCA_030625815.1). Taxonomy (GTDB): domain Bacteria; phylum Bacillota; class Clostridia; order Tissierellales; family GPF-1; genus GPF-1. Next base: position 103,401 of record DAOUQF010000008.1, read on the forward strand.
CCTCAAACGATTGATAGAATATCTCATGCAAGCTCTTGCTGAGTAGATGCAAGCGGAATGTGAAGGACTGCATGTGAGAGGGGATGTTAAAAATGAGTCGAGTGTCACTTTCGGAAATTGTGAGTCCGAAGAATATTCGATTAAACAAATCTGCTGAAAATCGGGAGGAAGCAATTCGATTAGCGGGTGAAGTGCTTATTGATAACGATGTTGTAGAAAACCGTTATGTCGATGCGATGGTTGATTCTTGCAATGAATTGGGTCCATATATTGTATTGGTACCTGGTGTTGCAATACCACATGCACGTCCAGAGTGTGGTGCAAACAAAGTGGGAATTTCGATTGTTACTTTAGAAAAACCGATTGTTTTTGGAAATGAGGAAAATGATCCAGTACACACTGTTATTGCAATTGCATCCGATAATAATGAGAATCATATTGGGATTATTTCTAGTCTATCGAAGTTCTTAATGGATTCAAAACGAGTAGAGTTGTTGAGAGTTGCAGAGAATCCAAAAGAAGCAATACGTGCAGTATTGGGATGATAAGAACAGATCGGCAGGTAGAAAGCGAGTTAGGGGGATTCAAATGAATACTGAATTGCTAGTAATGTTGGTACAAAATGATGAGACGGTAGAAAATGCGTATGAATTATTTCAAGAAGCTAAGGAACTTCCGGTTTCGAACTGGGGATTTAAGGATGTTGGTTTGCCGAAAGAGAAAATGATTCAATTGGTAAAAGCTATGAAAGAAGCTGGGAAAACAACGTACCTTGAAGTGATGAGTCCAGATGAAAAAGGTGGACTTGAAAGCGCTCAACTAGCTATAGATTGTGGATTTGATGTTGTTGTAGGTTCAGTTTATGCGGACTCGATTAATGAACTGTTAGGGAACTCGCCTGCAAAATATTATCCTTTTATGGGCCAATTAGAAGGCCATCCAGCTTCATTAGTTGGAACTGTAGATGAAATTATTCAACATGGAAAGATGATGCTAAGCAAAGGGGTCGATGGATTAACAATTCCAACGTATCGGTTTGTAGGAAATAAGCGTGAGCTTATTGAAGCTGTAGCATCCGAAATAGAAGTGCCAGTTATTTCGGCAGGTAGTATAAATTCATTCGATCGGGTAGATGAGTTGAAGGATGCTGGGATTTGGGGGATTACAATTGGCAGTGGGTTTTTCACTAAGAACTTCGAAGCAAATGGGACATTCAATGATAATATTCAAGTAGTTGCAGAATGGTTGCAGAAATAAAAAATTAACGTAAGATAAAGAACAGGCCTTCCGGTCTGTTTTTTTGTGTTAAACGCATAATCATACAAAAATTGCATATTGATTTCTTCATCAAACTAGAGTAAAATACATCTGTTGTTCTAGTTGAGAAACGCTAATTTATTGGAATGGCGCTAACTATTTGGATGCAGAAAGAAGAGGAAATCATGTCACAATTGAAACCAAAATTATTCAGTACTATGCAAAATTACTCAAAAGAACAATTGATTGCCGATTGCACTTCTGGTGTGATTGTAGCCATTATTGCCCTGCCATTGTCGATCGCCTTGGCGATTGCATCCGGGGTTACACCGGAAAAGGGATTGCATACAGCGATTATTGCCGGTTTTCTTATATCATTTTTAGGCGGAAGCCGTGTTCAAATCGGGGGACCCACCGGCGCCTTTATGGTGATCGTCTATGGAATTGTGATGGAGTTCGGGATCGAAGGACTGATTCTGTCCACGGTGATGGCGGGCTTGATTATGATTGTGATGGGCTTGTTTCGCATGGGAAATATGATTAAGTTCATTCCCTATCCCATTACCACAGGATTTACGAGCGGGATTGCCGTGGTCATTTTTTCTTCGCAGATGAAAGATTTTTTTGGCCTGCAGATTGATCTGGTCCCGATTGGGTTTCTGGATAAATGGCAGGCTTATATTCAGGGGTTTTCATCTCTGGATGGATCAACGACATGGATCGGTGTGTTGGCCTTGGGAATTATCATTTTTTGGCCGAAGGTAAGTCGGAAGATCCCAGGTGCTTTTGTTGCACTTGTAGCGACTTCAATATTGGTTCAGGTTCTTCATCTTGATGTGGCGACGATTGGCAGTAAATTTGGAGAGCTTTCATCGCAATTGCCAGAGTTTCAATTGCCGGAAGTCAGTTTGGAAAAGATCCGTCTTCTAATTGCTCCGGCGTTTACCATAGCGGTATTGGGTTCGGTGGAATCCCTATTGTCTGCAGTTGTATCTGATGGAATGATCGGAGGCAAGCATCGATCCAATATGGAATTGATAGCTCAGGGCGTCGCGAACATTGCATCGGGATTGTTTGGCGGTATTCCGGCTACGGGAGCGATTGCAAGAACCGTAGCGAATATCAAAAACGGCGGTCGGACGCCGGTGGCTGGCATGGTGCATGCTTTGGTTTTATTGTTGATTCTGGTTCTGTTTATGCCCTTGGCGCAGATGGTGCCCCTTTCAACCTTGGCGGCTATCTTGATTATGGTAGCGGTGAATATGAGTGAATGGCAAGAGTTTCAAGCCATCTGCCGATCCCCAAGATCTGATGTGCTGGTATTGTTGGCGACCTTCTCGATTACTGTTCTCGTGGATCTTGTTGCAGCAATTGAAGTTGGGATTATATTGGCAGCCTTATTGTTTGTAAAACGGATGGCGGATGTATCGGAGATTCAGATTGGAACGATTGACGCCTCGGAAGAGATGGACGGAGAAGACGGTTCAGCCTATGAGCGATCCAGCGAACGGAGGAAGAATGCGGAGGGAATTCAGATCTATGAGATTAATGGCCCCTTCTTCTTTGGCGCCGCTGACAAGTTTATTGAGGCGATCAATGGCCTCGGGTATCATACGGATGTGTTGATCGTCGGGATGAGAAATGTACCGGTTATGGATGCAACAGCCTTGCATGCCTTCAGGCGTATGCTCACCATGTGTCGCACCCATCAAATCGAAGTCTTCATTTCTGGCGTTGGCCTTCAGCCCATGCAGGTATTAAAGCGTGCGGGTGTGGTGGAATTGTTGGGAGAAGAGCGGTTTTTAGAAAATATTGACGATGCCGTGCAAATTGCAAGGAATGTGCAGAGAAAATCCCGTTGAGAAACGGGGTTCTTTTTTTGGCAAAAGGAAAAGAACTGCGATATGAAGTTGGATGTGATGTTTTGGGAATAACAGGACACGAGAGCGAAGGATGCAGATGAAAACGATTCAATTTCCTAATCGATTTTTAATGGGCCGGCAACGGGAGTTGCTTAATTCTCAATGTGAATGGGAAAAGAACTCAAGAGAAAGTTGAAATGAAAACCGTGCATAAACGCAGAATTTTTATCTGCGTTTTATTTTTTTATTCAGTATCAAACATTGTTGTTAAATGATAGAAGTGGTAGGCTTGTTTTAGATGAGAAAAATCGTAACGGGGGAACATAATGGATAAAAATATTCAGTTGTTTGAGAGTCCGATTAATGAAGAAATGGAAAAGCGACCCGAATTTCAAATAGAAGAAATGGATTCAGTCTTTGAGAAAATAGATGCTGCTGAAGCAAGTCAGATGCTTTCGGATTATTTGAATCGGATTTTTTTGAAAGGATTGGCGTATTATCGGAAAGATGATCATGCGGTAGAAAAGCAGATTGCAATTTCGAATCGAATGATTGATGTATTTAAGGAATTGGTTGAAGATCAAGAATTGGAATCGTATCGAATTACCCGGGAGGAATTATTTCGCGGATTCGTATCGAAAGAGATCGGGAAGGCTGCTTTCCAAGAGATGATTCCACTTACCTCGATTGCTAGAACGAGTCTGTTTACGGGTGGAAAAGAAGAGCCGATGGTCTATCATGAACTGAAAAAGGAAATCCGGACTGCGGATCGAATTGACTTGTTGGTATCCTTTATTAAATTTAGCGGATTGCGGTTGATTTATGATGATTTGGTTGCATTCACGAAGGATAGACCATTACGCGTAATTACAACTTCCTATATGGGTGCATCTGATTTTGCAGCGATTAAAAAGCTTGCTGAGTTGCCGAATACAACAATTAAAGTTTCCTATGATACGAAGCGAACCCGTCTTCATGCGAAAGCCTATTATTTTCATCGCGAAACGGGATTTAGTACCGCATATATCGGTTCGTCCAATATGTCGAAAGCTGCATTAAGCGAGGGAACCGAGTGGAATTTAAAGATCTCGGAATACAATTCCAAATCGATTATTGAAAAATATTGTATGACGTTTGAAACATACTGGCATATCGATGAATTTCGAGAGTTCCACGCTGAAAATGAAAGGGATTGCAAACGTTTAAAAGACGCCTTAACGGAGCAAAGCAACCAAGTGGCAAATATGGTCTTCTTTGATGCAAAACCATATGGGTATCAGCAAGATATTTTGGATCGTCTTGAGATTGAACGTGAAGTCCATGGATCCTTCAAGAACTTAATTGTCGCCGCAACCGGTACAGGGAAGACAATTGTTTCTGCTTTTGATTTTAAGAGATTTTACAGAGAAAATCCCAACGCGAAATTTTTATTTTTGGCGCATCGCAAGGAAATTTTAGATCAATCGTTGCAAACCTATCGTCAGATATTGAGGGATCAGAATTTTGGTGAGCTCTGGGTTGCAGGATATCAGCCGAGTGAACACAGTCATTTGTTTGCTTCCATTCAAACCATGAATGCCGGAGAGAAGTATCAACGATTTCAAAGTGATTATTTTGATTATATTGTTTTGGATGAAACCCATCATGCCGCGGCAGCAACCTACGAAAAAATGTTGAAGTATTTTGAGCCAAAAATATTATTGGGATTGACAGCAACGCCTGAGAGGATGGATGGAAAGAATATTTTGGCATGGTTCAATGATCGAATGGCCTATGAATTGCGATTGGATGAAGCGATTGAACGAAATATGTTGTGTCCATTTCATTACTTTGGCGTTTCGGATTCAAGCGATGTGGATTTGAGTCAGGTGAAATGGGTGAAAGGATCTTATGATACGCAGGAATTGGCTGATTTGTATATTGGGAGTCAAGCTCGGGGCCAAACAATTCTCAATGCGATTGAGCGGTATCTTCCTGATATCAATGGGATCAAAGGCCTTGGTTTTTGTGTCAACAAAGCCCATGCGGCATTTATGAGCGATTATTTTAATCAAGCGGGGATCCCTTCCATTCATTTGGATTCGGATTCTTCATGGGATTTTCGCAATCAGGCGAAAAAGCAATTGGTTTCCGGGAAAGTACGATTGATTTTTGTAGTGGATTTATACAATGAAGGGGTCGATATACCAGAAGTGAATACCGTAATCTTTTTACGTCCGACAGAATCATCAACGGTATATATTCAACAGCTAGGAAGAGGGCTGCGATTGTCAGAGGACAAAGAGGTTGTAACTGTTTTGGATTTTATCGGGCAAGCACACAAACAATATGATTATCGGAAAAAGTTCTCTGTGATGATTGGAAAATCGAAACATGCCTTGAAACAAGAACTGGAAATGGAATTTCCTTCGGTTCCAAGAAATTGCTATATTCAATTGGAACGGATTGCAAGATAACGAGTATTGGATAATTTGGCAACGACTTATATCAATATAACGAAATTGCGCAGGTATGCAGAAAATTTCCGATTGGTATCAGCGCTGCCGTTAACGGTTGGGAACTTCCTTGCGCATTATCAATTGTCAGTAGATCAATTGTATAAATCGACAACCTTGATGGAGTTGCGTTATTCCCGAGAAGAGTTGATCAGAAGAAATCCTGATTTTGAGTCAATGAATCTTTGGAAAAAAGGGATGAGCAAGATTGGGGATATGGATTCTTTGGAATGGATCAATTATTTAATTCGTTATCTGGAAGAAGCCGCATCACCAAGTCCTAGAGAGCGGAGATTGTTGTTGATGTTTCATTACACACTATACAATACAGCGCCAAAGCAGGAGATCCATGCATCTTTGAAGAGCTTTTTTGTTTCAAATCCAGATGTTCAAAATGAGATTAAAGAACTTTTGTTATATAGGAAAGAGCAAATCGATCATTTGCCAAAGCAAATTCATCTCGAAAAAGAAATCCCACTTGAATTGCATGCTTGTTATACAACGGCGCAAGTATTGACTGCATTTGGGATTCACACGGAAGAGAGGATGGCTCCTTTCCGCGAAGGGGTGAAATACGCATCGGAATATCACGCTGATTTGTTTTTTATTACCTTGAAAAAATCCAGTGCGGATTATAAGGAATCCACCTTATATGAAGATTATGCGATTAGCGAAACTTTATTCCATTGGCAGTCGCAGAGTCGAACGTCAAGAATGAGCCCGACGGGGCAGCGGTATTTGCAGCAAAGAGAAAATGGCTTGCGTGTGATCCTGTTTGTTCGGGAGAGCAGGGAAGATGGGAATCGTCATACTCTCCCTTATCGTTGTCTTGGATTGGCAAGGATTCAAAGCGAACAAGGCTCGAAACCGATCAGTATTGTCTATGAGTTGGAAGAACGAATGCCAACGAAGATTTTCCAAGAATCGAATCAGGTAGTGAAGGTGGTTTAGAGAGAGCGATCTTAATTAAGCAGAGAGAATATATAGTTGGAACCTTTATCAAAATTTTATCGTCATATAAAGCAGAGCTAGAAATTTACATATGATGAAGAAGGAGAAGATGATGAAAAAAAGTGTTGCGATTCTTTTGGTGATTGCTGTACTTGCAAGCATGTCGGGGTGTATGCAGACAGAGGATATTCCTGATGCAAAGGTGGATTTGAAAAATGCTGCAATGGTTACGCCTGAATACCCAGCAGGGGTTGGGTTTGAGGATTTTGATGGAAGGCGAGCAATTCGGGATGCCAATGTCGTTGAAGACGAGTTTCATGCGGCATTGAATCGATTTGCATTTGAGACAGCGTCACAAGTTCTACTGGAATCTGATGAAAATCAATTGTACAGTCCGATCAGTTTGTATTATGCGGCAGCCTTGGCGACGATGGGAGCGAATGGAGAAACGCAAGAGGAATTGCTGAATCTGCTTGGGGTGTCTGATTTAGAAACGCTAGCGGAGCAATGCGGAAATTCCTATCGATTGCTCCATACGGATAACGAAATTGCACAATTGCGGATTGCGAATTCGCTGTGGCTGGACAAGGAAATTGACGATGGAGAAGTGCAATTTAAGGAAGAGTATTTAAATTCAGCAATGAATGATTTTTACGCTTCTGTTTATGATGTTGATTTTTCCAATCCGGATACGGGCGTGCTGATGGGACAATGGATTGCAGAACAGACGAATGGAACTTTATCGTATGATTTTGAACCGAATTCAGTGCAGATTATGAGTATTTTGAATACCATTTACTTCTATGATGAATGGACTGATCGTTTCGACGCGGGAAAAACAGAGGATGCTCAATTTAATTTGGTGAATGGGGAGACCGTAAATTGTGATTTTATGAATGCGCGGTTTGGGTCTCATGGTTTTGTGGATGGAGAAGGGTTTATACGTAGTTCCTTGGCTTTAAAGGAAGCTAGCAGAATGACCTTTATTCTTCCGGATGAGGGTGTATCCATTCAAGAGCTTCTCTCAACACCGGAACGGATTCAATCGATTTTTCAAGAGGGCGAGAGACAAAACGGAGAGGTGATTTGGCAGATCCCGAAATTCACTTATGGATCCAGCATGGATTTGAGTGAAGTGATGAAAATACTTGGGGTGAATCGCGCATTTGAATCAGATGCTGACTTTTCGGGAATCACAGATGGAATCGCATATATTTCCGCGATCCAGCAAAACACTCATATCGCCATTGATGAAAATGGCGTTGAGGCATCGGCTTATACGGAGATTGCCTATGCAGGTGCCGCACTGCCGGAAGGAAGAGCGGAAATGATTCTTGATCGACCCTTTATCTTTGGGATTCAATCCAGGTATGGAGACGTGTTATTTATTGGGGTGTGCATGAACCCAACTCAATCATAATGCATCAAAAAACCAGATCCTACGATCTGGTTTTTTCGTGTCCGCAATGCAAATGGGAAGCAATTCCCTATTTCTTTTTGTAATTTATGATACGAACATATCCGACTATGTAGAAAAGCGACGCTATGGTAGAAAATACACCATAATCAACAGACAAGAGATAATTGATTCCAAACAATGGCGTTACAAAGATCGCGTATAGCGGATAATGCACTGCTGACAGCATATCCAAAACAAGATATTTGTATGTGACATGGTCAAATTCAGTTGCAACAAATACAAACGCACAACTCAATATTCCGATGATCATGATCCGTTTAAGCAATTTGATTTTATCAGTGTTTGCGAGGTTCTTTAGGGTAAAAAAAATGCGGTTACAAACAAAATGGATGCAAGGAAATTCACAATCGTTATTTGTGAATCTGGATATTTAATCGACGGGATCAGGTTAATGCCAAACGCAAGCAAATACCCAATTGCAATCAAGAGGATTCGTTTTTTCATAAAGGGTCTCCCAGTAATTTGAAATTTTTCAAGGTTCGTGATAAGGATATCATAGTTTTTTCGAACCAGTGTTAGAGAATAAGATTCATTTTGATTATATCAACTTTCTAGGTGCGGATTTCTGTAATAATTGTGCTGTTTTATAGAATTAACCGCGTTCTTTTAGTGAAATACAAGAATAAATGAAAAAAAGGGAGAGAAAAGATGCGTATAATTAAAAAGTGATATAATGATAATCGAGATTGTCTATTTGAAGATTTGTAATAATTCGGATTCGCAGAATCTGAAACCTAAGCAATCAGATGGTTGCAGATTGGTTGCTAGAAAAAAATGAGAGATAGCAATGGATCAAGGGGATAGAGATGAAAAGAGTAAAGCTAGTGTTGTTTGCAGCTTCATCATTTGTTATTGGATATACAATTCGAGCAAGAAAAGGTTAAGGTGGAGAGCTTATGTGGACAAGAGAAGAACTGAAAACCAGAGCGAAAGCTTCGATGAAACAATTTTACTGGAAGATGTTTGCTGTCAGCATGGTGATCTTGATTGCCGGCGGAAGTGAACATGGCGGAGACAGCGGGAATAGCAGTTCAAGAGAGCGTTTTGCGGGAAACATATCACCGGAGTTGGCAATCTTTATGAAAAAGATGGTGGGGACCATTGCGTTGCTTGCGATTGTTTTTTTGATCCTCCGAATTGCGGTTGGCTATGCCTTGGAACCTGGATTCCCGGGAAGTGTAACGATGAAAACCACATAGAACGTTGAAAAATCAACAGATTTAGCAGTTTCCAGTTGATTTTACCCTCGTTATATATTATAATATATAACGAGGGGTGTGATAATTATGGGTATCATTTATCAAACAAACAAGAAGACGGGTATCACTTATGCCTACAGCAATGAAGCTTATTGGGACAAGGAAAAACAGCAGTCAAGAGCCAAAAGAACCCTCCTTGGGAAAGTTGATCCTGTCACAGGTGAGATTGTGCCCACCAGACCCTACAAGAAGAAAAAGGAAAATATTCTTGTGCCTGCGAAGCGAGGCCCGGTGCCTATCACAAAAATTCAAAGAAGTTTCTATGGCGCAAGTTATCTGTTCGATCAAATTGGAAAAATGACAGGTGTTTCAGCTGATTTGAGGGCATGCTTTCCTGATACCTACAAACAGATTCTTTCTGTCGCCTATTATTTGATTCTAGAAGAGAACAATTCTCTTAGCCGCGTCTCCCATTGGCAGAAGCTACATACACATCCCTAT
>DAOUQF010000011.1 GCA_030625815.1 Eubacteriales bacterium
TTTTTCCTTATCCCAATAGGCTTCATTGCTATACGCATAAGTGATACCTGTCTTCTTGTTTGTTTGATAAATGATACCCATAATCATCACGCCCCTCGTTATATATTATAATATATAACGAGGGTAAAATCAACTGAAAACCGCTAAATCTGTTGATTTTTCAACGTTCTATGTGGTTTTCATCGTTACACTTCCCGGGAATCCAGGATATAAGGCTCAAATGACAATATTTTAGAAATCGGTCTTGTTTCAGTAAACATGATCAAATTTCGTAGGGATTTTCCATATTTCTCAGTCAATGATGCAAATCGAGTGAATTCTTCAGGACAAAGATAACTGATTTGAAAATAAGCATTATTAATATGACCTGCTTTAGTAACCTTAAAACCAAGCTTATAATTTTCATCTTCGTCACTAAATCTCATTACTAACTCGAGCTCGGCTTTGTTGTTACCACTTAGAGTATGAAATACGTCTTTATCATCTGATACTCTTAGTGATTCAATATCTGCGAAATTTAAATTCTTGCTTACTGAATAAAACTTCTTGCCTTTCGATACGACATTAATATCGTAACACTTTTTCCAAAGTAGCATAGCTTCAATAATTGTGGTTTTCCCTACGTTATTCCGCCCTATTAACACGTTAAATTTTGAATCAAATTCAATCGTTATCCTAGCTATACTTTTATAATTCTTTATCATCAATTGTGAAATATGCATTATGACCCCCTATTGTCGACATCTAACTTTTCAATTCATTAATCACATTTCCAGTAAAAATGCCTGCAACTTTTGCAATAGTATCTAGTTTCTTTGGAAGTTTTTTTTCTTTAATCACTTTCATTGTTTTTTCCCAGGTTTCAGGATTTCGTATTTGTTCCAAATAATCCTGGCCTTTCCAAGTTAAACTACCAACATAAAATGTTAGTAATCCCTGATCAGAATAACTTGGCTTATACTCACTTACTAAACCGGCCTCATACATTAGCTTACAATGATATGCAATTTGTACCTTAGTATATCCATCAATTCTTAGCTCTCGGATTGAGGTGTCCACATAGAGTTCCTCAATTTCAAATAATATCGTTCGTAGAAGTTCCATATTTCTCTTCATATTCGCCTCATCCATTTTATTATGTCTTTCAAATAGTCCTAATACACTAAATATATTTTTCCGCATTAACTCACTTCATTCAAAAATATAACTATTACGTTATACACAACTATAACCTAATTATCAATCCCAGTTCTAACAGCTTTTGCTACCCTTGTTCTCGTGTATTGATATGCCAAGCCATCAATGCGTTTTTTATTAGAATAATATACCATGTCATCTTGATCAATACATAACAATTTCGGAACGATTTCTTTTATATATGGTTGAATTTCTTTATTGATTAAACCGGCTGATACCGTTCCGCATATACCCCCAGCCGCTCCCCCAACCGCTCCCCCAGCTATAGCACCAAGCGCAGTTCCAACTGTACTTAATACAGCAGTAACTCCGAATTTCGAAAACAAAACAAGGACTTTGAAAGCTGCTAATTTCGCTTTATTATCCATTTTCAATCTACTAAAGTCTCTTTGAACATTAACGATATCTATGAGTAATCGAATGCCTAATACAACTTCTTTTACATAAGGAAGTATGTCCCCTAATTCGTCTGGTACATCGATTCCACAATTTTCTGCCAAAACCTCTAATTTATCTCCAACCTCTTCAGTGAATTCATTAACTGAAAAATCAATATCAGGAACAAACTGTTCTGCAAGCTCAGGCGCTTGTTCAATTATTTTTTCTCTAATTTCACGGTTAGTTGCATACAAAACACCTGGCTGTGATTCCATTATGTTTTTCAAGGTACTGGCATTTTCACCTACCCACATTTTAGCTTGAACTAAAATTTCATCTCCCTCCCCATTCTTGCCTATAATATCCCAAATTGGTTGAGTGGGGTTTGATGGGATTTCAAAATTATAACCTGAATATTCCTTCTCAAGAATATCAGGTAATTGAAGTTCAAAATATTTGCCTTTTAACGAACTAATAAATCCGACAACTGAGCTCTCTCCCCTTTCTAACATTTCTAAGTAGTGGTCATATAGAGACCCCTCTGTCTTCGTGAAAGAAGCACGAAATGCATTTTCTAGGTCGTCGGGCACATTTCTTGCATCGAATAATGCTATCAATCCATGTTGTACTCCAAAAGATGCTTCAATTATATAGTCTGATGAATTTTGAGTACATAAGTGCTCAAAATAATCTGTAATTACTATATTTTCATAATCTGCGTTTATTGATATCTTTTCTAGATTATCTAAGTATGAAATTGATTCCATTTTAAAATCCTCCCTAAATGAAGAATCCAATTATTACTGCTAAACAAGCTACTGATGACAGTACTAATGACAGCGAATTCACTTTGCTATCAGCAATATACTTTGGCTTAATATTTGTTGACTCTGTATTCATCAGCTCTATATTTATTGACTCAAGTTCTTTTATCTTCTTTTTGAAAAGCATATTTTCTTCTCTAATCTTTGCAATTAGGTTTAGAGTTTCTTGGTTCTGCACATTCAACTTAACCAATAAACTATGATTCTGTAATACACGAGGAATTAATGCTTTATTAATTTGATCCTGTTCTTCCCAAAATCTGACTTTTTCTAACATAGAAACTATAGAATCATCTTTTAGTGCCTCTGAAGTCTCTGCACTCTTCTTTGTGCTCTTCTTTGTGCTCTTAGCTTTATCTCTTTTCTGTGCATCTTCACTTTTTTTAAAGATATTATTGACTTTCATGCAATCCTCCCAATTATTAGATCTCTATTTAACATATGAATTTATTCTGTATCTCAATTATCTCTTAAAAAAACTATGTACTTCAAACCATTCATCAACTTGAACTACAGTACTGATATCATGTTTTTTTAATAGATCATCAATATCTTTACCACTGATTATTAAATTGGATGGCAGATTTCAATAATTTCGCTATATACTTGCTTTACTACAAAAGAAGTCGTTATAATTATTCTAAATTGTCAATGGCGTATTCTTGGAATAAGTTTTTATGTTACTTTCTCATAATTTCCCATATTTTTAGTATACCACTAAAAAAAAAGAGTACATGACTCTTTTTCATTTTACAACAGCATATTTTTAAAAATAATAAACAGCTTCATTCTTTTCTGTAGTATGCAGTTCCTCGATATTCGAAGATGAAAAGACCATGTTGAATTTAACTTCAACATGGTCTTCATACACGGTTACCTCTTTAAAGAATTCTCTAATGATCTGCTTAATCCTCTTTTTGTCTCCATCTCGAATAACCTTCAGGTACTTCTTGAACAATTTGGTGACTACTTTACTGTCTAGCTCTTCAGCCTTTATTTCGCCTTCAGCTCGTTGATTTCGATTGTAAGATCACTTTTTCGCTGCTGCAAGTTATTAAGCCTGGATATTAATTCATCATATACAACCCCATTCTCGACCGATTTAGTGATGATGCTATCTTGCGAGCAACCGCTTCAAGTTCCTGCTAAAGAGACTTTACTTGAAAGTCTACGATTCCCCTGGTATATTAAACCACAGTCACCACATAGAATAAGTTCTTGCAGTAGGTAGACCACTTTCTCCTTACTCGGTCCTCTAATATACGTGCGCTGCTTGATGAAAGGTTTCTTTCATTATAATTGTCGTATTCTATTCTGTTTTTCGTAAACAAAAAACACTCTATCTCTAGAGTGTTTAGATCTTGGTGGAGGTGGTGGGAGTCGAACCCACGTCCGAAAGTCCTTTCCGTTTTGCTTCTACTGGGATAGTTGCTGATTAAAGTTTAACCCTTGCCTCCCCCCAACAACTAGCGGAGACCCGAGCGAGCCTGTGATACGACCACATGGACCAGGCAAGCCATGTGTCGTTTCCTGCTTTTAAATGAAGCTCAAGTCCGATCTGCAGGTCGACCGATCAGGAGCTACTACCTTATAGCTTAGGCAGCGTAAGCGTAATTATCGTTTGCATTTGTTTTTTTGACCGCTTTTTAGATGAACGTGTCACAACATCCCCGGCTACAAAAAGTTCCAAACCCCCGTCGAAACCATTTTCACCCCCATGATATTAATGATCGCGCATGGCGCGTTTCATTCGTCTGTCTGCATCGCGCGCAGCGATGACATGACGCTTGTCATGGAGTTTCTTTCCTTTGGCAAGGGCAATCTCAATCTTTGCCTTTCCCGCCTTCATATAAAGCCTTAGAGGAATAATCGAATATCCTTGCTTCTGCACTTGACCAGCCAGTTTGCTGATCTGTTTCTTATGCATCAACAGCTTCCTCGTGCGAACAGGATCCACGTTGTAGATGTTGCCTTGTTCGTAGGGACTGATATTCATCTGATACACGAAAATCTCGCCTGCAGTTACGCCGCAATAAGACTCTTTCAAGCTGACCTTTCCCTGTCGAATCGATTTGATTTCCGTGCCCGTCAAAACGATGCCGCATTCAAAGGTGTCTTCGATGAAATACTCATGGCGTACTTTTTTGTTGTTTGCAATGACTCGAATTCCGTCCATACTCTACCCCTCATTTCTTCTGACGAAAAAAACGTACGTTTGTTTCATCAGGAGATGCTTATTCATTATAGCATCTCCTGGAAAACTCGTCAATCAGCCAGAACAAAGTCAATCAATCGACGTTCTGTATCGGTTTTTGCCACCAGAATCTTAACCGGATCCCCCAAGTGATAACTCTTGCCGGAGAAAGGATCTTCAATGCAGAATCGTGTTTCATCAAACTCGTAAGAACCTTCAAGCGTTGTTAGCGGCACCATGCCCTCGACGGTATTGTCCAGCGCCACATAGAAGCCAAATGCGCTGACGCCCGAGATGACGCCCTCGAAGGTCTCTCCCAGAAATTGTTGCATATATTCGGTCATCTTCAGCTTCACGCTCTCACGCTCCGCTTCCTGTGCTTTTCTCTCCCGCTCTGAACTGATGTCGGCTACGCCAGCCAGCAATCGTTCGTAATGATGTATGCGTTTCTCGTTCATGTCCCCATGGAGCTGTTCCTTGATAATCCGATGGATCTGCAGATCGGGATATCGACGAATTGGAGAGGTGAAGTGGCTATAGTATTCCGCTGCCAAACCGAAGTGCCCCTCGCTTTTGGCTGAGTACTTCGCTTTCTTCAAAGATCGAAGCATCACCATGCTGATGACCGCCTCTTCCGGTTTCCCCATCACCTTGTCCATCACCTGTTGCAAGGATTTCGGATGAAGGTCGGTTCTGCCTTTCAGCGTAATGCCGAAATGATTGACAAAATGAACAAAGGCTTCGATCTTCTCTTCGTCCGGGGCTTCATGAATCCGGTACAAGAATGGAATGTCCATCCAGAAGTATCGCTCCGAGATTGTCTCATTAGCCAGAAGCATAAATTCTTCAATCATGCGGTTGGCAATCCGGCGTTCCGCCTTCTTGATCTCAACGGGAGCTCCCGACTTGTCCAAAATCACCTTGGCTTCATCGAAGTTGAAGTCTATGCTGCCACGCAGTTCTCTTCGGTGACGAAGACGGCCTGCCAAAACAGCGGAATCGCGCAAGGCTTGAATCAACTCCTGGTTATCAAAGCTCGACTCATCCATATGCTGAATCAGATCCGATACATCGGTATAAATCAATCGCGCCTTGGAGTGAATGATAGTCTCCGCAATCCGTGAGTCTTCCACATCGCCTTTGGCGGAAATCGTCATAATAACAGACAGGGCCAATCGATCGACACCGGGATGCAAGCTACAAAGCCCGTTGGACAAATGTTTCGGTAGCATCGGGATCACCCGGTCCACCAGATACACACTGGTGCCCCTCGTTCTCGCTTCCTTGTCCAGTTCACTGTATTCCTGCACATAGTTCGTGACATCGGCGATATGCACACCGAGTTCAAACCGATTATCCGGCAGGCGCTTAATCGAGATGGCATCATCCAGGTCCTTGGCGTCGGCTCCGTCAATGGTGAAGATCAGGGCGTCGCGCCAATCCTCGCGTCCATGCATCTCATCTTTTGAAAGTTCCGTGTAACGCGTGGCTTCTTCAAGCACCTTCTTCGAAAATCCCTTTGGCAATTGATGCTTGTGGATAATCTCGGCGATATCGATACCGGGATCGCCAACATCCCCCACCACTTCAATGATTTTGCCTTCGGCTTTCTTTCCATCTTCCGGCCATTTGGTAATCTTTGCAATGACTTTTTGCCCGTCTCGCGCATGCATCAACTTTTTCGATGGAATAAAGATATCCCCATGGACTCGCTTGTCGTCCGGGACAACAAATCCAAAGTTTTTGGTCTTTTGCAAGGTGCCGAAAAAATTATCGGTTTTCCGCTTGATGATTCGTTCAACAACGCCCTCGGATTTCTTTTCATCAGGTCTTCCCTCTTTGATCAGGCGAAGCAAAACCGTATCACCGTCGAATGCGCCCTTGGTAGAACGGCCCGCGACAAAAATATCATTTTCCATCACCCGTTCCGGACGGCAGAAAAAGAAGGAACGCTGACTCGCCATCATAACGCCCTTTCGGTAGCCCATCCACTCCGGCAAGCCGAACCGCTGTTTCTTTTGAACCAGATCCCCAGACTCCACCAACGCATCGATAATTTCATAGAAGATTTTTTTTGATTCCTTGTCAATCTTAAACAGACTCACCAAATCACGCTTGCCTAAGGGTACCGGTTCTCCTTCAATCAAGGCTGTGAGTATTTTTTCTTTCATATCCATATTTCTTCTCCTTCATAAAAACAGAGGCATTCTGCCCCTATTTTTTCACACCGCCACCCATTCGCTGATAGAGTTTCACATCGTATGAGGTGACATTTTTTTGTTTTTCTTGATGTGCCGCCAGGGCCAATTCAATCTGCTTGGTACATAACTCTTTAAAAGAGATCCCGCCGGCTTCCCATAGATAGAAGGCCATGGAGCCCGGGAGTGTATTTATCTCGTTGATGTAAATTCCGTCCGCGTCGCTCAACAGAAAATCGATGCGGGCGTCGCCTCTGGCATCAATCGCCCGAAAGGCATCCTTGGCGAGTTGCTGAATTTTCGCCGTCTGCGCATCGGGAAGGTCAGCCGGAATTCTCCGCTTCGCGGACTGCATCCCTTTTCCACCCTTGCCGCCTTTGGCGCCGTTGATATATTTATCCTCATAAGAGAGGAAATCTTCCCAGGTAACGGGTTCCTCGCACACCGATGCCGTCAGGTCCGCGTCACGTCCCATGACAGCGCAGTTGATCTCTCGTAGGGGCAGAATTGCCTTTTCAATGATCACCTTGCGGTCGTAGCTCATGGCTACTTCTATGGCATAAATCAATCCGGCTTTGTCTTCCGCTTTCGAAATTCCGATACTGGATCCCAGATTGGCGGGTTTTACCACCAATGGATAGCCAATCGCCTCCGCCTTTTCAATCAAGGCATCCTTCTCCGGCGCCCATTGATCGCGATAGAACCAAAGATAAGGTACGATCGGCAATCCTTCCGCCTTGAACACCGATTTCATCAAGACCTTGTCCATGCCAACCGCCGCTGCAACCACGCCGCAACCAGTGTATGGAATATTCATGGTTTCAAACAAGCCCTGCAGGGTGCCGTCCTCGCCATTGGTCCCATGAACCACCGGAAAGAAACAATCCACCGTCACAACTTCTTTTGTTTCAAACATCTTTCGAGTCCTTGGATCGCGATAAAGGGTGAAGTCATTGCTTCTCGCCACAGGCACGCATTCAATCAAGCCTTTCAATGTTTCATTCTTAAAGTTCATAATGTCAAAAAGGGCATCCCCCGTCCACCATTTGCCATCCTTGTCGATATAAATTGGAACCGGTTTATATTTTGCAAGGTCTAGGTTCTCCAATACCTGAAGCCCTGTTACGACCGAAACTTCGTGTTCAACACTGCGTCCACCAAAAATCACTCCGACGCTGATTCGTTTTCCCATCTTCTGTCATCCTCCAATTCTCAAATCTCTTCCCCTTATTCTACCATAAGGGCAAAAGAAAAAACAGGCGATGAACACCTGTTATTCGTTATAGGAATCCGGTAAATCATTTTCAAAAAGCACTACATCACCCGGTCTCAGCAATTGGCCGAGCAGGGCTTGCACCTCAGTCATGGTTCGTACAATATGGATTTGATCTTGCGGGTATTCCTTGTTCGCAAGACCCTTTTGAATCGGTTCCGTCTGCTTGGGACCCACAAGAATAACCACTTCACAAACATCGGCAATATACTCACCGAATTTCTCATTGGCTTTTTCTTGCGTCTCGCCCAATTCCACCATGCCCGGGGTCACAATCACGCGTTTTCCCGTATTGAAGGCATCCAATACATCCAAAGCAGCCTTAGAGCTGACCGGATTGGAATTAAAGGCATCATCGATCACCAAAACGCCTGTGCCCGGATCGATCAATTGCAGGCGATGCTCCACCGGCTCGATCTTCGCAATCCCCACCGAAATCTCTTCCAATGTCATGCCCAACACTTTCGCCACGCTGGCACCCGCTAAAATATTTTGAATATTATGCTTGCCCAAGAGTTTGGTTTGACAGGCGGCATGATTGCCTTCCTTGTCAACCAAATCAAAGGTGGAACCCTTCATGCTGACTTGAATCGCTTCCGCATGAAGATCCAGGCTCGCCGGATCGGAATCGATTCCGTAGAGCACCTTTTCCTTAAAGGTCTTGTCTGCCAATTTCTTCAGATTCGGATCATCATAATTAAAAATGGCGATTCCGTCGCTTGGCAGATTCTCGATCAATTCATACTTGGTTTTTACAATATTTCCAATATGGCCGAAGGTCTCCAAATGCGTGGGCCCAATCGCTGTAATCACTCCGATTTGCGGCTCCGCCAGTTTGGCCAATTCTTCAATCTGCCCCATGGCTCTAGCGCCCATCTCGCAAAGAAACACCTCATGCTCCGGTTGCAAATCGTTATTGATGACCTTGCAGACCCCCATGGCTGAATTGAAGCTCGATGGTGGGACCAAAGTGTTCCATTTTTCATTCAGAATCGTACCGGTAATGAATTTTGTGCTTGTCTTGCCAAAGCTCCCAGTAATCCCGACCACTTTTAAATCTTTTCGACTCTCGATTTTTTCATGGGCTTGATCATAGTATCCTTGATTGATCTTGTTCTCGTATGGGATTCGAAGTATCACGGAAGCAAACATCGAATAGTAGCACAGCCCGTTGGTCAAGGCAAACGCCAAGTACAAACCAACAGCAAGACCCTTCGATCCACCGAACAAAAATCCAATCAGACCCAGAACAAGAATGACAAAACCCGTAAGCTGCATCCATCCGATTCGAAGGCGCTTTGCGCGTCCAGTCATCACCAAGGGCTTTTTCACTTCCTCAGCCGATTGCATCCACGTCATCAAAAGCAAAGCCATAACCCCGATGCTGATCCAGAGAAAATCTTGCCCCAACAGCAAGGCAATGCAGAGCAAGACACCAAAGATCAACGCGCCTCGCTGGGTCGAATTGAATCCGTAATCGGTATGATGCTGCTTCCAGTTCTGAAACTCAGCGGGATTGTATCCTTCCAATTGCGCCATATGCAAATAATACGTCATTCGTTTGTTGACCACAGCGCCCCATACCAGAGCGACCAGTGCCATCAAGCTGAAAGTTATGCTCATTTCCCTTCCTCCATTTTCATAAATACCCGCATGACAGCTTGAAATCGGCCCATTTGATCCAGAAAAGAGTAATGCCCCGCCTGTTCAAAAACCACAAGCCCCGCATCCGGAATCTCACCCTCCATAATCCGTCCCATTTCAACCGGAGTATCCATATCGTCATTTCCCCAAATAATCAAAGTTGACGCCTGAATCTTCGACAACAACGGCCGAAGGTCATCCGCTAAAACGCGTACCATAATGCGCCGCATAATTCCCAGAGAAACTTTATAATCCGAAGAACCGAATCGACGATAGAATCGTTCCATCTTTTCTTCCGACCGATTCCAAAAGGTCAATGCCAGATAAATTCGCTTCACTATTTTAAAGGTTAAAATTTTCATTCGAACTTTGAAACTCTTTTTTTTCACCAATCCCGCGCTATCGACCAAGATCATTTTCCCGATGCGCTCCGGATATTTACTTGCCAGAATAATGGAAACGCGCCCGCCATGGGAATGTCCTAAAATATGAAAGCGATCAATACCGAGGTAATTCAACAAGGCTTCAACATGGTCGGCAAAATCATAGGAACTCCAAACATCCTTGGGTTCTTCACTTTCTCCAAACCCAGGCATATCAATGGCAATCACTCGATACTGGGATTGCAATAAGTTTGTAATCGACTGCATCGTCGTCAGATTCGCACCCCAGCCGTGTAGAATGACGATGGGCTCGCCGTCTCCTGTTATCTCATAATGGGTCTTAAGTCCTAAGATGATTGATTCCATGGTTCACCTCCGCAAATTCACTTCATTATACCGGAATTTCAATAGAAAATCAAAAAAAGAAAGGGAAGCTTTCGCTTCCCTTCTCTTACAAGAATAATGGCACAAACACCAAGGCGACAATGGTCATCAACTTAATTAATATGTTAATGGATGGTCCAGAAGTATCCTTGAAAGGATCTCCAACTGTATCGCCGACTACTGCTGCCTTATGGGCGTCAGAGCCTTTGCCTTCGTAGTTGCCTTCTTCAATATATTTTTTTGCATTGTCCCAAGCACCGCCTGCGTTCGCCATAAAAATGGCCATCAACACGCCACATACCAAGGCGCCTGCCAACATGCCACCCAATGCTTCCGGTCCAACGAATACACCCATAACAATCGGTGCAATCACGGCAATCAAGCCGGGAAGAATCATTTCGTGAAGTGCTGCTGCTGTTGAGATATCCACGCAACGATTATATTCAGGAACAGTCGTCCCTTCCATAATCCCTGGAATGTCTCGAAATTGTCGTCTTACTTCTTCAATCATTGAGTTGGCCGCTTTTCCTACCGCCTGCATCGTAATTGCAGAGAATAAGAAAGGCAGCATACCACCGATCAACAAGCCTGCAATAACATCAGGATTCGTTAATAGAATGATAAGCGGTTCTCCGGTTTGCAACTCAACGGCTGCTATGTACGATGAGAATAGTGCAAGTGCAGTCAAAGCTGCTGAGCCAATGGCAAATCCCTTTCCGATGGCTGCGGTTGTATTTCCAACTGCATCCAATTGGTCCGTGATTTTTCGAACTTCCTTTGGCATGTCACACATCTCGGCAATCCCGCCCGCATTGTCTGCAATAGGACCATAGGCGTCAACCGCAATCGTCATGCCCGCTGTAGAAAGCATGCCTACCGCAGCCAAGGCGATTCCATACAATCCTTGGAAGTGGAACGCAATCAAAATGCCCGCTGCCAAAACAATAATTGGCAATGCTGTGGAAGCCATTCCCACGGCAAGACCGGAAATAATCGTTGTCGATGCACCCGTTTGCGATTCACGCGCAATACCATGCACTGGACTATAGGCTGTCGATGTATAATACTCCGTAATTTTTGCGATCAAAAGACCCACAATCAAGCCCGTTACAATTGCGAAAAATGGCGAAGATGAGCCTAACAGACTGTTGCTTAAAAAATAAGAAGCAATGACAACCAGTACTGCACTGACTGCAGTACCCGTATCAAGTGAACGTTGAGGATCCTTGCCCTCATCACCGCGCACAAAAAGAGTGCCTACAATGGACGACAAAATCCCTGCTGCTGCCAAAAGCAACGGAAATGCAACGGCTTTTTCTGCCATTTGAACGTCTGCTCCGTATGTTACAATCCCCAAAGTAATGGCCGCAATAATCGACCCTACATACGATTCAAACAAATCCGCACCCATACCAGCAACGTCACCGACGTTATCGCCTACATTATCGGCAATAACCGCTGGGTTTCTAGGATCGTCCTCAGGAATACCTACTTCAACCTTACCAACCAGGTCAGCGCCAACATCGGCTGCCTTGGTAAAGATTCCGCCTCCAACACGTCCAAACAACGCGATGGAAGAAGCGCCCAAACCAAAACCGGCGATTTGACTCGCTGCAGTTGTCATCATCTCCACAGTCGCATTTCCCCCTACATAAATGTAAAAGATCATCGATACGCCCAAGAGACCCAATCCAACCACACTCATCCCCATAACGGCTCCACCCGAGAAGGCTACGGATAACGCTTTGTTCATCCCGCCTACCTGAGCAGCATGCGCCGTTCTTACATTCGCCTTCGTTGCCACCTGCATCCCGAAAAATCCGGCTGCGGCAGAAAGAATGGCGCCCAAAAGAAAGGCAATTGCCGTTGGAAGATTGATTAGCAAGCTGAGTACAACGAATAGAACCCCAACAAACATCGCAAGCGTCTTATACTCTCGTATTAAGAACGCCATCGCTCCGTCGTGGATATATCCTGCAATCTCCGCCATACGGGGAGTGCCGGCGTCCACTTTCTGGATCATCAGTGCTTTACTCACTGCGAACCCCAGAGCAACGATGCCTACCAGTGCTGCTACAATCATGTTATTCAATTCTTTACATCCTCCTTAATCTAAACCATGCATTGAGTTAGATTTGTTTTATTGAACGACTGTTAGGATAAGCGTTGAAACGAGGAATATAACGGCTAAAACGGACGTTGCTTTTTCAAGTTTCGACTCATATGATTTCGCCTTGTTTTTTCCCCAGATTTGCTCGGCTCCTCCGCCAATCGCACCTGACATACCTGCTTGTTTTCCTTCTTGTAACAAAATACTTGCGATCAATCCCAAGCTCGCAATGATGATGATGATATGAAGTGCTGTTTGCATCTTTTTCCCTCCGTTCACTATGAAGTGTTTAACGTACCTATTTTAACATAGAGACCCATAGTTATCAAGAAAATGAAAAACGGCCGGAGACCGGCCGTTTTAACTCTTCATTTCTCTATGCTTTGATATTGTAGAAAGATTTCAATCCATTGTACTGAGCAATCGTATCTAGCTCTTCTTCGATTCTCATCAATTGATTGTATTTTGCTACACGGTCTGTACGAGATGGCGCACCCGTCTTGATTTGGCCAGCGTTCACACCAACAACCAAGTCTGCAATTGTTGTATCTTCTGTTTCACCTGATCGATGAGAGATAACCGCAGTGTAACCTGCACGCTTCGCCATTTCGATCGCATCCAAAGTTTCTGTGATTGTACCGATTTGGTTGACTTTGATCAAGATTGAGTTTGCAATTCCCAACTCAATGCCTTTGCCCAAACGCTCCGTGTTTGTAACGAACAAGTCATCACCCATAATTTGAATGGTTTCGCCCAATTTTTCAGTCATTACTTTGAATCCGTCCCAATCTTCTTCAGCCAAGCCGTCTTCGATTGAGATGATTGGGTATTTTGATACCAAATCAGCATAGTAATCAACCATTTCAGCGGAAGTCAACTTGCGGCCTTCGCTTGCCAGGTTGTAAAGTCCTGTTTCTTCTTCGTAGAACTCAGATGCTGCAGGGTCCATAGCGATTCTGAAATCATCGCCAGGTTTGAAGCCGGCTTTGCCGATTGCTTCAACAATCACTTGAAGTGCTTCTTCATTTGAACCCAGGTTTGGAGCGAATCCGCCTTCGTCACCAACTGCTGTGTTGTATCCTTTGCCTTTCAATACGCCTCGCAACGTATGGAAGACTTCTGCACACCATCGAAGGCCTTCACGGAAAGAAGGAGCCGCAACTGGCATAATCATAAATTCTTGAAGATCAACATTGTTGTCCGCATGGGAGCCACCATTGATGATGTTCATCATTGGAACTGGAAGCGCCTTTGCATTTACACCGCCGAAGTATTGGTACAGTGGAAGACCACAGTACTCAGCTGCAGCTTTTGCTACGGCCATAGAAACACCCAAAATCGCGTTTGCACCCAAACGGCCTTTGTTTGGTGTTCCGTCTAATTCGATCATCGCTTGGTCAACAGCAACTTGCTCACGCACATCATACATGCCAATCAATTCTGGCGCGATAATATCGTTTACATTTTTCACTGCTTCCAAAACACCTTTTCCCAAGTAACGGCTCTTGTCGCCATCTCGAAGCTCTACTGCTTCAAATTGACCTGTAGACGCACCAGAAGGAACAATTGCGCGACCAAATGCGCCGCTTTCAGTAACAACCTCTACCTCTACCGTTGGGTTACCTCGAGAGTCTAAGACTTCTCTTGCATATACATCACTAATAATACTCATGAAATTCTCCTCCTTCAACTTGATTCAACCTTAATTATATGCTAATTGCGTAGGTTTTCAACCCCTATCGCTATTTTTTAATGAGTGATTTTCCCGTCATCTCTTCTGGGCTCTCCACATTCATCATTTCAAGCAAGGTTGGCGCAAAATCTGCTAAGATTCCACCCTCGCGCAATTCCACATCGCCTGTTCCCACAAAGATGGCCGGAACCAGGTTTGTGGTGTGTGCCGTCATCGGATCGCCTTTCTCGGTCAGCATTTGCTCCGAGTTGCCATGGTCTGCCGTAATAATAGCCTTCCCACCGATTTCCTCAATGGCTGCCAATACCTCGCCCAGGCAAGCGTCCACAGTTTCCACCGCTTTCACTGCCGCATCGATAATGCCGGTGTGGCCTACCATATCCGGGTTGGCAAAGTTCAGAATCATCAGATCATACTCGCCGGAACGGATTCGTTCCACCGCGTTATCCTTGACTTCCACCGCACTCATTTCCGGTTGCAGGTCGTAGGTTGCAACCTTCGGTGATGGAATCAAGACACGATCCTCTCCAACATTCGGAGTTTCCACCCCGCCATTGAAGAAGAAAGTTACGTGAGCGTACTTCTCCGTTTCCGCGATCCGAAGCTGCTTCAATCCCTTCGATGCTACATATTCGCCAAGGGTGTTTTTATAACTCACTGGCGGATACGCGACCTTCACATTCTCAATGGTTGCATCGTAGTTCGTCAAGCAAACATACTCCGTAGCCACCTTCTTCTCCCGGTTGAATCCCGTAAAGGTTTCATCCACAATCGCACGCGTAATTTCACGGGCGCGGTCCGGGCGGAAGTTTGTGAAGATCACACTATCGTCATCTTCTATGGTGGCAATCGGCGCTCCATTCTTGGTAATTACGGTTGGAAGCACAAACTCGTCAAAAACTTTTCCCTCGTACGAAGTTGAGACAGTATCGACAGCCGATTCATTGGTTGGACCCACGCCTTGTACCATCGCCTTGTAGGCAAGTTCAACACGATCCCAACGATTGTCGCGGTCCATCGCATAATACCGTCCAGAAACAGTAGCGATCTCACCGAGTCCGATAAGCTTCATCTCTGCTTCCAGTTTCCGTACATCTTCAAGTCCGGCGTTTGGTGCCACATCGCGGCCATCCAAGAATACATGGATATACGCCTTCTTTACCCCTAGGTCCTTTGCCATACGCAAGAATCCGTATAGGTGTTTCACATGAGAGTGAACCCCGCCCTGAGAAACCAATCCCATAAAATGAAGCGCCTTGTCGTTCTTTGCAGCGTCCACCATGGTCGATTTAATCGCCTGGTTCTCAAGGATGGTGCCATCCTCAATGTCTTTTGTGATTTTTGTTAAAAATTGGTAGATAATTCTTCCCGCACCGATATTCAAGTGTCCAACTTCTGAATTTCCCATTTGCCCATCCGGCAAGCCAACGCATAGACCGCTAGCGCACACACTCGTGTGTGGGGCTTCTTTCATCAAACGATCAAAATTCGGTGTGTTGGCAAGATGAACTGCGTTGCCGACACCCGGCTTTGCCATTCCCCAGCCATCCAGGATAATAAATCCTGCAAATTGCTTTGCCATGATGGCCTCCTAAAAATTAATCAATGCCGTGAAGTCGTCTGCCTTCAAGCTTGCGCCGCCTACCAATGCTCCGTCGATATGAGGTTGATTCATAATCTCCGTTACATTCGCTGGTTTTACACTGCCGCCGTACTGAATTCGAACTGCTTCCGCAATCTCATCATCATATACTTCCGCCAGCGTATCGCGAATCATTTCGCACATTTCATTGGCTTGATCCGAGGTTGCCGTTACACCCGTTCCAATCGCCCAGATTGGCTCATAGGCAATCACGGTTTTTTTCATGTCTTCAACGCTCAAACCTGCAACACCAGCTTTGATCTGCTCAGCAACCAAAGCCTTATGCTTGTTTGCTTCCCGCTGTGACAAGGTTTCACCACAGCACAGAATCGGCAAAAGATTGTGCGCCAAAGCGGATTTTACTTTTTTGTTGACCGTTTCATTCGTCTCAGCGAAATATTCTCTTCGCTCGGAATGGCCGATGACAACATAATCGATTCCCAATTCATTCAACATGAGTGGAGAAATCTCGCCTGTATATGCTCCGCCTTCTTCCCAATGCATGTTTTGCGCGCCGATCTTCACCTTTGAACCCGCCAAGGCTTCTTTCACAGCTGGCAACATCACATAAGGAACACAAACAACGACTTCTACGTCGGTGCCTGCCGCTTCCGCTTTAAATTCATTGACCAAAGCAACACCTTCTGCAATGGTTTTATTCATTTTCCAGTTTCCTGCAATAATTGGAATTCTCATGAACTTCCTCCTATTTTTCGTTAATTGCGTCGATTCCCGGCAAGACTTTTCCTTCGAAAAGCTCCAAAGAAGCGCCGCCGCCTGTAGAGATATGAGACATCTTGTCAGCGTATCCGGATTGGATAACCGCTGCCGCACTGTCGCCGCCACCGATGATCGTCAAAGCATCTGTCTGTGTCAAGGCTTCCGCTACGGCAAAAGTACCACGTGCGAAGTTTGACATTTCAAATACACCCATTGGTCCATTCCATACAACCGTTTTCGCACTGGCAATTTCCGCTTTAAAAAGCTTGATGGATTCCTCGCCGATATCCAAGCCTTCCCAACCATCTGGGATTCCGCTGGATGCAACAGTTTTGAATTCCGCTTCATTCGAGAAGCCGGTCGCAATCACATTGTCGACAGGAAGCAAGAGTTTCACGCCCTTCGCTTCTGCTTTTTCCAACAGTGATTTCGCCAATTCCACCTTGTCTGCTTCCAAAAGTGAATTTCCGACACTCCATCCTTTGGCTACAAAGAATGTATATGCCATTCCGCCGCCAATAATCAATGTATCGACCTTATCCAATAAGTTTTCGATAACACCGATCTTGTCGGATACCTTCGCGCCGCCTAAAATCGCAACGAAAGGACGTTCTGGAGATTCCATGGTTTTACCCATTACATCGATTTCTTTTTTTACCAAGAAACCCAATGCCGAAGGCAAAAGAGATGAAACACCAACGTTTGAAGCGTGCGCTCGGTGAGCGGTGCCAAAAGCGTCGTTGACATATAGCTCAGCAAGAGCTGCCAATTCCTTTGCAAACCCTTCACCGTTTTTGGTTTCTTCTTTTCGGTATCGCGTATTTTGCAACAACAATACATCGCCATCTTTCATTCCAGCAACCATTGCCTTTGCATTCTCGCCAACCACTTCCGCGTCATCGGCAAACAATACGTCTTTCTTCAAAAACTCGCCCAAGCGAACCGCTATGGGTGCTAGAGTGAATTCAGGTTTCGCTTCGCCCTTTGGTCGACCCAAATGTGACATCAAGATCACTTGCGCTCCCTTTTCAATCAAATATTGAATCGTTGGCAGTGCGCCTTCAATACGAGCATCATTAGTAATTGCGCCATCTTTCATCGGTACGTTGAAATCGCATCGCACAAGTACTTTTTTACCCGCTACGGCTAAATCAGTAACAGATTTTTTATTCAACATGTGTGAGTCACTCCTATTCATTTATTCTCATGGCAAAACCGGTTATGTATTTCTACATAACCGGATTCTCCAAGATGTCCTATTTATTCGATTCTATAGACCTTTGTTTGCCATGTAGATCGCAAGATCGACACAACGGTTTGAATATCCCCACTCGTTGTCATACCATGATACGATTTTCAACATTTTGTCGCCCACCATCATAGTAGACAATCCGTCAATGATTGAAGAATTCGGGTCTTTTCTGTAGTCCATTGATACCAATGGCTCATCAGAGTATCCAAGAATGCCGGCCATTTTGCCTTCTGCCGCTTCTTTCAACGCTGCATTTACTTCTTCTTTTGTTGTTGCAGTTTTCAATTCGAATACAATATCAACAACTGATACTGTTGGAGTTGGAACACGCATTGCCATTCCGTCCACAATACCCTTCAATTCAGGAATAACCAAGGCAACGGCTGCCGCTGCACCAGTTGTTGTTGGAATGATTGATTCCGCTGCTGCACGTGCACGTCGAAGATCTGGATGATGCGCATCTAGAATCTTTTGATCGTTTGTATAAGAGTGAACTGTTGTCATCAAACCTTTTTCAACACCGAAGTTGTCCACGATTACTTTCGCGAAAGGCGCCAAGCAGTTTGTTGTACAAGAAGCGTTGGACACGATATGATGATTAGCCGCGTCGTAGTCTTTTTCGTTTACACCCATAACGATTGTAATATCTTCACCCTTTGCAGGAGCAGAGATGATTACTTTTTTCGCGCCGGCTTTAATATGCTTGCTAGCTGCTTCATGAGTTCTGAATACGCCTGTTGATTCGATTACGATATCAACGCCATTCTCGCCCCAAGGCAGGTTTTCAGGATCTCTGTCAGAAAAAATCTTAATTGTCTTGCCGTTAACGACCAAATCGCCATCAACTACTTCAACAGTACCGTCGAATTTACCAAATAAAGAATCATACTTGAACAAATGTGCTGCTGCTTCTACACCTGACATGTCGTTGATCGCTACGATCTCGATTTCTTGAACGTTACGCTCAAATGCTGCTCGTACTACATTTCGACCGATACGGCCGAAACCATTGACACCCACTTTAATTGCCATGAATGTTGCCTCCTTATATAGACCATTTATTTGAAGTAATTGACAATCAATTACTTTCCCCCAAGTTGAATAATTTTCATCGCAGCGCCCTCATCGATTACCAAGATAATTTCTTTGCGCAGAGCTGCAAGGCCATGAATCGCCTCTGCCTTGCCACTTCCGCAAGCGACTGCAATGGCATACGGGATTCGCTGATATTCATCTAAAGTGATTCCGATGGTATTGGAATCCTTGATGATTTTACCCCGTACATCAAAATAATACCCAAAAGCTTCTCCAACTGCACCCTGACCCCACAAATCTTTTTGCTCCTGATCAGATAGCTTTCGTCTTCGCGCCATTTGATCGGCGCGGCCAATTCCAAACAATAAAATATCCAAAGCGTTTAAATCCGAAACCAAATTTATAATCTCCGGTTCCTTCATCAAACTTTCCTTCGCATTGAAACTGATATTGTCCGGCACATGAAGCAATCGATAGCTTCCACCCAGCTTCTCGGCAAGGCGAGCTGCAATATGGTTGGACTGCATCTCCATGCTTCCGCCAATTCCACCGCGAGCCGGTATCACCCTGGTATTCGACAATCCCTTTTGTCGAGACATCTCCATCATAACCTGATAGATCGTCGCGCCCCCGGTTAACCCAATCGTCATGTGATCCTTCACAACATCCTTCAAGGTTACCGCTGCCGCCCTCGCCACATCACGCAACACCAAAGAGTCTTGATCCCAATCACCGGGAATCACAATCACCCGTGCAATATCCAATGCATCCTTCACTTTTGCTTCCAGGGTTTGCATGCCCCGAATATCATAAATCATATGTTCCAATTGCTGATAGATTTCTGCCCCATAGGGCGTGATCACAACACCGGAACTCTGAATATCAACCAAACCTTGTTGCTGTAAAACCTGTACCTCCGCCCGGATGATCCGCTCGCCAATCGATAAACTCGATGCAAGTGATCTGCGTCCAACCGGTCCATGGTACTTGATATTTCGTAAAATCTCAAAGCGTTTGTCAAGAAGAGAAAACACCTCAGGAACTACGACTTTCGCGAGTTTTAGAAGTGAACTCATCGCCATCCCCCTTTCATTTTTTGGGAAAAAGCTCGTTCTAATCAAAGGATGGACATTATTTGTCCCGCAGGATCTATTCATGTCCCGCTAGGTGCAAAAAAAATAACCCGCCCAAGGGTTATTATAATCAATCTTCCTACAAAAAACAAGGAAAATCATGAGTTTTTTTATCCGCGACGCTTTCTTTTTGCCGAAGAGAGAATTCCCATTTCCTCTCGGTATTTCGCAACCGTTCTGCGGGAAACTTTTATCTCGCGTTTTGCCAACTCTTCCGCAATTTTTTGATCGCTTAGGGGTTTCTTTTTATCCTCTTCTTCCGTCATCTCGCGAATCAGCGCTTGCACGCTTTTCGAACTGACGCCGGCTTCCCCGCCGCCAAGGTTGGTGGTGAAGAAATACTTCATTTCATACAAGCCCACCGGGGTTTGCATGTATTTCCCGTTTACGACTCGACTCACGGTAGATTCATGCACATCGGCTTCTTCCGCCACCTGCTTCATGGTCAAAGGACGCAGCCCCTTGTCGCCTTCCACAAAGAACGATTTCTGCACATCAACGATGACGCCGGCGATTCGAATCACCGTTTGACGTCTTTGCTCAATCATCTTGACAACCCAAAGGGCTCGATCCAAATAGGCCTTTACAAATTCAACCTCTTCTCCGCTTTTCAACAAGGCCTGGATTTTCGGGCTTACATAGAGCCGCGGCATCAAGGACTCATTGGCACGGATCTCATAGCCTTCCTCGCCTTGAGTTACATAGACGTCTGGACGAATATAGCGAACCAATTCATCTTCCGACGGATAGACCGACCCGGGTTTCGGATTGCAGGACTGAATCAATTCTGCAATTGCCTCAATCTCATCCTCTTGCGCATCATATTTTTTTGCAAGAATTTCATACCGGCGCTCTGCGATCAACGCCAATTCATCTTTTACAATTTTATATACCAAAGGCTGTTGAATACCGCGGTCCCGCAATTGAAGCTCAATGCACTCCGCCAGATTTCGCGCGCCAACCCCGACAGGATCAAAGGATTGAATCATATACAGCATGATTTCAACCTCTTCTTCATAAGCGTGAATGCGAAAAGCCAAATCGGCAAACTCCGACTTGAAATATCCCTGAGAATCAATCCGTTCAATTATCGCTTCTCCGATTCGAACCTGTTCATCCTTTAATTTTGAACAATACAATTGCTTGCGCAACAGCTCTTTCAGGGTTACGATCGCGGCATGGCGAGACTCGAAGGGAGATGAATCTTCCCCGCGCTGTTCGCTGCCAAAATTGACATAATCCGCTTGATCGTTGCTTCTGAGATATTCTTTCCAATCCTCGACATCCAACTCGCCGGTTTCCCGTTCCGCTTCCTTCATCTCCAAAAGGGGATTGGTATCCATCTCTTGGTTGATAAAATCCACCAACTCCAGCTGATTGAATTGGAGCAGCTCAATGGCTTGACGCAATTGCTGTGTCATCACCAATTTCTGTTTTTGTTCTAGTTTTAATCCGAATTCCAGTTTCATCTGACTCCCCCGTTGCCCCTAGTATATCAAAAAAAGCGTGATTTCTCACGCTTTTCTCATTCGGCAAAATGCACCTTGGCATTCCCTGTGCCTCGCTCTAAAATTCCTTCCACGGATTTTCTTACACTTTTGCTTAGATCCTTTGGAATCGTGCAAAGAACACCATCTTGTTTGACGAATTCTCCCTGAATCAACAAGTGTTGAATATTTCTCGCATCGGAAGAATATAAAATTGCCGCCAATGGATCGTAAACCGGCAGGGTATTGGGAAGGTCCAAATTCCAAACAATCAAGTCCGCTTCATATCCATCGGCCAATCGGCCCGTTGAAAATCCAAAGTACTCATGACCCTTCATCAACCGCACCCAAAGCCACGGCAAAGAAAACTGCTCTGCGTCGGCCGCTCCTTGTTTCCCAAACAACCCAAAGATGCGAGCCTGTTCGACGACATCGAGGGTTGCTGAGCTGGCTGCGCCATCCGTCCCAAAAGACAGATTCAGCCGATCGGACAATTCCCACAATCCCCCAGTCCCCATGGCCAATTTCCCGTAGGTTTTCGGACAGGCGGCAAAGTAGGTTTGCACGCCAAGCCGATCCAGATCGTCTTCTTCAACCCAAAGGCCGTGCCCCACCAGAACGCGCTGCGAAAAGAACCCAAGATCCGCCAAATAGGCAAAGGGCGTGCACCCATGCTGCGCGACAGAAGCTTCCACCTGCTCCTTCGTCTCTGAAACATGCAGATGTATCGACAGACCACTTTTCTTCGCTTCTTCCAGTACTGACTCCAACTGCGGCTTGGACACCGTATAGGGCGAGTGAGGTCCATAGGCGAAACGAATTCGTTCCGTTGAACGCTCCTCAGCCAACCGAGTTGTCGCTTTTAGCCGAGCTTCAAAATTGGGATCCGATCCAAAGAGTGTCGGCGCCATTTCAATTCGAATGCCCGTTTCCTCCGCCGCTTCAAGAATCACATCTTCAAAAAAGTAATGCTCGGCATAACAGGTGATCCCGTGATCCAGCATTTCAGCCATGGCCAAAAGGGAACCGGTTTTGGCGTCGGCTGCCTCCATCTTGCTTTCATAGGGCCAAAGAATCTCATCAAACCAGCGTTGAATAGAGACATCTTCGGCAATTCCCTTAAAGATATTCATGGCGCCATGAGCGTGAAGGTTGACAAAGCTTGGTGAAACGTAAGCGCCTTGAAGATCCAACCGTTCGGTTGCCTCCATGGATTCGCCCCCGTTAAGCCGGATCAGCTTTCCAGCCTTGATTCCCAAAGATTGGTCATAGCTGACGGCTCCCGTCTCATCGATCAAATGACAATTCGTCAAGAGGCGATCAAGCTTCATTGACAATCATCTCCTTCATCCACGCACGGAATTTTTCCACGTCCATTCCCGTTGTGACAAAAGCATTGTTGGGTTTTCCTGTCACTCGAGCAACATCAACCACTGTTTTTCCTGTTGTTTCTACACCCTTGGTTTCAACGGTTAAAAAGTACTTGTCTCCGATCAATAAGCTCGGCATCGCAACGGAAGCCAAGGCAAGGCCATCATGCATCACAGCGCCTTCCACATGGAATCGCTTGTTTCGATCGACCATAAAGTCAAGAAGTTCAACGGCCACCTTTGCTTTCTTCGTATCGATTCCGCGAAGTTCTTCAATCATTGCTCCGTCAATGGTTGCCTGCATGGTTGCATCGAGGGTTACCCAGGTTTGAGGCACACCGGATTCCGATACAATTCTTGCCGCTTCCGGATCGACATGAATATTGAATTCCGCACAAGGAGTCACATTTCCTCCGTCAATGGCGCCGCCCATAATCGTCAAGTGCTTGATCAGAGGCTTCACCTCCGGGTAGGTCATCATGAGATGCGCGATATTCGTCAACGGCCCCACAGCAACCAAATGTAGCTCGCCCGCCGCCTTTTTCGCTTCTCGAACGATCACATCGATGGCCGATTCCGAATCAAAGTCCCGGGTGCTCACCGGCAATTCCACTGAGCCCATGCCCTTTTCTCCATGCACTTCTTTCGCTGTCGTCAAAGGACGGAAAAGCGGTGTATCCTTGCCGACGGCCACAGGCACCTCATACCCTAACGCATCGACCAGATTCAAGGTATTGACCGAGGTATACTTCAATTCCACATTTCCCGCTACGGTTGTAATCGCGCGGATATCCATCTCCGGGCAAGCAAGCCCTGTCAAGATCGCCATCGCATCGTCACAACCGGTATCACAATCCAACACAACTGGTATTCTATTCATCTTATCCCCCTTAAATATATAAAGAAAGGAAAAAGGGGTCCCCTTTTTCCTTTAATCTCTATGCCAATTCCAACGCGATTTTCATCATATCGTTGAAGGTTTCTTGCCGCTCTTCCGGCGTTGTCGACTCATGTGTCACGATGGAGTCGGATACCGTCAAAAGCGTCAAGGCGTTCACGCCGTATTTCGCTGCGATTGTATAAAGCGCCGCAGTTTCCATTTCCGCGCAAATCACGCCGTATTGCGCCCATTTCTCCCAAGTAACCAAGGCGTCATCATCCCCGTAGAAAACATCGCTTGTCAGTATATTTCCAACTACCGGTTTGATTCCTTGCTCAACGGCTGCGTTATACGCCTTGTTCAAAAGCTCAAAGCTTGCGGTCGGCGCATAGGACTGACCATTGAAACGATTCAAGTTGAATGCGGAATCTGTTGATGCGCTCATGGCGATCACAACATCGCGAAGCACCACCTCTTTTTGCATCGAACCGCAGGTTCCCACGCGAATCATATTCTTTACACCATAGAATTTGCAAAGCTCTTCTGTATAAATCGAAATTGAAGGGACACCCATTCCCGTTCCCATAACAGAAACGCGTTTGCCCTTGTAAGTTCCGGTAAATCCCAGCATATTCCGCACAGAGTTGAACTGCACGACATCCTCCAGGAATGTATCCGCGATATATTTCGCACGAAGGGGATCGCCGGGAAGCAAGACCGTTTCCGCGATATCGCCCATTTTTGCATGATTGTGAGCCGTTGTCATCATCATACTCCTTTATTTATATTTCGAAACCAAGTTCACGATCAGATCAATAAATTTTTGTCGGTCCACGCCGAGAAGAACCTTCACATTTTCTTCGCGTCCTGTCTGATGATTGAAGTCAACCACTGTCATTCCCGTTGTAAACTCTCCTTGAGTTTCAATGGATACGGCATATTGCTTCGACTCAAAAATCTCCGGCGCGATCAAATAGGCAACCGCACAAGGATCATGAAGGGGACACCCAGGGAGCTGCCACACCTCGTCGTGGAATTTCACAAAGAAATCCAAGAGTTCAGCTACAAAGATCCCCACCTTGGTGTCGAGCGAACGAATCGTCTCAACCTCCGGTTTTAGGATCATCGCTTTGTGGGTGACATCCAAACCAGCCATAATAATCGGCAAGCCGGAATCATACACGATTTTTGCCGCTTCAGGATCGACAAGAATATTAAATTCGGCAGCCGGTGTCCAGTTTCCGCCGTATGCCGCGCCGCCCATCAAAGAGATCTGTTCAATCTTCTCTTTGACTTCCGGATACGCGAGAAGGAGCATCGCGATATTCGTCAGCGGACCCGTTGGAACCAGGGTGATTTTTTCATCCGACTCCATAAGCACCTTGCGCATCAAATCAATGGCAGGCATGTCAATAGGTTTTGAAGTTGCATCCGGAATCTCCGGACCTTCCAAACCGCTTTCTCCATGCACCTCCGGTGCCACTTCCAATTCCCGAAGCAAAGGGCGCTTCGCGCCCTGTGCCACTGGAACATCAACTCCAATATAATCTAAAATTCTCAATGCGTTGTTTAGGGTTTTTTCCGGTGTCTGATTTCCTGCTGATGTCGTTACTGCCCGCACATCCAACTTCTCGGATGCAAAAGCCATAATCAACGCTATCGCATCATCATGTCCCGGATCACAATCCATAATGACCGGAATTTTTCTCATTATTCTCCTCCCTTGGAAGAAGTTGCAGCTTCTGCTTGTTTCTGACGGGCACGTTTCACGTCGGATTGCTTCTTCGACGCATAAACTACCAGCCCAACGATGGTAAAGATATATGGAATCATCTTCACAAATTCCGCTGGTACAGAGATCTCAGCCTCATAGTTCGCCAAGGCTGAAGCGAAACCAAAGAAGAGCGACGCAATCATCGTGCCAATTGGAGAAACACCACCCATGGCTTTCGCAGCCAAGGCAATAAAACCACGACCAGCTGTCATGTTTTGAGAGAACCAAGAAACGTACCCCATCGACATAAACGCGCCGCCCAATCCAGCCATAATTCCTGAAAGAACCAAAGCTTGATATTGGATTTTCTTTACGCTGATTCCAACGGAATCAGCGGCGTGGAAGTTTTCACCTACCGCGCGCAAACGAAGTCCCATCGGCGTCTTGAACATAAAGAACCAAGTGACAAATACAAGCACAAAAGCCACATAGGTCAACACATTATGCCCAAATATCACCGGTCCAATGATTGGGACGTTATCCGCCAGTCCTGTGAATAATTTCGGCAATACGCGGCTGTCAAGCGACGAGGAAATTCCACGGTCGCCCGAAACAACAAACAAGAGGAAGATGGTTCCTCCCGCCGCCATCAGGTTTAAAGCAATCGCCGAAAGAATAATATCTGTTTTAAGGTTCAAGGCAAAGTAAGCCAACATCAAACCGACTAGCCCGCCAATGATAATGGCAGCCAAAAGGCCGATCCAAGCGCTGTCAAACCATGCGCTGAAAACAACACCCGCAAAAGCGGACCAAAGCATGGAGCCTTCCAACGCGATGTTAATTACACCCGCGCTATCAGAAATCAAAGCGCCTAAGGCAGCAAAAAGGATTGGGGTTGTTACCCGAATCACGGAATACCAAAACTCGGAGGTCCCGATAATATCTATAATACTACTCATCTTATTTAGCCTCCTTTACAGCACTTAAATCCGCCATGGATTCTTCGTAAATAATACGGTTCTTCCGTTTAGACATAAAGTGCTCTGCTGCAACCAAGATAATAACAACACCCTGAATAATCCCGACCAATTGGCTCGATACATCTGTCGAACGGGACATGATGTCCGCTCCGATTCTCAAGTAAGCCAAAAAAAATGCGCCCACAGGAACCAAAGCCGGATTGTTTTTCGCCAAGATCGCAACAATTACGCCATCCCAACCAAAACCAGGCAATGTTTTATACTTGAATCGTGTGTACATACCCAGCATTTCAATACCGCCGCCCAAGCCAGCCAGAAAACCACCGACCATTTGCGAAACGATGATCACGCGAAATACATTCATTCCCGAATATTTCGCAAAGCTTTCGTTCTTACCAACCATGCGGATTTCATAGCCCCATCGGGTTTTGAACATAAACAGGTAAATCAAGATAACAGCTAAGATCGCTACTATCAAACCGATATGAACACGGGTTCCCGGCAAGATTTTCATCAGTCTCGCTGAATCCGGAAATTTGAAAGATGCCATGTCGCCGGCTTGTGGATCACGCAAGTGATAGTTCAAGAAATAGAAACCAAGGAACATTAATATATAGTTCAACATCAAAGAAGATACCAATACATCAGCATTCCACTTTAGTTTCAAGATTGCTGGAATCATGGCAACTACAGCGCCAATTAAACCGGCAACTAAAATTCCTACAACAGGATGAATCCCTGCAGGCAAGAGAAAGTTCGTTGCAATCCAAGAAGAACCAAGTGCACCAACAAAGAACGCGCCTTCAGAAATCAGGTTGAACTGGTTTGCGCTGAACATAACACTAACCGCAAGACCGGTAAAGAGCAATGGAATCATCAATTCGAGGACATTTCCGAAATATCGGAATTTTGAGATCGGTCCCAAAATAAAAGCACGCAATGCATCTATAGGTTGCTCACTGGTGAATAATATCAAAAGAAACGCAATACCCAAGGCTAGGCCAACGGCAGCCAAGGTGCGGATCATTTCAAATCTACGAAGTCGATCGAGTTTTTTGATCATTGAACGGCCCTCCCTATCTCCTCAGCTGATTGTTTTTTTAATCCCAACATATACAAGCCAAGTTCCTCTTCTGTAATCTTTGACGCGTCTTCGAAGAACGCTGCAATTTCACCTTCATGCATCACGATCAATCGATCACTCAATTCCAATACTTCGTTCAAATCGGCTGAGTTCAAAAGAACTGCAGTCCCTTTTTCCCGCAAGGCAACCAATTCTTTTCGAATAAATTCGATCGCACCTACATCGATTCCACGGGTTGGCTGGTCACAGATAATAAAATCCGGTTCCACAAAGAATTCGCGGGCAACGACTACCTTTTGAATATTACCGCCGGACAACATTTTTACCGGTTGATCAGCGTTGTTGCATTTGATCAGATAATCAACCACCAAACGATCCGCCAAAGCATCAATTTCTTTTGATTTCTGCATCACTTTATTGGTGTATGTCGAATCACTATATTTATAAGACATCACATTGGCTTTCACACTTTCAGTCTCCGCAACCCCGTATAACATACGATCTTCCGGAACATGTGAGGTGCCCAGATCACGAATATCGCGAATGGATTTTCCCTTAATGGATTCGCCCTTGATTTCCACATCGCCATGCTGGATCTTTTGAAGACCTGTGACTAAATCGACAATCTCTCGCTGTCCATTTCCCTCAACACCGGCAATTCCCAGGATTTCCCCTTCGCGTAGGTTAAAGGATACATTTTTCAAGGCATTCTTGCCAAACTCATTCACGTAGGTGACATCCTTCACATTCAGGATATTCTTCCCTGGAGCAACTGGTTTTTTGTCAACCTTCAATATAACGTCACGACCCACCATCAATCGAGAGATATCTTCTTCCGATACATCCGAAACTTGATACGTCCCAATGGTTGTACCACGGCGCATAATGGTCAATCGGTCGCACAACTCTTTTACCTCATTCAATTTATGAGAGATAAAGATAATCGTGTGCCCCTTTTCTTTCAAGAACTTCAATTGCTTAAAGAGTTCTTTGGTTTCTTGCGGCGTCAATACGGCCGTTGGTTCGTCGAGGATTAAAATTTTCGCGCCTCGAAATAATGCCTTTAATATCTCTACTTTTTGTTTGGTTCCGACGGTAATGTCAGAAACCTTTGCAGCAGGATCTACTTCAAAGCTATATTGCTTCGAAAGATTTGCTGTTTGCTCTTCTGCCGTCTTCGTATCAAACTTCAGACCCTTTTTCGGTTCAACGCCAAGCACCATATTTTCCGCAACCGTTAACGATGGAACCAGCATAAAATGCTGATGCACCATCCCAACTCCACGCTCAATGGCATGCTGCGGGTTCGCGAAGGTTACTTCCTGCTCTCGCAAGTAGATCTTCCCTTCTTGCGCTTTTTCCAAACCGAATAAAATTTTCATCAATGTAGACTTACCGGCACCGTTTTCTCCGACCAAAGCATGAATTTCTCCCTCATCAATGGAGAAACTAATATCCTTGTTCGCTACAATCCCGTTCGGGTAAACCTTCGTGATACCCTTCATGGCTAAAACTTCTTTGCCCATAACCTATCACTACCTCCACTTTCTTGATTTGCCAACCTAGCTAATCCTCATTATACCGCTTTTCCATTTCAACGAAAAGCGATTTCCCAACACAATGTTTATTGTGGGACCACGGTCCCTTCCCACTGCGTATAAAAAGAGGCGCATCTATTTGTTACCCAAATAGATGCGCCCCTGCTAAGCCTTTTTTTTGACTATTTAACTGCGTCTCTCAAAGTTGTCAATTCTTCTGTTGTCAAGCCATTTGCAGAAGAAACAACGATGTCGCCTGCAGCAATTTTTACAACCAATTCATCAACCATGTCAGCATAGCCATTGTCAATAATCCATTGGCTCTTCACGTAGCCAACAGCGCCTTCAGCCAATCCCAGTGCTTCAGCTTCACCGTAAACAAGCGTGCCGTCCATGTGCATTTCGATCGCACGATACAATGAGTTTCCAACCTCTTTCAAAGCTGAAGTTGCAATCAAATCTGCTTTCGCGTCTTCACCCATGTCGCGGAACAATGCTTCTTGGTCAGAGTCTACGCCGATTGCAAGCTTGTTAACTTCCGCTGCCGCATCGATTTGTCCCAAACCAGCTTGGCCTGCTACGTTAAATCCGATTGCAACGCCTGATTGGTATTGTGCCAATGCCATCTCTTTACCTTTTGCAGAGTCATTGAAATCGCCAATGTAAGAAATCTTAACTTGAACATCAGGATTAACTGATTGCGCGCCTTCAATGTATCCTACCAAGAAATCGTTGATAACAAGAATGTCCATGCCGCCCAAGAAGCCGATTGGCTCATTGCCAGCTACTGATGCCGCTACCGCGCCTGCAAGGAATGCACATTCGTTTTGCTTGTAAACCATTGAGTAAACATTTGTGATCTCAGGGTTTGCTACAGTATCAAAGATAATGTAGTTGTTGTCTGGGTATTGAGGTGCAATATCTTCCAGCAACTCTTGCATTTGCCATGTACCAACGACAATTACATCATAACCCGCTTCAGAAGCGTCGATCAAACCTGGTTCCCATTTAGAGTTGTCAAATCCCATCTCGATGATCTTGACTTCAACTTTGCCTGCGTAATCTTCAACCAATTGATTGAAACCAACCTCTGCAGAATCGAAGAATGAACGGTCACCCAGGTTACCATTAATCAACAATACTACTTTTGTAACGTCTGTTTCTGTAACTGGCGCCGGCTCATCAGAACCTGCACAACCTGTCAGCCCAAAGGATAGTGCCAACATCAATACCAATAATAAACTAATGTACTTTTTCACAAGACTACCTCCTCTTATTCTATACGAAATACGAACAAATAAATTATACAACAGGTTGGTAGTATTTGCAAAACCTAATCCTCTAAATAAAACAGTGCTAAATTTCTGAAAATTGGCCAAACGACCGAATTTCCCGATAAAAGGTTGAGAAATGAAAGCCTTTTCCCGGGACCGGTTCCATAAAGGTGAAAAAACAAACACAAGAACTTAATCTTGTGTTTGTCAATTTTAATAATTTTCTTCTATGAATTTTTCCGCTTCAACCGCTGCGATAGCCCCGTCATTGGTTGCCGTTACAACCTGACGAAGGGTTTTTACTCGACAATCCCCTGCCGCATACACTCCCGGCACATTGGTTTTCATCAATTCATTGGTCGGAATATAGCCTCTCTCCATCTCCACGACTCCTTCAAAAGGTTTCGTATCGGGAAGATAACCCGCAAAAATAAAGACGCCAAAGGTCATATCGCCTTCATCAGGAGTGATTCTTGTCACCTCTCCATTTTGCGTGTCGGTCACTTCGATCGCGCCCAAAAGACCCTGTCCCTCAAATTTTGAAATGGCTGAATTCCACATGACCTCAATCTTTTCATTGGCAAAGATTTTATCCTGAATCGACTTTGCCGCCCGCAATTCACCGCGCCGCACGATCATCGTCACTTTTTTCGCAAACTTTGTCAAAAAGATCGATTCCTCGCAAGCGGTATCGCCACCGCCAACGGTATAGATGTCCAATCCAGAGAAGAAAGCGCCATCGCAAGTCGCGCAATAACCAACGCCTTTTCCGGTGAATTCCGCTTCCCCGGGAACATTGAGCTTCCGTGGCTGCGCACCCACCGCCAAAATCACAGTCTTGGTCTCATAGCTTTGCTTTTCGCCATCGACAATTCTCACGCCGTCTTCAACGCGCAATCCCGTTACAGTTTCAATTCGAATTTCCGCGCCAAAACTTTTGGCCTGCTCTTCCATTCGCGCAACCAAGGCTGGACCCGTCGCGTCTGGAATTGATCCCGGCATATTGGCCACATCAGCCGTTTGAGAAATCAAACCGCCAACGCCTTCCTTTTCCAGAATCAAGGTCTTCATGTTTGCTCTTGCCGCATAGAGTCCCGCCGTCAATCCCGCAGGGCCAGCACCGATAATGATTACATCATACATCTTGTACGCTCCTCTCTGTATGAAGAAAGGCATAAAAACTTCTTTATGCCTTTCCTTACTGTCTTTTTATGCAACTGTGTGTTCTGAGTCATCGACCAATGACGCAATATTCATGGCATGATCCGAAACACGCTCCAAGTTGCTGATTATTTCCAAGAAAACAATACCCGCCCGCGGTTCGCACGTGCCCTTGTTCAAGCGGTTGATATGCGCCTTGCGATATTCTTTTTCCAATTGATCAACCTGGGCTTCCACAATCTCTACCTGTTCCATCAACGATCGATCGACGGTCTTGATGGCATCGAGAGACGTGCGATAGGTCATAAATACCATATCGTAGATATGCTTCAATTCCTTCTGCGCAGATTCGGAGAAGCTGACATCGTAATCGATGCGGTATTGCGCCAATTCTGCGATGTTCTCCGCATGATCGCCAACCCGCTCAATATCGGTAATGGCATTCATCAAAGCTTGAATTCGAACCTGTGATTGATCGGATACCGATTGTTGCGCCAGTTCGATCAAATAGGTGGTGATATCGTGATTCAGATTGTTGATGATCTTTTCATTCTCTACAACCAAACGAATCTTCTCCGCATCAACCTCTCGCACCGCTTCCATGGACAGGTTCAAGTTCTCGCGCACAATTTTCCCCATGCGCAATACTTCTTTTCCAGCCAGACCAAGCGCGATTTCCGGTGTTTCCTGGATAATCCGGCGATCCAAGTATTTCACCGTTTTGAATTGATACTCATCCTCCCGAACCGGAATCATTCGTTCTGCCGCTTTGACAAAGAAAACAGAGAATGGCAGCAATAACAAGGTGTTGGCAATATTGAACAAGGAATGGGCATTGGCAATCTGCCGCTGAACATTTCCAGCCGATAAACTTGTGATCCACTCCGTGATTGGCAGTATATACAGCAAGAGCATAAAGAGCAGGGTTCCAATAATGTTAAACAATAAATGCATCAATGCAGCCCGCCTGGCCGTTCGGCTCGCACCCACCGATGAAAGCATCGCGGTTACGCAGGTACCGATATTCTGGCCAAATAGGATCGGAAATGCCGCATCCAGTCCCAAGGCTCCCGTTGAAGCAAGGGCGAGCAAAATACCCGTCGTCGCGCTTGAACTCTGCACAATGGCTGTAATCACGAAACCAACCAGAATCCCCATAAATGGATTCGACAATCCCATAATCATCTGCGTAAAGGCCGGTGTGTTGGACAATGGTTTCAAAACACCGGACATCGTCTTCATTCCCAGGAATAGAATGCCGAATCCAATCAAAACTTCCGCAATTTCTTGATGTTGTCTTTTCTTTGCCGCCAATTGCAAGGCAACCCCGGCTGCAATCACAAATGGCGCGATATCCGTTAATTTGAAGGCTACCAATTGCGCGGTAACTGTTGTACCGATATTGGCACCCATAATTACCCCAATTGCTTGGTAGAGACTCATTAATCCAGCGTTTACAAAACCGACCACCATAACCGTGGTCGCGGAAGAACTCTGGATTAGCATGGTTACGACCGCGCCTACAACCACGCCAATATATTTATTGGTTGTCAATGCGCCAATCATTTGCTTCAGGCGATTGCCTGCTGCCTTCTGCAAACCGTTGCCCATCATGTTCATACCGAACAAAAACAGACCCAGGCCGCCTAAGACTCCTGCAAGAATGCTAAACATAATTGTTAACCCACCTCATTCATTTATTTCAAACACGTCTCCGTGTTCGCAACGGAATTTATCGCAAGCCTGGATAATCCAGCTGGCGAAGCGCTTCATACAAGACAATGTTAACAGAATTGGACAAATTCAAAGAGCGTGCTCGTTCGATGTTTCTCATAGGCACGCGAATGTTTCGATCCTCGAATCGCTTGAGCAATGCCTCGTCGATCCCCTTGGTTTCCTTGCCGAAAACCAAATAACATTCATCAAAGTATGAAAAGTCGGAATGCCTGTGTCCACCCTTGGTGGTTGCAAAGAAAAATCGATTGTGATCGACTGTATCCAGCAACTCGTCAAAGCTCTCGTGAACCACGACCTCCACCAGATCCCAATAATCGAGTCCGGCTCGTTTTAAATATTTATCTGAAATCGAAAACCCCAAAGGTTTTACCAAATGCAAAACCGTTCCAGTCGCTGCGCAAGTCCGCGCGATGGTTCCCGTGTTCTGTGGGATCTCCGGTTCAATCAATACAATATGAAGTGCCATCTTAATCCTCCCTACAATAGGTATTTATCACTTGTGCAATGGCAGATTCGTCATTTCTGACGGTTACAGCATCCGCAACCCGTTTCAATTTATCCGCTGCATTGCCTACTGCAATTCCAATCTCCGCCGCTTCAATCATCGCGCAATCATTTTCTTGATCGCCTACGGCGATTGTCTCCTCCAAGGAAATGGAAAGATGCGCGCAAACCGCTTTTAATGCAATTCCCTTATTCACGTCCTTCGCCATCACTTCAATCAAGCCAGTCCAAGACTGGGCAACCGCCCACCCCGCTTGCGCTTCAATCTCCTGTCGCGCGCGATTCAACCGGTCTTCATCATCCGTATGCAAAACAAATTTCGGAACCTGAATGGCGGCTTCCCGATAGTGGGACGCCAATGCCTCATCAGAAAAATATTGCATCTGCGGACCCATTCCTCCCTCGTACTTTTGATACAAGGATCGCATGGATTCCGGGGCATAGATTGTTTCCAGATCATAATACCGATACTGCACATGGTGTTTCCTTGCCACCTCAATCAAAGAAGCAACTTGCTCCGTAGAAAGGAACTGATTATTCAAAACTCGTTCTTCCTTTGGATCCAGGATATATGCGCCATTAAAACAGACCAGCGGAAGCATTGGTGAAACTTGATTCGCAAAGTCTTGTGCCGCTCGCAGATTTCTCCCCGTGACCACCACCACAAGTCCACCTCGATTTTGGTACGATCGAATTGCAGCCAAGTTGGCCTCAGAAATTTCATGATCATCATTCAATAAGGTTCCATCTAAATCAACAGCCAATAACTTTTTCATCGCAGCCTCCTTTAAGCCTCCAGCATTCATTATATAGACAGGCAAGGAGCGAATCAATAAAAATTTAACGAGAATGATTAATAAATTCAAGGCAAAGCTTTTCCTTTGCAAGGGGACAAACCGCGCAATTGGGATTGCGTGCCGTACAGACACGACGACCATGAAAAATAATCCAATGATGCGCGTCTTTCCAATCTTTTTTGGGAATCACCTTCATCAAATCCTCTTCCGTTTTTCGAACATTGGTCGCCTGGGCAAGTCCAATGCGATTGGCAACCCGGAACACATGGGTGTCTACGGCGATGGCGGGAACCTCAAAGGCGTTGCTCAAAACGACATTGGTTGTCTTGCGGCCGACCCCCGGAAGAGCTTCCAAGGCTTCCCGAGTTGATGGAACTTGGGCCCCATGCCTTTCGATCAAGAGCCGGCTCATGGCGAGCAAATTCTTCGACTTGTTTCGGTAGAGTCCAATCCGCCTCACCTGTGATTCGATTTCCGCCTGTGTCAGCCGAATCATCGCTTCCGGGGTATTGGCAATCGGAAAGAGATCTGCCGTTACCTTGTTGACAGCGACATCCGTTGTCTGGGCGCTCAGCATCACGGCCACCAACAGCTCATACTCGCTGTTCCAATTCAATTCCGTTTTGGGATTGGGATATAGGTTCGCCAGGATCTCCAATACGGAT
Organism: Eubacteriales bacterium; assembly: GCA_030625815.1. Classification (GTDB taxonomy): domain Bacteria; phylum Bacillota; class Clostridia; order Tissierellales; family GPF-1; genus GPF-1. Next base: position 35,252 of record DAOUQF010000011.1, read on the forward strand.
CCCTTTTCTGTTTTTGTCAGTCGTTTTCTCATTTTCCCCTCCATCCTTATTTTATCCTTGTCTCAACAAAATGGAAAGAAAAAACGACGCTTGCGCGTCGTTTCCAATTTTTATAAAATTCCGATCTCTTTTGCCGTGCTTTCAAAGATGGTAATCGCTTGATCCAATTGTTCCTTGGTATGACCCGCCGTAACCATGCAGCGAAGCCTTCCGGCTCCCCGTGGGACCGTCGGAAATACGATGCCGGATACATATACCCCATTCTCCAAAAGCTTGCGGGAGAATTCCATAGTCTTGGCTTCATCTCCGACCATCACAGGGGTAATCGGGGTTTCGCTATTTCCCGTATCAAATCCCAAAGCCGCCAGTTTTTCTTTGAAGTATCGCGCGTTGTCCCATAATCGATCCGTATATTCCGTTGATTCCATCAACATATTGATGGCTTCGATGGCTGCCGCAACCGATGCAGGCGGGATGGATGTAGAAAACAGAATGGGTCGACCACGATGATTCAGCCATTCATAGGCCGTTTCGTTGCAGGCGACATATCCTCCGATGGATCCAATCGCCTTTGATAGGGTGCCCATACTAAAATCAACGCGTCCATGAAGACCGAAATGATCAACCGTTCCTCGACCGCTTTCTCCCAGCACACCAGAGCCATGAGCATCATCCACATAGGTCATGCACTCATACTTTTCCGCCAAAGCAACGATCTCCGGCAATTTTGCAATATCGCCATCCATGCTGAATACCCCATCGGTGATAATTAATACGTTGCGATAGTTTTCCCGTCGCTCTTTTAAGACACGCTCTAAATCTTCCATATCGCTGTGTTGAAATACCGTTTTGTCCGCACGGGACAATCGGCATCCGTCAATAATGCTGGCATGATTCAAAGAATCCGAAATAATCAAATCGCCTTTTTCAGTAATTGCCTGAATGGCGCCCGCGTTGCAATTGAATCCTGATTGAAATGCAATCGCCGCATCCTCTCGCTTGAAGGTCGCAATTGTTCGGTCCAGTTCCTCATGCAAGGCCGTGTTTCCCACAATGGTTCGCACCGCGCCAGAGCCAACCCCATATGTATCAATCGCACGCTTGGCCGCTTCCTTAATTCGCGGATGATTGGCAAATCCCAAATAGTTGTTCGATGATAAGTTGATTACACTTTTGCCGTTTAAAACAATCTCTGCATCGCATGGCGATTCCAATACAGGCAGCTTTCGATAAACCCCCGTATCCTTCAAGTCTTGCACTTTTTCCGCCAAATATCCCAATTCATGAATCTTGCTCATCTCGTCACCTCCGTGTTTTCTTCCCTTTTATGATAGCATATTTCACAGGAAAACCTTTCGATGAATTGCTCAAAAAGCATTAACAATCTGTCATCTTTTCCGATGATTTCCAGGCCAGCACAGCCGTCCATTCTTCACGCACAAAAACATCTTTTTCCGTCTCTAAACGACCCAAAATCAAGGTTCTCCCCCGAGATGGCTCCATGCGGATCAATGTCCATGCCGCGAAGGATCTCACCATGGCCGAGGGATCTTGCAAAACGGGAACAACACGCTCGAAACCCGCCTTGCATTCAGGTCGCGCCAGAGCCAAAAGCGCATTGCGCCTCAAGATGTTTCTACCCCGCCAACCGGCAGCCGTATGGAGGAATCGCGACTGAAACTCCCCTTTATTCATCTCGAGAATGGCAAGCAGCTCCGGATTCGCCTCTTCCCATAAAGAATCCGTTTCCTCATCCATCCGCTCCCGATTCCATGGACACGCCCGTTGACAGGTGTCGCAACCATAGATGCGATCGCCCCATCGCTCTCGGATCCAAAAAGGAACCGAAGCTTTCGCCTGAGTCCAATAGGACAGGCAGCGCTTCACATCCATCCGATAGGGACGATCCAGCGCTCCCGTCGGACAGGCGTTTTGACAGCGCATGCAGGTTCCGCATCCGTCTTCATTCAGTTCCCTTTCCAGTGCCAGATCCCCCTCCAAAAGAATCAATCCCAAAAAGAACATCGAGCCCCAGTTGGGATGAATGATCGTTGTGTTTTTCCCCTGAAAACCGGCCCCCGCCGCTTGAGCGAAAGCCCGCTCCAGAAGAGGACCCGTATCCACCTGCACTTGTCCCTTCAATCCGCGGCTCGCCAAACGCTCCATCAGCACATTCGTCTCCCGCTGCATCACACGATGATAGTCTTCGCCAACAGCAAAGACAGACACGCTTCCCCGCATAGGATCATTCGTTTTTTTCCGTGTTTGCTTTGGCATTGGCAAGCCAACGATCAGCATTGTACCCACCGACCCATAGGTTTCCCGAGGATCCACCCGGCGATCCAAATCGGCTTCTTCAAACTCCACCTCTTCCCCCGCTTCCTTTCGGGCGGAAAGAATTTCTCTTGTCTCATCCAAAACTTTTGCGGACATAGCACCTATTATTTCAATGGAAAGATTTTCAGTCATTTCAGACAAGCTCATCCAGTTCATCTACTCTTCCTCCAACTTCGCTCCGCACTTTGCGCAATAGACATCGCCCTCGCCAGCGCGATAGCTGCATTCAGAGCAAAAGCGGCCCCTTGTCTTTGTCGTCCCCGGCATATCCCAAGGACCTACAGAATCTCCAGCCATTAAACGATCGGCACGTTCTTCGGAAATCTCAGTCCCTTCCCCACAATTTTCACATGCCAAAAAACACCGGCGGTTCCAGTGAAAGACCGGCAAAAAGAAAAAATGAAAAATCCGCTCAGTTTGAATCAACGCCAATGATTCACGCTCGCAACCGCTACAGGCACCTTTCGGCTCAGCGATTTTTTTCTTGCGATCCTGAATCCCAAAAACCCCGATAAAAAACATCCGCCTATTCCCCTTCCTGCCGCACCCATGCAATTTCCTCTTTATATCCAGGCAATTCATTGGGCGTTTCCAGGATCAGCGGAAGGGCACGGATCGCTGGATGAGAAACAAAGCGAATCAATCCCTCCGCGTTCATGCTCCCTTCCCCCAACTTGGCATGTCGATCCTTATGGCTGTCAAAGGGCGTTAAACTGTCATTCAAATGAATGGCTTTCAGGCGATCGAGTCCGACAGTCCGGTCAAACTCATTCAATACCCCATTTAAATCGTTCATAATGTCATAGCCAGCGCTATAGACATGGCAGGTGTCCATCAAGACCCCCAGCCGTTCATTGTCGTGAACCCCGTCGATAATGGCGCGCAATTCCTCGAAGCGACTTCCCACCTCAGATCCCTTTCCCGACATGGCTTCTAAAAGGATCCAACCCGGAAACTCTGCCAGAGGCATTTCGTTTAACGCCTCAATAATCTGTTGAATGCCTACTTCCACACCTTGCCCCGTATGGCTGCCGGGATGAAAATTATAATAAAGGGGAGGAAAATTCTGCAGACGCTTAAGATCATCCAAAAACATGGATCGGCCAAACACTCTGGTTTCTTCCGTTTTGGAGCAAAGATTCAAGGTGTAAGGCGCATGCGCCACCAGGGTTCCCCATTCTCCGCTCTCAATCCGTTCGATAAATCCGTTCAGATCCTTAGGGTCAATGGCCTTCGCTCTGCCACCCCTGGGATTTCTTGTGAAAAATTGAAAGGTATTGGCTCCAATGGTTTCCGCTGTGTCCAACATCGCTTCGTATCCCTTTGCTACTGATAAATGACATCCTATTTTCATATGATTTCTCCTCGTATACTATGCTTGAGACATAGTTTTTATTATTCATCACACACTCCGCGCGTCCAGACCCTGTGCGTTTAGTTGCATGTGATCACTCTGTGACCACCCTCAGGGCGTTCGCATTCCATGCGCCCGCTCAACACACAGCTGCGTCAGCCATAGACACGCAAGCGTATCTATGCTGAACGCGTTGCGTCTTGGGTGGTCACGCCCTGGCTGGTATGCTATTATTAGTATATCTTATATAACAAAACCCACTTAGACAAGGAAGGACTTCTCGTGTTTCAAATTCAGAAAAAAAATCTTAAAAATATAGATTGGTTTTTACTCATTTCCGTGCTTGCCCTGACCCTGTTTGGACTGGTCGCCATCAATGCGGCAACCATCACCACCGAAACTGGAGAAACCATGCAGATTGCCTTGGGACAACGCACCGTCAATCTCTTTTCCACAAGAAGCTTGGTTTATCTGAAAACCCAGGTCATCGCAGCCGGGCTGGGTCTTGTCACTTTGATTTTTCTGACCCTTTTCGATTATCGAAACTTCGGCAGATTCGCAAAGTTTCTCTATGCCAGCGCCCTTGGCTTGCTGATGCTCGTCCTGGTTTTCGGCGATGTCCGCAATGGCTCGAAAAGCTGGTTGACGATACTGGGCGTTACCTTTCAACCCGCAGAGATCGTCAAGATCATCTTTATCCTCGCCTATGCCAAATTTATTGAACGCGCTCAGGAAACCCTCAATGAACCCCTGGTACTCTTACGGCTTTTGGCATTGGCCCTCGTGCCCATTCTCATGGTTTACAAACAAGGGGATCTGGGAACCGCCTCTGTCTTTTTCATCATTGCGGCATCCATGCTTTTTGTGGCAAAACTGGATAAAAAATATATCTTCAGTTTTCTCGGACTTGCGGTACTGTCCATGCCCATTCTCTGGTCCCGGTTGGATCAATATCAAAAGAATCGAATCCTGGTTTTTATAAATCCGTCCCTCGATATCAGCGGGGCCGGTTATCAGGTGTATCAATCCAAGATTGCAATTGGTTCCGGTCAATTTTCCGGACGGGGCGTAAGCGATGCAAAGTTTATTCAAGGCGGTTATTTACCCTTCAACCATACGGACTTTATTTTTTCCGTCGTCGGAGAAGCCTTTGGATTTGTGGGTGGCGCCATTCTCTTGGTTCTGTTCTCCATCTTCTTCTTTCGGCTTGTCTTAATCGCCAAAGGGGCACAGGACACTTATGGATCCATGGTGGTCATTGGAGTCACCGCCATGCTGTTTTTCCATGTTTTAGAGAATATCGGCATGACCATGGGCCTTATGCCCGTTACGGGAATCCCTCTCCCTTTCATTAGCTACGGGGGCACCTTTTTGCTTACCTGTTTTGCTTGTCTGGGACTGGTATTAAGCGTCGGGCTTCGAAAAGACACCTTTATATTTTAAACACGCAAAAGGATCGGCTCAGCCGATCCTTTTTTTTATGGTTGCAAGCAACACCTCTTTTGTATTCTTCTCCGGCGACTGCAGCACAAGATCCAAGCAGATTTCCAACAACTCGCCAAGCTGCGGACCGGGACAAAAACCCATCTCGATCAAATCGCGCCCGTCAATGGCCAGCTCTTTCAGTTCCAAAACGGAACCGTCTCCCGCCACCTGTTTAATCAAGCGCGCTTCCTCCGTCTCTCCCTGCCAATTTCGATACAGGTCAAGCCATGGATCCAAGACCGGTTTTCCCAGGCTGAGAACCAAGCGTCGCGCCTCATAGGCCGTTTGGATCGGCCGTTTGATCCGCGGATCGTGCGTCAATAGGCTTCGCATCCTTTTCCGCTCTTCCTTGCTTGCCCTAAGTCGCACCAAAGCCCAATCGCTCTCCTCCAGCTCGGCGTCGCTTAAGAGCATCAAGGCCGCAAACCGCGTCAGGCGACCGGAAACCGCCATGGGCTGATTGATCAATTCTTCTCCGTAAAGATGCGACCAGACAGGAATCCAGTCTCGAAGAAGACGAAATCTCAACAAACCGGAAACACCGGACTTCCAGGCTTCCATCTCCAGAATTTGATCCAATTCCTGCTTGATTCGCTCGCCGCTCAGGTGGCGAACCTTCTCGCCTTCGGACTCCAGGGCTTCTTGTAATTTTTGATCCAATACCAATCCGTAACGGGTTGCAAACCGCACGGCGCGAAAGCTCCGAAGAGCGTCTTCCGCCAATCGGATTTTTGGTTCGCCCACCGCGCGTAAAATTTTCTTTTGAAAATCCGCTCGTCCGCCAAAGGGATCCAATAGCCCCTTCTTGTAATCATAGGCCATGGCATTCATCGTAAAATCCCGTCGAGCCAAATCCCGATTCAAGTCCTTGGTAAAGGTCATTTCCAAGGGCCGGCGATACCCCTCATAGGTCCCTTCGATGCGATAGGTCGTAATCTCCAAATGAAGCCCGTCCACGATCCAGGTCAGGGTTCCATGCTGAATCCCCGTTGGGATCGTTCGAATCCCCTTTTCTTTGCTTAAGCTGAGCATCTCCTCCGGCGTCGCGCTGGTGGAGAGATCCCAATCCGTTGGTTCCTCGCCTGCGAAAAAACTCCGAACCGCTCCCCCGACCACAACCAATTCATATCCCGCACGATCAAATTCTTCCATTAATTCCCTGATCTTTTGAGGCAATTCTTCAAACTTCAAAGCAGCTGCCTCCCAAGAATTCTTTGAGAATCGAGGTGTTGGGGATTGCGGTTTCGCGGGTGTAGGTCTGAAAATAATAGAGGATTTTTCGAAGGCGTTTCGCCTCCGCGTAATGCACCGAATCCTGTCCGATCTTCTCCAATTGCGGATCCAAAAGATTCTTTAAAAAGAGAAATTCATAGACGAGAGCCGAGTTGAATATCGCATCAGCTTCCTCCTGAAAGGGAAAGATAAAGGATTGCTCCCCCCTGCGGACCGACGGCCACATCTCCAGGGTTTTTTCCACAGATGCGCCGCGGAATTGAACATCCCGCACCATTCGCCGCATCAATCGATTGTCCGTGGTTTTGATGCGGTTGTGGGCATCGATATTCAATTGCGTCAATGCGCTGACATAAATTTTGTATTTGATTTCCGACGGAATTGCAGGGGTCAAGGCCTCATTCAGACCATGAATCCCTTCGATCACAATAGGTTGACCGTTCTCCAAGATCGTCGGCTCTTTTGCCAAACGACGCCTGCCTTCAATAAAATCGAAGGTCGGCAAGGTGACGGCTTCCCCAGCCAGCAATCGCTGCAGATCCTGGTTGAAATATGCGATATCAATCGCTTCCAGGACTTCAAAATCAAATTCCCCATCACTGTCCTTCGGCGTCTTCTCTCGATCCACAAAATAATTGTCCAAAGAAATCGTCAGAGGACGGCGTTGATTGACCCGCAATTGGATAAACAGCCGCTTGGAAAAAGTCGTCTTCCCCGAAGCGGAGGGACCCGCGATCAAAATCACCCGCCTTTTTGGATGATTGCAGATGTCGTCGGCAATCTGAGAAATCTTCTTCTCATGAAAGGCCTCCGAGATACGAATGATTTCATCAATCCGTCTGTCCTCCACTTGTCGATTCAAGCTGAACACATCGGAGATCTCCAAGATCTTCGCCCACTTTTCCGATTCTTGAAAAATCGATGCAATCTTTTCATGCCGGACACAAGGCGGCAGCTCATAGTCATACTCCGCCCGCGGATAGAGCAAAATCAATCCGGGATGATGGAAAATCAAATCGAACTTCTCAACCGCGCTCGTTCGCGTTGCCAAATATCCATAGAATTTATCATAATATCCGTCTAACTCCGAAATCGTAACCTCCTGCAGATCCAGGTCTTTATTCAGCTCCAATTGGAATTCACGGTATTGCTTTTCATAGATCTCTTTCATTTGATTCATGGCGATTCGCAATCTTCTAATCGGCAAATCCGCTTGAATCAAACGTTCCATCTCCGCCTTGATCAACTCTACCCGTCCTTGATCAATAGCCAATTCTTGATTGAATTCCGCGTACAATCCATTGTTGAGCGAATGCTCGATTCGCACCGGATGCTTCGGAAACAAGTGATAGCAAGCCGTTGTAAAAACAAAGCTGAGGGTTCGTTCATAAATCAATTGTCCATTTCGCGTTCGGATATCCAAGAGTTCCAAACTTTCATCTTGATCCAACCGGGTATTCAAATGCACGACCCTGTTATTGAGAATCGCACCCACAATCGCCTTGCTCTTGACCGGATCCCAGCTTGTCAGAATCTGATCGATGGTCATGGACCGTTCGAGCTTGATCTGTGAAACATTTTCATGATGTTGCAGTCTAATTGTATATGACATCTTCTCACCTCATTCTTATTGTACTGGAACATGCTGATTTGGAAAAGATGAATCATTGTTTCCAATTCCGCGTTATGGTATGCTTAAAATGAAAAAACCGACAAGGGGCGTATGCAATGGAAAAACTAAAAGACATATTTTATAATCACTTCGATGGCGTATTGATGATCTTGGTTATCGGAACCATGTTTCTTGTCCTCAATTTCCGGTTTTCAAGCCTCTTTGAAATCAATATGGAAAAGCAATTGCTGGCGAGTATCGATGTATCCGCGCAATTGGAAGAGGCAAGAGCCTTAGGGGAAATCGAAGAGGAACCCGCTCAACCCATCGATCAGCCCAATGAACCCGAAATCATCGATGCAATGGGTTTGGTGACCCTGGAGATTCCCATGGGAGTAACCTCCTATGATATCGCCGATCAGCTGCTCGAACACGGGATTATCGAAGATACCAGCATTTTTATCGATCGACTCATCGAGCTAAATATCACCGATCGCCTCAATTACGGCATCTACGAGTTATCGCCCGCCATGGATATCGATGAAATTATCGATAGCATGAGCAAGAACGCCGCCAGTATCGCCAAAGAATCCTTGGGTACCGGCACCCCGGTAAAAATCACGATTCCGCAGGGATCCAGCGGTGACACCATCGCTTCCATCCTACAGGATCAAGGACTGATTGAAGACAAGCAAGCCTTTGTTCAGACCTCTATCAAGATGAAACTGGACCGCTATCTCCTTTCCGGCACCTATACTCTGAACAAGGGCATGGATCTGGAAGAGATTGTTAAAATCATTGCACATCGAGACTAATCGCGAAAGCGGTTAGTCTTTTATTTTTTCAGGATCTTCCCAAGGCCCCTCCGGCTTCCCTATATCCGCCGTATTGTCATAGCCTCGCTTCTCCCAATATCCGCGAAAATCCGCTTGATCGCTAAGCACAATCTTCTCTACCCATTTGATCCACTTATAACCCAGTTTGTCTTCCGCCACCAATTGAAACGGGAATCCTCGATCTGGCCGCAAAACGGTATCGTTCATCTTATAGGCCAGCAGCATCTTCCTGTCCAAAATCGTTTCCAGGGGAATCGAAGTGGCGTAGCCGTCAACCGCATAAAAAATCACATGGGTCGCTTCTTTCAGGGGTGCTGCCTCTTGAATCAGCTCTTCCATTAAAACGCCTTCCCAAAGGATGCGAACCGACCAGCCTTCTACGCAGTTCAATTGAACGACCTTCTCGTATAGCGGTTTCTCCAGCACCTCGTCGTAGCTTAAGCTCATGGGTGTTTCCACAAGTCCGGTAATCTCCAATTGATAGGTTTCAATATCGACATACTGCGGTCCCTTGATGGAGTTCTCGCGAAAATCTTCGATGGAGCCCAAGCGTTCTCCCTTGTATTCTTCGATCTCAACGCTCTCCAGCGGGGCAATATCCGATTGATTGGCAAAAAGAAAGAATGCAATCACCAAAGCGGCGATTCCCAAACCAATCCACTTTTTCATTTTTCCACCTCCAATTTCTTCCTATTCCTTTTCTACCCCGCCCCCAAAGAAAAAAACGCGCGGAATCCGCGCGTTAATATCGTTCATTGATATAGGTTTCCAATACCGAAGGCTGCATCCCTTTCTGGAAAACACCGGCTTCATCCAGCCAGCGTTGAATCCGAAAGTTTTTCGAATGGTAAATCGCGTCTTCCAAATCCTCGATCACGATTTCGAACAATTTCCCCGACAGCTTCTCCGAATCGGTTTTGACATAATACGCCTTGACGGCTTTTGGCCCATGGAGTTCTAAAAGCCGACGCGTCGCATTGTCCTTATCCTGATAGCACTGATGCGCGCTATCCAAAAAGGATTGCTTATGGCGGGCAAACCGCTCCTCGGCGTCGCAATCATCCGCATCCATCAAATAACCTTTCGCCATCATATTGAAATACTGATAATTGTACATGGCCTCCGCAATGGACGTGATCGGAGAAAAAGGATCCCGCAAATTCTGCAAAAACCGGCAATTTTCCGAAATATAAGTCCGTTTGTTTATCTCGCCTTTCGACAAGGCTTCAATTTTTTCCGTTCGATGCGCAAAAAAATCTGCTAAATATTTACTCTCACTCATGATTCAATTCCCTTCCGATCACCCTGGCATGCGTCTCGCTCCGCCATTCGTCTGATGATCTCATCCTTAATCTTCCACCAGCTAGTGTTCCAATTGCATACCCGCACGTTTTCCTTGGGCGCGCGTCCAATGATCCTTTGAATCACAATCTCAGGATCCAGAGCTCGCAAAAACAGGATAACCCGCTCGATATAACTGTCCATATCCAAGAGCGTCACCTCGCCCGCATCCAACATGCGTTCCAGTTTCGTTCCCTTTACGACGTATAGTGAATGAAACTTCACCTCATCCACTCCCAGTCGATTTAAGAGAGCCGCTCCGGCGAAAATGTCCGCTTCCCGATCCCAAGGAAGATCCAGAATCATATGGGTGCAAAGAACGAAGCCTTTGGCTTTAATCCGTTCGGCGGCATCGATGAAATCCTCAACGGTATGTCCGCGATTAATCGCAATCAGGGTTTCCTCATTGACGCTCTGCAGTCCCATCTCTATATATACAACCATACCCGTTCGGTGCTGGAATTCATCGAGATAGTCCAATTGTTCCTCTGAAACGCAATCCGGTCTCGTTGATAAAGAGATCGCAACCACATCTTCCATCACCGTCGCCTCTACCATTTCCCGGAAAAAATCCATGGAGACATAGGTGTTGGTATAATTCTGAAAGTAGGCGATAAATTTTTTTGCTCCATATCGCTTGCGAATATAGATCATGGTCTCAGTCAATTGCGCTCGAACGCTGGCGCCAGGCAGTCTTGTTTCATGACCGGCGCCGTCTTCTCCACAGAAGATACATCCGCCCCACCCCTTTGTTCCGTCCCGGTTTGGGCAGGTCAGGGGAAGATTCACCGGCAGTTTATAAACCTTTTCACCGAATCGCTCCCTGAGCGCGTCGGAATACACGCGATAAAATTGATTTTCTGGATTCATGCTTCACCTCAAAAAAAATGGGATGCTCTGCATCCCATCTCTCTTACTTTTTCTCAAATTGGAATTTGCTTCGCAATTCATTTGTTTTTTCGACGTAGGCTTGATTCTGCCCCATCGCCAAAAGTTGACCGTTAATCTGCTCTTGTACCACATCGTAGCTTTGTGATTTTTCTTCCGTCTTCTCCTCAACGCGGATCAGATGGAATCCAAAGGATGTTTCCACTGGCTCTGAAATCACGCCAATTTCAAGCACAAACGCAGCCTCTTCAAAAGCCGGAACCATTTGACCACGTGCGAATGTGCCCAAATCACCGCCCTGCTCTTTTGAAGGACATGTCGAATGTTCTTTTGCCGCATCTTCGAAGGCAACCCCGCCTTGAATCTCAGCCAAAATTGCATCCGCCTCTTCTTTGGTCTTCACCAATACATGCTTTGCATGAACCGTTCCCTGTTCAACAAAACGATCGATATGTTTCTCGTAATAAGCCTTTGCATCTTCCTCTTCAACCTTGACAGAATCCAATAATTGTTTCATGGCCATTTGCTTCAAAATCGTTTTGCGGGCAATTTCCATTTCCTGCTTGAAAAGATCATCGTTATCCATCTCGGAATCCATTGCTTCCAAGTAGAACAATTCTTGATTAATCAATTCGTCCAATAAACGAGTTTTGCCTTCCTCTGACGCAAATTGCGATTGTTGTTGAGGTTGTAAGCCACTCATTAAATTGGTTACATCTTGCTCCGTAATTTCCGAACCGCCAACGACGGCCAATACCTTTGTTTCTTCCATATATTTTGAACTCCCTTTCTGCTTATAATCTTTTTTATACTATCATAATCCGCATTCCCTGTAAACTGACTTACGCCATAAAAAATGCAGTCATCGCTTGAATCATCCACTCATGATCCTTGACCTCTCCCAACTCGCGGATTGCATGCATCCCGAGAATTGGAGAGCCGATGTCAATGGCTGAAATCGGCAGATGGCTCGTGGTAATCGGACCGATGGTTGATCCGCCCCGCACATCAGATCGGTTGACATAACGCTGCACAGGAATTCCCTGCGCCTTGCAGATCCCCTCGAAAACAGCAATGGATGCCGCATTGGAGGTATAGGCGTAATTGGCGTTGATCTTGATGACTGGACCCTTTCCAAGAACCGGTTGATTGGTCGGATCATGCTTTTCCGGGTAGTTCGGATGCAAGGCATGCGCCATATCCGCCGATACCAAAAAGGATTGCGCCAAAGCGCGGAAATAGGTTTCCCGATCACCGCCGGCAATCCGCTCAAGGATCTGTGAAAGCCAAGGCGAATCCGCGCCCTGCATCGTGCGGCTCCCAATTTCCTCGTTGTCGTATGCAACCAAAACCTGGGTCGCCGGAATCGCTTTCGCACCTGTCAGCGCCTCATAGGAGGCATGTACCATAGACAGGTTGTCTTGTCGACCAACGGAAATCAAATTTTCATCTTCGCCAATCAAGCACCCCGGCTGCGCATCCGCCAAGAAGAGATCCCAATCCAGAATCAGTTCTTCCTCGATCTTCAGCTCTTCAGCCAATCGCTTTCGAAGCCAGCCTTCCGTCGCCTCTCCCTTTTCAGTCAGGGCGACAAGCGGCAGCAATTGCGTCTGCGGATTGAATTTTGCTCCTTGATTGACCTCGCGATTCATATGAATGGAAAGATTCGGAATAATGGCCATCGGCCGCTTAAAACGAACCAAATGCGAGGAAGGCTTCATCACATCTTCCGTTGCAATCATCACACGACCGGCAATCGTCAAGGGACGATCCATCCAGGTGTGGTGAATGGGACCGCCATACACCTCGGTGTTCAAGCGCAAATATCGTTTCCCCGAAACCGTTTCCGCATTGGGCTTGATCCGAAATCCCGGCGCGTCCGTATGGGAACCGATCAAACGGAAACCCGCCTCCGCGACGGATTGATTTCCAACACGAAAGGCTATTACCGCGGAATCATTTTTGGTGACAAAATAACGCCCACCCGACTTCAAATCCCATGCTTGCTCCATTTGAAGCGCCTCAAATCCAGCTTCCAACAAATGTCGCGTCAAAGTTTCTGCAGCATGGAATGCCGTTGGACTCGCATCAATCCACTGAAGTAATTCCTTTGCAATCATGATTATTCCTCTTCTTCCGCTTCTTCCTCTGCACCCTCATCGAAATGCGCCTCGAAAATTGTTGCAATGCGCAAATACTCGTCATCGCTCTCAATATTCGACAGCTTCACATCTTCGCCTTCTTCCTGATATTCATAGATCATAAATGTTTCTTCGCCTTCAGGCAACAAAGCAATGTAGGACGCATCTTCGATATCCATGATCTCTAGGACATAGCAAGGCATCTCCGTTCCGTCATCCAATTCCAAATGAAGTACGGGGATCTCTTCATCCTGATCATGATCGTGATGTCCATGTTCTCCACAACAAGTTCCCTGCTCGTGGTTTCCCCCGCAGCATGATCCATTTTCTTCTTTTTCTTCACCGCAACAGCCTTTTTTCTCTTCAGTCATCGATTTTTCTCCTTTAATCGTTATAGTTTTTTAACACTTCCAGCAAAAATTTATAGGTTCTAACCGCAGAAGGAAGGTTTAGCGCTTCCTCCGGCGTATGAACGTCTTTCATATCCGGCCCGATTGAAATCATATCGAGATCCGAAATGGCTCTCGCAAGAATCCCGCACTCCAGTCCCGCATGAATCGCCGTGACTTTAAGCGGCTTTTCCGCCTGTTTTTCGTAAACCGTCATCAAGAGATCACGCAATGGCGAATCTTCTCGATATTCCCATGCCGGATAATCGTTCCCCATCTGGTGCTCTCCGCCCAAGGCGATGGCCAGTCGATCCATTCGGTTTGCAATTTCCCGCTTCAAACTCCCAACGGAGCTTCGAATCCCATTCTTGAAAACGACGGCATCCTCTGTGGTGGCTACAATCCCTAGATTGGTAGAGCTCTCCACCAGGCCCGGGATCTTGACGCTCATGGTTTGCACCCCGTTCGGACAGAGGGTCAGTCCCGAGACGATCCGATTCAATGTATCTTTGGTCCAGATCAGTCCGCCGTCTTCAATCGGCTCCATTTTCAAAATCAGCTGATCCTTTCCGTGAAGCTCTTGATTGATCACGGCTTCCAGATAGCCCAAATGACTGCTTATTTGATCAAAGGCTTCCGGATCCAATTGCAGGATGGCGTTCGCCTCCCGCGGGATTGCATTTACCTTGCTCCCGCCGGCTATAGAACTGACCCCAAAATCGAATTTTTCGGACAGTTCGCCCACTACTCGTCCAAGGATCTGATTGGCATTTCCCCGGCCGTGATGAATCTCGGCGCCAGAATGGCCGCCCTTCAATCCCGTCACACCCAATCGATAGCCTTTCCAAGCTTCTCCCGGCGTCTCTTTCTCCACAGGCAAGACAAATTCACTTCTGAGTCCTCCGGCGCAGCTTACCAGGGCATATCCTTCTTCCTCGGAATCCAGATTGATCATGGCTTTGGCCGTAAACCAGGAACCATCGATGACACTGGCGCCACCCATCCCTGTTTCTTCCTCTGTCGTAATCATGCATTCCAGCATCGGATGCTCTGCATGTTCGTCATGCAAGATCGCCAACATATACGCAACGGCAACCCCGTTATCCGCACCCAGGGTCGTTTCTTTGGCATGAAGCCAATCATCTTCCACGATCATCTCGATTCCATCGACCAAGAAGTCATGGCAGGTTGACGCGTTTTTCTCGCAGACCATATCCATATGACCTTGAAGAATGATGGCAGGTCGAGATTCGTATCCCAATGACGCCGGCTTCCGAATATACAAATTCTTCTTTTGATCTTGCTTCACTTCAAGACCCCATCCCCTTGCCGATTCGGCAATCCAATCGCTGACTGCCGTTTCATTGTGGGAACAATGAGGAATTTTAGAAAACTCTTCAAAAATTTGTAAAAATTGATTCTGTTCTTTCCACTCGCTCCAATTCATCTCATCAGCTCCTATTCAATCGCAAAATCAATGATGCCTCCGCCCAGACAGACGCGCTCGACGTAAAAAGCGACAACCTGGCCCGGCGCGATCCCCGCTTGTTTCTCGTGGAAGGTCACCAGCCATCGATCATTTTCGATCCGGCGCACATCCACCCCTTGATCGGGCTGGCGATATCGAAACTTCGCCGTACAGGTAAAGGATTCCGCTGGCGGTTCGTCCGCAACCCATGTAACTCTTTCCGCCTCCAGGGCCGATTTGAATCGAAGGGGATTGTTCTTGCCCTGCACCACAATCAATTCATTTCTCTCCAGCTCCTTGCCGATGACAAACCATGGCTCGCCGGAGCCTTTCCCGCCGATTCCCAATCCTTTTCGCTGACCGATGGTGTAATACAAGAGACCTTCATGATCCCCCATCACCTCTCCTGCCGATGTCACGATTTTTCCCGGCTGTGCCGGCAAGAATCGATCCAAAAAGGCATTAAAGTCTCGTTCGCCGATAAAACAGATTCCCGTGGAATCCTTTTTCTTCGCCGTAGACAAATCCAACCGCTCTGCGATTTCCCGCACCTCCGGTTTCGTGACTTCCGCCAAAGGAAAAATCGCCTTGGAAATCTGCATCTGATTCAGGCCGCAGAGAAAATAGCTCTGATCCTTGTTAAGGTCCTTGGCGCGCAATAATCGATGCTTGCCGTCTTTTATATCCTTGGCGGCGTAATGCCCCATGGCAATAAAATCGGCGCCCATGGTTTCCGCGTGCTCCAAAAAGGCCTTGAATTTAATTTCCTTATTGCACATCACGTCAGGATTTGGCGTTCGTCCCCGCTTGTATTCATCCAGAAAATAGGTGAACACCCGATCCCAATACTCTTTTTCAAAATTCACAAGCTCGTAGGGCAACTCCAGTTTTTCTGAAACCTCCACCACATCCTCAAAATCCTCCAGGGCCGTACAATAACCCTCATCGTCTTTTTCTTCCCAATTTTTCATAAATACGCCAATCACGTCATATCCCTCTTCTTTCAAGAGAAATGCGGCGACCGAAGAGTCTACTCCGCCGGACATTCCAATGACGATCCTCGTCTTGTTTTTCGCTTTCATTGCCTTCTTCCTTTCTAAAAAAATCTCTGACACCATGGTATCATATCTGTCAACGGAAGACATAAAAAAATCCCGCAAATGCGGGACTTTCTATTAAATCTTATCTCGTTTTTTATACGTCGTATGAAGAAGCTTGTGCGCCTTCTCGCCGTAAGGTTTTCCAAGGTACTCATCATACAAAGCGACGATCTGCGGATTCTTGTGAGATGATCGAATTTTTTTGCCTGCATCCTCACGATAAATCGCTTCCGCACGCTTTTTGATGATCTCAGAATCGCCATGATGGTACGGCTGTCCGCCGCCACCGATACATCCGCCGGGACATGCCATAATCTCAATCGCGTGGAAATTCGATTTCCCTGCCCGAATATCATCGAGCAATTTCCTTGCGTTTCCAAGCCCGTGGGCAATACCGATATTCAAGGTCAAATCTCCGATTTGAACCTCTGCGGATCGAATGCCCTCCATGCCGCGAAGCTGGGTAAAATCAACTTTTTCAAGTTCTTCGCCGGTAATCCACTCGTAAGCCGTACGGGTTGCCGCCTCGATTACACCGCCAGTCGCGCCAAAGATAACGCCTGCGCCTGTAGACTCGCCCAAGACATCATCAAAATCTTCTTCCGGAAGCTCCGTAAAGTTGATTCCTGCAATCTTGAACATCTGTGCCAATTCTCGAGTTGTCAAAACATAATCCACATCTGACTCGCCCGCGCTGACCAATTCCGGTCGCTCGGCTTCTGTTTTCTTAGCCACGCAAGGCATAACAGAAATCACAGTCATATTCTCAGGATGGATGTTCATCTTCTTCGCATAATAGGTCTTCGCGATGGCACCGAACATGATCTGCGGTGATCGACAAGTCGATGGAATATCAAGAAGATCCGGATAGTTTGCTTCGATAAATCGAACCCAAGCCGGGCAACAAGAAGTCAACATCGGAAGCGGTCCGCCCGATTGAATACGGTGAACCAATTCGCTTGCCTCTTCCATAATCGTCAAATCTGCTGCGAAATCCGTGTCGAATACGCCGTCAAATCCCAGAGTGCGAAGACCTGCTGCCAATTGTCCGGTTACCAAAGTACCGGCTTCCATGCCAAACTCTTCGCCAATTGCCGCACGAATGGCCGGAGCCACCTGAACCACAACATGTTTCGACGGATCCAACAATGAATTCCAAACCTCTGAAATACTGCTCTTCTCCGCGATTGCCGCTGTCGGACATACTGCCAAACACTGGCCGCAATACGTACATGAAGTTTCGTTCAAAGGTAGGTTGAAGGCCGTTCCCACAAAAGAATCGAATCCACGATTTACACCGGAAAGGATTCCGCAAGTCTGCACCTCGTTGCACATGGTTTCACAACGACGGCACATAATGCATTTATTGGGGTCGCGAACCAGAGAGAAACTTGAAATATCCTTTTCATATTCCAATCTTTCTCCTTCATACCGAATTTCCAAAATGCCCATCTCTCCCGCTAGGGACTGAAGATCGCAATTCTGATTCTTCGCGCAAGACAGACAATCTTGCGGATGGTTCGAAAGAAGCAGCTCAAGAGCTGTTCTTCTGCCCTGTACCGCACGCGCCGTATGGGTCTTTACAACCATGCCTTCTGTCAATTCCGTAGCGCATGACGGCATCAAAGCCGGACGGTTTTCCACCTCTACCACACAAACACGGCAAGAAGCCACTTTATTGACAATGCCAAAATCCTGCAGATTCAAATGGCAAAGTGTTGGAATATCAATACTCAAAGTTTTTGCTGCATCTAAGATCGTCGTTCCCTCTGGAACCTCGATCGGTTTTCCATTAATGGTTGCTTTCACCATTTCACTCATCTTAATCCCTCCCTATGGTCGACGAATCGCTTCAAAACGACACTTATCATAGCACGCGCCACAAGAAATACAAGTCGCTTGATCGATCAAATGAGCCTCTTTCACCTTGCCGGAAATAGCACCAACCGGACAAACCCGGGCACAAGCCGTACAACCCACGCATTTGTCTGCAATGATTTCATATTTCGTCAAGGCTTTACATTCCCCTGTGCGGCAGTACTTTTCATTGATATGCTCTTCGTACTCCTCGCGGAAGAAATGAATGGTGCTCAAAACTGGGTTTGGCGCGGTCTGGCCCAACCCGCAGAGGGCTGTATCTTTAATGGCAGCTCCCAATTGCTGAAGCTTTTCAATATCACCCGGGTGGCCTTCGCCTTCCGTAATTCGCTCCAAAATTTCCAGCATGCGTTTCGTTCCGACACGGCATGGCGTACATTTTCCACAAGACTCGTCTTTGGTAAAATCCAAATAGAATTTCGAAATATTCACCATACAATTGTCTTCATCCATAACAATCATGCCGCCGGAACCCATCATGGACCCAATGGCTTTCAAGTTATCATAGTCAATCGGCGTATCCAAATCCGCTACGGTAATGACTCCACCCGATGGTCCACCGGTTTGAACGGCTTTAAATGCTTTGCCGTCTCGAATTCCGCCGCCGATGTCATAGATGATCTCACGCAGGGTAATGCCCATCGGCACTTCCACCAAACCAACATTGTTTATTTTGCCGGCCAATGCAAATACCTTGGTTCCCTTGGAATTCTCCGTTCCAATTGATGAGAACCACTCCGCTCCCTTTAATAAGATCGGCGCGATATTCGCATAGGTCTCCACATTGTTTACATTGGTTGGTTTCTTGTTGAAGCCTTCCACTGCAGGATATGGCGGCTTTTTCGTCGGCTCGCCACGCATCCCTTCCATGGAATGAATCAAAGCGGTTTCCTCGCCGCATACAAAGGCGCCCGCTCCCAATTTCAATTTGATGTCGAAAGAAAAATCTGTGCCGAAGATGTTTTTACCCAACAAACCCATCTCTCGGGCTTGGGCAAGGGCAATTTCCAAACGGTGAATCGCCAATGGATATTCCGCCCGTATGTACACAAGGCCTTCATCGGCGCCGATGCAATAGCCGCAAACCGCCATGGCTTCAATCACACTGTGCGGATCCCCTTCAAGGATCGAACGATCCATAAACGCGCCCGGATCACCCTCGTCAGCGTTACAAACGACATATTTCTTATCGGATACGGATTTGCTCGCCAATTCCCATTTCAAACCGGTTGGGAATCCGCCGCCGCCACGGCCACGAAGACCGGAGTCTTTGATGATCTGTGTCGTCTCTTGCGGCGTCATTTCCGTCAATGCATTCCCCAATGCCTGGTATCCTTGAAATGCAATATACTCATTGATGTCTTCCGGATTGATCAAACCACAATTCCTAAGGGCAATTCGATATTGCTTCTTGTAGAAAGGCATATCGTGATGCATCTCCACTTTTTGTTGAAGTACCGGCTCATCGTACAACAATCGCTCAACCTTTCGGCCCTTTACGATATGCTCTGCTACAATTTCCTCGGTATCTTCCGGTTTTACCATGACATAAATCACATTATCCGGTTGAATCTTGACAATCGGACCTTGTCCACAGAATCCAAAACATCCGGTTTTTACAACCTTCACCTCGTCTTGGTATCCAATCTTCGCGATTTCTTTTTCTAAGTTTTTAATAATATCTTCACTCTGCGATGCAACACAACCCGTACCGCCGCAGACGAGGATATGACTTCTTACTTTACTCATACGTGTCCCCTCCTTACGCCTTCGCGAATGTGTTGATCAACACATTATCCTGCAGCATTTCGCCATCTTTCAAATGTTTCTTCACAATTTCCTTGGCCATTGCCGCATCCACATTGCCATAAATCACAGGCTCGCTTCCAGGTACATTCACTTGAACCGTCGGTTCGCTATGACAGTATCCCAGACATCCAACCTGAACCAAGCGGACTTCCAACCCTTCCGCTTCAATTGCTTCCAAAAGCGCTGCAAAGGTTTCTCGAGCACCCGCTGCGATTCCACAAGTCGCCATCCCCACTAGAATTTCAGGAATTTCACCTACGGCCTCACCAGTTTCTCGAAGATTAACTTTCTTCAAAGACGCTTCCCGAATTTTTTTCAATTCATCTAATGATTTGATTGCCATCGTTTTCTCCTCCCCCTAGTTCAAGTTTTCCAGCACTTGTTCCGCGCGGTATTCGGCAAGAATCGTCTTAACGTCTTCCGGCTTCACATGACCATACACTTTCTCACCCACGGTTACAACCGGTGCAAGGCCACAAGCGCCAATACATCGGACATCCTTGATCGAGAACAATCCATCCGGCGAAATCTCGCCAGGCTGAATTCCCAACTCTTCCTTGAATGCCTTGAACACTTCTTCAGATCCACGTACAAAACAAGCGGTACCCATACAAACGGAAACTGTATGCTTGCCCACTGGTTTCATTGTGAAATAGGAGTAGAAGCTAACTACGCCAAATACTTCTGATGCTGGCAGGTTCATTTCCCGTGCAATAAACAATTGCACTTCTAGAGGCAGATACGTAAAGACTGATTGCGCTTGATGCAGGACATGAATCAAAGCGCCTTCTTGTGTTTCCAGAGATTCAATGTACGCATGCAACTCATCATACTTCTCTTGTGGTAGGTTCATTGCACTTGTCGTTCTCTCTTGCTTAGCTGCTGACATAAACACCATCCTTTCAAACTCTATAAAAACAGACATCTCCAATTGTCTATTTTTTCACAGAGTCATTGTACCATAGATTGTAGAAAATTTCACGAACTTTCGCAATATTTTTTTGAAATTTTCAGTCAAAGAAATAAATCGCAATTACTTGTTCCCCTTGGGAGTCAAAAAAATCCAAGCGAGCATCCGCCCCGCCCCTGCTCCCTCCCGACGATGGGAATAAAACAAGTTCGGATTTTGATCCGTTTTTCTCTGATCCTCTTGAATTTTCGCCCTTCCCACTCCCTTTCTCAGAAGTATTTCTTTGTTGATTGCCGCCAAGTCCACCTTCGCGTATCCCGGTCTCGACGCCTGAATCCCAATTCTGCCCGCGATTGCCTCACAGGCTTGAATAACGGGCCTGTCTACTTCATACCCCGCCTTGGATATGCATGGACCGATTCGCGCAGAAATAAACTCCGGTCTCGTACCATATGCCCGGTTCATGGCTTCCATCGCTTTTCCGACAATCCCTTTTGCGGTTCCCCGCCATCCCGCATGCACCATGGCAATTGCATGATGCTCGGAATCGTAGAGATAGATCGGCACACAATCGGCATGAAAGGTTGCCAGTACAAGATCGGTTTTATCGGTGATCAAGGCATCAAAACCTTCCAACAATTGAAAGGTTTTTCCCAAGCCGTCAATCTTGCAAATTTCTGTGCCATGGGGTTGCCTTCCGCAAGCAATCTGTCTGGGCTCAACTTGCAAGTCATCCGCTAACATCGCGAGTGCATCTTGAAACAACCGTTGGTTGCGAAGATGAAAATCCCATCGCTTCCCATTCTCCTTCATGCGGGTTGAGATCCCCATTTCAACGCCATACTTGATCCAATCCATCTTTCCCTCCTACAGCAAAGGAGACAAGAGTCTCGACACCTGCTCCTTAAAACGAATATTCCAGCTTCGTTTCTCGTATTCCTCTTTGGTCATCTCCTTGCAATCGTTCAAATCCCGTAAAAAAGCATTCTCCATTTCCATGGCAATCTCTCGATTGTAAAGGAAGGCGACCACTTCAAAATTCAATTTAAAAGAGCGATTGTCAAAATTCGCCGTTCCACAGGATGAAATTCGCGAATCCACCACCATGGTTTTTGAATGCAAGAACCCATTTTCATAGGTATAGACCCGCCCCCCGGCCTTTAACAATTCACTGGCCCAAGCGGTTGTCGCCCAATAGACAAAGGGATGATCCGGCTTGTTGGGAATCATCAGTCGAACATCCACTCCGGAAAAAGAAGCGATCCGCAGCGCTTCCAATACCGCCTCGTCGGGAATGAAATAGGGGGTATGGATATAGACCGATTCCTTCGCCGATTGAATCATCTTGATATATCCCGATTTCACCTGCTCCCATTCCTCGTCGGGACCACTGCTCACCACCTGCATGCCACAAACCTTTTGAGACGAAAGATATGGAAATGTGCTGCCGTCCGGAAGCAAATCCTCCTTGGACGCGGCGCGCCAGTCCAACATAAACCGCGTCTGCAGCTCATAGACACTCTCCCCTTGAATGCGCAGGGCCGAATCGCGCCAATATCCAAACCGTTTGCTCTTCCCGATATACTCGTCCCCGATATTGAATCCTCCGATATAGCCAACCTTGCCATCGATCACCGCAATTTTCCTGTGATTGCGATAGTTGATGCGGGGATTGATCAACCGCAAAGAACTGGAAAAGAAACGCGCGTACTGTCCGCCGTTTTCCACCAACGTTTTAAACTTCCCCTTTCGGAGAGTCCGCCCCCCCAGTTCGTCAAAAAGCAAACGAACCGCCACGCCTTCTTTTGCCTTTTGTTCCAAAATATCGATCAATTCATTACCCAATTGATCGTTGTTCAAAATATAATAATCCAAATGAATATGGTTGGTTGCCGCTTTCAAATCCGCGAAAAGGGCTTGAAACTTCTCTTCTCCATCCGTGAACAACTTCACCTCGTTTTGTTCAAAATACAGGGCATTGCTATTGTTCAAATGCAAGAGAATTTGATCGTCATAGTCTTTTGCGTTCTCTTCCTCGATGGTCCACTCTCCCAGTTTTATCGCTTCCGCCTGTCCTTGATAAAAGGCTTGCAACGCTTTTTGCTCGTTGTCCGGCAGATTAAAGATCTTGCGACGGGCTAAATTCCGTCCGAAAAAAAAGTAAAAAACAAATCCAACGCCGGGCAGGAGCATGCTGACCATAATCCAAGCCAATGCAGATGTCGGATTTTTTCTTTCCGCAAAAATCACGATCGCCACAAAGATTAAGTTGATTACGGCATAAAACGCATAGGAACTGGTAACAAACAAGGGTGATAATGGTGCCAATAAAGTCATGCATCGTCCTCCCAACATTCTGTAATCAGGGTCTGAATCGGATAGTCAAAGGGGCCGACCGGCACCTGATCAATCACTTGAAATGCATACCCCATCGCGATGGCGCTGGCGTCAAACCGCAATTGAGGCAACAATCGATCATAATATCCGCCGCCATAGCCCAATCGATTCCCCGCTTGATCGAAGGCCAACCCCGGTACGATGACCAGATCCAATTCTTCCAGCAACGCAGTCTCCGCGTCCTCAAGGGGCGGCTCCTGAATTCCGAAGCTGTTGACTGGCAACTCTCGAAACCCATGATCAATACGAACCGGAACAAGAATCCTTGTTTTCGGTTTCATCACAGGCACATAGATCCGCCGATTCTCCCTCAGCCACAAATCGATCAGGGGACGGGTATCGATTTCATCCCCAAAATTCAAGTAAACCAGAATCGATTGCGCGCGCTTCACCGACTCCTGCTGAAGCAAGACCTGATGGATCTTTTGCGTTTTTTGCTTCGCTTCTGTTTTCGAAAGCGCCGAGCGACGCTGAATCATCTCTTTTCGCAATTCTCGCTTCATTGGTTTTCACCCGTCCATCCCTTGAATTCCTCTTGAAACATCCCCATCCAAATCACATCGTGATAAGAGCCGTTTCGATACATTGCCTCGCGCAAACGCCCCTCGGTCTGAAATCCGATTTTCTCGTAGGAATGAATCGCACGCTGATTAAACCCATATACCGTTAAGGCAATTTTGCGCATATTAAGCTGCTCAAAGACGAATCGACATAGAGTCCGCATGGCGTCTGTGCCATATCCCTTCCCTTGAAACGCTTCCCGGCCAATCCAGATTCCCACCATGGTTACACGGCTGACCCAGCCGACTCTGGGAATCCCGCAGCCGCCGATATACTCTCCATCCAGGGTTTCAATCGCAAAGTTATAGGTTTCTTTCATCATGGAATTTCCATCGATAAAGTTTTGTTCATCCTTTTTTGTGGGCGGGAATGGCGGTCCCGGAACAACAAATTGTCGAACCAATTCAAAATCAGAAAACATCTCTAGCATTTCATCGATATCTTCATTGCGAATCGCTCGCAACCGCACCAAATTCCCCTCTAACGTCTTCATGAGCTTCTCCCCTTTGCTTTCATTATATCTTGTCTGAATTCTGAACAAAAGAAAAAACCGGAATTTCTCCGGTTATTCGATGGGTTCCAGTTCTTCATTTAGCCAGCATGCATCCTCAGAGGTTTCAATCATAAAAAAACGCCCCTGGTCTTCCGGGTGCTTTGCCTGATGGAATCGAAACAACATTCGATTTTCCATTTCACCTAAAATTTCAATTTTGCCTCTCGGATGAGACATAATCAATTTGAATCGTTTCGAAAATCCATCCAACTGCGATTTGGCCGCTTCCACAATTCGACTGGTTTCAGCCAAAGACACTTGAAATTGATTCTTTACAGCCTTCACCGGACGGCATTGAAACACATAATAGGGATTGACGCCATGATGAATCAATGCTTTCATCAAGTCCGCCAAAACCTTCGGATCGTCGTTGACGCCCTTGAGCAATACCGCTTGATTGTTGATCTGTACGCCGCAAGCGAGCAATGCCTCAATGGATTCAATCGCCTGATCCGTCAATTCCCGCGGATGGTTAAACTGTGTTACGACCCAAATCGCTTTCTTCTTTCGATAGGTGCGAAGGATCTCTAAAAATTCCAAATCATTGGTGATTCGAGTCGGATACACAACCGGCGTCCGGGTCCCGAAGCGAATATAATCGAGGGTTTCCACCTCGGATAAAGCCGCTAAATATCGCTCGATTTGTTGGTTCGAGAGGGCAAAAGCATCGCCTCCCGTTATCAATACATTGTTGATTTCTTTGTGATTCTGGATGTAATGAACCGTTTCGTTCAGTCTCCGATTGATCTCTTCTTGCGAGGTGCCGACCATTCGTTTTCGAAAACAATGGCGACAATACATGTAGCAGACATTCGTCGAGAGAACGAGCGCAGTGGTCTTGTATTTGTGCTGAAGGCCTTCAAACTTCGTGTTGGAGGCTTCACCACTCGTATCCAATTCTCCTGCTTCATCGGTCTCTAAAAGAGACGGCAGGGATAACTTTCGAATGGGATCATTAGGATCGTCCCAATCGATCAACGAAGAATAATAATCCGTGACTCGCATAGGATATTTTCGAATAACACACGCTAGTTTCTCTCGATCGTCACGTCGCAAGGTTGATACATTCGGTATCTGATCGACCCGAGTCATCCAACCAGAAGGGTTTTCCATTTTCATTGGATACCTCCTTGGCATGAATTTTTGACTTGATCGGTCCTTATAAGTGTATCACAATTGGAATCCTTTTCAAAATTTCACAATAATGTCAATTGTTCGCCAACAAAAGACGCCAGGTTTTCTGCGCTCAATCCAATCAATCGAATCGAATCGCGAAAGGAAATTTTCTCTACCAAATAAAGACATGCTTCATAAAATTGTTCTTCCCGCTGCACCGGATGCTCAAAGGTCATTCGCTTTGTCGTCACCTGAAAGTCATCGTATTTAATTTTGACCGTCACGGTTTTCGCGGACAAGCCCGTACCCTTCAGATCCTGTTCCAATCGATAGGAAAAATACTTTAAATAGCTCAAGGCTTCTCGCTTTGTCTTCACGGAGGTTTCAAAGGTTCGTTCATGGCCGATGGACTTGCGCTGATGCTCAAAATTCAACTCGCGATGATCAATTCCTCGAATGCGATCATAAAGCAAAGATCCGGATTTTCCAAAAAACAAAGCCATCTCCTCCCGCTTGAGCCGCCTCAAGTCGGCAACCGTACGCAGCCCGATTCGATTCAGCTTCTCGACGGTTTTTTTCCCGATTCCATGGATGCGGGATACTGGCAAGGGCGCCAGCAGCTCCTCGGCCTCTTCCTGTCGAATCCACTTCAAGCCATCCGGCTTCAGCCAGTCCGAAGCCAGCTTTGCAAGAAACTTATTGCTGCTGATTCCAACAGAAATCGCAAGCCCCGTTTCTGCTTTGATTCGATCCTTTATTTGCCAGGCAAGAGTGACGGGATCCATCGTTGTTCCCGTGAAATCCAGATACGCCTCATCGATGGAAACCGGTTCTGTTCTTTCTGTAAACTGACGAAGAATGTCAAATACCTGCTGAGAACATTCGCTGTATCGATGCATATTTCCCCGTAAAAAGATGCCTTCTGGACATAATTTCCTTGCCATCACGGAAGACATAGCGGAATGCACGCCAAATTCACGGGCTTCATAGGAACAGGTCGAGACGACGCCCCGTTCGCTTACCCCGCCAATAATCACAGGCAGTCCCCGATATTCGGGGTGATCCAATTGTTCGACGGATGCAAAAAACGCATCCATATCCACATGAAATATTAATCGCTCCATCTTTCCCTCCCTTCCTAGTTTACCAAACATTTGTTCTGGATTCCAGCATAAAAATACCCTGCCGATCAACGTTTCCGTCCATCAGCAGGGTTTATCTGTCCTTTAAATTGATTGCTCCTTAGAGTGATTACCCGCTATGCAATTACAATGCAATCCGCGCCACGCTTTAATGCTTCCTCGTTCATAGGGATCAATTTTTCTTTTGCACCCGTAAATAATTTATGGAAGGTTTCAATGACCGATCCCTCTTTAACGGGATGCATCGCCTTCAAGTACGCCCCCAGCATCACCATGTTCGCAACCTTTAAATTGCCCAATTCATTCGCAATTTCATTGGCAGGCACATAGTAGGCATGCACGTCGTCCCTACTGACCTTATTGTCAATCAACGAGCTGTTGACGAAGATTATTCCCCCTGCCACCACATCACTCTCAAACTTCAGCAAAGAAGGGAGGTTCATGGCAATCAAACAGGTTGCGTCATTGGTGATGATCGGCGAACCGATGGGCGCATCGGAAACCGTCACATGACAATTCGCTGTTCCTCCACGCATCTCCGGGCCGTAAGAAGGGAGCCAAGATACTTCTTTTCCCTCAATCATGCCGGCATAGGTCAGCAATTTCCCCATGGACATAACGCCTTGTCCGCCAAATCCTGCAAATATCGCTCTCTCTTGCATTATTTTTCCTCCTTTGGTGATTTGAAGTTCCCCAATGGATAGTATGGAATCATGTTCTTCTCCAGCCACTCAAGGGATTCAACAGGTGTGAGTCCCCAGTTTGTCGGACAGGTTGACAAGACTTCAACGATGCCAAATCCCAATCCCTGAAGTTGAACCTCAAAGGCTTTTTTAATCGCTTTTTTTGCTTTCCGAATATTTGCCGGGGTATTTACAGCAACACGCTCAACAAATACGGCTCCTTCGATGGTAGCAAGCATTTCAGAGACCCGTAATGGATTTCCGCAATGCGCCGCATCACGACCGTATGGTGCCGTTGTCGCTTTTTGCCCCACAAGGGTGGTTGGCGCCATCTGACCGCCGGTCATCCCGTAAATCGCATTGTTGACAAAAATTGTAGTGATCTTCTCCCCTCGATGGGCAACATGTACAATCTCTGCCGTTCCAATCGATGCCAAGTCTCCATCTCCTTGATAGGTAAATACCGGATGGTCTGGATAAACCCGCTTGATTCCTGTCGCTACCGCCGGCGCACGTCCGTGGGCAGCTTCATGCATATCACAATTGAAAAATTCGTAGGCAAAGACAGAGCAGCCAACCGGTGCAACGCCAATCACTTCATCCAACAAACCCAATTCTTCCAAAGATTCAGCAACCAGACGATGGATGATGCCATGGGTGCAACCTGGACAATAGGAAAAAGGTTTATCCGTCAATCCCTTTGTTTTTTGAAATACGACAGCCATCTTACTCCCTCCCCAAAATTGATTTGATTTTTCCTACAACACCTTCTGGTGTTGGGATCATGCCACCGGATCTTCCGTAAAATTCCACTGGACGTTCTCCCGCTACTGCAATTTTCACATCATCAATCATTTGACCCATACTCATTTCCACACTCAAATACGCCTTGGTCTTGTCGGAGACCTCTTCGAAGGCCGCCTCTGGGAATGGCCACAGGGTAATCGGACGAATCAAACCAACTTGAATGCCTTCGTTTTTACAGATCTCAATGGCATTTTTCACAATTCGAGCGGTTGTGCCATAGGCAACGCAAACCACTTCCGCGTCCTCCAGATTGAAGGTCTCAACGCGAACCTCATTTTTCTTCATCAATTCAAATTTTTCTTCGAGTCGATGATTGTGATCTTCCAATGCCTGAGGATCAATAAATAAAGAATTGATGATATTCGGCTTTCGTTTTCCCTTTGTTCCATTCGTCGCCCAAGGTTTTTCTGTCTTTTCAGCCTCGCGCTCAAAAAACTCAACTGGCTCCATCATTTGACCGATCATGCCATCGCCCAAAACCATAACCGGTGTTCGATATCGATCCGCCACATCAAAGGCTTCCTGCATCAAATCGACGGATTCCTGAATGCTGGCCGGTGCATAGACCGGATGGAAGTAATCACCGTTTCCGCCGCCCCTTGTGGATTGATAGTAATCCGACTGCGCCGGCTGAATGCTGCCAAGTCCCGGACCTCCCCGGGAAATATTAACAATCACGCAGGGAAGCTCCGCCCCTGCTATATAAGAAATCCCCTCCTGCTTCAAGGCGATTCCCGGCGAAGAAGAGGATGTCATGACGCGAACGCCGCATCCCGCCGCTCCATAGACCATATTGATTGCGGCGACCTCACTCTCGGCCTGCAAAAATACACCGCCAACCTTTGGCAATTCCCGTGACATATACTCGGGTATTTCATTTTGTGGTGTAATGGGATAACCGAAGAAGTATTTGCAGCCAGCTTTAATTGCCGCTGCTCCAATCGCTTCGTTTCCCTTCATCAAAACCTTTGCCATTCGCTCTCCTCCTATTCTTCCGTGTTTCGAGAAACTGTAATAACCGTATCCGGGCAAATGATTGCACAATTTGCGCAGCCGATACATTTCTCCGGCTCAATCACTGTTACGGGATGATATCCCTTGCTGTTGACCGTCGATGTGTCAAGGGCTAAAATCTTGACCGGGCATACCGAAATACAAAGCCCGCAACCCTTGCACGCATCAGAATCAAAAATGACCGTACCTTTTGCTTTACCCATTCTCTTTCCTCCTTATAGCATCCATTGTTCACGCAAATATAATTGAAGCGGAAAAACCTCCCCTTCGATATCATCTGGCAATTCGGAAGCAACCGTTTCCAAGCAGGACACAAATCGAATTGGGATTTGAGTTTCCCTCGATAACGCTTGGGTCAGTTCCTGGCCGAGCAATACATCTTCCACCTTGGTGCTTTTCAATAAATGCGTATTGTTGATCAATCCTGTCACGGTTTGCCGGGCTGTCGCTTCAATTCGCCGAAGGTACGACAAAGTTCCCTCCAGATCCGCCGTTTCCGGCCGATAGGCGTTCACCACAAAGAAAACATCGATCTCTTCATCCTGAAGATCCTTGTAAAATCGGCTCAATACCCGCGCTCCCACTGGATCTCCACCCAAATCGATCACCGCGTCAAGCTCCTTTTGATGCAACGGTTTGAGGATCGATGCCGACACAGCCGGCACATCAATCGCAGCGCCGCCGATGGAACTGGCGATCACCTCGATTCCCAATTCGCGCAATTCCTCTTCCTTTTCCCGCGATCGAAAATAGGGATTGACAACATCCAAATCCACAAGACAAACCTGTTTGCCTTGCTTTGCCAAAGCGACTGCGTAATTCACGGCAAACTCCGACTTCCCGCTACCATAATGTCCCGTAATTACCCGGATTCGGCGATCACCCATAAATCTTCGCCTCTTCCATATGATGAAGAACACGCAACGCACCATCGGCCAAAGCCTTCAATTCATCCTCCCCGGGGAAGACAAAGATTGGCGCGATGAACTTCGTTCGCTTCTCAATCCATGAAACGAATCGATCATTATACGCGATGCCGCCTGTAATCACGATTCCATCGACCCTTCCTTCCAGAACGGTCGCCATTGCACCAACGGATTTCGCAACCTGATAGGCCATGGCCTGCAGGGTTTCTTCCGCTTTCTGATCGCCTTCATCGATTCGCTTGATCACTTCCCGCACATCGTTGGTGCCCAGATGCGCCACGAGTCCGCCCCGTCCGGAAATTTGCTTCTTCAGTTCTTCTGTATCCTCGGTGATTGCCAATTGCATCACCTCGCGAGCCGGCAATGCGCCGGAACGTTCCGGTGTCATCGGACCTTCTCCATCCAAGCCGTTGGTTACATCAATCACACGGCCCTCCGTATGGGCGCCAATGGTGATGCCGCCTCCCAAATGAACCACGACAAGATTGACCGCTTCATAGGGATGGTTCAATTGCTTGGCCGCCAGCCGCGCAATCGCCTTCTGGTTGAGGGCATGAAAGATCGAACGCCGCTCCACGCCGGGAATCCCCGTATATCGCGCCAAGGGCTCCATTTCGTCGACAACGACGGGATCGACAATAAAGGATGGTTTCCCCATAGGCTCAGCGATTTCATAGGCGAGAACCCCACCCAAGTTTGAGGCGTGCTGCCCCAAAACGCCGACCTTCAAATCTTCCAGCATGGCTTCATTCACTCGATAGGTTCCACTGGTGATGGGTTTCAGCAATCCACCGCGACCCACAACAGCATCCAGCTCTTCCAAACGCAACCCTGCGTTTTCAATGGCTGATTCAATCATTTTTCGTCGAAAATCGAATTGCTCGAAGATCGTTGAAAATGCGGATAACTCCTCAGCCGAATGTCGCAAGGTCTCTTCGTACAAAACCTTCTCTTCCTGATAGATCGCAATCTTGGTGGATGTTGATCCCGGGTTGATGACGAGCAGTTGTTTTGGATTCATGCCTTTGCCCCCTTACCTTTTACAGACAAAGCCGCCAAGACAATGGAATTCAGCTTCGAAATCGGCTGATCCGCGCGGCTGGTTAAAACAATCGGAACCTTTGCGCCAACAATCAAGCCGGCACTCGTGGCATTGCCCAAGAAGTTCAATGCCTTATATAGGATATTGCCGGATTCAATCTGCGGCACAATTAAAATATCGGCATCTCCCGCAACGGGATGATCGATCCCTTTGTGGGCGGCTGCCGTTTTTGAGATTGCATTATCCAAGGCAAATGGTCCGCCTAAGATACATCCCGTGATTTCTCCCCGTTCGCCCATTTCGACCAGTTTGCCCGCATCCACCGTCGATGGCATTTTCTCGTATACCTTCTCCTTTGCGGAAAGAATCGCGACCTTGGGTTCAGAAATGGACAAGGCCTTCGCAACTTCAACGGAGTTTTTGATAATTGCCGCCTTTTGTTCCAAGGTTGGGGCAATGACCATCGCCGCGTCGCTCAGCATCAACAGCTTGTGATAGGTCGGAATTTCAAATACGGCGACATGGGAAAGCAACGTTTCCCCCCGCAATTCCGGTCGCTTCAGCACTGCCTTGAGAATGATCGAGGTGTCAACCAATCCCTTCATCAAAATATCCGCGTTTCCTTTTACAATTTCATCGACAGCGATTTCGCTGCCATGAATCAGATCATGCTCATTTATAATTGTAAAGCGCTTCAAGGACAAGCCAATCCGCCTGGACAACTCTCGAATCAATTGCTCATCCCCCACCAAGACGCCTTCAATGATCCCCAGATCATGCGCCTCTTTGATGGCTAACAATACATCTTCGTCATGGGCGACTGCAACTGAAATTCGTTTTGGACCCCTCTTTTGCGCAAGTTTCACCAATGCCTTAAAATCTTTCATCTTTCGCCCTCCATCCTCGTTTAAAACCTTTTCCTGTTGTTTCTACTCAAAAAAAAAATAACATTTTGAAATACCTATCTTCATTATAAACCGAATTTTGCCAATAAAAAAAAGAAAATGCGAAGTTTTCGTAAAAAACTTCGCATGATTTATTAATTATTCTTGATTTTCAACTTCCGTCTCAGCTTCTAGCGCCTCATCGATCACAACAACCTCCATCTCATTGGGCAAAAGAGTCATCATCTCCCCGTCAACCAATAAAACGCCTTCAATGGGCACCTTGTAAACACCGGGAACAAATCCCTGAAGATTGACATAGAGGCGAAGATCCCGCTGATTCAAATTCTGAATCACCGATTGCGATGCTTGAACCGTTACGACAATGGTGTGCGGATTGGTAAAGGCGCGCATGCCTTCCTCCACTTGATAGAACTCGACGCGTTCACTCGGAACCTCAATCACCGTTTCTTCCAACGGTTCGATTTCAATCCGCGCAACGACACGATCTCCATTGGCAGTGTGAATGCCTTTCGGCAGGCTCAAAAGAACCTCTCTCTCTGTTGTTTGAGACAAGAGATCAATATCGACAGGCATCGTTTCAACCCGCTCCATCAAACGTATCTTGTCGGCATCCCCTTGAATCAAGATGGTATCCGGTATCAACTGAACCCCGGACAACGCATAGCCTTCCAATAAGGAACCGGCCAGTATGACCTCGATTTGAACCTCTTTTGTCAGTTCGACAGCCGCGCTTACGCGCACCGTCGATGGCGCACGACTGACTCCCAGAACCTCAACGCCCGCCTCGTCCACAACCGAATAGGTGACGACGGATTGAAAATCGTTTTGTTTTCCTTCCACATCCACCCGCGCAACCGCATGGCTGACGGTTGCGACCATTTTGGACGGACCTGCAATGGTAACCATTTCCGGTTCAATCACGGGCTTCAATGCACGGAACTGTGCGACCAGATCCCCTTGGAAATTCACCGTAACGGGAACCTGTTTCTCAACTACTGAATCCAAGACAAAATAAATCGTCTTCGGAGAATAATCTTGAATGGCAAAGGTGCTACCCTTGGCCACATCGACAGGAATTTGATACTCTCCCGAACCATAGCCCTTCAGATCCACTGATGCCAGTAGATCTTCCGCCTTTAATCCATACACATCGCTCTGGCGTCCGGAAACCTCCACATTAATCATTGCCGATGTGGGTTCCATCAGCATCACCTGATCGTTAGCCAGCAGCTCCTCATTCACAAAGGCAACAGGCACATTTGAGATGGTTGTCCGAACAATGGGATTTACAATAATCATCATATAAAACCAGATCACAATCGCCAATAAAATAGAAACAATCAAATAGACTGTTCGTTTTTTATTATTCATTCCTTCGTTCATGCTGTTTCCTCCATTGAGTCACTTTCGAGAAGAAATCAACGCTCTCGCCGGAACTATAAACCCCTTCTTCCTTAAGAAATGTCGTCACTCTGGATTTCAATTGATCCAGATCCAAATATCGAGTCATGCGGCCTTCTTTTGTCATGGAGATCGCACCGGTTTCTTCAGAAATCACAATGGTCATGGCATCGGAATTCTCCGAAATTCCAAGGGCGGAACGATGACGCGTGCCCAGCTCTTTTGAAATCGCAGTATTCGAAGAAAGCGGTAGAATACAAGCGGCCGCAGTAATTCTCCCCTCCTCGATTACAACCGCGCCATCATGCAGCGGCGTGTTCGGAATAAAAATATTAATCAAAAGCTCGCTGGTCACAATGGAGTCCAGCCGGGTTCCCGTATCGATCACTTCATTGAGACCGGTTCTGCCCTTTACCACGATCAAGCCGCCAATTCGTTGCCTCGCCAAAGAAACCGTAGCTTCCGCAATTGCCGACACCAGAGAATCCAAGGTCTGCAATCCTCCTCGATCTACCGTAAAGAATTTTTTTGAGAATAAGTTGTTTCTTCCGATATATTCCAATGCCCGGCGCAGTTCCGGTTGGAACACTACGATAATAAAAACAAAAAATACCGTCATTGCCCGTTCCAGCAACCAATTCAGCATATAAAGCCGCGCGAGGCTCGAAAGCGGAACCAAAGCCAAAATCACGGCAATTCCTTTGAACAGCTGCAACGCCCTTGTCCCTTCCAGCAACATCAAGGCTTTATAAATAATGAACGCAACGATCCCGATGTCGATCACATCGGTTATGCTGATATTCATAAAAATCTGTATATAATCCATCGTCATCCCACCTTGTTTTTCTGTCTATATTGTACCATATTGCAAGGCCGCGCGAATTACACGTTCATTACGATTTCTGACAAATTTTGTGAATCCTGATCTCCAGGCACCTGCTCCTTGGTCCGTTCCCAAGATTGCTTTGTTTCCAAATCATCAGGCGATGCAGGAACAATCCGATGGGTCCATTTCTCGCCGGTCCAATTTCTCTCCACATGGGTGGGCTGGGCACGCAACTCGGCAATCTCCGTTTCATCTGTCCAAGGATTTCTGGAAAGGGTCATCAAAAGCAAAACCCCATCCTCCGTAAACCGCCAATAGGCCGGCTTGCCGGCTCGCTCCCGCTGATTCGAAATGGCATTTCCCAAGGAATAGGCAATAAACTGACCATTTTCCCGCCATTCCATGGGTTGAATCACATGGGGATGAGAACCAATAATTGCATCGGCACCGGCGTCAAACCATCGATCGGCCAGCTTTTTCTGTTGACTGCTTGGCTGTCGCTGGTATTCTTGTCCCCAATGAGGCAGAACAATCACAAAATCCACTTTGTCCTGAACCTGGCCGATCTCAGCTTCAATGCGAGCGCCGTCCCCGATCATGCGAATCAAATCGACTCGCTCTTCCGCGGTTAAATAAGACTCCAATCCATTCAAGCCATAGGTGCCGTTGATCATCGCGACCCGGATTCCCTTCACCTCGACAATCAAGACGGCCTCGTCCATTGCCATTTTCGTGCCGGTATGCTGAAATCCAAGATCATCCAGAACGGAAAGAGTGCGCAAGAGCCCCTGCTTTCCGCCGTCGACACTGTGGTTGTTGGCTGTCATCAAGACATCGAAACCGGCTGCTTTTATGGCCTGTGCGGCTTCGTCCGGGGTATTGAACTGAGGATATCCCCGATAGGGAATCCGCTCCCCTGAAAGGGTGGTTTCCAAATTCGCAACGGCCAGATCAACCCCCAACACCATGGATTCAATGGCTGAAAACGAGTAGGAAAAATCATAGCCTCCGCCCTCGCTCCTTTTGGCGCCTTCAATCTGAGGCATGTGAAACATCATATCCCCCGTAAACAAGAATTTCGCTTCCTCCTGCCAATCCATTATATCCTGCATTTCCTCTACGCTCCATGACAAGGATATCGCAGAAAAAGGAAGCGCTTCCGCTTCCCCTGTTTCCTGAGCAAACCCGGTAAACCCGGGCATTATCAACAATACAACAATCAAAATCATTTCTATGCGCTTCATTTTCTCACTCCAATGCTTCTACGTATTCCGGCTCCGGCAAGCGATCGACCTTTGGCAATCGTATCTGGCCGCTCTCCAAGACAATGGTCAATCCGATGGAATCCCGCAGATAGCCCAGGGTGGATCCCTGAAAATCAATCCGCTCCATAATCTCTTCCGACGATCCGACCATGGTCAGGGTAATTGTGGTCAATCCGCTTCCGTCCAAATCGCAGAGCAGATTCTGATCCATAAGAAGACAGTCCTGATTGCCTCTCAAGGAAGAGTAATTGGTAAAACGAATTCCATTAATGGCAATTCCTTCTACATCCGCCTGATTGATTTCACTGATCAGGCTAAGAATATATTCCGGATTATACACCAAAAAGGCCGTCGTTTCCCCCTGCACATAGGGCCGTTCCGGTTCAGTGATCCGGATGGTCAACCCTTCTCCCTCAACCTCGCGGAGTCCCGCGGCTTTCTCTTCCGCTTCAATTTGATCCAGCAAGCCTTCCCGTTCAGAATCGACCATGGAGATTCTGAATTTCTCTGTTTCAATCTCTTGATCAATGTCTGCAATCTCTTGATTCAATTGATCCAACTGCTCCTGCAAGTCCGCAATTTGCACTTCCAACCGTTGCACTTCCAGCTCCGAATCCGTCTCCGTATTTTCAGCCGTACGGCTCGTCCATCCCTGTACAACCAGGGCGGTCAACACCAAGGCAACAAAAAAGAGTTCCCATTTCTTATTTTTCATCATACTGCTTCATCCAATCGATCATCGCGCCCATCACCTCGTCGCGATTGATCTCATTTAATATTTCATGGCGTGCGCCAGAAAAGAGCTGCATGGAAACCGGCAAATTTTCCTCCCGATACTTGGATGCAACCGCCTGGATTCCCTGTCCAAATCCACCCACGGGATCCTGATCGCCAGACATCAAACAAATGGGCAGGTTCTTCGGAATCCGAGCAATATTGGTTTTCGAATTGACCTCCAATAAGCCGCCTAATAAATCCCGATAGAATCGAGTGGTGCATATAAACCCGCACAAGGGATCCTGAATATACTTATTCACCTCTTCGTCGTCCCGGCTCAACCAGTCAAAGGGCGTTCGATTGGGCTCAAAGGCATGATTATAAGAACCAAAGCTCAGTTTATCCATCAATGCATTGGGTTCAGCCGCCACAAAAGGCATTTGAACGGCTGCCAGCCCTTGCCCAAGGCGCCCCAACACCCCGGGGTCTCCTGCTGTACCGGAGAGAATCACGCCCCTGTATCGCTCTCCAGCCTCTGCAATCAAGCTTCTCGACAAAAAGGAGCCCATGCTGTGGCCGATCAAATAGACATCGTCTGAATTGAATTCCCCCTCCAGAAAACTGCGCACCTCCGAGAGATCTTCCACCACTCGATTCCATCCCCCCGCAGCGGGAAAATCGCCCAGGGAATTTCCCCGTTTTCCGGTTTCGCCATGTCCTCGGTGATCATTTGCGATCACCGTATATCCAGAGCGGTTCAAGGCTTCGGCAAACCGTTCATATCGGCCGGCGTGCTCCGCCATGCCATGAACCAACTGCACCGCTGCCTTGGGATTCTCACTCTCCCAAATTCGTATGTAAAGATCGGTTCCATCCGACATCTTCAACCATTCTGTACGCATTGTATCCTCCCAAAAAAAAGACTTCCAGTATTATTATACTAGAAGTCTTTTTAAAAAACCATCCTATGCATTTCGAGTTGCAATTACATCGACGCCGGTATCCCGCACGTTCGCGATCACCACGTCCCCCACTTGAACCGGGGCTTTCATCATCACGGCCGACAGATCCTCCATCACTTCAAAGATCAGCTCCTTCGGAACCGCCGCCTGCGTCTTGACAGAAATCACGGGATAACTCCCGCCGTCAACGGCAACCGTGGAGGTAATGACACGCTTTGGCGCAATCATCTCTTCGATGGCATATTTTTTCCCTCGCTGACATTTATTCCCGGAAACCGCAAAGCTTTCTCCCTCCGGTTCCAGAGTCAAATGACATCCCAATGGACATACAATACAAGTCATTTCCTTTGACATCTCTATACCTCCTCCACAACGAAGCGGATTTCTCCGTCCGCCAGATTCGACAATATATCTTTTTTAATCTTGAAATTCACCATTTCAGCCGGCAGGAATTTTCGTTCCTTTTTTTCCGCAACCAAGGTGTCACCCAGATAGGCGCGAACAATATGACGGTCATAGACGCTTCGGACACGCATATAGAAGGTCACTTGATCATCCACATTGGACATGTTTACGGTTTGCGGCACCACATAGCCGATGCCCTCGCCGTTTGCCGTTGAGAAGTTGCTTGTTGTTTCCAACTCCCCCTTCAGGTATTTCGCGACGCCTCGTCCGCTCAGGACGCCTTCTTCGCTGACGAAATCCACCAGGTCATGCACATGCACCACATTCCCACAGGCAAAAACGCCTTCCATTTCCGTTTGGCGAAGTTCGCCGACTTTCGGTCCGCTCGTACGAGGATCCACTGCGATCCCAGCGTTCTGCGTGATCTCATTCTCCGGAATCAGCCCCACACTCAACAAAACTGTGTCGCAATCGATTCGCCGATACGTTTCCGGGATTGGTCGCAGGTTCTCATCGACCTTCGCGATGGTTACGCCTTCCACCCTGGATTTCCCATGCACCTTCACAATGGTATGGGAAAGCATCAATGGAATCTCGTAATCGTCCAGGCATTGTACGATATTTCGAGTCAGACCGTTGGAATACGGCATCAGTTCACAGACCGCTTCAACTTTCGCACCTTCAAACGTCATTCGGCGCGCCATAATCAATCCGATGTCTCCAGATCCCAAAATCACAACGCGTTTTCCAGGCATGTAGCCTTCCATATTAATGAAGCGCTGCGCCGTTCCGGCTGTAAAAACGCCAGCGGGACGATCACCCTGCAATTGAATGGCGCCGCGGGTTCGCTCACGACATCCCATGGAAAAGACAACCGCTTCCGCTTCGATTTCCATATATCCGCGCTCAGCGCTAATGGCGCGTACCACCTTCTCCTCTGAGATTTCCAAAACCATGGTGTCGGTCAGGGTCTCAATGGTCGTATCCTTCAATAGATCGATATAGCGCAGACTGTACTCGGGGCCCGTCAGTTCCTCTTTAAATCGATGCAGTCCAAAACCGTTGTGGATACACTGATTCAGAATGCCGCCCAATTCCTTGTCCCGCTCCAGGATCAAAATCTTGCGAACGCCTTGTTCGTATGCTTCAACGGCCGCAGACAGCCCGGCAGGACCCCCGCCAACAACTACCAATTCATATTTAAGCATCTTTCCCACCTCTTTCCAATGCGTCTTTTGACCTCTTTGTCAACAGGTAAGATCCCTCTCCCTGCTTCACAATCTCTTCCATGGACAACCCAGTTTCCCGCGAGATGATTTCCATCACGCGCGGCGCACAGAATCCGCCTTGACATCGCCCCATACCCGCTCGGGTTCGTCGCTTCACCGCATCCACCGAGGTGATCGGCAGACCGCGATGAATCGCGTCCACAATCTCGCCTTCCGAGATGGATTCGCAACGGCAGATCACGCGGCCATATGCCGGTTCTTCTGCGATGAGATTCTGCAATTCTTCTCCGGACAACTCCGCAATTCGCTGATAGGGCTTTCGTGTTGGATCGAAGTTGGGATCCGCAGTCAACTCCGCGCCCATCTCCTTCAACAAATCCGCCACATGAACCGCAATGGCAGGGGCTGAAGTCAGGCCTGGCGACTCAATACCGGCTACATTCACAAATCCTTTGACAGCGGTTTCGCCGATAATGAAATCGTGGCGATCGCTGCTGGCTCGGTTGCCAGCGAAAGAACGAATGACTTTTCGCGTATTGATGGCGTCCACACTCTTACTTCCCGCTTTCAAGATTTTCGAAATCACATCTTGTGTTGTGGAGACATCGCTTTTCTCATCGATATAATCGGAGTTTGGTCCCACCAGGATATTGTGGTGAACCGTCGGTGCGACCAAAACGCCTTTGGTTCCATTCTCCGGCGCCTGGAAGACGACCGTATCTGTCAAAAAGGACTGATCCTTATCCAAAAGCACGTACTGCCCTTGCTTGGGATTGATTTTGAAGTCATCTTGGCCAATCATCGCCGAGATGCGATCCGCGTACAATCCAGCGGCATTGATGACAACCTTCGCTTCGATCGGTCCTTGATTTGTATGAAGCACGAAATGATCTTCGACCTTCTCAATGCCTCTGACTTCTGTATGGAAGGTGAATTCGACGCCGTTTTTCGCTGCATTTTCTGCCAAAGCAACCGCCAACTCGTAAGGAGAGGTAACGCCGGCCGTCGTGCATAGAAGCGCCTTTGTAATATTCTTGCTCAAATGCGGCTCCATTTCTCTCACTTGATCGCCGGAAATGATTGTAAGTCCCCTCGCACCGTTCTTGATACCGTTTTCCAAAAGGTGATGCAATTCCTGTTCTTGGGTCTCATTAAATGCAACGACAAAAGATCCTGTTTGACGAAAACCAAAATGAAGCTCCTCTTCCAGTTGCGGATACATGGCATTTCCTTTTGCGCTGAAAAATCCTTTTAGGCTTCCATGCTTCGCGTCATACCCGCCGTGAACAATACCGCTATTCGCTTTTGTTGTTTCTGTACCTACGTCTTCGTTCTTTTCAACCAGACGCACCTGCAATTGGTAACGAGACAATTCACGTGAAATCGCTGTCCCAATCACGCCACCACCGATGATACATACATCTAACATTTGAATTCCTCCTATTTGCTTCAACAAAAAAAGCTACACAGAAATACCCCTCAAAAGGGCTTTCGTGCAGCTTCTCATCTTCTCAAGCTTATTTTCAATTACCGACAGTATAACATATTTATTAATTCTGCGCAAGGAATTTGTATTTGCCCTTTCGATGAATTACAATAAGAACAGGATTTCATCTTAAGGAGGTACACATGAAACAATGGCTTAAATCCTTTGCAAAAGAGTACGGGGTATTCATCCTTGTGATGGTGTTGTTCTTTGGCTTTTTTGCCCCCCTCACCACAATTGGATCATCCATGAACGAAACCTTGATTGACGGCGATATTTTGATGCTGCGGCGAACGCAAAACGTGGAACGCGGTGACATTGTTCAATTTCAATCCAACATAAAAATCGATGAATATCATCTAAGCCAGCTCAATTGGTTTCAACGCTTAACGGTTGGCGAAAATATGAATCTGGTAAAACGCGTCATTGCGCTTCCAGGAGAACACGTGGAAATGATCCAAGGAGAGGTCTTCATCAACGGCAACAAACTTGAAGAAGCCTATATCTCCCACAAAGCGACAGAGATCTATCTCGACTTCGGCGTCGTTCCCGATGATACTCTTCTCGTCCTCGGAGACAATCGGCCCGTATCCAAGGATAGCCGCAGCAAGGATGTCGGATTTATCGATCAGGATTCCGTCAAGGGACGGATCACCTTCCGCTTCTGGCCCATCTCGCGGATCGGGAATGTTCACTCTTAACAAAAAAGCTGACAGCTTGTTTCCACAAGTTGCCGGCTTTTTTTTGAAAGTTCGGTTTCTGACCTAAAAAAAGCTACAGCCTGTTTTCACAAGCTGTAGGCTTTATTTTTTGAGATATCGATTTCGGAAAAAATCGTGCAACTGCTCCAAAGAGTTCATCAATAGCGGCAGCTCCTCAATCTCCAAATCGTCGATCAATGCTTCCACCATTTGTTCATGGAACAATTCATGCGCCCGAAAGATCTGACGGCCCGGTTTTGTCAATTCCACCTTCACCACGCGTCGGTCCTCTTCCGTTCTTTTTCTTTCTACATAGCCCTTCTTCACCAGACGATTAATTCCCGAAGTCAAAGAAGGCAGCGTAATGCCAAGATCTCGCGCCACCTCTCCCATGGACCTGGATCGGTTCAAGCCAATGATTTCAATAATATGCATCTCATTCATCGTAATCGATGGATTGGTTCTCGTTGTAATCGACTTCTCTTCAATTTCCAAGATATCATGAAACAACTCCACCAAGATCTGATTGATCAGGGTTTTCGTGCTGCCTTTCGACATAGCCTCACCCACTTTGCTTTCTTCTTCCTATTTTATCCAAAACTTCCTATTGCTGCAATGAAAATCTACTGGCCGATGGCAAAAACCAATTCCGCCTTCACCGCAATTTTCCCGTTGACTCGCGCAATCGCTTCACCGATGCCAATGCTGCCCTTCGATTTCACAATTCGCGTTTCCAATTCCAATGCGTCGCCAGGCACTACTTTCTTCTTGAATTTCGCTTGGTTGATTCCGCCGAAGTAAGCGATTTTACCCTTGTTTTCTTCCAACGACAGGAGGGCAACCGCCCCCATCTGAGCCAAGGCTTCAATAATCAAGACCCCCGGCATCACCTTTTCCTGTGGGAAGTGTCCCTGGAAATAAAACTCGTTTCCACTGACCATCTTCACGCCCTTGGCGAATACACCCGGTTCCAGTTCATCCACGCGATCAATCAGCAAAAACGGCGCGCGATGTGGAATAATCGTTTGAATTTCATCATAAGACAGCATTAGTTTTCCTCCCATCGCTTAAAGATCAAGCATCCATTATGTCCGCCGAATCCAAGAGAATTGCTCATGGCGTACTGAAACTCTGCTTTCCGCGCCTT
This sequence comes from Eubacteriales bacterium, assembly GCA_030625815.1. Lineage (GTDB taxonomy): Bacteria > Bacillota > Clostridia > Tissierellales > GPF-1 > GPF-1. The sequence continues at coordinate 77,321 of DAOUQF010000011.1, forward strand.
CCCCGGCACATAATCCAAGACACACGATTCATCCGGCGTTTCAAGTCCGATGGTCGGCGGCAAGATTTGCTCCTGCAGGGCACGCAAACAGAAAATCGATTCAACGGCACCCGCCGCGCCCAACAAGTGACCCGTCATTGATTTGGTTGAGCTTACAGCAACTTGGCTTTCTTCTCCAAATACCGTGACGATGGCTTGTGATTCATTCTTGTCGTTATGTGGCGTACTCGTTCCGTGAGCATTGATGTATCCAATGTCTTCAGCACTGATCTTCGCCTGCTTCAAGGCCAATTTCATGGCACGTGCCGCGCCCTCGCCACCGTCAGCCGGCGCCGTAATATGAAAGGCATCGCAGGTTTGACCGTAGCCAACCACTTCTCCGTAGATCTTCGCCCCGCGTTTTTTAGCGTGCTCCAACTCCTCCAAGAGAAGAACGCCTGCTCCTTCTCCCATGACAAACCCGTTGCGTTCCGCGTCAAAGGGAATCGAGGCGCGCGCAGGATCCGCTGTGCGAGACAGAGCCGTCATCTGATTGAAACCGGCCAGAGCCAGCTTGTTGATACAGCCTTCCGTGCCCCCCGTCAAGACCAAAGACTGCTCCCCGTAATGAATTGCCTTAAAAGCCTGGCCGATGGCGTCCGTGCCTGAGGCACAGGCGGTTACGACTCCATAGCATTGCCCTTTGGCACCATATTCGATGGCCAGCTTGCCGGGAGCAATATTAATAATCGATTTAGGAATAAAGAATGGGGAAACTCGCTTGTCGCCCTTTTCCTTAAGCAACAGGCTCTCGTCGTGAATCGCTGTCAATCCGCCGATCCCGCTGCCCAAGATCACACCGAATTCCTCGGGATTGATTGCCGAAAGATCCAATCCGGAATCCGCCATGGTTTCTTTTCCTGCAGCCACGGCAAATTGAATAAAGCGATCCATCTTCTTCGCTTCCTTCTTCTTCATATAAGCGGTAACATCGAAGTCCTTGACTTCGCCCGCTACCTTCACCTCAAATTCTTCTGTATCAAAAACGGAAATGGGGCTGATCCCGCACTCTCCCGCTTTAATCTTTTCCCAAGAATCTTCAGCGTTCAGCCCCAAAGGGGTAATCGCTCCGATTCCCGTTACCACTACTTTTTTCATACGCTCCTCCTTACATCACCATGCCGCCATCAACATTGATGACTTGACCCGTAATGTACTTTGCATCATCCGACGCTAAAAACTTCACCAGGTTGGCTACATCTTCCGCGGTTCCAAAGGCCTGCAATGGAATCGCATTCAACATATCTTGCCGAACCTTTTCCGGCAGATTTTCCGTCATAGGCGTATGAATAAATCCCGGCGCAATGGCATTGGCGCGAATTCCGAACGTACCGCCTTCCTTGGCCACCGATTTCATCATCCCGATCACCCCCGCCTTTGAGGCGGCATAGTTTGTCTGGCCCACGTTGCCCATCAAACCGACCACCGACGAAATATTGATGATGACGCCTGACTTCTGCTTCATCATGACACGCATGGCGTGTTTCATGCAATTGAAGGTTCCCTTCAAATTGACCTCGATAACCTGATCGAAGGCATCCTCCTTCATCATCGGCAAGAGCGCGTCCTTTGTAATGCCTGCATTGTTCACCAACACGTCAATCCGACCAAAGGTCTTCTTGGCAAATTGAATCATCTTTTTGGCATCATCGAATTGGCTGACATCCGCCTGTACGATCTCGACAACGCCGCCCTTGGCTTCCAATCCCGCTTTCACAGCCAAGGCTTCCTCTTCACGGCTTCGATAATTTAATACAAGATCATAACCGGCTTCCGAAAGCTTTTCGGCAATGGCTCGGCCAATCCCACGGCTTCCGCCCGTTACAATCGCAACTTTTTTTTCCATCATTTTCTCCTTATTTTGCCTTCAACAATTTCGAAAGCCCCTTGAGGTTCTCCACCGCAAAGGCGTTTTTGCTCTTGTCGAATCGCTTGACAAATCCCGTCAATGTTTTGCCGGGACCAATTTCCACAAAGGTATCAACCCCATCCGCCAATAAGGCGTTCATGATGGCAACCCATCGAACCGGACTCGCGACCTGCTCCGCCAAGAGAGCCTTCACCTGCTCTTCTCCTGGATACAAATCGCCCAATACATTGGCATAAACCGGAAGCCTCATAGGATTCACCTGAATGGATTCCAACTCCTTTGCCAACCCGACCTGCGCGGGCTTCAGCAGCTCCGTATGAAAGGGCGCGCTGACCGGCAGCAGCGAAGCGATCTTCGCTCCAGCTTCCTTGGCACGCAAAACGAATCCTTCCAAGGCTTGAACCTCGCCCCCCACAACCGTCTGCATCGGCGTATTGTAGTTTGCGATTTCGAGGAATCCATCCTGGGTTTCTGTTACAAGGGATTCGATTCTCTCGATAGGCAGACCCACAACCGCAGCCAAACCGCCAATTCCAGCCGGAACGGCGTCCTGCATCAAGCGGCCTCGAAGGCGCACCAATTGAACCGCCGTTCGAAAGTCAAAAGCCTTGGCATAAACCAGGGCTGCGTACTCCCCCAAACTCAATCCGGCCGCGCAATCGGCTGCAATTCCCTTCGCTTCCAAAACCCGTAAAATTGCGATGGAAGTCGTCAGGATCGCCGGTTGCGTGAATTCTGTCAAATTCAACTTAGCCTCAGGATCGGCAAAGCAAAGGCTCTCCATATCCATGGACAAGGCATCGGATGCCTCCTCAAAGACCAGTCGCGCTTCTGAAAATTCATCAACAAATTCCTTGCCCATGCCAAGCTTTTGTGCGCCCTGGCCCGGGAATAAAAATGCGGTTTTTCCCATTACAATGCCTCCACTTGTTTTTTCAATCGAGCGAAGGGCTCTGACAAAGCCAATAATGATTCCAGGATTTTCGCCGCAGGCTCAATTTCATTCACCATGCACGCGCATTGTCCCGCCATAAAAGAACCAGTCTTCAAGTCTCCTTCGATCGCAGCCCGATACAGAGAACCGGCTGAAAACGCTTCAATCTCTTCCGCGTTCTTTCCGGCTTGATCCATCTTTTTCAATTCCTTCGACAAGGGATTTCTCAAAACCCGAACGGGATGGCCCGTGTTTCGTCCTGTCACAAAGGAATCAATATCCTTGGCTTTCATCACCTTTTTCTTATAGTTTTCATGCACGGTGCATTCTTCCGCCAGAATAAATCGCGTACCGACTTGCACCCCGGCAGCGCCCAATGCAAAGGACGCCAGGACGCCTCGAGCATCAAAAATCCCCCCGGCGGCAATCACCGGCAGATCAATCGCGTCAACAACGGCAGGCACCAGAGTCATGGTATTCAATTCTCCCACATGACCGCCGGCTTCTCCCCCCTCGGCAATAATCGCATCCACGCCGAGACGCGCCATGCGCTTTGCCAGGGCAACACTGGCAACCACGGGGATCACCTTCGTGCCGTTATTCTGCCACGCCTTGATAAAACGGCTGGGGTCTCCCGCGCCTGTAATAACGACCGGGACCTTCTCCTCCGTCGCAATCAATGCCACCTCTTCCACATAGGGACTGAGAAGCATCACATTTAATCCATAGGGTTTATCCGTCAATTCGCGAATCTTTTCAATCTGCTCTCGCACGTAGGTTCCCGGCGCATTCCCGCAGGCAATCACACCGAGTCCGCCTGCATTGGAAACGGCTGCCGCAAGACTTGCATCGGAAATCCATGCCATTCCCCCTTGAATGACCGGGTATTGAATGTTTAAAATCTCTTGTATCACGGGCGTTCCTCCTTTAACAAAAGAATCTAACGTTATGCAAATACTCGCCGCGTTAGATTCTCCATGTTTCTCTATGCTTGTTTCTTCTCGATGTATGCGACCAAGTCACCAACCGTAAGGATTAATGCCAACTCTTCCGTTTCCACTTCGATCTCAAACTCTTCTTCAATTTCCATAACCAATTGCATCATATCCAACGAATCGGCTTCCAGATCCTCTTTGAAGTTTGCTTCCAGCGTTACCGCTTCCATTTCCACGTCTAGTTCTTCCACCAAGATCTCTTTTAATTTTTCCAACATTGTTTTTTCCTCCTTAAATTTAAATTACCATTGAATGAGGGCAGTGCCCCATGTTAAGCCCGCGCCGAAGCCAACGAGCAAAATTTTATCTCCCTTAGCCAACAATCCCTTTTGCTTCATCTCAGACAAGGCAAGGGGAATACTCGCTGCGGAGGTATTTCCATATTCGTGCAGGTTCATATAAAATTTTTCCGGATCCATCTTCAATTTCGAAGCGGCAAAGTCGATAATTCGCTTATTCGCCTGATGAGGAACAATCCAACGAATATCCTCATTGGTCAAGTCATGGGCTTTCATCATTTCCTTCAGGCTTTTGGTGACCACCTTTGTCGCAAACTTGAAAACATCCTGTCCCTTCATCACGAGGGCGTTATACTCGGCCTCCCTCTCCCCAAAGGGATTTTTCACTGATCTTGTCGGTATGACAATCAGATCGTTCATGTCGCCATCGGTATAGATCTTGGTGTCGCAAATGCCGTTTCGTTCACTTTTTGCAATGATCGCGGCACCGGCGCCATCCCCAAAGAGAATACAGGTGTTTCGGTCTGTCCAGTCAAGGTGTTTCGACAAAACCTCTGCCCCAATCACCAATATCTTTTCGTAGGAACCCGATGCAATCAGATTTCTCGCCAGATCCAAGAGATAGATGAATCCCGTGCATCCCGCTGAAACATCCATGGCAACCGCATGCTTTGCGCCAATCTTCTTCTGAACCAGCGCCGCGGTACTTGGGGACAAATGATCCGGTGTTATTGTCGCCAAAAGAATCATATCCAATTCCTCGGCCTCCAGACCCGCGTCTTCCAAGGCGGCCAAGGACGCCTTCATTCCTAAATCAGAGGTGTTCTCCCCTTCAGACAAATGGCGATTCACAATCCCGGTTCGCGATCGAATCCATTCATCCGATGTTTCTACAATTTTCTCCAAATCAACGTTCGACATGACCGCTTCCGGTGCGTAGGCGCCGATTCCCAGAATCTCTGCATGGATCATTCCATTCCCTCCTTTTCACTCACTTTTCCCATTGCTCGAAATTTCTCATACCGCTTCTTTAAAAGGGCTTCAACCGGCAAGGCTTGATAAGCCGCTGCGGTTTCTACAATCATTTCGCGGATGGATTCAATCACAGACGGCAAGGTCTCGATTGAAAATTCCTCCGGTTCTTTCACCACGCGATCCACCATCCCAAAGGATTCAAGATCCTGCGCGGTGATCTTCATGACCTCCGAGGCTTCCTGCGCCTTGCTTGAGTCTTTCCACAAAATCGAAGCAAATCCTTCCGGAGACAGAATTGAATAGATGCTGTTTTCCATCATCCAGACCTCGTCGGATACGGACATGGCCAGTGCGCCGCCGGATCCGCCTTCGCCGATTACAATGGTAATGACAGGCACTTCAAGCCCCGCCATAATGGTCAGACTTTCGGCAATCGCCTGTCCCTGACCGCGCTCTTCAGCGCCCAATCCGCAAAAGGCTCCCGGGGTGTCCACCAAACAAAGAATGGGACGCTGAAACTTCTCAGCCTGCTTCATCAGGCGCTGCGCTTTTCTGTATCCTTCCGGATTCAGCATGCCAAAATTACGTTTCACCCGCTCCTTGGTGCCGACTCCCTTTTCCTGTCCCAGAATCGTAAAGGCTGTATCGCCGATCCAGCCAACTCCGCCGATTAACGCCGGATCATCGCCAAATCGCCGATCTCCATGAAATTCCATAAACCCCTCTACCAGGCTTTCAATATACTGCGAAGCAACCGGTCGCTTGGCATCCCGCGCTTTTATCACACGATCCCAGGCATCCATCGGAAAATCCACTTTTAAAGCCTTCAATTCCAGTTTTCGTTTATCAATTGCTTCCGATACATCGATACCGTCCGCTTGCAGCGCTTCAAGGCGCTTCAGTTCCCGCTCTAGGCGTTTCATCTTCTCTTTCATCTTATCCCTCCATGAAGCCGCAGGATTCCGCTTAAGGTCTCCTTCATCTCATTGCGGGGAACGATTCTATCCACAAATCCTTTTTCCAGCAAAAATTCAGCTCGCTGAAAGCCCTCCGGCAAGATCTGTCGAATCGTCTGTTCAATCACACGACGGCCGGCAAATCCAATCAGCGTGCCCGGCTCCGCTACGATCAGGTCGCCCTGCATCGCAAAACTTGCCGTAACACCGCCTGTTGTCGGATCCGTCAACACCGATATATAGAGGCCGCCAGCCTTGGAAAAGGCTTCAATCGCCAAGCTGATCTTCGCCATCTGCATCAAGGAATAAATCCCTTCCTGCATCCGTGCACCCCCGGAAGCGCAAAAAATAATCAAGGGCAAATCTTCCGCTTTCGCACGTTCAACCGCCAAGGTGATTTTCTCCCCTACGACACTGCCCATGCTGCCCATCATAAATCCAGCGTCCATGACCGCCAAGATGCATCGCTGCTCCGCAATCTCAGCAACCCCGGTAATCACACCTTCTTCTTCCTGGCTTCGCTCGCGATAGCTAGCCAATTTCTTTTCGTACCCTGGAAAATCCAAGGGATTCGTTTCTTCCATACGCATGTGAAATTCATCGAAGACATCGGTGATTTGCGCGATTCGTTCACGCGCGCCCAATCGCAAATGCTGTCCGCACTTTTGACAGACTCCCTCTGTTGTCTTCAAGATTTCTGCATAGAAAATTTCTCCACAATTGGGGCATTTATGAAAATCGCCTTCCGGAATCACTTCCCCCCTGGAAATGGGATCAGCCTCCGTCTGCACAAATGGTTCTTTGGTCTTCGGTAATTGTATCGTCGCATAGGTCCGTTTCTTAAAAAGCATGATAGATTCCCCCTATTTCCAATCCGTCTCCAGCCACTTCGTATGAACCCGCTGTTCCAAGAAATCCGGATGATTTAGAATATCCAAATGGAAGGCTCGGTTGGTCTTGAGTCCCTCGATCTCCAACTCTGAAAGGGCTTGCAGCATCTTCGCAATCGCCAACTCCCGCGTCTCTGCATGGACAATCAGCTTCCCCACCATGGAATCATAGTAAGGCAGCACTTCATATCCGGCATAGACAGCACTATCCATGCGTACGCCAAAACCGCCCGGCACCCTAAGGCTTGTAATGCGCCCGGGGGAAGGCCGAAATTGATGAGCCGGATCTTCCGCATTTAAGCGACACTCAATGGAGTGTCCCTGAATCTCAATTTTTTCTTGCTCGATATTAAAGGGTTCTCCCTGTGCAACAAGGAGTTGCGCTTGAATCAGATCAATTCCCGTCACCATTTCCGTTACCGGATGCTCGACCTGAATTCTCGTGTTCATTTCAATAAAGTAAAAGGAATAATCGTTGCTGACAACGAATTCAATGGTTCCCGCATTTTCATACCCCACAACGGAAGCCGCCTTTACCGCAGTTTCAGAGATTTCAGCCCTCACCTTTTCCGGCAAGAAAGTTGCCGGCGCTTCTTCCAGCACCTTCTGATTCCTTCGCTGCAGGGAACAATCCCGGGTGCCCAAATGGCGAACATTCCCGTGTTGATCCGCAATGATCTGCACCTCGATATGTCGTGGATTGACAATTAGTTTCTCCAAATACATGCGCCCGTCGCCAAAGGCCAAATCCGCCTCCTGCTTCGCCGCCTGAAAATGGAGTTCAAATTCTTCTTCCGCCTGGATGATCCGCATCCCACGGCCGCCGCCACCGGCTGCCGCCTTGACCAAAACCGGATATCCAAGTGTCTTTGCAATCTCTTTTCCGTCTGCCGCAGTCTCAATCAGGCCATCGGAACCGGGCACCACCGGCACCCCCGCGGCAATCATGGATTCCCGGGCGACAGACTTGTCCCCCATCTTCGCAATCACATCCGCCGAAGGACCAATAAACTTCACCCCGACCTGCTCGCACAGGCGTGCAAATTCAGGATTCTCCGATAGAAATCCGAATCCCGGATGCACGGCGTCCGCATGGGACAATCCAACCGCAACCAAGATATTGTTCATATTTAAATAACTGTCCTTTAAATCCTTTGAGCCAATGCAAAATGCTTCATCGGCCAACTGCACATGCAAGCTTTCGCGATCCACATCGGAATACACCGCTACCGTTTCAAGTCCCAATTGGCGACATGCGCGGATAATGCGTACAGCAATCTCCCCACGATTCGCTACCAATACTTTTTTCATTGCTACACCTTCTTCACTCGGAATAATGGTTGTCCATATTCAACGGGCTGTCCATCCTCAATCAGACATTCAAGAATTTCGCAGTCTTCTTCCGCCGTCACTTCATTCATCAGCTTCATCGCTTCCACGATGCATACCGTTTGATCCTTTTTCACGATTGTGCCGACTTCCACATAATTGTCCGCATCCGGACTTGGCGCCGCATAAAAGCTTCCAATGATCGGCGACGTGATAAAACTTCCTTCCGGCTCTATTGTTTCTTCCACAAACGGCTCAACCGTCTCTTCTCTTTTTTCTATTGATTGCGGTTTTCTTTCAGCCGCAGGCGCACTGCCGCTCTGTGCCGGGGCAGGTCGCTCCGACTTGTCCGTGATCAATCGCAATCCATCTGTTTCAATTTCTACTCGAATTAGAGATAGCGAATCAATGGTTTGAAGCAATTTTTGAATCTCTTCGATTTTCATCATTCTCTCTCCGCATTTTTATTTAGTCTGTCTAACTATTTGACGTTATAAGTATACGTAGCTTCAAAGGATGTGTCAACGGATTTCAGAATGAACTTTTTGTTAACAATAAAAAAAACCCCTCAAATTGAGGGATTCTCTTCGCATTATGCTTCAAATTTATCGTATTTTTCAGCCTTTACACCGCAGACTGGACAAGCGTCTTTCGCTTCTCCCGCCAGAGTGTGTCCACAAACGGGACAGACCGACATCAACGCTGCCGGTTCGAAATCAGCGCCTTGATCAACGGCCGATTTCGCCGCCAAGAACAATTCAGCATGGGTTTTTTCCGCTTCGATGGCAAACCGCATGGATCGTATCGCTTGTTTTTCCTCTTGCGCTTCTGCTACAGAAAGAAACGCCGGATACATTTGCTCCACTTCATGCAATTCTCCGCTTCTAGCCCATTCCAAATGATCCGATGTTTTGGCAATTCCGAACCCGGCTCCTGCAGGAACCAAGAAATCTCCAGTTTCATTCTTTAAGACTCGAAAATGACCGTGAGCATGAATCTGCTCCGCGTAAGCGATGGCAGAAAACAGATTGGCAACCTTCGGAAATCCCTCTTTTGCCGCTTCCTTTCCCCAAAGCAAATATCTCATATGGGCTTGACTCTCTCCCCCAAATGCAGATCGTAAATTATCAGCTGTCATAGCGTTCATTATATGTCCTCCTATTTTTCCGCTAAAATCAGTATATCACGTTACCCATTTATTTCAAGATTAAATTCATTATTATTTTGTAATTATTGCAATCTACCTCTTAATAACTTTTTTTAATTTTCTGACAGATTTGCGGTATAATAATGGCAAGTGGAGGTTGTCCGAATGAAACGAAAAATCCGATCGAATCTGCTATCCCTTCTTCCCTTACTCATATTTTGGTTCCTTTTGGTTCCTTCCTTGGAACCTCTTTTGGTGGTGCAAGGCTTTTTGGCCATTGGGTTCGTTCTGCTGTTTACCCGATCTTGGGTTTCCTCCTCCCAATATTCCAGGTACCACGCCTCTCAATTGTTGATTTGCATGCCCAAATACATTTGGGTTTTGCTTCAAAATATCTATCGCTCCGCCTTTACGGTGATTGCGACCATTCTGAAACACAATGCGCACCCCGGTGTCGTCGAAGTTCCCATTCAAGCAAAAACACCATTGGTTCAAACGCTGATCGCCAATGCAATCACCCTGACTCCCGGAACCATCACCCTGGACATTCAGGATACAACGCTCTTTGTCTTGTCACTCCATGATAATGAAGAGACGAAGGCTCAGATCATCAAGACCATTCAAACCGAACTGGAACCCCTGGTTCTCCCCATCGAAAGGAGACAGACATGATTGAGACCCTGACCATTGCCTTTCTCGTGGGCGCCATCGTTTTTTCCGCCATTCTGCTGATCCGCGGTCCCTCTGTTTGGGAGCGCCTGTTGGCGCTGAATCTGTTTATGGCAAAATCGGTTATCCTGCTGACGGTCTATTCCGTCGTCACCAACCGAACCTTTCTTTTGGATCTTGTCATCGCCTATGCGATGATTGGATTTATTGGCATTACTTTGATTTGTCGATTTTTATTGAGAGGAGGTCGAACCAAATGATCGCATCTTTGCTATTGATTATCGGGTGCCTGTTTATCGGCTTCAGCATCTTCGGTATCCTTAGATACCGCAATATCTTCACCAAGATTCTTTTGATTTCCAAAGTAGACACCGTTGCCACCCTTACCATCATTATTGGATTGATTTTCTATCAAGGCTTTGACGCCTCTTCGGTCAAACTAATCATTCTGATAGTTTTCCTGATGATCACCAATCCCATCAACACCCATATGATTGCGCGGGTCGCATGGCTTCACGGCGTCCCCTTTGAAGATTCAGGAAGGACAAGATTATGATTCCCATCGAAGAGATGATGATCCCCATTTTCATTGGCATTTTAATTGCCCTGGCGATTGCCATCAACCTCACAAATAATCATTTAACCGACGTATTCCTATTATCTGGATTCTCCCTGTTGGCGGCTTTTTGCTACGTCTTGTATCAAGCACCCGATGTTTCCCTGGCCGAGGTGGCCGTAGGAAGCGCAATCCTTCCCCTGATCGTAATCATCTCCATCTCGAAACATCGCAGCTTTGTGGTTCTCAATCTCCTGCCTCAAAATTGCACCATGGAACTGGAAGCCCTGACCCTGTTGCAGGAATTTTGCGATCGATATCGGCTGCAATTGGTGCTAGTCTCAGACTTAGCCCTGGACGATGTGGAATTCAAGGTCTTTCGAAAACGCAATATCGACCTGATCATCGAATCCCACGAATACGACATCTGCACCTTTACCGGGGTTACCACCAGCTTGATGATGAATCGGCTGGAATCCCGGATTCAATCCTATGATCACTTTGAAATGAAAGAAATTAAAGAAGGTGAATTTATTGTCTAGACGATTTGTTGCCATTCTCGTTCCCTTTGGCCTTATGATCCTGTTTGTTCGCTTTGCTCAACTGATTCCGGAACTGACGACTCCGCAATTTACGAATGCGAAAGACTATATCATGGAAAGAGGCTATGCGGAAACGGGCGCTAAAAACCTCGTCTCTGCCATTTATCTAGACTATCGCCTCTTTGACTCCCTCTTTGAAGCCGGCATTCTCTTGATTACCGTTGTCGGCATTGTCTTTATGGCGAAATCAGACGAAGACGTCTATTGAGTCAAACATCTATTAGGAGGCTGCTATGAAACAATCTATTTTGGTTATCACCATCAGTCGAATTATGTTGCCCTTCGTCTTTCTCTATGGCTTTTACATCATCCTCCATGGAGATCTGTCGCCAGGAGGCGGGTTTCAAGGGGGTGCGATCCTCGCCACAGGATTTTTATTAACCTATTTTATCGATGACGAGCGCCGGGTTGATTTGAATCGGCTTATGCGCCGAGAAAAACTACTCTTCCTTGCCATCCTATTGACAGGCTCCCTTTCCTTGATAACCCGGGGCGAACCCTTTACAAATTTTCTTTCCCCGGACTTTCCCGTAGAAATCCGCAGGATCTTCTTTCTCCTGCTGAATGTCTTACTCAGCCTGAAGGTTGCCTTGGGTTTAACCGCCATTGTAGAGACCTTCCTTGAGGAGGGCCAAGGATGAAGCTATCGTTGCTGCTGATCTTTCTGTTGTTCTGCATCGGGTTTTACGGCCTCTGCGTCGGAAAGACGGTAATCAAATCAGTCTTCAACCTGATTATCGCCCAGACTGCCCTTTTACTCCTCTTTTTCCAGCTGGCCTACACGCCCAATGCGTCGCCGCCGATCCTGGATCACGGAACCACCGGCCTATGGGTGGATCCCTACCCGCAAGCCTTGATGATCACGACCATTGTCATCGGAGCTTCCATCACCAGCCTCGCGCTGATGTTCAGCATTAAAATCTATCACCATTACGGAACATTGACATGGAAAAAATTTATGCATAAGGACTGATTCGATGAATGCCATGCCCTTGCTCTTTATCTTTTTGCCCATCATCATAGCCTTGCTTATTTATTTGATCCATCGACCTTGGATCAGCGTTCTGGGATTTCTTTGTCAGGGCTTTTTAAGCATTGCCTTGTTTTTCTACACCCGATTCGTTCAGCTCACGGGGGCGCACGACATCATTGTCGGACCCTGGAGCAAAACCATCGGCGTCGGCCTTCGAAACGATTCTCTGTCCCTCAGCTTTCTTTGGCTCACTCTTATCTTTTGGTGGGTGCTATTGGCCTATATCTGGTCCTATCGAAAGGAAGACTATAAATTCCTCTTCTTTTTCCTCTTTTTGGAGGGCACCTTTATGGGGCTTCTGCAAAGCAATGACCTGTTCAACTTTTTTATCTTTATCGACATCACCACCATCCTTTCCACCATATTGATCATCTATGAAAAGGACGGTTTCGCCATCAAAAGCGGGGTCTACTATCTCCTGTTCAATTCCGTCGGGATGCTCTTTTATCAACTGGGATTCATCTTTTTGTATTCTTCCATGGGCACCCTGAATATGAGTCTGCTGGCAGAGCGACTGGCTCTCGTTCCGCATTCCCCCCTGATCCGATTCTCCTTTTTATTCTTCATGGTTGCAGTCGGTGTGAAATCAGCGGTCTTTCCCGTATACAACTGGCTGCCAAAAGCCCATAGCGCTGCGCCGAGCGCAATCTCGGCACTCCTGTCAGGGCTCTTGGTCAAGAGCGGCCTGTACGCCTTTTTGCGAATCAGAACCCTCTTCGCCTTTGACTTTATGAATGAGTTTTTCTTTTTCCTGGGATTGTTCTCCGCCCTAAGCGGTGTGGCTTTCGCTCTGAGCCAAAAGGATCTCAAACAGATCCTCGCCTATCATACGGTTTCGCAGATCGGTTTGATCGTGATGGGCCTCAGCCAGCCGAATACCCTGCTCTATCTAGGCGGCATTGCCCACCTGATGAATCATGCGCTCTTTAAGGCCCTGCTCTTCCTCTGCGCCGGAATCATTATCCATCACTATCAAAAGCGGAGGGTCACAGAGATTCGCGGCGTTTTTCATACCATGCCCTTTATCTCTGTCGCCATGATCATCGCCATGATTTCCATTACCGGCGGTTTTCTCACCAATGGCTATATCTCCAAAAGCCTACTCACCTATGGTTTGGCTGAGAAATCAGGCTGGATTCGTCTCCTCTATCAAATCATCAATCTCGGCACCATGACCTCTTTTATCAAAATCGCGCAGATTTTCTTTGGACCCGCCCTGCCGGATCGTCGGCAAGTCAATCCGGGTCAATGGATTGCGGTGGGCGCCTTAAGTTTTGCCTGTTTGGCAATTCCCTGGATCTACGAGCCCCTGTGGGCCGGATTCGGTGTTCAGTTGCCGCATATTTCCCTTTTCACGCCTCAAAAGTTTTTGATCCTTTGTCTGCAAGGCGCCCTGGGAATTGGGCTAGTTCGCTGGCTGACCCTGAAGGAACCCAAGATGGTGCGAAACATCCGTCATTTTCAAATTGGCTTTGGGGTTTCCAACGGATTGATGCTCTTCTTTTTGCTTTTGATGATTGCCGCTGCGGATCTGATCTAAAGGAAACCCACTGGACAAAATAGCGAATCCTATGCCATACTAAACCTATCAGCTTAAGGAGGATCCTATGATTACAACCTGCAGCACCTGTCAGCATCAATTTTCATGGAAAGAGCGAAGCCGTGAAATCTGGATGAAAAGCAATAGCCTTCGTTGTCAAAAATGTCATCAAAACTATCGCCAGTCTTTAATTTCTCGGATCATATTGCTTATCCTGATCCCTTTGCCGTTCCTCTTGAGATATGCGATTCCAGCCATCCCGCCCTACAGTTTCTTTATCTGGATGGGCATTCTGGTGGCTTTTGCCCCCTATCTCACCTGGTTCGTTCCCATCGAATCCAAGGAAAAACGAATCCAATAAAAAACGAATCAAAAAAAAGCCATGATCCGGAAATTTTTCCGATCATGGCTTTTGCTTTTGCTATTTTACCGGCGGTGTGAAAACACGTACAGCCAATTGCTCATCATAATGATAGAACGCCGCTTTATTTTCTCCAATACGGTTGAGTTTGTCAATCATGCTCTGCATATTGTCTTCCTCTTCCACCTGCTCGTCCACATACCAGTTCAAAAAACTGATGGTTGCATATTCACGATCCTTTGTCGCAATATCCATCAGATTATAGATCCGAGCCGTTACTCTTCTTTCATGCTCCAAGGCCTCTTCAACCACAGCCAAGACCGAGTCATACGAATTGATCGGCTCCGGAATCGCCGCGATTGCCGCATGTCCGCCCTGCTCGTTGATATAATTGTAGAACTTCATTGCATGAAATCGCTCTTCTGCCGCCTGCACCATAAAGTAATTGGCAAATCCATCCAATCCTTCTTTTTTCAGATGTGCAGCCATTGCGATATAGGCAAATTCAGACAACAATTCATAATTCATCTGATCAATCATTGCTTCCATTAATTCGTTAGAAATTTTCATTTTGTTTTTCTCCTTTTGATGTGTCTATACCATATATTACCGCTTTCCATCAGAAATAATCAAAGGATTTTCAAAATAAACACTTTGAGAAGGAAAAGCGATCTCCACGCCCTCTTTTTCCAAATAGCCCAGAATTTCCAGATTCACAGACTCTCGCACTTCCATCAGGATTCCATACTCCGAAGAATTCGCAAAGAAAGCAATGAGAAAATTCAGGCTGGACTCTCCAAACTCAGTAAAGCGAACCAACACAGACTCCTCATCCACCTGTGGATGGGCTTGAATCAGCGCCTCCATGTCCGCACGAATTTTCTTTAAGGTCCCTGCCTTCGTCCCATAGACAACCCCCAGTTGATATTTCACCCGGCGCTTGTCGCGGCGAGAAAAATTATACACGGCCGAATTCGCAATCACCGAATTTGGCACGATGATCATTTCCTTTTCAAAGGTGCGAATCCTAGTCGTACGAAGCTTAATCTCCTCGACAACGCCCTCTTCCGAACCGATCCGCACGATATCCCCGAGATCAAAATGTCCGTCAAAGATAATAAAGATCCCGGCAACAAAATTGGAGATTGTATCCTGAGCCGCCAAGGCAACCGCCAAGGAGCCAATTCCCAGGCCCGCTACCAATGTGTTTAACTCGTAGCCGAATTCATTCAAGAGAATACTTACACCAATCATCAGGAGAATCACCTGCAGTACCTTGCCGATCATCCGATTGACCGCCCGCTTCGCTTCCAATTGAATATGGCTGGCCGTGGCCGATTCAATCCGATCCTCCAAAAGCTTGCTCGCCTGATATAACGCATAGGTCACAATCAGGATGCCAAGAATGCGAAAGCCCTTGTCGAACCCACCGGGAACGATTCCCTCCCAGGCAGGATAGTAGGCCCCCAGCAGAATACGCAAGGAGACGTAAAGATTCACGATATTCAGGATCCATTTCAAGGGATTTCGAAAGGCTTGATTGACCTGATCGAACGTCTTTAATTGAAACCGCGCAAAAATCCGCTCCAGCAGACGCTGATAGCGCGGAAATCCAACCCGGATCAATATGCGAAACCCAATAAACAATCCCAAGGCAATCAGAATTCTCTCCATGGAAATTCCCATCAAACTCCATTCAAGCACTTGTTTCATCTGTCATCCTCCTATTCCCATTAACCATCCAAATTCCAAGGACAACCAAGATCAACGCCACCCCGTGAATCAGGGTGAAACTCTCCCCCAGGAAGATCGCCGACAAAAGGCTGCCAAAGATCGGAATCAAAAACTTGTAAAGACTGACCTCGCCCGCCTTGTTGAAGACAAGCAGGGTATACCAAAGGCCGAAAGCGACTGCCGATAAAAGAGACGCATAGAGCAAAATGACAATGCCAAAAGTCGTCCACTGAATGCTGTCCCCTTGACTCCCCGACAATCCACCGATAAGAAGGATCAAAGCGCCCAGACACATCTGGCTCCCCGTCATCACCAGGGTATTCATGCGCTTGCCAAGTTCTTTTCCGTAGATCGCGGCAACGGAGCCCGCCGTTACGGCGATCAGCAAAAATCCTTCGCCGTTCCATTGCATGTCAAATTCCAAGGGTCCCTTTAAAAGCGCCACAGCTGCAACGCCGATCATGCCCAGGGTTAGCCCTGCAATCTTCCGTTTGTTCAGGGCATCGTCCGGATAGTAGAAATGGGCGAAGATCGCGACCAAAAAGGTTCCCAGTCCCACTATGATCGAGGAAGTCACCCCAGAGGTGTGTGCCAACCCATTATAGAAGAAAAAATATTGCAGGGTGGTGCCTAAGACGCCCATCCCCAGAATCGCCAGCCAGTATCCCTTCATTTCACCCAAAATGACTTTCTTGTGGCGAATGCGCGTAAAGATCAGAATCATGCAACCCGCCAGAAGGAATCGGATTCCTGCAAAAACCATCTTCGCATAGATGTCGTCGGGCGCCATCTGCAATTCCAGATAGCTGATCTTCAAAACCGGAAAGGCGCTTCCCCATAGGAGTCCGCAGATCGTTGCGACTACTGCGATCACGGATCGTTTTTGCCAAGTCTTTGTCTCCATATTTCCTCCTACAAAAAAAGCCGGGTATAAAACCCGGCAGTTTGTTAACACTTTGATAAAATGAAACCGCCTGATTTCAATGCTTGCAACGGCTTCTGCCTATTATGTGCATAGTATATCACATCGCTTCCAAAATATTACCACTTTTCACCAATCAATGAAAGGACAAATTTTTGGTTATATATTGGTTATATAATGGTAGACATTTTTCCACATGAGCTTTTCGAGCAATTCTTTACTCCCACTCGATAAACAAAGTATTTCTTGTGGTTGTTTTTGTTAATATCTCGCTGGGTTTATTTTTTTATTCTCAGCTAATTCTCTCTTACATAGCAGTATGTCACCTTTTAAGTATGATGATCCAACTTTTTCGGACTTGACTTTATCAATAAATAAATACCTGCAAAAAATTCAAAAGGCACATATGGAACTAGCATTCCAAACGGTATTGCTACACCAAAGACCATTAAGGGTACACCGACCAATATTAAAGGTACAGTTATGATTCCCCATAGAGCTAGCCATTTAGGAAGAATTTCAGCTTTCAGCAATAGATAATAGAACAATATTGCACCTATTCCAAATGGGATCATAGCTATATTCCCAGCAAACTCGCGACAAGACAGCAAGGCTGTTCCTATTGCTAAAAGATTTGTATCTGCAGTAGATGCATATAGTTGACTCAATTCTAATAGGCCAAAGGTAAAGACTTGACCTACTGTTAGCAGTACTGCCTCAAATATGTATAAACTCAGTGCAATAACTGCCATTGTCCTATTAATATGGCCTGCTGCTCTATACATCGCTACACCTAGCATTATGATGATTACAGCAGTGATTATTTGCAAAGTAATACTGATATTTGCAATCATTATACTGTCAGCAATCGTATTCATAGTTGTATCTGTGATTTCCTTCGAATCAAAAGGCCCTAAAAATATCGAACCACCAATTAAAGCTGTAACTGCCTGTGTAAAAAGAGTAATACCAAGAAATCGAATTAATCCTCTATTCTTTTTTGTAGTTTCCATAAATACCTCCTAAATATCTGTTGTCTTTCTCTTCTTTATTAATTATACTATATAGTGTAATTAATAAAGTGTCAATGCTTATTTACACTCATCAGTGTCGATAAACAAAAACTAAAGGAGCCTATCTTATGACAGAAACAAAAAAACGTGATAAAAGCAAAAAAAGAACAGTCATCATTAATGCTGCTCTCGATATATTTGTAACTATGGGCTATGAGCTGGCAAGTATGGATAGGATTGCAGAGAAAGCTGGTGTTTCAAAAAAAACTGTTTATAACCACTTTGACAGCAAAGAAAACTTATTTGAGATTATTGTCGATAATCTTTTATCTGAACGCCAGAATCTGAAGACAATAATATATGATGCAAATAAATCATTAGAAGAACAATTGATTGAATTTGCTGAATCTGAAATATTCCTGATTGATTCGCCTAGTCGACTTGAATTATCACGATTCTTGACAACAACATTTTTAAGCGATTTAGAATTTCAACGAAGAATCGTTGCTAAATATCCGCCCGTTTACAACATGTTAATCGACTGGCTTAAAGAAGCAGAGCATGATGGTAGACTCAAAATGGATAACACATTAGTGGCTGGTAGAATTTTTTATGCCTTAGTAATCGGCTCTATCACATGGCCAGCTCTTTTTACTGATGGAATTGACAAGCAGGTAATTAAGCCAATACTAAGTGAACTTATTGCTGTGTTTTTGGCTAGATATGCGAATAATGAGTGAACTTTCAACGGCCTCTGATACTTCTTCACCAGTAAAATCCATTCAGTTTCCTTCACTCTACACATAAAAAAATGCCCTGCAGGTGAGTTGTTCCAACTCTACCCACGGTGCATTCACTTTCTCACCTATATTCCAAGTGAATATTTCGGTGCCGTTGACCCAGCGTCACGCTCAATTGGAACGAAATATTCATAGGGAGCAATGAGTATGTCCAGGTAATCCTCATGCTAATCTACTCTGGAGTCCGGATCTCGGAGCTCCTTGACTTGAAAAAGGAACATCTTCATATCAAAGAACGCTACTTCGATATCATTGAAGCGGAAACCACGAACGGGATCCGCAAGGTTCCAATTGCAAAAAAGACGCTGCCTTTCTTCCAATCTTGGATGGCCAAGAACAATGACTGCAACTATCTTCTCAGCACTCCCGAAGGATCCCACTTTCTTTACCGCAACTATTACGACTCGTATTGGAAACCATTCTTCGAGGAACTGGATCTGAATCATAAGCCCCACGATACACGCCACACAACCATTTCCCCGCTTGCGATGACAAATGCGAACCCAAAGATTGTTGGCCATACCGGCGCGATGAGCCTCACCGAGAGAGTCTACACCCACTTTGAAATACAACCACTGCTGGATGCCATTGATGAGATTTGATTTTGCCTATTGAATGCCTATTGCGTGCATATTTTCTAGTAATTTTGGGTCCTGCTTCATACCCCTGAAACGCAGTAAAACCCCGCAATGTATAAAACATTGCGAGGTTCATATTGTATCTTTATTAACGCTTTGAGAATTGTGGTGCACGACGTGCTTTCTTGAGACCGTATTTCTTTCTTTCTACCATACGTGAGTCTCGAGTCAACATGCCTTCTTTTTTCAATGTTGGACGATATGAATCGTCTACACAAAGAAGTGCACGTGCGATTCCGTGTCGGATTGCACCGGATTGACCAGTAAATCCACCACCGTGAACGCGAACAATTACATCATATTTATCTGCTGTCCCCGTTACTTTCAACGGTTCCAATGCCTTTACAACTAAGGTTTCAAAGTTAAAGAATTCGCGAACATCGCGATCATTCACTTTTACAGCACCCGTTCCTGGAACTAAACGTACACGGGCGACTGACTTCTTTCTGCGACCAGTTCCCTGGTATTGCGCTTTTGCCATGATACAGTCCTCCCTTTCTAACCTTTATACGGTACCGGTTCCTGTGCTTCGTGTGGATGCTCAGTTCCCTGGTACACTTTCAACTTGCTCAACATTTGTCGTCCCATTACATTCTTGGGAAGCATGCCTTTTACAGCGTGTTGAATCGCAAATTCCGGCTTGTCTTTAAGCAGGTCGCGATACTTCACTTCCTTCATTCCACCTGGATGTTGGGAATGGTGACGATATAATTTCTGATCCAATTTCTTACCAGTCAATTGAATCTTTTCTGCGTTGATTACAATAACAAAATCTCCAGTGTCTACATGAGGTGTGTAAATAGGCTTGTGCTTTCCGCGTAGAATCGTTGCTACTGTTGTAGCCATACGACCCAAATTTTGTCCTTCTGCGTCAATCACGTACCATTTGCGTTCTACCTCATGAGGTTTAGCTAACGTCGTTTTCATGCGACTTCCTCCTTGGTTTTTTCATCTTCCAGTCAAAAAAACCGGGGCTAGTGGCTTTTTCTTTCAGACTGTTATATTTTAAAGCACTCTCGATGAATTGTCAAGGCGATTCACTGTTTTTAACCAGTTTTCTCGCTCTTCATCGGAATAAAACACCTGTTCCAAGGTAAGCCCTTGCGGACCCACCGTTTTCCCCGCCAAACGACGATCTTTGGTTTCCAGAACGCGAGTAATCGCATCCTCTTCCAATCGTCCCCGGCCGATGTCGATCAGGGTGCCCGCCATGACGCGCACCATATTGTAAAGAAATCCGCTACCGGATACCAAAAACTCCCAGTTGTCTCCCTCTCGCTTCAGGGAAGCGTGATAGATGGTTCTCTCGGTGTTTTCCTTATCGCATCGCGCGCTGGTAAAGCCCTTGAAGTCATGGGTGCCCAGATAGGTCCTGGCGGCCCGGCGCATCTTCTCTTCATCCAGCTCCCATCCGACCCGCACCGCATATCGATTCTGCAGGGCGCGGGGAAGACGATCCCGGTAAAACCGGTATCGATACACCTTTCCTTTGCAATGGTACCGACTGTGAAACGCCACAGGCAGCTCTTTTGCTTCCCGAATGACAATATCCCCCGGCAGCCACGAATTGACAGCCCGCGGTATCTGATCTGGTTGAATGGCGATCTCCCAATCAAAGTGGGCAAACTGCCCCGTTGCGTGAACCCCGCGATCGGTTCGACCGGATCCATGCAATTCAATGGATGAGCGTGCTATCTTCCCCAGGGCTCGTTCGATCTCTCCCTGTACCGTACGAAACCCCGGTTGCCTTTGCCATCCGTAAAAGTCGGCTCCATCGTATTCCACGAGGATCCCAATTCGCTTTACCATCCACGGCTCCAAATTAAAAGGGCCAGATAGCCGAGAGAGAAAATGGCTACGATCAAATCTCGCCTGTGATATTTCAAGACTTTCAATCTTGTCCGCCCTTCCCCGCCGCGATAGCAGCGTGCTTCCATGGCCATGGCCAATTCATCCGCACGCCTGAAGGCACTGATGAATAGCGGCACCAGCAAGGGAACGAGGCTCTTGGCGCGCTGGATAAGATTTCCGCTTTCGAAATCACCGCCCCGCGCCATTTGCGCCTTCATAATCTTATTGGTCTCTTCCATAAGTGTTGGAATAAACCGGAGCGCAATGGTCATCATCATCGCCAATTCATGGGCTGGCACGCCAATTTTCCGGAATGGATTCAAGAGTTTTTCAATCCCGTCCGTCAATTGAATCGGAGAAGTCGTCAATGTCAATAAAGAAGTCCCCGTAATCAATAGGGTCAGTCGAATCGCCATAAAAGACGCCTGACGGAATCCCTCCTTGGTGACGGTCAGCTTCCCAAAGATAGAAAACCAAACCTCGCCGGGAGTTAAAAACATATTCAGCACAAAGGTCAAGACAATGATGACCAGGATCGGCCGCAAGCCTCGAACAATAAACTTCAGGGGCACCTTCGAAAGAATGATGCTCGCGCCCAAATAGGCGATCACCAATCCGTAGGCGAGAAATTGATTGACAATAAAAAGGGAAATAAT
>DAOUQF010000039.1 GCA_030625815.1 Eubacteriales bacterium
CAAGTCCCCTGAAAAGGCAAGCTTGGTTGTGTGCTTTTTTTCCATCACCCAGAGCTCTACAACAGCGGAGCCGAGGATATGGCCTGCATCCAGAAATCGCAGGGTGATTTCCTCGTCGACTTCCACTTTTTGCTCATAGAGGTATCCCTCAAAATGGCGAAGGCTTTCTTCGGCGTCGGTCGTGGTGTAAAGGGGTTCTCGCGGCGGTTTTCCAGCGCGAACGCGCTTCTGGTTTTCCCATTGAATGTCGGATTCCTGAATATGCGCGCTGTCCAAGAGCATCAGCTTTGATAGATCGTAGCTAGCCTTCGTTGTCAGAATGCGGCCGGCAAACCCGTCTTTGACCAGTTTTGGTATTCGTCCGCTGTGGTCGATATGGGCATGGGTCAAAATCAGATAATCGATGGTGGCCGGATCGAAAGAGAAGGCACGTTCATTGAGGCGCTCCAACTCGGGGCTTCCTTGGAAGAGACCGCAGTCCACCAATATTTTTTTTGTTTCCGTCGTCAACAGGTACATGGATCCCGTCACGACTTGTGAAGCACCTAAGAATTGTAGTTTCATGGTTCCACCTCCTTGGTACTTATATGATAACCATTTATTGTTATTGATAAACGAAAAGGACTCTATCGAGTCCTTGTTTGATGAAGCCTAGTCGTATTTCCAGCCTGCCGGTATTTGGTTTTTCAAATGATCGCCGGTTTGCTTGGCCCAGCCCACCGGATGGTCGTCCACGGTGATCAGGGTCCAGCCCTTGTTGGCCGATCCCTGGAGGATTGTATCTCCGCGCAGATATTTTAATGATTCCGGTGCAGTGACCGCAAAGTCGACGGTTCGCTTCACATGATCCTTCGAGAGGCTCATGGCAAGGGCTTGACTGGGTTGGAAGCGATTTTTCTTCAGATCCCCCAGATAAAGGCCGGGCAGAGGGGAGCGAAGGCTTGATTTTGCCGCGTCGGGCAATTCTTTTGGATAGAGATAGAGCTTGTCCTTTTTTTGATGAAAGGCTCCGGTCAGGCGGGTCTTCAAGTTTTCTTCCTGCCAGGATTGAAAAAGGGCGGGGGGCTCGATTTCCGTTTCGAATTGCATTGGGCGTTTCTGAACGGGCCGCTGATCTTTCAATCGTGCGATAAAATGGCCGTAGCCCTTGATACGGTGCGGCCAAGCGCGACGGGCGCCTGACAGGCTTTCGTCGCCTTCAACCCAAGCGGGATCACTGGGGGAAAGCTCTGGAAATTCTGTCAGGGGATCCACCGCCATTTGCGGATAGTGGTCCAGGATCCATTGAATGGCGCCCTCGTTTTCTTCCGGAGAAAAGGTACAGGTCGAATAGACCAAAACGCCGCCGGGAGCCAGCATTTTTATGGCATCGACCAGAATTTCCCGCTGCAGGGTTGCGCATTCATTCACATAGTCCGGCGACCATTGCTGGATCGAGCGGGGATTTCTTGAGAACATGCCCTCGCCGGAGCAGGGAGCGTCTACCAAGACGCGGTCAAATTGACCGGCAAAAATGTTCCCCAGCCGTTCCGGCGACTCGTGAGTCACAAAGGTGTTGGTGATGCCAAAGGCCTGTACCTTTTGAATCAGGGGAGCCAGGCGTTTGGGGCTGACATCGTTGGCGATCAGCAGGCCGCTGTTTGCCAGTTTCCCCGCGATCTGGGTGGTTTTCCCTCCCGGTGCCGCGCAGAGGTCCAGCACCCATTGGCCGGGTTCGACTTGAAGCGCCTCGGCCGGGATCATCGCGGAGGGCTCTTGCACGTAGCAAAGCCCCGCATGATAGTAGGGATGTTTGGTGACAGCCGATTTTTCCTCGTGCAAAAAAAATCCATCGCGGCACCAGGGAATAGAGCTTTCCTTGGCGGCAACGACAGAGAGAAAGTCGTGACGATTAATTTTGATCGGATTGGTTCGAATCCCGATGGGAGATTCGTCCTGAAGATGGGAAAAGAAACGATTCGATTCTTCTCCAAGTAGGGTTTGTATCTTATTTGTAAATTCAATTGGTAAATCCATGAAAGCCTCCTAATGAAAACATCCCTCAAATATTATATAATGTAAGGGAATTCGTCAAGGGGATGGGGAAAAATGATTGGAACTGGTGTGGATATCATAGAAATTGAACGGATTAAGCGAATGGTGGAGCGTCATAAGAATCTCGACAGAATCTATACAAACCAAGAGCTGACGTATATAATAGGAAAAGGAAACCGTGTCGAAACATATGCGGGTATTTTTGCCGCCAAAGAAGCTGTGGTGAAAGCCCTGGGAACCGGGTTTCGGAGAATCGAATGGACCGAGATTGAGATTGATCACGATGAGGCGGGAAAACCCATCGTTGCGATCCACGGAAAGGCGGCGAAGCATGTCGCAGAACAGGGAATTCGCGGGATCTCGGTTTCAATCAGCCATGACCGCATTCAGGCCATTGCCTTCGCAGTGGTATGGACGGAAGGGGACAACGAGGGAGAGCTGAAAGATGGAAAATATATGGAGAACCTGGGCAGAGATTGATTTGGACGCCCTTCAACATAATGTAGAAGAAATTCGAAAGCGGATCAAGAAAAGCACGAGGGTGCTTGCGGTGATCAAGGCGGATGCCTACGGGCACGGTGCCGTGGGGATCGTTCAGGAATTATTGCGTTGCGGCGTTGCGGATTTTGCGGTTGCCAGCGTGAATGAAGCGGTTCAATTGCGTCAGGCCGGCATTCAAGGGAACCTTTTGATTCTGGGTTACACCCCGGATGAAAACCTGTTCCAGGTGGTGGAAGCCGGGGTGCAGCAAACCCTGTATTCCTTGAGCCAGGCAAAGCTCCTGCAGGAGATTGCCGCGGTACAGGGACGGACGATCGGCATTCATCTCAAGGTTGATACGGGGATGCATCGATTGGGTTTTGTGGATAACGAGGAATCGGTTGAGGAAATTCGAGTTATCTCGCAGATGCCGAACCTTGCCATCGAGGGGGTTTTCAGTCATTTCGCCGGAGCCGATCAGGAAGACTTGTCGGGCGCGAAAAGGCAGTTGGAGCGGTTTCAAGGTTTTTTGGATCAGCTGGAAGAGAAAGGGATTTCCATTCCCTTGCGTCATATGGCCAATAGCGGTGCCATTGTGACGATGAAGGAGGCTGAGTATGACATGGTGAGGCCGGGGCTTTTGCTCTTCGGACATTTTCCTTCGGATGCCTGTCGATTGCCGGACTTGAAGCTGAGACCCGTGATGACCGTGAAGTCTCGGATTGCTCATCTGCAGATTGTGCCAACGGGAGAAGGAGTGAGCTACGGTCCGTCTTATCGGGCGGAATCGCCGGTTCGCATTGCCACTGTTCCCATCGGATATGCCGACGGGTTTTCGAGGATTTTAAGCAATAAGCCTTTGGGGCTTATGATTCATGGCGAGATCGCACCTTTGGTGGGGAATATCTGCATGGACTATTGCATGGTGGATGTCAGCTCCGTTGCCGAGGTAGCCGTTGGCGACGAGGTGATTATCTATGGAAAGGAACATCCCGTAGAGCAATTTGCCGAAGCGATGGGTACAATTAATTATGAGGTGTTGTGCCTCTTGCACAAGCGAATTCCCCGCGTTTATATCAAGTCGGGAGAAATCATAGAAATCCAGGATTCATTACTTGGTGAATAGGAGGGCATGCATGGCGGAGGAAAGAAGAGAATTGGCAATTCGAATCGCTGAACATCTGGCGGACCAATTGCAGGAAGTTTGCGATTGCGACGCGCGCTCCGTATCAAAGCTGATAGAGGATGCGATCTGTCTGTATCTGAAGGATCGAAGGCGAAGAGAGATCAGCCAGTCCTTGATGATAGGGTATCAATCCATGAACGAATTTAATATGGAATTAGCGGAAGAAGGGGTCAACTCCGATCAAGAAATGTTCGACCTTTATGAGACACAATTGGAGTGTGACGATGAAGACGCAGATTCTTAGAGGGGATATTTATTTTGCGGATCTTAGTCCTGTTGTTGGATCGGAACAAGGAGGCTCACGACCCGTCTTGATTTTACAGAATGATATTGGAAATCGATTTAGCACCACCACGATTGTCGCGGCTATTACATCGCGGATCGACAAAGCCAAATTGCCGACACATATTGAAATACCAGGCAAGCCCTTTGGCTTACATAAGGATTCAGTCATTTTATTGGAACAGATACGCACCATCGACAAGCGCCGATTGATTCGAAAGATTGGGGTTTTGGGTGCGGCTGAAATGGCGCGGGTGGATGAAGGTTTGAAAATTAGTTTGGATTTAGTCTAGCGGGTTGCGATGCAGCCCTTTTTTACGGAGAGGGAGAATACCATGGACATGAAGAAGAATCGAGGCATAGCACTGCTTCTCTTGGGATTGATGATCAGCGCCGTTGCATTGGCTGTGACGGGTATAGGCCGCATCAACCTGGAGGCGGAACATAAAACCATCAGTTTGGCATTGGATTACGAAGAGATGGAGAAGATGGCGGATCAATCCGAAGATGATCTGGTATCGATACTGGGGGCGTTTCGTGGGATGAATGCGAGTTTTGTCGGGATTGAAGAGGAAAGTCTGAAGTCTTATTTGGACGCGAATCCCGCTTTGCAGGGGCAGGTCGCCGAAGGTTTTTTCGGAAGCGAAGGACCCGTCGGAGTGATTCCGGTGGAATTGAATCTCGCCTATGAAGCGGGACAGGTTCATCCCTACGATTACATTGTTACCATTACGGATTCTGCCTTTGCGGGTGATTTTTTCGAGCGTGTTTTGGCGCGGTTTCAAGAAGGGGATCTGCAATCCTATTGGTCGGGACGTACGGAGTATCTGGTGATTGCCGGCTCACGGGAACTGGGGATTTTTGAACAGAGCAACATGCTGATCGACGGACAGGGGCGCAAATACTTTGGCAAAACACCGATTGTCGGATCCCGCATTGAAGATATGGGCTTCGGCTTTGATCCCAAGGCGATGGAGACGATTCAACTGGCAGGGTTGACCGCCATGCCAAAGGTGCGGAACAATCCCTTGAATCCGGAGCTGGCGGTTGCGGCATTAAAAACCGAGTTTGAACGATATGGACTGGGGGATTCTCCCCTGCTCTTGACGCAGGAAGCGCCGGGTTATCCGGTGGATATTGAGAGCTTTTCCCAAGAAATGCAGAAGCGAAACTTTACCCTCGCCCTGATTGAAGCGGCGACTCAGCGGGAGCATATCGTGCAAAAGGGGATGGTTTCCCTTTTGAATGACGCCGACAACAAGGCGATTCGGCTCTTTTCGGTTTGGTCCTATATCCAGGAACGCTATCAGTATTATAACTATGACGGGGGCCAGGAAATCGGGAATGCCCTGTATCGGGCGGCAACGGAACGAAATATTCGAATCCTCTACTTTAAGCCCTTCAAGTGGGCGAAGGAGAGTTATGTCACGGATCTGGGCGAGTATCGTCCCATCTTTGCGGATTTAACGGATCGATTGGGATGGCATAAGCTGTCCTGGGGGGACGAACCCAGCACCTTCCCGAATCGTCGACTCTCGATAGGGATTCTTTTTCTTTTGGGAATGGGACCGATTCTGGCGGGCGTATTGTTGTTGCGGAAGCTCTTGGATCTGTCCGAGAAACATTTGGCATTGATTGCCTTGGGGCTCCTGCTTGCAATGGGCGCCGGGCTGATGGTTAAAAGAGATTTGATGCAAAGCTTTCTGGCTTTTGGGGCATCCTTTGCCTATTCGAGTTTAGCGGGCATTTGGCTGATGGATCGACTGGAACGAGCCGGGCGCAGCCTGGATTCGAGACCGGGATCCGCGCTTTTGGAAGGGTCGAAGGGATTGATTCAATCCGTAGCCATCGCCATGACGGGCGGTCTCTATGTGGGAACCATCTTAAGCGATACGACCTATTTGATGGAGCTGTCGATATTCCGCGGAGTGAAAGCGAGCCTGGTCTTGCCGCTCTTTGTGGTAGTCCTCTATGGCCTCAGGGTATGGGGATATCGCCGCGAAACGAAAGAGAGAGCCTTGATGCCGGATCTGGAACGATTGATGAAGGAGCCTCTTCGCATCGGCCATTTGGCCATTGCGGGCGTCTTTCTTGTGATCGCCTATGTCTATTTGGCGCGATCGGGTCATGAGACCAGTTTGCAGCCTTTGAATATTGAGATGCTGATGCGCAATGGATTGGAGAACTGGATTCCGGCTCGACCGAGAACCAAGGAGATCCTGATGGCTTTTCCGGCGGTGATTCTTGCCTTTGCCTTGGTGAAAAATGGCTGGAAATGGTTGGGGATTTCATTGGGCATGATTGCGACCATCGGATTTATATCTGTAACCAATACCTTTAGTCATTTGCGGACTCCCATGGCTTTATCCATGGAGAGAACGGGATATTCTTTGAGTTTTGGCCTTGTTATCGGCTGCATCGGCACCTGGATTGTTATGATGGTGATCCAAATGATTCGACATAGGAGACGAGTATGAAGAAAATATTCATCTGTGGATATTATGGATTTGACAATCTAGGGGATGAAGCGATTCTTCGATCTCTGATCGAAGGGATTCGCAGTCAAAGCCCAGAGGTTGAGCTGACGGTTTTATCGGCTTCCCGTCATCGGACGGAGGATGAATATGGGGTGAAAGCCATCAGCCGAAATGATTATCGTGCCTTGATGCATGCCATGAAAACCCAGGATGTGATTGTATTTGGCGGCGGCAGCCTTTTGCAGGATGTCACCAGCAGCCGAAGCATTCTCTACTATTTGGGTCTGATGTTTTTGGCGAAAATGCATGGGAAGCCATTGATGATGGTTGCGCAGGGAATTGGACCGATTCAGCGGTCCGTCTTTCGAAAAATGACCCATTGGATCTTTCGTTCCGCGAAGCATATCAGCGTGCGGGACCGTGTTTCTCTAGAGGAATTGACGGCCATGGGCATTGATCGCGATCGGATTGTGCAAACCACCGATCCGGTGTGGGGATTCCATTCGATTCCAGCGATGGAAACTGTCGCTCAACGGGCGGAAAAGTCCATTGTGATGTCTTTGAGGCCTTGGGGAAATTCCGAGGAGATGGAAGCAAAATGGGTGGAACTTGTGAATCGTTTGCAGACAGAACTGCAGGCAAATGTTGAGCTTCTGTCCTTTCATCAAGCCCAGGATGCACCGCTGGCCAAGCGGATTTCGGATAAGACCGGATGTGCATGGATGGCGCATACCCCCAGCGTTGAACAAATTTTAGAGCGGATTGGTGCGGCGGACTTGCTGATTGGCGTTCGGCTGCATTCCCTGATTTTTTCAGCGATTATGGCGACACCCATGATCGGGTTGTCCTATGATCCCAAGGTGGACGCCTTTATGGAATCCATGGAGGGCGGACCCATCTTTGCCGTAGAGAGTTTCTCGGTGGATCAGGTGGTTCAATTGGCGCGTCAGCGGATGAACGATCAAGTCTTTCAGCAGAAGCTGAGGGAGCGGAGCGAGGGATTGTGCGCTCAGGCGAAGGCCGATCAAAAAATGATTATACAGGAGTTGTTGCATGATTAAATCGTATCAAGCCGTTCGCATTTTGGGGACGCGTGTGCAGAATACAAGCGAAAAGGAAACCATGGACGTGTTGGAGTCAGCCCTGGTTGAAAATCGGCAAATGGCGATTTTTACACCGAATACAGAGATGATTATGGCGGCCTGGAAGGACGAGGCATTTCGCGATATTTTGAATCGGGCGGAGTGGGTGATTCCCGATGGAATCGGATTGATCCATGCTGCGCGCATCCAGAAAAAACCCATTGAAAATCGAGTGACGGGGTTCGACACTTCGATTTCTCTTTTGGAGATGGCGGCGCGTCTGGACAAGAGTGTTTTCTTTTTGGGCGGGGCTGTCGGTGTTGCCGATCAGGCGGCGGAAGAGGTCGGTAAAACCCTGCCGGGACTGCGAATCGCCGGCACTCATCATGGTTATTTTCCCGGTCTCCATATCGGAAAGGGAGGCAGTCCGGAAGAGGAGCAGGTGATCGAGATGATCAATGCCTCCGGCGCGGAGATTCTCTTTGTGGGATTTGGAATGAAAAAGCAGGAAATTTGGATCGACACCTATCGGGATCGCCTGAAACCGACGATTTTGATTGGAAATGGCGGCACCTTGGATGGCTTGGCCGGGCTGGTTCAGCGCGCGCCGGAGATTTATCAGCGTCTGGGTTTGGAATGGCTCTATCGCCTGGCGAAACAGCCGAGTCGAATTGGCCGGCAGCTGGTATTGCCACACTTCCTTTGGTTGGCTATGGTCAAGCGGGGAATGGTTGAAATCGAAGAAAACTAAAATTAGAAAAAAATGGATGTCTCACTCGAAGATTCTGGGTAGAGGCATTTTTTTTGTGTATAATTGTAATAGGAAGAGCAGTATGAAAATCCATTGGGAGGCGAGGCAGATGGTTCAAGTTGATAGTAAGGAGCTTAAGCGACGATGCAATCCGGATATTTTTCAAGAGGTGGATTCTTGCGGGGAAATTTGCAAGGAGATTTTGGGACAGTCCCGAGCCATCAAAGCGATCGAGACCGGACTTTCCATCGATCGAAAAGGATATAATATTTTTGTATCCGGCGGACTGGGGACGGGACGGAATTCCAACACCTATGCCTTGACCTCGGAGGCCGCGGCCAATCGCACCATCGAGTCGGATTGGTGCTATGGATACAACTTCCTCCAGCCCGATCATCCCAGAGCGATTGAACTGCCTTTGGGACAATCCATGGTGCTCAAAAGCAATATGGAGTGGCTGATTCAGCGGTTGATTGTGGAGTTTCCGAAGCATTTCACCTCGAAGCTGTATGACGATCGACGCAAGAACATCATCAAGATCTATGCGCGGATGCGAAAAGAAGGCTTGGACAATTTGAATCGGATTGCCCATCAGTATCAATTCGAGTATCAGATCTCGGAAAAGGGTCTGTTGTATTATCCCGTGGTGGATGGACATATTATGACCAATGAAGAGGCGGAGAAATTGTCGCCGGAACAGATGGAAACCCTGCAGGATCAATATCTGGAGATGAACAACCATACCATCGAAGAGATTCAAAAACTGAGAAAAACCGATGAGGATCAGATGGAAAAGCTCTTGGAACTTCGGGAGAAGGAAGCCAAGAAGGTGATCGATCTCTATCTGGACAAGATTCGGAACCGTTTTCCGGAGAACAAGGAATTGATGACCTATTTTGCTGAGATGACCGAGGATATGATCGATAACCTGGAGGAATTTGTGAAGGCTTCCCAACAGGGGAAGGAGCTGAACATCAGCGAGTCTTTCTTCCTTCGCTATCTGGTCAATCCTCTGATCTATCATGAGCCCAATGATCATGCGGCACCACTGATCCAGGAGGCGAATCCGACCTACGAAAACCTGTTTGGAAACGTCACCTATCGGCTGCAAAATAATTTGGTATATACGGACCATATGCAGATTCGCATGGGATCCATCCATGAAGCCAATGGCGGCTATCTAATTATTCAAGCCTATGATCTGCTGAAAAACCTCCAGGCCTGGGAGGGATTGAAGCGGGTATTGAAAAATGAAGTGATTGCCATTGAACCGATTAATCTGAATACCATTATTACAAGGGTCTTGAAACCGCAGCCGATCCCATTGAAGGTGAAGGTCATCTTGATCGGGGATCCGCGACTCTATTATCTGCTTTTGGAAAATGATCCGGATTTCGCGAAACTCTTTAAGATTCGAGCGGATTTTGAAGGGGATATGAAGCGGACTGACGAGAATGTGGTGAAGATGGGTAAGTTTGTCCGTTTCCAATGCGAAGAGAATAAGCTCTTGCCTTTCGATCATTCCGCCATGGCGGAGATCGTGGAGTTCAGCTCCCGCGCTGTGGAGAATCAAGATCGCCTGTCGACGGAATTCAATTTGATGGCCGACATGATGATTCAGGCGGAAGCCCTTGCGGTGCAGGAAGAAAAGACGCAGGTGACGGCAAAAGAGATCAAAGCGGCCATTGCCCAGCGAAACCATCGGAACAACAAGTACGAAGAACGATTGCTCAGGGCCTTTGAGACCGGGGATTTGATCCTCGACACGCATGGGGAGGTCGTGGGACAGATCAACGGCTTGACGGTGATGGACTCGGGGGAATATCGATTTGGGATGCCGTCCCGCATCACGGTTTCCACCTATGCGGGAGAAGAGGGCGTTGTGAATATCGAGCGGGAGATTGAACGATCCGGTGCCATTCATGACAAGGGCGTTTTGATTATCGCGGGCTTCCTGGGTTCGAAATTTGCGATCCACAATCCGCTGACCCTGTCGTCCAGCATCACCTTTGAGCAGAGCTATTCCTATATCGACGGAGACAGTGCGTCGAGCACCGAGCTTTACGGCTTGATTTCCAGCCTTTCGGAGATGCCCATCAAGCAGAGCATCGCCGCGACGGGTTCCGTCAATCAAAAGGGAGAAATTCAGCCCATTGGCGGCGTAAATGAAAAAATCGAAGGATTCTTCAAGGTCTGCAAGATCAAGGGGTTCAAGGGAGGCGAAGGGGTTATGATCCCGATCCAAAACGTCAAGAACCTGATGCTTTCCGATGAGGTGATCGAGGCAGTGGAAGCGGGCAAGTTCGTGGTCTACGCCGTGCGAACCATTGAGGAAGGAATCTCCATTATGATGGATGGCAAAGCGGGAACAATCGATGAGAACGGTGAATATCCGGAAGGAACCATCTTCGGCAAAGTTCAGAGCCGCATCGATTATTTCGCGCAATTAATGAAGAGTCGGGATGACTAGCAAGATGCACAAGGCTCGATTGAATCTTTGGTAGATCGGTCAATAGAAAACACCCTCTCGTTTCGCTACACTAAGAGTAGCTAAAAAAACGGGAGGGTATTATTTTTATGGCAAACTTATCATTGCAGAATATTCAAAAAGTGTATCCGGGCGGAGTTCACGCGGTAAAAGACTTTAACTTAGAGATCAAAGACAAGGAATTTATTGTTTTTGTTGGACCGTCAGGTTGCGGGAAGACAACAACCTTGCGAATGATTGCCGGATTGGAAGAGATTTCAGGCGGGGAATTGTATATTGGCGATAAAATTGTTAATGATGTGGCGCCAAAGGATCGCGATATCGCGATGGTATTCCAAAACTATGCCTTGTATCCGCATATGACGGTGTATGAAAATATGGCGTTCGGTTTGAAATTGCGAAAAATGCCGAAGTCGGAAATTGATGAAAAAGTCAAGCAGGTGGGCGCAATCCTCGGTTTGGACGATCTCTTGGATCGCAAGCCGAAAGCTCTTTCCGGCGGCCAGAGACAGCGGGTTGCCTTGGGACGTGCGATCGTGCGGAATCCAAAGGTGTTTTTGATGGATGAACCGCTTTCCAACTTGGATGCTAAATTGCGCGTGCAGACCCGTACGGAGATCTCGAAACTGCATCAGCGTTTGCAAACGACCTTCGTCTATGTCACCCATGACCAGACGGAAGCCATGACTATGGGCGATCGAATTGTTATTATGAAGGATGGTCTCGTTCAGCAGGTGGGTACGCCGCATGATGTATTCCATCAGCCGGACAATATGTTCGTTGCCGGATTTATCGGAAGCCCGCAGATGAATATGTTTGATGTTACCGTAAGCGGTGACGTGGATGACTGCAAACTGGTCTTTGAAGACGGAACCATCATTTCTTATCCAAAGGGAAAAGCTGTGCTCTTGGAAGAGAGAGGATACTTTGGCAAGACCTTGCGCATGGGCATCCGTCCGGACGATATCTATAACGAACGCGTCTTTATGGAGAGTTCGCCGGAAACCGCTTTTGAAGCGGAGGTTGAGGTTACTGAGATGATGGGAAATGAAACGCATCTTTATCTAACCTTCAATAATACGCGATGCATCGCGACCATCGACTCTCGTAATCAAGTCAAGGTTGGCGATCGTATGAAATTGGCGATGGACCGAAATAGAATCCACTTATTTGATAGTGAAACGGAAGAAACAATCCGTTAAACTTCCCCTTTTATTCTGAAAAAGCAGCGAGGCAAAAGCCTCGCTGTTTTTTCATATGCCTGTAATAGAAAATAAAGGGTCTTTCTGGTAAAATAAGAGGGAGTGCAAGGAAAGGCGGGGGCGGACTTGCGTAGAATCGAAGAAAAGATTAAAGAATGGGAAAAAGAGAGTGGAATTCCACTCCGTTTGGGAGCGGACGCGGAAGGGATCTGGATTGATTCCTTTTATGAGCGCGGTCGAGAGATTGTGGTTAAGGCGGCTGTCGATTTGACGGAGCGGGAGATTCGATTGGTGCGTTGGGGTGTGGAGACCGCATTGAAAAATGAGGGAAGCGCACGCCATCCCCTTTGGTTGATTTTGCGTGGCGAAGCCAGCTCGGCGGAACAACAGCGATGGTTGAAGGAATGGGGACTGACGGGCGAGACCGGTTATCGGGTTGCGTGCTTCCACTTTCAATTCAGCTTGGATCAATGGCATCGAGACGCCTTGGGCGCCTTGCTGGAAGACGAAGGCGTTATTGCCGCGGGAGCGGGACAAGAGTTTTTGGTCTTGTTGAACCGTGAGGATGGGATGCAATGGATTCGAGACCGTCAGGGAACAGCCGAGGCGGAGTGGATGATGCGGGTTATGGTGACTGTTGGGTTGCCGGTTGAAACCAATCAGATTTCGCTGTCCTATCGGGATGCCATCGATCTGATGCGGCTCCTGCAAAAGGATCCCAGGGAGCGACGCTGGATAACGGATGAAACTGCGGAACTTTCCGTGCTGATTCATCGTCTAACTCCGGAGGCGCGGGCGATTCTTCGTGTCCGTGCTGCAGCCTTTCATCTGGAGTTGTTGGACGAAGAGGAATGGCATACTGCCGCCGCGTTCTGGACCCATGACTTGCATGGCAGCCAGACGGCGAAAGCCTTGTTTATTCATCGAAATACCTTGCAGTATCGATTGGAACGAATACGTAAGAAAACCGGGTTGGACCTGCGGGTGTACGAAGAGGCGCTGCGGTTCCAAATTGCCCGTGAAACTTGGGAACTGGAGTAGTGGAGACAGAGGGGGAAGAGTGACAGAGATGATACGATTTGAGAATGTGTCAAAGATCTATAAAAATGAAGTGGGCGCATTAAAAAACTTGGATTTGAAAGTGGGTCGCGGCGAGTTTATTTTTTTGGTGGGAGAGAGCGGCGCCGGAAAATCGACGATGATCAATCTCCTGTTGAAGGAGATGGATCCTACAAGCGGATGCATATACTTTGACGGCCGAGAGATTACAGAGCTGAGCAATCGGAAGATCCCCTACCACAAGCGGGATATTGGAATTGTTTATCAGGATTTCAAGCTATTGAACCACAAGACCGTCTATGAAAATGTCGCCTTCGGCATGGAGGTGGTGGGAGCCGGTCGCAAGGAGATTCAACGGCAGGTGCCGACGATTCTATCCCTGGTGAACCTGAGCCGAAAATCCACCCGCTATCCCCACGAATTGTCCGGGGGCGAACAGCAGCGCGTTTCCATCGCTCGAGCCTTGGTCAACAATCCGAAATTGTTAATTGCCGATGAGCCGACGGGAAACCTGGATCCGGCAACATCCATTGAATTGATGGAATACTTTATTCATATCTGCAACAAGGGAACGACCATTGTGATGTCTACCCATGACCATACCATTGTGGATCGCTATCGATTCCGCGTGGTTCGGCTGTCCGAAGGCGAATTGGTAAGCGATATTCGCAGAAGGGGGGAACGACATGAAGCGATCTAGCGGTTTCCGTCAAATTAGAGAAGGCTTTATCAGCGCGTGGCGCCATAAAGCCATGAGCGTTGCGTCGGTTGGTTCCGTTTCCGTTGCCCTGTTGATTCTGGGGGTTGCTCTTTTGATCGTGTTAAACGTCAATGCGGTGGTGGAAAAGACCCGGGAAAATTTTGATCAGATTCAGATTTACTTAAACGATGACATGGGGTACACCGATGTGGTCGCCATGGGGAAAACCATTGAGGCGTACCCGGAAGTGCTGTCTCTTCAATTTATCAGCAAGGAAGACGCCTTGGCGGAGATGAAAGCCAATTGGGGGGATCAGGCGGAACTCTTGGAGAGTCTTGATACCAATCCCTTGCCCAATTCTTATATCATTCAATTGAACAGCATCTATTATTCGAAGAGCGCCCTATTGCGCCTGTCTGGCTTGGGGGGGATCGAAAAGATTCGAAACTACAACCAGGACATGATCAATCGATTGATTGAAATGACCGAAGGACTGCGCACCTTTAGCGTGGGGTTGATTCTGGCTTTGATTCTTGTTTCTGTCTTTATTATCTCCAACACCATCAAACTGGCCGTTGAAGGCCGGAAGGACGAGATATTTATTATGAAATCCGTCGGAGCGACCAATGGATTTATACGGGGTCCCTTTGTGGTGGAAGGGATTATCTTGGGAATCGTGGGCGCGGGCCTTTCCTTTGGGGTTTTGTCGCTGGGATATATGAATATCGCGGAGCTGTTGGAACAGGCGGGAATCTCCTTTGTCGTGTCCTATTTGATCCCAATCGAGGGGATCATGCAGGATATCATTGTTCTGTTTGGCACCCTGGGGATTGGAATTGGCGCCTTGGGAAGCCTGTCTGCTGTGAAAAAACAATTGGGTCGTAAGAAAGCGTAGGTGAGACATGAAAAAATGGATAAGTTTTCTCTTGATTCTAACTTGTGTTTCCTCTTTGGCCTTTGCGGGCAATACGTATGATGATCAGATTGATGATCTGGAGGGGAAAAAGGATGAATTGCATGATGAATTGGATGATATTCGCGATCAGCAACAGGATGTGAAGGATGATATCTCTCAAAATCTGAATGAGATTCGCAGCCTGGACGGCAAGATTCAAGCCCGCGAAGGCGAGATCGATGAATTGGAAACGCGAATTCGCGGACTGATGACGCAGATCGAATATAAAAAGACGGATTTGTCGGAATCGGAATATGACTATGCCAGATATATGGAACTTTTCAACAAGCGTCTTCGAGCCATGTATATGAACAGCGATATGGACTATATGGAATTGATGCTTACGGCGCAAAGCATCAGCGAACTGTCCGTACGATTGGATATGGTGTCCTATATTGCAGAAAATGATCAAAAGCTCTTGGCGGATTTGAACAATACAAAGATCTTGATCCGACATCAAAAATATGAGTTGGAATTATCGGAACAGGAGATGCGCACCAAGAAGCAAACCGTTGTGGACGCCAAAGAAGAATTGCTTGATTCCTCGGCGGAAAAGAAAAGCATTTACGATACGCTTCAGGATCAGTACGCTGAGCTGAAAAAAGCGGTAGCGGAGATGGAAGCCCAAGAAAAGGCGGTTGGGGATGAGATCAAGCGCTTGCAGATGGAGCGGGATTACGTCGGCGGAACCATGACCTGGCCGGCGCCGGGATTCTATCGGATCACATCCGAGTTCGGGAATCGATTCCATCCTATACTGAAGCGCTGGAAGCTGCATACGGGGTTTGACGTGGGCGTGCCTTCCGGCAGCAAAATCGTTGCAGTGAATGAGGGTGTTGTTTTGATCGCCAAATACAATGTTGCCTATGGCAATTACATTGTGGTCGATCACGGGGGCGGAATTACAACCCTTTATGCGCATAATAGAAAATTATTGGTTTCTCCAGGCCAGACTGTGGAACGAGGACAGGTTATCTCTTATTCCGGCAGCACGGGCTATTCAACGGGGCCCCATCTTCACTTTGAAGTGCGGGTCAATGGCGAATATCAGAATCCAAGAGATTATTTGAAAAACTAACGGCAGGGGGAAGACATGAGAAGAATCGGAAAGATTGTGGGGATCCTGTTCCTGATGGCAGTCAGTGGACTGGGCTCTATCAGTTTTGTGTATCAGCAGGGATTGACGATTAATGGCAAGAAACTTGTGGACGAGGTTGAATGGAATCAGGTTCAGGAAGAATTGACGGCGTTCTCCAAGTTGAAGTATATGGAAAATTTTGTCCAGGAAGAATTTTTATATGAAACCGATAAAGAGCGTTTGAAGGAATATGAAATCAAGGGGATGGTTGCAGGACTGGAGGATCCCTACTCCTATTACTATACACCGGAAGAGTTTCAGCAGTATGTGGAGGATCAGATCGGCAGCTTCTATGGGATTGGCGTCTATGTGGTGCCTGCGGAGGACAACTTGATTACCGTGGTTTCTCCTATCGAAGGAACCCCGGGGTATGAGGCTGGAATTCAGCCCGGAGACAAGATCATTCGCGTCAATGGAAAAGACTTTACCGGAGAAACCCTCAACGACGCGGTGAAAGAAATGCGCGGCGATCTGGGAACCGAAGTGACCATTACCATTCTTCGCGTTGTGGAAGACGGCGGGCGTGAGATCTTCGATTTGACATTGATTCGAGCGGAGATCAACGAACAGACTGTTTCTTCCGAGCTCTTGGAAGAGGGGGTTGGCTATATTCGTGTTTTCCAATTTATGGAGAAGACAGCGATTGATTTTCAGACTGCATATAACGAGTTGGAGGATCAGGGAGCAACCGCCATTTTGATCGATTTGCGATATAATCCAGGCGGACTATTGGATTCTGCCGTTGAGATCGCGGACTTCCTCTTGGGGGAACAGAAAATCACTTATACGAAGACCAAGGCGGGCGAGGTCGAAGAATTCTACTCGGATGTCCGAAAAGTGGATCTGCCGTTTGCCTTCCTGGCCAATGGCGGAAGCGCCAGCGCTTCCGAGGTATTGATGGGTGCTTGTCAGGATACGGACAAGGCGCAGGTGATCGGTGAGCAGAGCTTTGGCAAGGGGATTGTGCAGGAGATCATTCCATTGAACGACGGATCAGGCATTACCCTGACCATTGCGGAGTACTTTACGCCGGATGATCGCAATATTCACGGTATCGGCATCACACCGGACATTGAAGTGGCGACTCCCGAAGACTTTGGGCGTATTGATCCCAAGGAACGGGAAGGGGATCCGCAATTGACGGAAGCCATTCGACAATTAATGAAATAAAGAGGATGAAACTGCCAGCAAATTTGCTGGCAGTTTTTCTATCACCTGGGCGGCTTTGAGAGTTTGGTTGTCGCACCTTTCTTGAACAGATCGGAAGAGGAACTGGAGGAGCTTGCCTTGCTGAAGGGCTTGGTGTGCATCCATGCGGGCTTGGAGCATGTGGATACGCTGATACGAGACCCGGAAGCGGGGTTGAATCGATTATAAAAAAAGACTGGATTGCCTTTGAGGCATCCAGTCTTTTGGTTTATATGGCTTCTTCTATATTGGGTTTCGAGTCATGTCCAGGATCGTCCGCAGTCACCAATTGATCGACGATCAAGGCACAGGTTGCATCTCCGGTTACATTGACGGCGGTACGCATCATGTCGAAGATTCGATCGACGCCAAAGAGGATCGGCAATCCCACAACGGGGATATTGGCTGCCAAGAGAACGGCTACAACCAGCAGCGATGGTCCTGGCACACCGGCTTGGCCGATGGAGCCGACGGTAGCGGTCAGAATGATTGCAACAAATTCCGGCACGCCCAGTTCAATGCCAAACCATTGGGCAAAGAAGGTAGCGGCCAGGGCATAGTAGATGGCGTTGCCATCCATGTTGATGGTCGCGCCCAAAGGAATGACGAAGGATGTTGTTGTCTTCGATACGCCAAGATCCTCTTGGCAGGTCTCCTCATTGAGGGGAACCGTTGCCATGGAAGAGGCAGTGGAGAGGGCGAAGGCTTGCACCTTGCCGAATTTTCCAAAGAATTCCCGAACTGGCGTCTTTGTAAAGAGCTTGATCAGCAGACCGTAGAATCCGAAGGTATGGAACAACAGGGCGACCGTATAAAGGATCAGCAACTTGCTGACGCTGAATAGGACTTCCCAGCCGAAGGTGCCGACGGCATCAGCCATCAAGGCAAATACGCCGAGGGGCGCAATGACCATGATCTTTAGGATCACATATACCAAGGCGTCAGTCACGCCGCCGATAATGTTCAATAGAGGCTTTTTCTGTGACTCTTTCAATGAGTTGATGCCAAACCCAAAGAACAGGCTGAAGAACAGGATCTGCAGGATGTTGCCCTGCGTCAGTGAGTCAAATGGATTCGTCGGCACGATGCCGATCAGGGTGTCCCAGAATCCAGGCACGGCGCCTCGCGCCGCATATTCGTCGGAGAACATGGCTTGGAAAGTGTCCAATCCTTCCGAAACGCCGGGTTGGAATACCTGACCCAGGATCAGGGCAAAAATGACCGCGAAAGCGGTGGTTCCCAGATAGAATGCAAAGGTGGCAGCGCCAACCTTGCCTGCAGAGCTTGAGTTTCCAATTGCGGCGGCGCCATTAATAATCGAGAAAAATACCAGTGGGATGACAACCATCTTGATGAGGCTGACAAAAAGGACGCCGATGGGAGCGAGCATGCTTGCATCTTCTTGCATGACACCTCCGGCGATGATACCGCATATCATGGCAATGATGATCCAGGTACCGA
This sequence comes from Eubacteriales bacterium, assembly GCA_030625815.1. Classification (GTDB taxonomy): domain Bacteria; phylum Bacillota; class Clostridia; order Tissierellales; family GPF-1; genus GPF-1. The sequence goes on from DAOUQF010000039.1 coordinate 18,484, forward strand.
GGTTACCGAAAAAACTTTTTTTCATATTTTTGTTCCTTTCTAAAAAAGTCATGTCCTTGCTGTAAAGACACGCTGTAAGTATATCAAAATCCGAGAAAATGTAAAGAAAAATTCATAAAGTTGTGACGTTTCGGAAATGAGATTATGACAAACACGAAACAATCTTCCGGTTGTATAAGAAGGATTGTGTTTTTAAGAGAAAACTGTCAATTTGTTTGGTTTTGAAAAAAGAACCTAAAATCCCAGTTTTTGGGGATTCTAGGTTCTTTTTATTTCTTTCGGATGCTGACTTCGCCGGAAGACAGGCGTCGAATGCCGGATGCTGTTTCGACCACCAAAAATCCATCGGAATCGATCTGAACGGCTCGCGCCGATTCTACAGAATCGCGAGAATGGATATTGATGGCTTCCCCCAATAGGTTGGATTGTTCGCGACAGACGGTCAAGGCGGTTTCGAAGGAGCCGGTCTTGATGACCTCTCGATAGTGCTGAGTCAGACGTTCGATCACATTGACAGCCAGTTTCTGTCGAGAGAGGAGAGCGCCGGTTTCGATTCGCAGGGAACTCGCAATAGATTGCAAATCCTCGGGGAAATCCTCCGCGGTTGTATTGACATTGATTCCGATTCCGATTACCAGATAGTGGAGGGCGTGCATTTCGCCGCTCATCTCCGTTAGGATGCCGCAGATCTTGCGCCCCTCAAAGAGCAGGTCGTTGGGCCATTTGATCGTGAGTCCCGGCAGAACCGGCGACAAGGCTTCCCAGACGGCGGCCGCGGCCATCTGGGTGAACAGCGGGACCTGATGGATCGGCAGATCGGGTTTGAGAATCAGGCTGAGATAGATGTTTTGATTGGCCGGGGAGTGCCAGTCGCGCCCCCTACGACCCCGTCCCTTGGTTTGTTCGTCCGCGATGACGATGGTTCCCTCTTCCGCCTCCAGGGCGATGGACTTTGCGTAGTCGTTGGTGGATGTTATACTGGCAAAGTGAATCAAGGGCTGGAAGGTATTGTCGGGTGTGAGATACGGCGCCAGGCAATCGGGAGAAAGGCGGTCCGGCTGATGAATCAGGCGATATCCTTTCCGGGGAACGGCTTCTATTTCATATCCTTCTTCACGCAATTGGTGAATAACTTTCCATATGGCAGCTCGGCTGACACCGAGGGTTTCGCTCATGGCTTCGCCGGAGAGATAATCGGATGCTGTATTTCGCAATAATTCGAGTATTTTTGATTTCATCTCTTCGCCTCCTTTGGTTTATTATACCAGATCTCGGGGTATGAGGTTAAGCGTCAAACGAAGTGTTGCACAGACCGCAAATTATGATATAATCAGAACGGATGTTCTAAAAAAAGGAGGCGATCCCATGTTTCAACTGAAATCGAATTATGTTCCACAGGGAGATCAGCCCGCAGCGATCGAACGGCTTACCGAAGGACTCTTGGAGGGGAAGAAGCATCAGACTCTTTTGGGGGTAACGGGTTCCGGTAAAACCTTTACCATGGCCAATATCATTCAAAACGTGCAACGGCCGACCTTGGTCATTGCCCACAATAAAACCTTGGCGGCGCAATTGACGGCGGAGTTTAAGGAATTCTTTCCGGATAGCGCGGTCGAATATTTCGTCAGCTACTACGATTATTATCAGCCGGAGGCTTATGTGGTGTCTTCTGACACCTATATAGAAAAGGATGCTTCCATCAATGAAGAGATCGACAAGCTGCGCCATTCTGCAACGGCAGCCCTCTTCGAGCAGCGGGATGTGATTATCGTCGCGTCTGTTTCCTGCATCTATGGATTGGGAAGCCCCATCGATTATGAAGGTTTGGTGGTTTCCATGCGTCCCGGCATGATACGAGATCGGGACGAGGTGATCCGGCAATTGATTGATATTCAATTTGCCCGCAATGATTTGAATTTTGTCCGCGGCACCTTTCGGGTTCGCGGAGACACCCTGGAGGTTTTTCCGGCGGACAGCTCGGAGCGAGCCATTCGTGTGGAGTTCTTCGGGGACGAGATCGAACGGATTGTGGAAGTGAATGTTTTGACGGGGGAACTCTTGGGGGTGCGAAATCATATTTCCATCTTTCCAGCCTCACACTATGCCACGACTCCGGAGAAGATCGAGAAGGCCATCGTCGACATTCAAGCGGAGCTGGAATCGCGATTGGAAGAGCTGAATCGAGAGACAAAGCTGGTGGAGGCGCAGCGCTTGGAGCAGCGTACGCGCTATGATATCGAGATGTTGAGAGAGATGGGCTATTGCAACGGGATTGAGAACTACTCCCGCCATATCAACGGCTTGGAACCCGGTATGCGTCCCTATACCTTGATCGATTATTTTCCCGAGGATTTCTTGGTGATGATAGACGAGTCTCATGTGACCGTGCCTCAAGTGCGGGGGATGTATGCCGGAGATCGCTCTAGAAAAGAAAACTTGGTGAACTACGGTTTTCGCCTGCCTTCTGCCTTGGACAACCGTCCCCTGCAGTTTGCGGAATTCGAGGGCATGGTGAATCAAGCCATATATATGAGCGCGACGCCGGGTCCCTATGAGTTGAGTCATTCGGAACGAATTGTTGAACAGGTGATTCGTCCGACAGGGCTTTTGGATCCGAAGATTGACGTGCGGCCTACGGAAGGCCAGATCGACGATCTTTTGTCCGAGATCAAGAAACGGGTCAAATTGAAGGAGCGGGTTTTGATCACGACTCTGACGAAACGGATGTCGGAAGATCTGACGGACTACTTGAAACAAGTTGGAGTCAAGGTCAACTATCTGCATTCCGATGTCAAAACCATCGATCGAATGAAGATCATTCGCGATCTGCGGATCGGCGTCTATGACGTCTTGGTGGGAATCAACCTCCTGCGGGAAGGCTTGGACCTTCCGGAGGTATCCTTGGTTGCGATCTTGGATGCAGACAAGGAAGGATTTTTGCGATCGGAAACCTCCATGGTGCAGACCATTGGCCGTGCCGCCCGCCATTTGAATGGACAGGTTGTGATGTACGGGGATCGAATTACGAACTCCATGGCAAGAGCCATCGACGAGACGGAACGCCGCCGCGTCATTCAGGAGTCTTATAACAAAGCCAACGGGATTACCCCGCAATCCATACAAAAATCTGTTCGCGCCATTATCGAGGCAACCAAGGTGGCCGAGGACGGAACGGAATACAGATCCAGCGGCAACAGCTTTAATGAGAAGCGCTTATTGTCAGAGATCGAAGCCCTGCGACAGGCGATGTTGTCTGCCGCCGAGCGATTGGAATTTGAAGTGGCCGCGGAGATCCGCGACGAGCTTCAGATAGTGGAAAAAGAATTGCAATCAAGGAGTCAGTCATGAAGGACAGAATTAAGATAAAAGGCGCCAAAGAAAATAATCTGAAGAATATCGATTTGGAAATCCCCCGCAATCAGATGGTGGTGATGACGGGTTTGTCGGGTTCCGGCAAGTCGTCCCTCGCCTTCGATACCATCTATGCCGAAGGACAGCGCCGCTATGTGGAAAGCCTGTCGTCCTACGCGCGTCAATTTCTGGGTCAGATGGAAAAACCGGATGTGGAATTGATCG
>DAOUQF010000056.1 GCA_030625815.1 Eubacteriales bacterium
CATGTTCGCTCCGGAGAAGGCCCTTACGTAATGCAGTGCGACACATATCGCTACGAAGGACACTATTATGGTGATCCTATGGTCTACCGCACCAAGGAAGAGATTGATGGATGGAGGGAAAAAGACCCAATCAAGCATGTCGAAGGCATAATGATCGAACGGGGTATCCTGACAAAAGAAAAATATCAAAAGATAAAAGAGGATATCCAGACGGAAGTGAACGAAGCAGTTGCTTTCGCAGAAGCAAGCCCGCAACCGCCCATTGAATCGATGTTTGAAGACGTTTACACGGAGTGGCAGTCATGAAAGAGAGAACATTAACCTATCGACAGGCGGTTGCAGAAGCGATTGCGGAAGAGATGGCGCGAGATCCGCGTGTATTTATAATGGGAGAAGATGTCGGTTTACATGGGGGAGCTTTTGGCGCAACAAAAGGTCTTTTTGAAGAGTTCGGACCTGGGCGCGTAAAAGACACACCTTTGACCGAGTCAGTCATCGTTGGCGCAGGAGTTGGAGCAGCTTTAACTGGCATGCGCCCAATTGTTGAGATTATGTACATTGACTTTATGTGTATGGCAATGGACTCGATCGTTAATCAAGCAGCAAAAGTGAAATATATGTTTGGTGGGCATGCACGTGTTCCTCTGACAATACGTACCGCCTTTGGCGCAGGCCGTGGCAACGCGGCTCAGCACTCACAATCCCTCGAAACCTGGCTGACAGTAGTTCCAGGGCTTTTAGTCGTTATGCCCTCCACTCCCTATGACGCCAAGGGATTGCTGAAATCGGCTATCCGCAACGATAATCCAGTTATAGTCATAGAGAACAAGCAATTGTATGGTGATTCCGGGCATGTACCCGAAGATGATTATTTGGTGCCGATCGGAAAAGCAGCAGTGCGTACAGAAGGAAAAGACGTAACCCTCATAGCGACAAGCCGCATGTGCAGCTTTGCTTCGAGCGCAGTGGAAAAGCTGTCTTCCGAGGGTATAGATGTTGAGTTGATTGACCCACGTACAATAAAACCACTTGATATGGAAACGATTGCAGCATCTATCGCCAAAACACACCGGGTAGTAGTAGTAAATGAAGGTCCTAAAACCGGTGGTTTCAGCAATGAAGTATCTTCCAAGATCATGGATACATGTTTTTATGATCTGGATGCACCTGTCTTACGCGTCGCCGCTGAAGATGTCCCTATTCCTTATAATGCCATTTTGGAAGCAGAGGTGATACCGGCTGAAAAGGATATATTAGCAGCCGTTAAAAAAGTAATGGAAGATTAGTTTTCTTTGCATAAGGAGAAAATAATATGAAAGCAATTGTATTCTACGGAATTGAGGATCTCCGCTACGAACCAGATTGGGCAGAACCACGACCGCTCCGAGCAGGCGAAGCGCGTATTGCCACTGCCTGGTGTGGAATTTGTGGAACAGACCTGGAAGATCTGCGCGAGGGAGCTATCATTCCTATTGACAAACCCCACCCGGAATCCGGACGAATGGCACCTCTGGTTATTGGCCATGAATATTCTGGAGTGGTCGTTGATGTTGCCCCAGATGTCACCAATGTGAAACCGGGCGATCGGGTCGCAATGGAATGTATACGTTACTGCGGCCATTGCGAATTTTGCAAAAGGGGGGAATTTGCTTCCTGTGTGTATCAGGTATCAATTGGGCAGCATGATGATGGCGGGATGGCTGAGTATTTCAATATCCCTGCATATGACTGCATCAAAATTCCCGATGAAATGCCCTTGGATATCGCTTCCTTAGCTGAACCGTTAGCCGTCATGGTGCGCGCCGCACGTAAAGGGCGAGTTAGTCTGGGAGACATCGTGACAGTTGTCGGCGCAGGTACAATTGGACTTTTCGGAATTGCTGCAGCTCGTGTAGCGGGTGCGAGCAAAGTCATCTCCATTGCCCATGGTGGTTACCGCGCTGAGGTGGCAAAGTTGATGGGAGCCAATCATGTTCTCAATTCAAAAGTTGATGGTTGGTTGGAAGAATTCATGGACCTCACTGAGGGACGTGGTTCTGATGTTGTCTTCGATTGCGGAGGGAACATCCCCGCCATTCGTCAAGCTGTGGAGCTTGCCCGCCGGCATGGGCGGATCGTCATTACAACAGTTATCGACAAGGATGTTCCGCTAAGTGCGATGGATATTATGTACAACGAAAAAGAGATCATTGGTTCTGTTGCACACCAGCATGACCGTGAATTCAAATGGGCTGTACAGTACCTGGCAGATGGACGAGTGAATCCTGAACCCATGATAACGGATCGAGTGTATATCGAGGACGCAGTAAGCAATGGTTTTGAAAGACTCGTAGAAGACCGAAACCAGATAAAGATTCTTGTAACACCAAATAAAGACGAATTGAAATAACAGGAGGAAAATATGGAACCAGTAAATGTGTATCCCTGCCAAAATATTATCGGTGAAGGGCCATTGTGGAATGTAAAGGAGCAGGCGATCTATTGGGTTGATATAGACGGCAAAAAGATTCAGCGCTTCTATCCTGAAACCGGAAAATATGATTCGTTTGATGTACCAGTCAAGGTTTGCCTTATGGCTTTCCGTGAAAATGCCGGTATGATTTTTGGCGCAGAGGATGGGTTCTATTTCTGGGATTCTGAGACTCAGAAGATGGATTTCATTACCCATCCAGAAAAAGGAAAAAAGGAAGCCCGATTTAACGATGGAAAAGTAGATCGAAAAGGACGTTTATGGGCAGGTACTATGACCTTTGAAGGAGCAACCAGTGCTCTCTATCGGATGGATGGTGATCTATGTGTCAGCAAGATGGTTTCTGAAGTCACAATCGCCAATGGCGTTGGTTGGAGCCCGGATAACAGCACTATGTACTTTGTGGATTCCATCCGCTATGTGATCAACGCCTTTGATTATGATCTGGCAACAGGTGCGATCAGCAATCAACGGCCATTTGTGCAGATGGACGCCAAGTTT
>DAOUQF010000012.1 GCA_030625815.1 Eubacteriales bacterium
GTCTTGTCCATAGGGATGTGTATGTAGCTTCTGCCAATGGGAGAAGCGGCTAAGAGAATTGTTCTCTTCTAGAATCAAATAATAGGCGACAGAAAGAATCTGTTTGTAGGTATCAGGAAAGCATGCTCTCAAATCAGCTAAAACACCTGTCATGTTTCCAATTTGATCGAACAGATAACTTGCGCCATGGAAACTTCTTTGAATTTTTGTGATAGGCACCGGACCACGCTTCGCAGGCACAAGAATGTTTTCCTTTTTCTTCTTGTAGGATCTGGTGGGCACAATCTCCCCCGTGACAGGATCAACTTTCCCAAGGAGGGTTGTTTTGGCTCTTGACTGCTGTTTTTCCTTGTCCCAATAAGCTTCATTGCTGTAGGCATAAGTGATACCCGTCTTCTTGTTTGTTTGATAAATGATACCCATAATTATCACGCCCCTCGTTATACATCTAGGGAATCTAGGATCCAAGAAGAAATTCCAATCCTTGTCTATTAAAAAAGAAGTGAGTAAGCCCACCTAGAATAACCAAAATGGGAACCCGCTGATCGTAATTGACCGGCTAGTTCCCATTTGTTCGTATCGAAACTATCATTTGCTTGGCACGTTTATCGGATAAAGTTCGTCATCACTTTCCTCTGCTTCTCAGGCTCTTGCACCGCATTCTTGCCAACTTCCAGATTTTTCAACGTCCAAGCCATGTTTCGACCCAATACCTTCATAATCTGAACCCTTCAAAGCTCCTTGTTCACCTACGGCTTTCAGCCTTACTTCCACAAGTGAACCTTCATATAAAGTTTTCTGCTGACTATCTTGATTCTGTGAATCTTTCATCTTCTACTCACCTCGTATGGAGTTCGTATTCCTTGGCTCAGATTTTTGCCGCCGGCTTCCAGAATCGCGAAGCATCCCCTCGGAGGAGACCCAACCTCACGAATGACGCCCGTGTCTTCAGCTAGTGGTTGGCACGATTAACTTCAACAATGGACTTTCAGCCCCTAACAGATGCGCATGCCCGGCACACCATAAAAAACTCCCCATATCAAACGCAAATGGGGAGTTTTAATGAAATCAGTCGTCCAATAATGATCAGAAAGCATAAGGGCTTTTAACTATTCCGTTTGCTACAGAATGACTTGAAGGGTGGACTTAAAAAAGTTTTTTAACTGTCTTGTAAACTTCCTCATCATCAAGTTGGTACTTTTTCAACAACTCTTCGAAAGGTCCCGACTCTGCATATCGATCCTGGATCCCAAGCTTCACAATTTTTATAGGGCAAAATGCCACACTTACGTCCGAAATAGCTGAACCAAGCCCCCCAATTACATTGTGTTCTTCTGCTGTTACAATCACTTCATGTGCTTGTAAAATTTCTGTTATCCCCTCATGATCCAAAGGCTTAAGACAGCTGATATTCACAACTGTTGGATTGATCCCTTCTGCCTGCAGACGCTTCACCGCCTTCAAAGAGGCTTGAACCATAAGCCCTGTCGCAAAGATAGCAACCCTTTCTCCTCGATTCAATACACAAACCTTGGTAAAATCGAATTCTGTATTTTCATTGAAAACATCATCAACTGCTGAACGTCCAAGACGCACATAACAAGGCTCTTTGATCAAAGCAACATGTCTTATTATCGCCTTCGTCTCTGCGCCATCACAAGGTTGATATACCTGCATTCCAGGAATTGCACGCATAAGCGCAATATCCTCAATCGCTTGATGAGAAACACCGTCTTCACCAACTGCGATCCCCGCATGAGTACCACAAATCTTTACATTTAACTGCGGATATGCCACCGAATTGCGAATCTGCTCCCAAGCTCGGCCGACCGCAAACATTGCAAAGGTCGCTGCAAATGCTGTATAACCGCTTGCAGCAAATCCCGCAGCCGTACCGATCATATTTGCTTCTGCAATGCCCATATTATAATGACGTTCTGGACAGGCTTCTTGCGCAGCATTTGTCTTGGTTGATTTTGTCAAATCTGCGTCAAAAACAACAATTTTCTGATCCTTCACAATTAATTCTGCCAATACTTCACCGAAGGCTTCTCTGGTCGCTTGACCCATTATTGCACCTCCAATTCTTCCAATGCCTGATTAGCTTGCTCTAAATTTGGAGCGGCGCCATGCCATGATGGATTATTCTCCATAAATGAAACCCCTTTTCCCTTAATCGTATGCGCCAAAATCATTGTCGGCCTGTCTTTGATCTGTTTTGCTTCTTCAAACGCTTTTCTAATCTCTTCATATTCATGTCCGTTGATTTCAATCACATGCCAACCAAATGCCTTAAATTTCTCATCGATTGGTGTCGGATTCATCACTTTTACAATCGGCCCGTCAATTTGTAATCCATTAAAGTCAACAATGGCACAAAGGTTATCAAGCTTGTAGTGAGCTGCCGCCATGGCCGCTTCCCACACCTGTCCTTCTTCACATTCACCATCACCTAGAAGCGCATATACACGATTTGTATTCCCCTCTAACTGGTTGGCCATAGCCATACCGACAGCACAAGAAATCCCTTGTCCCAAAGAACCTGTAGACATATCTACTCCGCTGACATAATTCATATTCGGGTGCCCCTGCAGTTTTGAATCCATGGCGCGAAAGGTCAATAAATCTTCCTCCAACAACCCTTTTTCTGCAAGAACTGCATACAACAACGCCGATGCGTGCCCTTTCGAGAAAACACATCGATCTCGATTCGTTATATCCAAATTTGTTTGATTGATGTTCATCACTTCAAAATACAAAATTGTAATCAAGTCTACCGCCGATAACGCTCCTCCAGGATGACCCGAATTTGCATTAGCAATCATCTTGATTATATTTTTTCGTATGTTTCTTGCATGGTCCCGTACGATACTCATTCTTTCACCTCTACGACTACTTAGTTTTCTCCAAATGAACCAAAACAATTACAAGACATTTCTTTCATTTCTCAGGTATTAGATAGTTCCTTTATATAGTTTTTTCCCTGTCTCGAATATTTTACTACTTCAGTTACTCCAGCTTCCATTTCTCCTTCAAGAATAAACTGAAATTCCCCAAAATCTTCATGCTTTATTATCGCAACTGGCACGAACCATTCCCCTTCCAATTGCGGCTTTCCATCACCCTTTAGTTCAATAAGAACTTCTCCTTCTACAACTTTTTGTCCCTCTTTGCAATATATGCAAATATCATCTGCTTTCAACATCACTGAATCTAATCCAAAATGAATAACGATTCCGAGCCCATTTTCAAGGGTCATACCAATGGTTTGTAAGTTTTCTGGAATACACTTGACTGTACCAGCTGCCGGAGCAACGAATTGTTTTCCTTTTGGAACGAATGCAATCCCTTCTCCCATTTTTTTATGTGAAAATATAGAATTTGGCACTTCTTCCATCGGAATAGCAATGCCATCACAAAGTGCAACCAAAATATATTCTCTCTGCGACTTCATAAATTCAAACATCCCCTCACCATACGCTGCTCCCAACAATAAAATGTTTATTCCTTAAAATAACAAAATCATTGGACTCTTGATCTTGCGGAATTGATCCACGAAGAACAACCCCATCCTAATTACTTGTGTATAATAACCCTCTTTTCTAATACAGCTAATTACCATACTTTTAAATAAGGTCTTTCGAAAAGACGCTGATGTTATTTACAATACTCTTCACAAGCTTCAATGATCCAGTGAATTCTTTCAACCGGAATTCTATAATCAATACTGCAATCCGAACTCATGATAAAGTTCTCTTTACCCACCGATCGAATTAACTCTTTTGCATATAATTGAATCTCTTCTTTCGTTCCACTGTAAAGCAATGTATCCGCCCTATTATCAAACCCACCCATCAATACCGTATCTTTTCTAAAGTATGAGCGCCCTTCAACAATATCAAGTGGCCTACTATTAATTGGGTTTTTCTCAACATGAATATCCCAATTCAAAGCTTTGTAATCGTAGTCTTTCCATAAGGAAATATCATTCCCACCATACCATCCACAAAGATGAGTAATATTATGTGCAAAATTCAAATTAGCATGGGCAAGAAATCGATGGTCCCATTCGCTCAGATATTTTATATATTCCTCTGACTCCATTTTGTCGTCTCCGCCGTTTCGAAATGATATCATTACACCATCCACTTTAGTCTGACGCTTATATTCATCAAGAAGAATGTCATTCGCTTCCTCTGCATACTTCATTGCATCTAAGATAACCTGCTTATTATCTTCCCAACATTTCATAATATCAAGTTTATTGTTGAAAGCATATTTCAATGTTTTCTTTATATTATTAAAAGGCGTATACATAACCGGGAAAATCGCTATTTCCTCACTCAATGCTTCAGATATTCTTTTAGCTCGATCCACTTGACCAGTAATGAATTTGTCATTGCGGCTAATGGAACGTAGATTTTTTAAGTCTTCAATTGTGAATGTCTTTGCTTCAATTGGACAACCATCATATCCATCAACTTGTATCAGCAACATATCAATTCCACTTTTCCGCGTCCAATCGATATATTCATTTACGTTATTGTCCTCATTTTGATCAAAATAATGACGATAAAGCATTACTGGAATACGATCGACTGCAAGTCCATCCATCGCATTCAACGCTCTCATTTTCTTATTCATACAATCTCCTTCTTTCTGTCGCATTCACGCAAATATCAACATATTACCAACCATCCTCGCCAATAAAAGTTAAGAAAAAATCTCAACAAATTCTTTCTTAACCTCGGCCTTTAATAACTTCTCCTATTATCCAAGAATCCCAAGCATTCCAAGTGTAAATGCAAGAACAAATAGAAGAAATAGAACTGTTGTGCCTTTCATTTTTTTCTTTTTCAAAAGATAGTACGTGCCAAACGTTGTACCAAGTGGAAGCATTCCCTTCAAAATTGCATCAAAGACCTGTGTCTGCAATGCAAGCTGAAACTCTCCAATATTAATGACATACGGACAAGTCACTGTAACAAAAGATGCAGAGAGCGCTCCGAGGGTCATAGCTCCCAAGATCGAAGCCCCCATGATAATAGACTTGAGCATTTTGCCACCCATAATCTTCTGAATGCCCATGCTTCCAACCTCATAGCCTTTCATCCAAATGTTATAAGCCAAGGTAAGCATAATGACACCCAATAGAACCATGTATAGTAATGGTCCCATCAAATTCCCCTGTATACCTAATGAAATCCCGATCGCTAACAGAATTGGCACCAAAGTTCCCTGCCATAGCGTGTCTCCAACACCCGCAAAAGGACCCATCAATCCTGTTTTTACACCATTGATTGCCTCAGTGGTAATCGGAGCGCCATTGGCTTTTTCCTCTTCCATCGCAATTACTATCCCATGAATAACACCACCAAAATGTGGCTCTGTATTAAAGAAGGCCATGTGCCTTTGAAGTGCTTCTTTCATTGCTTCCGGATTATCTCCATAAAGTTTTACTAGCACCGGCTTCAACGCATAAATCAATCCTGTTGCTTGAAGCCGTTCATAGTTGTAATTAGCATGTGAGAAAAATGTCCATCTCCAGAATGCTCTTTTAACATCCTTCCGATCCAGCACAATCTTCTTTTTCGTCACACCATTTTCTTCTCCGCTTATTGCTTGTGTGTTCTCAACCATTTTACGCTTCCTCCGCATTCATAAAAAGTTTGGTATAAACATAAGCTATAACGCCTGCGAAAATTGCAATTGCAATGATTGGCAGATTTACATACTGAACCAAGAAGAAACCTGTGACAAAAAACAACAATGTCCCTTCTCGATTAATTGCCCTAAGATTCATTGCAATACCAAGTGCTGGCAATACACCACCTACTACTGTTAATGCAGTTAATACTCGTTCTGGCATATTCGCAATGATATCTGTCACAGCGCCTGCACCATAAAATGCACCAATCGTTACGGGGATAATGCATATAATCGCCATTACAATTTGTGGCGGCCACACATGCCAAAAACAAAGTCGATTAATATCTCCTTCTGCTGCTGCCTTATCGCAAACATGTACGAAAATTACATCAATTGACATATGTGCAATCCAAATTATTGTTCCCAACAATCCTAGGGGGATTGCAATACTTATTGCGACTGCAGGCGATACTCCAGCAGCCATTGCAAGTGCTGTACCTAACGTGCCGGCCAACCCAGGATTTGAAGGTGATGTTCCACCCGCATTAATGAAAGCAATATAAGGCAAGTTAATCGTTGCACCAATAATACATCCTTGTACTGGATCGCCAAGTATAAAACCAACGATCGTACCGCCAATTAAAGGTCGATAAAGTCCGGTAAAACTAAAAAGTAATGTTAACCAAGGGGTGCCTACTTCACCTAGATAGTAAACCACTCCAATTAGAAAAGCTTGAAACAAACTAATTTCCATTGTACCCTCCTTATTATTTGTTATAAGAAACCGGCTTATAAATACTTAGAAATCTTCAGCCGCTTATCCTCCGCAATAACCTGAATGCCTACATCAATGCCTTTAACGATAAGCCTCTTATAGCATTCTCGTTCTTCCTCCGATACAGCAATCCACTTGTAAAGTGTTTTTCTTCCTGGTTTCGATCCCATTCCTCCAACATTGATTGTCTTAATGGGAACACCTCCGTCGATTAAATCTTCAAGGATCTCAGGGAATTTGACAAGCAGTATGACCTTGTCATTCATGCCCAAATTATTCAGGGCTTCAATCCCATCCGCCGTCGAGCAAACATCGAGTTTGATATTTGCCGGAATGACACTTTTAAGAACTGTCATCATTAACATGTCTCCCGCTACAATCTCATCAACAATAATAATTTTATTTGCACTCAAATAATTTAACCATGAAGTCATAACTTGTCCATGAATTAATCTATCATCGACTCTTGCTAGTACAATTTCTCCCATTATTTCTCTCCTTTAATTGAATTATTTAATATCCCATTCACTTTTTTTATTCCTTCGATCGCGCTCTCATAGCATCGGTTATACAAATTTTCAGCATTCACTCCCAGAGTTTCCCTGCCTAAAAACACATCAAGAAGCATGGGTAAATTCACTCCTGAAACGCAAAAGAAGCTTTTATTTCTTAAGTGCATAATTGCACGATTACAAGGACTCCCTCCAAAAATATCTGTTAATACAACTACACCATCGCCTCGATCAACCTCATCAATATAGTTTCCGAGGATTTCTCCAAATCGACTAATATCATCTCCATAATTCAACCCACAGGTTTTAACATTTGTTTGTTTGCCTACCAGCAATTCTGCACTCTTTAGCAATGTATCGGCTAATTCACCATGGCTCGCTATTACTACACCTATCATTTCTACCTCCATAGATAATCATATATTTGTTATATTCAAAGCAAAACAGTTGGTCATATATCTTTAATGCAAGTAGCATGCCAAACTGTGTATCATTTCTAATTTGTTCAATTTTTAGGTGTAGATGTTGTTCTTTTCTGGTTTGTAGCAAAATAAAACAGAAGGAATGTTTTTGCAAACATTCCTTCTGTTTTATTTTCCAATATTGTGTATTAATCTGTATTAATCAAATCTAGCACATATGCAACTTCTGTGTCATCGATTCCAACGCTGAACGTATCCTCGATTATTTCAAAAGCCTTTCTTACAATACCGTATTTCTCTTGATTATTTTCTATCACCTTTTTTGCATTTCCATACTCCAGCGGCTGCTTTAAAATCGCCCGTTCTATCATAGAACAGCAATGAATCAAAAATCTGATTCGAATACTTGATTTATTGTGAAATTTAATATTCTGATTGATAGTAGCAAATGAAAAATTAACTGTTTCATTTGCTTTTTTGGGATTCAAGAATGTAAGATATTCCGTCAAAATTTTACTTACAACAAAATTTGGTATTTCTACCTGTTCTTCCTCCCTTTCTTTTCGCGAAAGAATTCGAGCAATTTTTTGCAAGCCTTTGCCCATTATAACTTCATCAATGCTTATATATGGCACCCCTTCAATCTTTAAATCGGAAGCCCCTACCAAAAGAACCGCTCGTTCCCTTTCTTCCTCAGTTAACTCTGATCCCTTATAATCAAAAGGCTTAATCTCAAAATCTTCCTCTTCGATTAAAGCTACTTCATTTTTAATTAGCTCACACAGCTTAACGGCTACACCTTTTCCACTTATACAAGTTACAATAATTAAATCTCCTGTTCTGCTCATCGTTTTTTTATATCGCAATTCGCTCGAAACCATCTTCCCTGTATATGGAAGATGGTTCATCAAACTATTTGCAATGCTATCCAAGTCCTCGTCACTATAAAGACTTTTTCTCACCGCCTCTAACGCAACTGCTGTCGAAACCATTCCTATGCTCCGGACATGAATGTTAGTCTTTTGATGAATCACTTCAGCAAATGCATTTAAAGAACCCATATCTACAAGCAGTAAAACGCCTTTCCCCGTGTCTGTATTCACTACAAATTCTGTAACCTTCTCAAGACAAGCCTCAACAGAATCATTTAGATCCATATCGATCGCTTTACACAACGAAGTATCCAAAAGAGAATTGGCAACATCTGCCATGCTAGTGGCTGTGCTTTTCCCGTGTGCAACTACAACAATGCCCACTCTACTTGTGTGTTCTTTTTTTTCTGACAACGCTGCTGATAAAAACGCAATAAAGAATGCGATCTCCTGCTTTGGTATGATGACATGAAATTGCGTCTCCATATAGTATTTCATCTCACACGCAACCTGATATTCATTTGGTTGATTGTTTTCAATTTTTTTTAGTTCTTCATTGGTGATCTTAGAAATATAATTGGATGAAATCCTTTCTAGGAGGGCAGAAATATGTAAAATAAATGCAATAACTGTTTTTCTATCCAATTTTCTACCCAATCTTAATTCTGCCATCTCGATTGCATTTTTAGAAATATCATATACCGCCATACTAACCATTTTAGAGAGTTTTTCTTTTTCCTCATGAAAGTCAAAGATATGATTCTTCTCAATTAGGCTATCCATATATTGTCTGATATATATATCAATATTCTCCATGATATCTTTTTTATCCATGTTCTGTTTCAAATAATTCTTGTAAAACTGTGTGATTTTTCCATATAACTGTGAGATATCTGCGTTCGGATTCGATGTACCTCCTGCATGTTTCCCATTAAATATAAAAGTCTTCAATTCGTTTAAGATAGAGAAGCTTTCGATTTCGCTACGATGCTTTTTTATTCTTAATATTCCTTGATAGACTTCATCTGGCAACAAATTAATATCTACTATGATTTTCCCGTTTGATTTGCCCTGCAATTTATAATCAAGAAATCCCTTGGCACAAATAGTTTGAATATCGCTTCGAAGTTGTCCGATATTCCCTCGAGGATCATAAAAAAGCAATCCCAGAATAACCTCCCGGCATACTTCAATATCCATTCCCAGCACTATTGATTCCCCACAAAAAAAACCTTCAATTAGCCCAAAGCGTTCTTCAACTGTGCTTTCCGATAAGCCAGGCAAATCGATTACCATTGGAATTCTTCTTAAAAAAGTAATCAGTATATTTGATTCGATTTTTTCAGTTGTTGCACAAATCAAACGCAAATCTACCTGATGAACCGTTGTATTCTCACCAAGACGCCTAAAATATCCTTTGTCAATTAATGTGAAAAGAATCTCTTGTCCCTGCGGTGGCAATCTATGAACCTCATCAAGCAAGAGAATGCCTCCGTCCGCCTCATCAATAATTCCAACTTGCTCATGATCCGCTCCAGTAAATGCACCTTTTGTATATCCAAATAGCTGCGACAATAACAATTGTGGATTGTCTGCATACTCAGCACAATTAAAAACAATAAATTTACCGTCTGATTTCAAATTCCTATGCTCTCGGGCATAATTATACATTGCCTCAGCAAAAAAAGTCTTTCCGACTCCACTTGGTCCTAATATCAATGTATGCAACCCATTAGGGGGATAAATGATCGCCGCTTTCCCTAGTTTTATCGCCTTGCTCAAACTTGGTCTTTTTTCAAGAATCAAATCGAGATTTTCCCTACATGAAAAATTCTTACTCTCAATAGCATCTTCACCTTTAATCTGTTTCAATGAAATGACATGCTGAACTTGGTTCCCAGTCATGACCAGATGATAAATTTCTTCCATGCGTTTTTTACTAAAATAATAGACTGGGCGGCCAGCAATCTTTAACACTTCTCCCTTTTTAACCAAAAGGTTTAGCTCCTTGCTTGTATTACTCCTGCTGATATTGGCAAATTCACTAATAGTATTTGTATCATAGCCACTAAACCCTTGCTCAATTTCCTCATTCGACACGTCTTTACAAAGGTTTTCTAGTGCATTTTTAACTATGTCAATCCTTCTCATATGAACACCTTCCCATAATATTTTAGTTCTTAATCGTGCAATAATCTGGCAATTCAAAAAAGTAATCCAATTATCCTCACTTTTTCAGACAACCTTTATTACTATGTAATTATCTCAGACGAAATAACGCCTTTATTTATCCACATTTTCCAACTCACCTTGGCACTCTCTACACAACTCTTCCACCCATTCTACAATCAGCATTTTCCTAATCTTCCACAGCTATCCTTAGCATCGATTGCTGTACAACAGAGGACTCCTTGAATTCTACTATCCCGAATGACCTCTAAGACTCCCAATCCTCCAGATTCAACACCATCAGATACTCATCATAATACTGCCTGCCAATCTTTAATGCATGACGCTCTTCTCCAAAGATCGTAAAGCCGAATAGCTCATACAACCGAACCGCCGCATCATTGTTCGTTACCATCCACAGTTGAATCAGTTCCAGTCAATCCAACCATGCCCACCAATCGATCATGTTCAAAGGCGCCCACAACAAAATGAATGGACTGCGGAAAATCATACTTTCCAAATATCGTTCCCTTCGGCTCGTTTCCATTTTGTGCAATTCCTCTTCATAGGAAGAGCCAAAGGCTTCCGGAAACCCGCGCAAGGCCTCCAACCGCAACTCCCAAAAGACATCCACATCTTCCGGCGCTAAATTTCGAATAATCATGATCCACCTCCCTCATAACTGGCTACAGGTTCCCGCATTTCGCGCTCACTATAGGTATAAACAAGAATTGCATGCAGCGGCGAACACAACATGGCGACCACCGCCATCCAATGGGTGTGCTTCGAATATTGGGCGTAGAAATCGCGAAACATGATGTATGTAACGTACACCATAAAAACAGCAATGACTATTAGAAAGCCAATCGCAATTGGCGTTCTAATATATAATAAGAGATCCGTTGCAATCGATCCCATCAATAAATACGCAAATAAATGATCGGTCTTGTATGTCCCAAACAGGGTATAAGACCCTACCAATTTGCATTGCACCCACTTGTTTAAAAAGGGGATCCATGCAATCCACGACTTTCGAATCCCCTGATTCTTTGCCATGCTTTGAAGCCCGCTTGCTTTTAATACAAAAACCACGATGCTTGTTGCCAATGAGATATACATTGCAACCTCCCGCTAATCTATATTCTGTCAGTGTTCTATTAGCCGATTTTGCTCTGCTACCAGTGTATCACGATTCCAAGAAATCACAATTGTCTGTTTCATCCGTCCCAAGATAAAACTTATCTTTTCCCGTATACTAGAAGCAACGAATCAAATCTCTTGATGTGAATGAAGCATATGAAATAGAGGAGCCCATGAGAAAAAAACTTTTGAATCTGGCTATGAGCCTGGACGGGGATATCGTTGATGAAGAGGGCGGGTACGTGTGGATCGTCGGGGATGGGGACAAGCATCTCGATACGGACGCGAATTTTGATTTCCCCGCCTTTATCGAAAGCATTGATACTGTTGTTATGGGCAGAAAGGCCTATGAAGATATTGGCGCCGACGACTATATGACAAAAAAGGTCATTGTCGCGACATCGAAAACCTTCCAAACTGTATGATTCGAGTCTTTTCTTCTGCTAGTTCCAGCCCAAACTTAGCAAATCGTCCAGGCAGTGCATTGTAGAATCTAATGGCGTCATCCCAGTATTGAAAGCAGACCACAAAATCATCCGCATAGCGTATTTGCATTTTAAACTTGCCAAATACATTCATCATCATATTTTGTTCGCTTAATTGAAAATCCATCACAAACTCCTCCTTACTCCGCCGGCGGACTAACAACCGCTTCGCCTTTTAACACCAAATCTCCGTTTTGATTGCTGCATTCCGTCTTCAAAGTTACTCGTTTTCTCATCTCATCCAACTCTGTCACTGTAACGGTTGTGGTGATCGTATCGCCAAAACGCACGGGTGCCGTAAACTTCAATGATTGCTTTAAGTAGATCGTTCCCGGTCCAGGCAATTGCATCCCCAGTGCCGCGGAGATATACCCGGCAGTCAACATCCCATGAACGATTCGTCCTTTGAACATGCCCTTGCTGCTCTCCACTTCATTGAAGTACGCAGGATTCAAGTCTCCACTAATTCCACCGTAAATTACAACATCCGGTTCCCAATAATTTAACCGAAAAAATTTTAGGGAATAACATGTTTTGAAAAACGCTGTTCTGACAATCTATTTGCAAGCAATTTTTTGCATAAAAAAACCCATCGCTTCCGATAGGCTTAATCATACTTTATGAACAAATTTTGATTTTGAAAATACTTTATTGTTTCTTCTAACCCTTCCCTTAACTCCACTTTCGGTATCCAATTCAGTGCCTCTTTTGCCAAGGTGATATCTGGCTTTCGGATTTTAGGATCATCGATCGGCAATTTCTGATACTTCAGCTTCACTTCATTCCCTGTACCCGCCGCGACCAAGTGCGCAAGCTCTTTAATTGTGTACTCATCGGGATTTCCCAAATTTACAGGCCCAACAAAATCATCTTTACTGTTCATCATGGCTATTAATCCGTCAATTAAATCAGAAATATAACAAAACGAGCGAGTTTGGTTCCCATCCCCATAAACAGTCAACGGCTCTCCCAGTATGCCCTGCGCAATAAAGTTTGGAACAACACGCCCATCGCAATAACTTTGATACGGACCATATGTGTTGAAAATACGAACAATTTTAATTCGCGTACCATACTGCCTCATGTGATCAAAGAATAGAGCTTCAACACAACGCTTTCCTTCATCATAACAGGCTCGAGGACCAATTGGATTGACATTCCCAGCATAATGCTCCGGCTGTGGATGCATCTCCGGATCTCCATATACCTCGCTGGTTGAAGCTTGCAATATTTTAGCATCGTGCCGCTTGGCCAGTTCCAGCAGATTCAGGGCGCCAATAAAATTCGTCTTCAAAGTCTGCACGGGTTCCAGTTGATAATACTTCGGTGACGCCGGGCAAGCCAAATTGTAAACTTCATCAACTCGCAGATCAAACTCTTGCACAATATCTCTTTCTTCAAACTCAAAATGCTCATTCAACAAAAGCATTTCAACATTGGCATGTTGCCCAGTGCTCATATTGTCTACGCCTACAACGTGGCACCCTTCCGACAAAAGTCGCTTACATAAATTACTGCCTATAAAACCCGCTGCTCCCGCAACTAATACCTTTTTCACGCCCTAAACCTCCACGCAATTGATTCGATTTCGCATCATTTTTCTGTCATGCGCATACACAAAATAATAGCGTAACCGCAAACTAAAAATCGTCAAACCCATCGCATTGCTCAAACCCCAACCGACGATCCGATGATTGGTTTTCGGCGAATCCAACAAATTCTTGCTTCGCTTCTTTAACCAACCGCTTAGATCAATTTCTAGCATAGTCTTATACAGATGAAAATTTGCTGCGGCCTGAATGACAAAATTTCCAATTTCACGATTTACATACTTCTTTCGTTCTTCCGAACCTTCCCATGAATAACAAAATTCGGCCAAGCGATCTGCATTAACAACCAAACTGTTTAATTTCTTCGCATTCATTCCGGTCATTGTAAATGCCTGGCTCCGCTTGCGATAATAGTAGATTGGATAATCGACAACGCCAATACAATCAGCGCTCAAAACGCATTTTGGCGTAAACTCACTATCTTCATATACTTGTCCCTCCGCGAAACCAAACATAAGCTGTTTCCAAAAATCTTTTCGATAGAGATAGCGCCAAACAACAACATCATACACCGCTAAATCTGCAATAAAAGCAACAGGATCCAATAGCTTGACAGACTCTTTCGACATTCCCGTATTCCTAGCTTGAACTGCTTCATATGTATACTCATTCTCATAGAATACAACCTTATTTCCAAATACAATCGATAAATCATTTGTAGAAGCAGCTTCATAGAGTATTTCCATTGCATGGGGATCAATAAAATCGTCAGAGTCATAGAAATACAAATACTCGCCACTCGCCATGGCGGCGCCTTTGTTTCTTGTAGCGGAAAGACCCATATTTTTATGTGAAACAGCCACGATCCGCTGATCCCGTTCCGCGTATTTATTGATTATCATCTCTGTTTTATCCGTTGAACCATCATTTAGAATAATGATTTCAATATCTTCTAGCGTTTGCGTAACAGCAGCTTCCAGACATTCACCGATATACTTCTCGACGTTATAGGCAGGTATAATCAATGATACTTTGGGTTTCATCCTCTCTCCTCCATCTCTTGTTCTTCTACATGATTTCGATCATAGTCCAATATAACAACTAGTCCTTGATTCTTCTCAAATACGCTTTTATCAGCGACAGCTCTTCAACCCTTAACACTGCAAGCATCACAAGATACACCACCGCCCCCAAAATAATAGCGATTAGCAAACCGGAAACTTTAGCTAAAGCGCTTCCTTGAAGTACTGAAATCACTATAAGCAAACGATTAAAATAAAACACAACTGTCCCCATACAAAGAGCCGCCATACATGATTTGATCACAGAAACCACTGTGCCTTTACCCAAATCGATTTCATAACATCGATATAAAAAGATCGCATACGCCACCAATCGGAAAACACTTGCCGCAATCGTTGCAGCAATTAATCCCAAATAATCATATTTCACGACGAGTACAAAGTCCAAGACAATATTCAATGCAACACTTGCAATACCAATATACATCGGTAGAGACATATTCTGTTTAGCATAGAAAACCTTTAAAAGAAACTCACTCAAAACATACGTCAATATAATAATCGCATACAAAGCAAGCGCAGGAACAGTCAAGTCCGTGGAGGAAGACGTAAATTCACCCCGTTGGTATAAAAGTTCAATAATCGGTAACCGCAAAACAATAATGCCCGTAACGAGAGGCAGAATCAAATAGAGAAGAAATGACAAGCCCTTACGTACCGAAAGCTTCAGCCATTCATCATCCGCTAAGGAAATTTTAACAATCGAAGGAAAAACAATGGTGATTGTAATAGAAACCAAAAGCGTAGTTAGCATCCCAGTGACTTTCGATGCATAGTTCATCGCTGATATTTTACCCGGGCTCAAACCCGAGGCGATAAATTTATCCACCATTCCATTCACATAATATGTCATTGAGCCCAGCAAAATCGGTCCAGCCAATCTTAATGTCTCTTGTATATCAGAATCCTGAAGGATACCGTTGCGAAGATGAATCGCACCGAGGTTTTGTCTGCTGCAAATCCACAGTACAATGCCTTTGATCAGCATGGCCACTACAACCATCCCCATCAACGATTGTACCGTTAGCCATTTTCCGGGCATCAGCAAAAAGTATCCTAAATATGCAATATTTAACATCAATCCAGCAATCGATTCTGGAATAAACCTCTCAACACTAATCAAATAATTCCCAAACAAATCATAAATCCCACTTAATAAAATGAAGGTTGTACCCGTTCTTAGCAACATAATGGTTAACGTCTTTTTTTCTCCCACAAACCCTCTGGCAAAGAAACTCACCAATTGCGGCGACAAAACAAAAACAGTCAGCGAAACGATCGCCAATGCCACTATAGCCCCTGTTAACAAGCGCTCTATATAATGCTTTTCTTCCCGTTTGCCTCGCCCACGCACATTAATGAACATGGGTACAAGGCTACCATGCATCGCATGGGAAATCAGACAGAACATACCCAAAATCGAATATGCCATAAAATAACTATCCGCCGCATCTGAAGCCCCAAAATGCTTGGCAATAAATATTTCACGTAACAAAGCCAATATTTTTGTGAAAACAGATATCACCAGGACCCACAACGCTGATTTTCCTAATCTCTGAATATTTGACATAAGCTCTCCTACTGCTTTTGGATCCCCTGAAGAATATAATGGATAAAGCATTTTATAGACTGAAAAACACTTAGTTTTTCATGATTTCGATATATATTCCAAGTCCAAATCGCCGATTTCAACTTATTTCCAGACAACGAGTTCCCCATTACCCGGTAGAATGCTAGCGGCTTATTCAATCCGCGCATGACAATTCCATTCCTTGCAAGACTCAACCACGCCGCGTAATCTTCATGACGGATTTTTTCCATTTGAAAATTGCCCGTTTCTTCACGATCCACCATCACCGTTAGACATGCAATTTGATTCCCCTTCAGCAATTGCGAATAGGTTAACTTTTCAGGTACGCTCACATATTTATTCTCGCCTGTATGACCATCTACTCTGCAGTACGAAGAATACACCAATCCGGCTTTCTCCGCCCTGATAAACTTCACTTGTAATTCCAGCTTTTCTGGCATCCACCAATCATCCGAATCCAAAAAGGCCATATACCGTCCTTTTGAATTCTGAATACCAAAATTCCGAGTAGCCGCTACCCCAGAATTTTTTGGCATATGGAGAAGTTTGACACGATCGTCTTTTCCCAAATAGAGCAACACTTTTTCAACACTTCGATCTGTTGACAAATCGTTAATGATTATAAGTTCCCATTTGGGATATGTTTGTGCAACAACTGATTCAATCGTCTTAATAATTGTGGTTTCCGCATTATACATTGGTGTAATAATCGAAACATAATCAGTCACTCCAGTCGCCTCCTAGTATTCTCTTGTACCAATTTACATATGGATTCACGATGTTCTGCCAATAAAACTTCTCAAGCATTTCCCCGTTCATCACGATTGGATGCCGTATTTGTTGAGCGATTGCACTTGCAATCGCATTTTCATCCAATTTTTCAAGGTATACAGCCGAATCCTGAAAATAGTCTTTCGTTCCCCCATGGGCTGTAATGACAATGGGCTTTTCGAAAAAAGAAGCCTCCAAGGCACTGAGTCCTGGTGTCTCGATAATAGAAGGAAGTGCAAAAACAGTACACGCATCATACGCTGCAGATAGCATTGAATCGTCATAAATCGGTCCAGTAAAGATCACAGACTCGTCAGCAATTGTCCTGCATTCTTCATAGTACGCCTGATCCCCCACTTTTCCGACAATCACCAAAGGAATCTTCAATTTTCTGCACGCTAAAATCAAGTTTTTCTGATTCTTTCGCTTTTCAATTCTACCAACATTTAAAACAAATGGTGTTTCTTCCAATTGTGGATATTGTTTAATGAAAATATGTGCATTCCCCCGCTGAAGTCTCTCAGGATCGATACCATTGTAAACAATCTCGATATGCTCGTTAGCGCCGAACTTTTTCAGCATGAAGGCCTCTGCCGAAGTGTTCGGAAATAACACTTCTGCGCCTTGCCACAATTCGTTCAATGCGCCGAAGTACACCACCCGTTTTACAATAGAAGGCATAATCTTCATTACTCGATGCGAAAATTGTACAAGCTTCATTGGAAAAGGCGGATAATATACAGTTGATACTACATATGGGATCCCTTGCTGTTTGAGTTTCCGAGCAAGATCCGCGTAATAGGGATGCGATTGAAAAAAATGAACCAAATCAACCTTTCCAAGATCATGAACATGATTGATCGGTACAATATCAATAGCTAACTGTTGTTCTAGCGCTTCGGCCGTTTTCTCTCTTTGAATTTCAGCGCCACCATGGAAACATGTGATTTCACCAAAATGGTATCCTACGAAACCGATTCTCATTTTATTTTTTCCCATAAAAAAACTCCTGAATATGTTTATTCTCCTGAATCAAATTCCGATAAAGGAAGTTTTCACGATAATACGAACCTTGCACTCTGCCCCGATCTATTGTTTCTTTCGCATGCTCAAAACATGCTTGAATTTGTTTCATAATCTCTTCCCAGTCATTTGCTTCAACAATCACACCCAGTTTGCCATCATTTGTAATATCCATCGCCGCACCCACCCGGGTGCTGACAATGAAATTATCAAAATATGCTGCTTCGCCCAATACAATTCCAAAACTTTCTCGGCTGGAGGCAAGAACGATCCCCATTGTTTCCGCATATTGCCGATACAACTCCTCACGCCCTGCAATTTCACCGAGCCAATGCACCTTGTCTTCAAACCCATTGGTCCCTGCACAAAGCTGCCGATACTCCGAAAGGAATTCCCCGTCTTCTTCGGCCGGTCCGATAAATCGAAATTCACCCTTAAAATCTATCTGACTCAGCCCCCGAAGGATAGAAACAGCATTCTTAACCGGGTCGTCGAGCCGACCGACAAAAAGAATCACGGGTTTCTTTTCTGTCCCCAAATCCATTCCCTGAATCTGTCGCTCATCAAATCCATTCGGCAAATACATCATTTTCTGTCGCTGTTTCTTGTCAACTGACTCACACAATCTCGCATAACAAAGCTTGGTTTCAGCACTGACCACGTCTGCCCATTCCAGCATCCGATTGTTCATCGGACGCTTGACAGCCATTTTGTTTGCCCACCTTGCGCCGCGCCATAAATCCAGATAATCTTCATCAATATCCAATTTCCAATAAATCTTGCCTTCAGGATTCGTCTTTCGAAAACGGCGCATTAAGAAATAATTGCGTAGTGAGGTCCCAAAAAACATGGCATGCCCGTACTCTTTGCCAATTGATCGTGCGACCTGAAGATATCGAAACCCTTCCAAACCCCAAAAACGGGGAGTATTAGAAAACACTTCAATTTCCACCCCATCCAGTTTTGGTATTTCCTCTCGGAAACAAAAGCAATAAAGGCGTGTTCGAATATTCATAAGTTGATAGAAAACACTCGGTATTCTGCCCAAATCTTTTTGAGCACCCACTTGGTACATCTCAAAAGGATAAAGCAAAAGTAATTTATCATCTTTCATTTTGACCCTCGATTTCAGCGGCGAGATCCTTAGCAATTTCTGCCGTATCCAACCTACGCCTGATATCTTTCATCTGATCCAGATAC
The DNA here is from genome assembly GCA_030625815.1 of Eubacteriales bacterium. Lineage (GTDB taxonomy): Bacteria > Bacillota > Clostridia > Tissierellales > GPF-1 > GPF-1. Next base: position 19,242 of record DAOUQF010000012.1, read on the forward strand.
CGTTGCTTTTCCCCAGCATCTGGGTTTGCTATCATTCGAAATACTTCATCAAACAATGCCTCTTCCGTCTCAAAAAGTTTCCCGAATGGACCAAAACGCTCAAACAGATCTTCAAAATACGGATTCCTCAAAGCCAGAATCGGCTTTTCAAATATAATTGCTTCGAAAACCGAAGCGCTTGCCATCAACCGATATGCCGATAAAGGATAGAAGAATAAAATATAGTCCAACGCCTTCACCCAGTTTTCATATTCTTCACGAGGCAAGAATTCAAGATTGTGCTTCTCTTGAAACGCTTCAATCGTCTTCGTTTCATCGATGTCAATGATATATCCTCGAACTGAAAAGTTGGCAGTCTTCCACTCGCTTTTCCATTCAACGAGCCGCTTGAATAATTGCGCAGCTCCGCGCTCTTTCTTGAAAATCCCCACTGTGCCAAAATGAAGGGGTCCTTCCGTTATGCCTCCCCCGTCTTTTTCCGGGTAAAAACAAGGCATATCGATGGCAATCATAGATTCGATATGGGGCAACCGCAACTCCTGTGCAATTCTTCGAATCGACTTTCCCAGCACGATATATCGAAAATTCTCGCATTTCTTTTCCATCGCAAATCGGAAATAATGCGATTTTTGCCAGGGTTTCGTCTTCCATTCAATGGCTTGCAAGTCCTGATGCAACACCAAGTAGGTCTGAATCCCTGTTTTCAACGCCAACCGCTTCGCTTGGCAATGTGTAAACAGCGTCGCTGATGTGAAATACATCGCAGTCGCCTTCATTTTTTCCGCATACTTATACGCCCTATCGACCACTTGTCGCGTTTGCAGCTCATTGATCCATGCTTTCACTCCACTGAGTTGGCCAGGAATGTCTACTGCAGTTAATTGAATCAAATTACTAAATCTATCATTACGAACCAAGTGTTCCTTGACCCGTTCGCCATACATCTGCTCACTCCAGAATTCAATTGCTTCCTCAGGATGCGCTTTCTGAATCACATCTAAAAATCCGGCAACAAACTCACCATGCCCCACCGTATAGTAGGGCTCCACTACAATAATCATACATCCATTCCCACCATTTCATAAATCCTTTGATGCTCTTTCGCAGATCTCTCCCACGAAAAAGACAACGCGTATTCCCGCGCTTCCTCAAGTTTTTCAGAAGAAACCATCCCGTCCCATTTTAGCATTTTTTCTTTAACCTGATTCCGGTCCAATGAAATCACCTGCGCATGGTCTCCTGCAATTTCAGGCAAACACGATTGGTCGGATACAATCGTTGGTGTCTTCATGGCCAATGCTTCAATAATTGGCAACCCGAAACCTTCAAAAGACGACAAGAAATAGAATTGCTTTGCAAAGCAATACAACAGTGCCATATCTTCTTCTTCCACAAATCCCGTAAACAGAACATCTGGATGTTCCGGATATTTTTTACGCCTCAACTGATTCCCCAAAACAACCAACTTCCCCGGCAGACCATGGGTTTCCTTTAACTCGATAAAGGCTTCAATGACAACCTTCGCATTTTTCCGCCGATCCCGCCCATTAGTTAAGTAAAACTCCTCCCCAATGCCGTATCGCTGCAGACGGCTGAAATCAGATTGCGTAGGCATCCTATGATATTGTTGATCCAAACCGTGATAAATCACAGCAATCTTCTCACCAGATACGCCCAATCGCTTTATGATATCCTTTTTCACAAATTCGCTGGCCGTTATAATCATCGTCGCTTGTTTCGCAACCCGTCGAATATCTTGAAGATACCGAGCTCTACGCCATCCTGTAACCGTATCCAACGGGATCAGATCATGAATTGTCACAACAGTTGGTAGCGTGTTCGGCAGATACCCGATATTATGCGGCAAATGATACACACTTGCTTTTCCGTTTAGCTGCTTCTCCCACCAAGCACGGCGTTTCAGTCCGCCCATGTAGGGAATCTGATCCCAAACGGACATCTCCGGCTTCATTAGAGTATGCGGCATATCCATACAAGAAACAAACCCATAGATATAATGGGAAATTCCAGAAAAAGGCACATCATTTGCTTTGGCATTAATCACAACATGCATCTTTCTGCCTCCATTCATTTAGAACCTCTCTAACTGTCTCTTCGATCGGACGTGTTGATAATTCTGGATAAAGTTGCTTGGTTTTCGTCAAATCCGCATAATAGCCCATATTTCCATTTTGAACCCGACGTTTTGCATTACTTACAACCTGAATCGGTCGTTTCGCCTCTTTCACTATAATATCCAGTAGTATCTTGACTGCCATTCCCTTGCCCGATCCGATGTGATAAATCTCACCGGATTTTCCAGCTTCCATCACTCTCACCATTTGTCTAACACTATCACGAATATCGACAAAGTCCCGGATCCCCGACAGATCTCCTACATGAATCACAGGCGGCTGCAGCTCCTTTTCGATTTTTGCCACCTGGGAAGCAAAATCAGGAAGCACAAATCCCAACGATTGCCCAACTCCAATTTGATTGAACAGGCGAAGCGTAACGACATCCAACCCGTACGCTGCATGGTATATACTCCCCATCATTGTTTGAGCCGCCTTGCTGACAGCATAGGGACTCACGGGTTTGACCGTTTGTTCTTCTTGAATTTGTTCAATCCTGCACTGCCCATACTCGTGGCTAGAACTAAACAAAATGACTCTCGAATCAGGACAAATTTTCCGCACAGCTTCAAGTACGTTCATCGTTCCAATCACATTTGTTTTTACAGTTTCTTGCGGAAATTCCCACGATCGAACAACTGAACTTTGCCCCGCCAGATGCATAATACAGTCGGGTTGCTGTTCTTGCAAAGCTCGTTGCACAGATTCCTCATTCAAGACATCCAGCGAAACCAACTCGGATTCAGAATAGCGCGATGTAAGGATCACATGATAGCCCAAGCGCTCCAATTCCAGGCAAAGATATTTCCCGATAAAACCATTCGCCCCCGTCAATAAAACCCGCTTAATTATCTTCATATTGCATCAAATCCGATCTTATCATTCTCTCAACCAACTGATCAAAATAAATTTCAGGCTTCCATCCCAGCTCTTCCTTCGCTCTGCTTGGATCGCCAAGCAACAATTCAACTTCAGCCGGACGATAGAATTGCGGATTGATTTTAACAAGGATTTCATGCGTCTTAGCATCTCGTCCAACTTCATCAACGCCTTCTCCTTCCCAAACCAGCTTGCGGTCAACCGCCGCAAAAGCCTTCTCGACAAAGGAACGAACCGTATGCGTCTCACCGCTGGCGATCACATAATCACGTGCTTCATCCTGCTGCAGCATCAGCCACATGGCTCTCACATAATCCGCGGCATGCCCCCAATCTCGCTTAGCATTAATATTCCCTAATTCAATATGCGTTTCCATGCCTGCTGCAATCCGCGCAATTGTGTCCGTGATTTTTCGGGTTACAAATTCTTTCCCACGTCGTTCAGATTCATGATTGAACAATATTCCTGAACAGGCATAAAGTCCATAGCTTTCACGGTAGTTCTTAGTAATCCAATGGCCATACAGTTTCGCCACTCCGTATGGGCTTCTTGGGTAGAAAGGCGTCGTCTCCGACTGCGGTGTTTCCTGCACCAAGCCAAACATTTCGCTTGTAGAGGCTTGGTAAAACCGAATCTCCGGATTAATCAAGCGTATCGCTTCCAGAACATGGGTTACGCCCATTGCGTCGATTTGAGCCGTTGCTATCGGTTGTTCCCAAGACGTGGCAACAAATGATTGTGCCGCCAAATTATAGATTTCATTTGGTTGGAAATCTCGTATTGCATTTATAAGGGAAACCAAATCCGTCATATCGCCATAATAAAATCGAATTTGTTCTTGCAGATGCGTAACATTTCCATAGTCCAATTTGCTCTTCCGTCGCATCAATCCAGCAACTTCATACCCTTTATCTAAAAGAAATTCCGCCAAATATGATCCGTCTTGTCCTGTAATACCAGTAATTAACGCTCGTTTCATCTATACACCCTCCTGATCAATCTGCTTAATTTTATTCAACTGATGCTTATTGCAGATTAATAATTGATCATCTGTCTGTACAATGACCATATCCTCGATCCCCACCAATGTAATCTTTTGTCGATTGTTTGTGTATACAATATTTCCCGAACTCTCAATCCCTTGAAATGCCGTACCCACGACTGTATTCTGTGAAGCATCTTGCTCATACAGATCCTCAAAGCTCAAGAAATTCCCTACATCACTCCATCTTAACTCCAATGGATAAACTACAATACTTTCCGTTTTTTCCATTACGCCAAAATCAATCGAGATTCTGGGAAACTCAGAAAAGCAACCTTGAACCTCCTGAAAAGAGTCTCGCTGTGCAATCCTCTGAATCACCCGATGATGCTTCGGCAAATAACGCTCGATCTCCTTTTGCATATGTACGGTTGAAAAGGTAAAGATCCCACAATTCCACAAGTAATTGCCTGCACGCAAATACTGCTCAGCCCGCTCCTTGTTGGGCTTTTCCCAGAACCGCATTACCCTATTCATTCGGTTCTTTTTCCAGCTTTTCTCCAATTCCAAATACCCATAATTCGTATCTGACCGATAGGGTTTAATGCCAAACAAAACAGTAACTGCTTCTCGCTTTGCCGTCTCGTATGCTTGGAGAAGCGCATCGCAAAAAGCGGATGCCGGTTCAAACAAATGGTCTGAGGGCAAAACCGTAACCACAGACTCGCCAAATCGTTCATGCAAGCGGTAGTTTGCGTACGTAATTGCGGCAGCCGTATCTCGAAATGCCGGCTCAATCAAAAACTGATCTTCCGAAAACTCCGGCAAGACAGACTGAATCTTTGCCGCTTGCGATACATTGGTCGCAATAAAGATATTCTCCTTCGGAATAACAGCCAACAACCGATTGACTGTGTCAACAATCATTGGTTGTTCTGAGATTAACGGTAATAATTGTTTCGGACGGTCAGCTGTAGATAAGGGCCAAAATCGTTTTCCGCTTCCACCTGCCATAATCAATGCAATATGCTTCATTTTCCCCTCCATATATTCACGTCTGACTAACACCAAAATATTGTTGCACAATTGGCTTCCTTTGGAGTTGTTGTATATTTCCCCAACACCTGTCCCAATCCCGTTACCCCTGCTTTTACCCGTGTTCGATAGCGAAACGCCGGTATTTCTTCGCTATATTTCTCAATAAAGAACGATCGCTCGGGCCGTGGTCCTACCATGCTCATCTCTCCGCGGAACACATTGATCAGCTGCGGCAATTCATCCAAACGGGAAGCCCGCAGAATTCGTCCAATTTTCGTAATTCGCTCGTCTTTTTCCGTTGCCAAAGCGGGATCACTCTGTTGTTCCGCATTTTTAATCAATGAAATATTCTTCTCAAAATGAATCTGCTTGGTTGCAAGATGATAACCAAAAACAATTAATGTTACAGCCGTCAAAGCCAGCAAGGTCTGCGCCTTTACCAATGAATACAAATCATTAAACCCTGATTCCGGATATAGGGTCTGCTCTGAAAGCGTATACGCGTGTTTGGTCATTCTAAACAATAAAGGGACCAATCCCACTACAAAGAAAATCGGTAGAAGTTCTTTCCAACGTATGGGTTGATCCGCTTGATTATTACCCTTCATAACTTATGCCTCGTAATATGTTCATAACTACAGTTTACTAGATTTCGAAGGCTTTTCCCAGTTATAAATTGAATTCATTGTTATTTTTACAATTTAATGGGTACTGGTCCAAAAGAAGCCGACTTCACCCGCTTTCTTGCCATCTATGGCAAAATGTATTGCTTTCAAGGATTCCTCGGTAATGAGAGATGCCAAGCTCTCTGACGCCGGGGAAGCCACTATATCCTCACCATACCGTCTATAGTGATGCTGCCTGCTGCATCAGGTACTGCATCGGCCTTCCCATTTGAGCAGGATTTTCGGGGCTCAATTACTTCACTTTCGCTTCGGCTAGTTCCGTTCTCTGGCCTACGCTTAACACTAACGTTACCGCTTCGTGTCCAAGGTCTTGATACTGGGTGCTGGTTAGGCTTTCCCAGATGGGTCTGTCTCCCACTGCATAACATAAACTTACAAATGTTGAAGCTTATTTCTCTTTCAACAAGTGGAACACCCGCGCACTTTATGCCTCGCTGTGCTCTCAGCTCGCACTCCTGAATTCCCGGAACAATTATAACGTGGAATGCCACAAACCCTGATATTATGCGGATTTCAAGTGGTTTTCACTTGCAAAAACCTCCGTTCACGTTGTAATTATAACGTGAACGAAGGTAATCATATGGCTCCTGTATATGTGAAGAAGGATGTCGGATTTTTTCAACAACTTCATCCTTGTGAACCGGGTTCAAAGTAACATATTCTATGTAACTCCAATCTCGGATGTTGCCTGACCATCGGGCAGGGTGCTCTTGTCTAGCCTTCTCATAAGTTTCAATTCGATTTTGAACTCGTCTTCGTCAAATACCGAAATTCCCACACCGCCAGAATCTTTTTGCTTTACTTCTTAAGCAATCGCTTCCGATATTCAGTAGGCGACAAATTTTCATGCTTTTTAAAAATCCTGCTAAAATACGAGGCGGTGCTGAATCCAACTTCTTCTGAAATCCGATTGACCGTCAAGCTTGGATCAACCAATAATTTTTTGGCCGCGCTTAACCGTTTTTCTGTCAGGTATTCTGAAAAAGAACATTTCGATTCCGTTTTAAAGAGCCGACTAAAATAATGCTGACTAAGGTTAACCGCATCAGCGACTTCTTTCAAACTGAGATAGGATGCATAATGATCATCTATGTATCTTTGCGATTTTTTTATAATTTTACTCGCGTACGATTTATTTGCTTCCGCGACAAGATTGCGATAGACTTCGATCAGTCCCATTACATATTCAACAAGGTCCTCCAAATGATTGTTGGATGTCAGCTTCTGATAAAAATCCGCGTTTAAACAAAGAATGTCCTTATGTTCCACTCCTTCTTCAATGGCGACTCTTGACATCACAACCACCAACTCCATAATCCGCACACGCTTTATGATGTTTTTTTCATCGGATTGCATAATTTGTTTTAGTACTGTTTTCACGTCTTGATTGGCAAATTGCCATTCGCCATTGAGTATATGCTTCGTTATACTATCCTTCATAAAGACAGGATATTCACTGTCTTCTTCTTTATTGATCTCATCCACATGAATCACTTGGTTCCCGCCTAGGATAATATAGCCGTATTTGAATGCTTTCCTCGCCTCTAGATACGATTTTCTTATTTCTTGGAAGCTCGTATACTGTCCCCCTATCCCAATCGTCACCGTCCCAGGAACCATAGCCGAAATACAATGCTGGATTTCTGCCATCAGTCCACCAATTCGATTTTTATTGCGGCTATTGGTTTCGGAAGAAGTGATTAATATGGCAATTTTCCTTCTCCCAATCGAATCAACCAAAACGGAAGTTGTATCATATGAATTTTTTTGCAGGCACTCCATCATTATCTCTTTAATCAAGTCCGAGGTGGCGCTTTCCAAATCACAATCAATTCCGATTACGATTGCAACTCCCGGCAGTATTTTCATATTGAGAAACAGTTCCTGGTTCTCAATATCCTCGTGATCCAACGTACCGCTTATTAATTTGTATAACAAGGAGAGTTTTATGTACGGCTTAATCTTTTCGATCCGTTCTTCCGCTTCCCTGCTGTTCACCTTCGACAAGCGCCTTGCATCGACTTCTCGAATCACATCATAAATAAGCTTCGCCACGCGATCGGAAGAAACTGGCTTTAACAGATATTGATAAGCGCCTAATTCAATCCCTTTTTGCGCATACTCGAATTTATCGTATGCGCTGAAAATAACAATAATGGTTTCCGGATTGTTTTCAAGGATTTTCCGCATCGCCGTGAGCCCGTCCATTCCAGGCATTTTGATATCAATAATCACGATCTCAGGTTGAAGCTTTTTTGAAAGCTCGACCGCTTCAATTCCATTTTCCGCCACTCCCACTAAAAGAATCGGCAATTGTTTTTCATCAATAATATGCTGAATCGCTTTTCGTTCCAATGGTTCATCATCGGCAATCAGTAATTTATACATATTCTTCAACCCCTCCTCCGTGGTAAGGAAGACTCATGATTATCTTTGTCCAAGCCCCTTCTTCACTCTGTATTGAAATTTCACACTCGCCATTAAAATAATGTTCCAGCCTTTTCCTTACATTATTGAATCCAATGGCGGTGCTATGGCCTGCCCCTGTGCTTCTCGCAGATCCATGAAGAAGTTTATCGATCCTTTCCTGCGATATTCCTTTTCCCGTATCATAAATTTCTATCAGAACCTGGTTCTCTACTATTCTACCTGTGATTCGAATAATCCCGCCCTCAATTTTGGGCTCTATTCCGTGAACAATCGAGTTTTCTATCAAGGGTTGCAAGGTCATGGCCGGCAAATGAAAATTCATCACCTGTGATTCGAATTCGATCTCATATTTTAATCGTTTTCCAAAGCGCACACTCTGAATATTCAGGTAATCCTTGATGTAATTCAGCGCCTCTTCTATACTAACGCTCTGATTAATATTTTTTATGCTATATCGCAACAAGTTTGCCAAACTATAGGTAATGCTCTCTGTCGTCTTGGCGCTTTCAAACATCGCTAACCTTGCAATTGTATTTAACGCGTTAAATAAAAAGTGAGGATTCACTTGCGCTTGAAGGGTTTTCAATTCCAATTCTTTTAATAGGTTTTCCATTTTTATTCGATTTGCACTGGCTTCAATCAGCTTTATTTCTTGCTCATGGAACTTTATTTGGCTGATGGAGTTAATGCTGCTCTCCACGATATAGCTGCTGATAATCGTAAGCAGATCAATAAATCCAAAAAACTTCTTTTTGGATATTACTTTTATTTTTTCCCTGTATTCCAGCAAAACCCGGCTATCCAGATTCAACTCTTCGGCCAGGCTCTGATATTCACCAGGATCTTTTGATTCTGTTTCAGGAAATAAAACCTGCCCGCACATTACCTGCCCAATATACATGTCTTCAACAATAACGGGAACAGACACATCAATTAATCCTGCATGGCAAACATGCCAAGCCCTTTTACTCGGTGAAGATACGGCCATCATTCCAAGTTTTTTATCGCACTCTCTACATCTTTCCCGCCCAATCTCCGAGCGATGAATATAATTGCAAAGATCCGTACCATTGCTGTATTCTGTAAGCGGATTCCCTTCAGCATCTACAATCAAGGCCGAGATTCCAGTCGCTTCTGAGAATTTATCCTGAATGATCTGCAGGGTCTTAAGATTGATAATTTCATTTAAATCCAGATCATGTTTCAACGCTCTTCCCCTCCTTGAAAATCCAATACCTGAATAGACTTGCACAATAAACCACGGATGAACAGCTTCATGTTCGGAATATTCCGAACAAAGCGGGCGAAAAAGTGAACACATCAAAATGGAAAACAGCAATCCCTTACTATTTTCCATTCCGTATATATATCTATTTAATTTTATCACAAATCGCGCGCACTCAACTATAAGTTTAAAAATTGTCGTACAGCTACTTAATACAAGGTCGTGCTTCCAACCGATACCGGCAAATTGTATGCCCTCATAATCTCCGCCAATTTTTTTATTTGCACTTCATACTCTTGCAGGGTGGGTTCTTTGAACTTTTCCAATGGCCATTTTAAGCCAATGGAGTCGTATTTCTCTTTGCCCAGTTTTTTGAATCGCAAGAGTTGAATTTGTTTGAGGATTTTCTTTTCCCCAAACAGCTCGGAAATAAATTCGGCAGATGCTTTTATGTTTTCTTCCGAATCATTACAATTTGGTATAACAGGGATTCGAATCAGGACCGGTGTGCTTCCCTCCGAAACCTTTCTGATATTCCTTAATATCGCTTCATTCGATATTCCCGTAAATCTCTTATGCTGCTGCGGATCCATATGTTTAATATCAGTGATAATGAAATCCGTATACGCCAAAATCTCTTCGATATTTTTCCATGACCCATTTAACGTGGACTCGAAACAAGTATGGATCTGGTTTTCTTTGCTTTTTTTCAACAATTCCCGAGTGAACTTCCATTGAACCAAAACTTCTCCACCCGAAAGCGTAACCCCGCCGTCGCGTTCTTCATAAAAAACCCGTTCCTTCAATACCTCTGCCATGGCCTCATCAACACTCATGGTTTTACCCCAAACCTTAATTGCTTCAGACGGGCAGGCCTCTGCGCATTTTAGGCAGTCCAAACACAGATCTCTATCGATGCCTGAAATGACGTACCGCTCGTTTTCACCCTTTCGATCCTTCTTCAACTCGATCGCAAACAGATCCTGTTCAGAAAAAATTGTCATCTCCCTTTCCTGCCCTGTTTTTTTCATATTTTCGATCGCTGTTTTTTTCATCTTGTCCGCATATGCTTTTCCGATCTGAGGACATGCCTCCATGCACAAATTGCACTTGTCGATTCCAATGCATTTTGACGGATAAAGCCCTACCTCCTGAAAAGGATGAAAACTTTCCGGATTAAAACACCAGCGGCATCGCAAGGGACACCCCTTTAAAAAAATTTCCGTTCGAATCCCCGGTCCATCATGGACAGTAAATCTTTGAATATTCGTTACATATCCTTTTTGTCCCGTCAGCATTTCTTGATCCACTCTTACTTTTTCTTGGCTGTAAAAATTGATTTCATGTGTATTTTTAAATTCCACAAAGACACCTCCCCGCTTTCATCTCAAAGGATCAACTGGCCGCTCGACGCGATAAGACCTTTCATCTCCCCGTAAATCGAACAGCCAGCCGTCTTTAAAATTAAATCGTTTTCTCAAAAAAGCAATGCTTTAAAACGACAATTCAGTTCTTTCAATCAAGTCTCTTTGTAGAGAAGGATCCAATTCAGTAAAGAAAGCGCTATATCCAGCAACACGGATAATCAACCCTTTGTACTTTTCAGGATGCTCCATGGCTGCTTCCAATACTTCTCGATTCACTACGTTGATTTGGTTATGCAACCCACCTCGTTTGAAATAAACCTTCATCAAATTAATAAAGTTCTCATCGCCCATTTCACCGGCCAAGGTAGAAGGAGAATATTTTTGATTCAATAACGTACCATTGGATGCGATAGAATGGTCGAGTTTCGATACGGACAAGATCCCTGCTGTCGGACCGTTTATATCATGTGAACCCGCTGAGGTATGTACCGGGGATACGCCATCGGCGACAGGCTCTCCTGCTTTTCTGCCGTCAGGCGTTGCGCCCTGCATAGATCCTGCAGCGACATTCCCTGACACTGGGTAAAGGCCCGGTTGGAAAATTCCGCCGTGTGAAGTCGGTCGTTCTTCAATTGCCGTGCAATAGGACAATGCGCCCCAACGTCCCAATTCATCAGCAAAGTCATCGTTGTTGCCATAGTGATGAACTTTACCACTATTGACAAGCGCGTAAAGCGGCTCATATCCTTCCCAGTTCTTCTTCAATGCGTCTAACAATTCTGGTCCGCTCACCTTGTTCTCTTCAAAGACCAATTGCTTGATTGCAGCCAGTCCGTCCGCAACATTGGAAGTTCCCACGCCTTGTGGTCCAATAAAGTTATATCTTGCTCCGCCGGCTGTAACATCCAAGCCTTTATCGATGCAATCTTCAACAAGCAGGGACAAATACGGCAACGGCTTCAAGGTTTGATGAGCGATATCCATGCAGTTTTCAGTTCGCACCAGGCGATCCACCCAGTACTTCATCTGCTCGTCATAGGCAACCTGCACTTCTTCAAATGTCGCAAAGTTTTCCAAAGACCCCGTTTTAACGCCTAATTGCGTGCCCGCGCCAACACAGCGGTCATATCGTGCGCAACTTTCGCTGCAGTCGATGCATTTGCCATCGTTGATCGCAAGTTCCAACACCTTGTTCATATTAAAGAACGCCGCGTCATGCCAGCCATATTCCCGGCCGCCCGCGTCAGGTTCTACGCAACCCAATGCGTTGTAATCTCTGGAATCTTCTATGGATCTTCCTCTCGTCAACATAGAAGGAATAATGATATCGTCATTAAAGTACGATGGCAGCCCGGTACCGAGTTTCGCGCACTTCGTACATTTCACCCACCACTCTTTTGGTTGGTTCAAATGATGTCTCGTTGTAATCCAAGGCGCATGCAAGCGAACTTGCGCTGTCGCGTCAATGCCCATATACGATAATTCATTAACTGCACATTTGCCTTCCGGTGTCACGCCGCCTAGCGTTAACGACGGACCGCCCAATTCAACACCGCCAAAGGCTTTCGTCGAACCCGCATCTCGAATTTTCGTCAACTCACTAACCTTGATCCACGCGCATTCAATCAATTCCTGAACAAATTCTTTGCTGATCGTTTCGTTTTCCATATCCTTTTGATAGAACGGATACATATACTGATCAAATCTGCCGTAGGAAATTGAATGGCCATTGCCTTCTATGGTAATGATGGTTGTGATAAACCACCACATTTGCATCGCTTGCCAGAAGGTTTTTGGCGGTCTTTTGGCGATTGCTTCGCAGTTTTTCGCCATGCTTGTCAATTCTTTTTTCCTTTTTTTATCTGTCTCAGCCTTCGCAAGTTCTTTTGCTTTTTTTGCATATCGCAGAATAAAGGCTTTTACTCCCGTCAAAATCATCAGTTGCGCTTCATAGAATTGATTCTTTTTAATCCCTTCAGGACTAAATTCATCCAAGCTCTCGATTTTTCCCTTTACTTTTTTCTCCAAGCCATTCCAGCCTAGTTTAAAGAGCATTTCATATCGCGGCGAGGTATGTCCAACTCCACCAAAGAAATAATTCCCTACCAAGTAAACGCCTTTTCCATAGCAGCCTGTCCCTTTAAGCTCATCTTCCGACATATAACTTTTCGCTAAATCATGAACGGTATTCCCTTTCCAGAATTCATGCAGTCCATTCAGCGCGCTTTCTGTTTCTTTTGTATAGAGGAAACGGTCCCCAGCCCTTTCATTAAATGGAGCATTCTCCATTTCTTCAATAAACCAATCAAACGAGAATTCAGGAAAAACGGGGGCGCATCGTGGCGGTGCAGCCATATTTCCCAAAATCAATTCATGTTTTCCAATATAAATTTCAACATTCTCCATAACATTCACTAACGCCAATGCGTTTCTAACAACTTGTGGCTTGCCTTTGCTTGTTTCCATTGACTCGGTCCAGTATTTTGCTCTTTCATGATCCATAGTTAGCGACGTTTCAAGAAATTCATTTTTCCATTCATTAATACGAGGAAATGGCGAGGTGTTTGCTGCTTTTTCCCCTGTATTTCCGGTTCCCCATTCATGATCAAATCCAACTAAACCAAATTCCTTTTTCTTGTTTTCCACAATTAACCCTCCTTTTGAATAATCATTATCACACCGACAAACTTCAACACTCTTTCTCGATATTTCCTCCCCTCCGCACAGAAAAGGTTTTCCCACCCCGCGCAAATATTCACATTTTCTCTCACTTCCATTATCCAATATTTCGAGCTTAAGGGTTTAGGAGTATCATGCTTGACCTTTGCAATGTCATGTCAGAAAATAATCAGCAGAATAATCTCTTGTGTCTATTTCTTCACACTTGTAGATTTATGCTATTTTTCTGCACTTTATCCTTTTCAGCCCTCAACGCCGTCAATTTTCCCTGAATTATGTTATTTTTGATTCCGGGATCTGTCGTTGCCTCGCTCATGCGGTTTGTGTAAATGGTAAGATAACAAAAACGACTGCTCTACAGTCTCTTCACGCAACTCTAGTCTCTGGAATACAAATCCCGCGTATACACATTCTCAGTAACATCCATCAAATCCACAGACATGCGATTACAGACAATTAGACTCTGTGTACCCCACCGGAACCGTGGACTTAATCACCATCACTGCCGACGGTTCAATCACCAATACCTGTCCGATCACAATCTCCACCGAGCTTGTGTCAAAAAAATTCTTCACCGGATCATAATTGATCGGCGTAAAGATAATCACATAGTCCACGCAATAAAGGATTGAATCCCATTGGTTTCGGATTCAATCCTTCTTACTGGTGATACTATCTTTGCTGATGTGTAACTAGGCATATTCTTGTCAATTCATTATAAACCTATTATTATGAACGCTTCATTAAAGTCCCAATCGTTTTTTGATCGCTCGCAACCCTTCAATCTGCTGCTCATTTAATTCATTATCACTTCCAAAGATTCGTGTTGTGTACATCAAGACTTTCGCGTAATGCTCCATGGATTCCATACGGTGATAGGCTTCCAAAATATTCCTTCCCCAAGTTAACGCACCATGATTCGCTAGCAAAACCCCGTTGTGACCGTTGCAATACGGTGCAATCGAATCCGGCACTTCTTCTGTCCCAGGCTCTGCATATGGAGCAATATGGATCGGTCCTAACAAAACAACTGCTTCCGACATAATCGGTTTGCTCATTTCAACACCAACGATTGAAAATGTGGTGGAAACTTGAGGATGCGCGTGAACAACAGCCTTCTGTTCAGGGTTTTCCTTATATACCCGAAGATGCATCTTGACCTCGGATGACGGCTTTAAGTCTCCTTCCAACCGATTGCCATCCATATCGATGACACACATCATCTCTGGTGTCATATATCCTTTTGATACGGCGGTTGGTGTACAAACAACCTGGTTCTCGCCCGTACGAATCGAAATGTTTCCGTCATTCGCTGCCACAAATTCCCGCACATACATCCTTTTCCCCACTTCACAAATCCATTTCTTCGCTTCCTGTACTGAAATATACTCACTCATATTATTCTCCTCCTCAGTTGATTACTGATCAAATCGTATACAGTTCTTAATCACATGTCCTTTTGAATGTTCAATCAACGCTTCTTCCGTTTCTGCAATCCCGTAGGAATGATCGATAAAATCTTCACCGCTTAAAACACCCATTTTTAACATTTCAAAGGCCTGCATCACATGACGCGGGGTCGTATGGAAAATCCCTTTCACCGTCAACTGCTCGTAATGCAGTTTTGTCGTATCCAAGGTTACAGTCGAACCTTTTTTCGTTCCACCAAAGCAAAGAACAAATCCGCCTTTTCTTACCATTTGAATCGAAAGATCCCAAACTGACGGCAATCCAACTGCTTCGATCGCAATGTCGACACCTCTTCCATCGGGTGTCAGTGCTCGAACACTGTCTACCTGGTCTTCCACCTCAGAAACATGAATCACGTGCTTTGCTCCCATTTTTCTTGCCTTCTCGAGCCGTTCTTCTGTCATATCGCATGCAATTACCTCAGCTCCGCGTAGCGTACAAAGTCTAATAAACATCAATCCCAACGGCCCGCACCCATTCACACACACCTTACTTCCCATTTCTATGGGCAAAAGATCCGTTCCATAAACCGCGCACGAAAATGGCTCTGTCAATGCAGCGGTTTCATGGCTCATGGCATCTGGCAAGAGATAGGTGTTCTGCACCACAATCTCGCGGGGTATTTTTTGATACTCCGCAAACGCACCCATATTAAAAGTCAGATTTTCGCATAGGGAATGAAGTCCGGATTTGCAATAATAGCATGAGTTGCAAGGCGCTGTGTTGTGGGCAAATACACGATCCCCCACAGCAAATTTTTCAACGCCCTCCCCAATTTCCGAAACAACCCCTGAAGCTTCATGCCCAAAGGCAAAAGGAGGATCCCAAATATAGCCCCGCTTATAGATCTTTACATCTGTACCGCAGGTCAATGCCACTTTATTTTGAACCACAATTTCACCCGGCCCCGGAATCGGGATTTCATGTTCAATCAATTCGATTTGTTCTGGTCCATGATAAACAATACTTTTCATATTAAACGTTCCTCCACTCGACGCCATTCACAACCATCTGGCTTTCTCCATTCGCTAAAAACAGATTGATCTCGTTCACCAACAATCGAGGCGATAAAGGGATCGCGCTGACAGTATCTCCGGCAATATGCGGCGTCATCGTGACGTTCTCAAGCGCCAAAAATCGGTTTTCCGGAGAAATCGGTTCTTCCCACCAAACATCAATTGCAGCTCCGCCGATTCTTCTAGCTAACAGTGCCGCGTACAATGCGTCTTCATCAACTACACCAGCTCTCGATGAATTAATTAAATATCCAGTCGATTTCATTTTCCCAATCAAGTCCTCGCCGACGAAGCCTTGTGTTTTCTCCGTCAACCGCAAATGAAGTGAGACGACATCGCAGGAAGCAAAAAGCGTTTCTGCATCCACGAGTTTCACATCCAAACCTTCCCGTTGAAGATCATCTTCCAATATATAGGGGTCTGCCGCCCACACTTGAGTGCCCATCCCCAATAGTTTCTTCGCTGTTAATTTCCCAATGTACCCCAGACCTACCAAACCAACGGTCATTTCTTCAAAGGTTTTTGTATAGGCACTATTGGGAAATTCCTTTTGCCAAATCCCCTGTCGAAATTGCGCATGGCTTCTTGCAATATTTCTTGTTTCACTCAAAATGGTCCCTACCACAAACTCGGCAACGGGCAGAGCGTTTCGGATGCAATGAATCACCGGAATTCCTCTTTCCGTTGCGGTCGCCACATCAATATGCTCCATACCTCCACGGCAGGTTCCAATCAACTTTAGTTTTTTTGCTGCCTGAATCACTTCCGCTTGAAGTGGACAAAAATGGGTGATGATCATATCCGCATCTTTCACCATCGCCACTAGCTCCTTGCTTGGTACTTCCGCTTCCGGTCCGTGCTTTTCAATTTCCAAGGCACGCACGCGAAAATGATCCTTGCTTCTATTTTCCCAATTATAAGTTTGCACAAAGACTTTATCTTCGAGATTTATCCGACGTGCCTCTTCTGCCATAAATTCAGGGTCAACATAAATGTCACCAATTACCACGATCTTTACCATTTCAATCCCCCACACATACATGAAATGAAATTCGGCACTCTCTCTTCAGAAAGTGCTGCATTCCCGTTCAACCATACTTGCTATATTGCCTGCTCTTCTGTCATTCCGTTATCTATGTCCTCGCCGTAATGCGCTTGGTACTCAATGTATGCATGAACTTTTTCCTTATTCTTTCGGAAAAAGAAGTATGCGCCGAAGTACAAAACAATGGTCAATCCGATAAATAATGGGTTCTTCGTTAAAAAGGCCAAGAAAATCAGCCCCATGGTCGGGTTGCTTAAAATTCCAAAACTCGTAACCATCAATCCAACTGCCGGAATGGTTACATTCACAGATGCAGCAACATCGGTAAAAATCGGTGCCGTAGCCGTACAGATCAAAAGACCAATAGCAAAGTACACTGCTCCGCCGATAATCCCTTTAAACACATTACCGTTTGACATGGAAATAATAACTTCAATCATAAATGGAAGAGCGATAAGATCAACCATTGGCAAGGTTTTGTTGCCAGGCAAGATGACCGCAATCAAGACGATTATTGGAATCAGGATGATTCCGGTAATTAACGTGTTGGGTTCGCCATATCCAACCGCATCGTTTACTGCCAGATACCATTTTCGTGTTTTCCCGTTTTTCTTTGCCGATTTTTTTGTCGCTTCTGTAATAGGCCCAAATGCTGATGCAAAGATTCCTGCAACCTTAGGGAAGATCGTCATAACTGCTGCGGTCGAAATTCCGACGGTTGCAATCTGACCCCATGCTCCCAAAGTGCCCAAGTTCCCAAGGTTCCCGATGATGCCCAGACCCATGCCCAAAATCAAGCCCAGTGTCATGGGTTCACCCAAGAATCCGAGTTTTTCCTGCAATGATTCCGCACTGATCTTCACTTTGTAAAAACCTAATTTGTTCATCACAATGTTCAATACCAGCGCAAAGGGAACACCACCGATATGATGCGGGGCCGTCATTGCGCAGTTCGGATAGTTGTAATAGGTCGACCAGCGCTTTTCCAAAACCTCTGCAAACAAAAGGATATACAGGTTTTGTACAATCATGACACCAATGGCGAGCGGAATGCTTTTTGTTACGATATAGATCATAGAACCCCATACCATAAACGAGTAGTTATTCCAAAGATCGCCTGGCATAAAGATATCAGTCCATTTTGTTAAAAAGAGAATCGTTTGAATCAAAATTGCCAATCCGATGAAAATCATGCCAATTTCAGTCGAATAACCGACGATGGAAGTGGTTTGCCATCCGATATCCAGTATAGGAAGTTGAACACCTGTGGTATCAACCATTGACTGTACCACGGGAACAATCAGCGGAATGAAAGCACCAATCAACATATTAAATCCAGTTAAGCCAATCCCGGCCAAAACAGCGACTTGGAATGCTTTTTTCAGCTTCACTTTCAGGATCAACGAGATAATAAAAAGAACGACAGGAACAAAAATTGCTGCGCCAAAGGTACTAAAAATTACATTTAAAGTTTCTAAAAACATTATTTGCCTCCCTTATTATTTTAGAATCGCAAGTACTTCTTCAATAAATTCTTCTTCTGCAAACCCGGTTAAAAACCCAACCGCATTCAATGTTGGAATATCATAGGTGCCAGGGATTGGACTCGTAAACGCAATCAAGTCAAAATCGCCTGCGACCATTGCCCCGGATACGCCCCCCGGATTCACTTCATCTGTCACAACCTTGTAACCGTATTCAGCCAAAGAATCTTTCAGCTTTTCAGAAAGCATAGACGAACTCACTGTTCCAGAACCGCATACCGTTAAGATTTTAATCTTTTTCATTAGACCCTCCTTAATTTTTTAATGCTTCATCCAGATATTCGTAAATCACTTCCACTTCTTCCGCTGCAACAATTTTCGACAAGACTTCATCATTTTGAAACAATCTCATCAGTTTTTTCAATAGTTCAATCTGTGCTTTTGAATCTGAAATTGCCAGCAAGAAAACAATTTGCGCATCGATCTGCTCGCTTCCGTCGCCACCCATCAAGGAAAATCCTACTGGTTGGTGCAATACGGCAAGCCCAATGGCGGATTTCTTCACATGACTGCTATCCGTATGCGGGATTGCCACACTAATTCCTCTTGTCGGCAACCCTGTCGGGTAAATCTTTTCCCGGTCCAGAACTGCTTGAACATACGTTGGCTTTACCAGTTGCTTTTCTTCCATCAACATTCCCAGCATCTCGATCACTTCATTCTGCTTTTCTACGTCTACCCCAATTCGAATTAAATCTCTGTCTAAGTAACTCAATTCACTTCCTCCTTCCTTCTTGACTCTAACTATTGCAAAAAGCGTGCCAATTCCAAAGAATGGCACGCTTTTCTCTCATTTTTCTCTCGTTTTTTTCTACGCACTTGCCTAGCGAAATCCATAATTTCGAATCACCAAAGCCTTGATTTCTTCAGCACTTTTGCAATTCCTGATCTCTTCAATCACACTCGCGTTTAGTAGAATGCGGTAAAAATTTTTAAAATACTTTTTCGAATCATTTTTATAGGCAATCATGAAAATTATGTCAATTTCATTCCCATTTGCCCAAACAATGTCAGTTTTCAACTTGGCGATCGCAATGACAGGTTTTGTGACATGTTTTGGCAATCCATGGGGCGCTGCGATATTCCCTTTAAAAAACGTGGGTGTGATCGCTTCCCTCCGATATACGCTCAATAAAAAACCTTCATCCACATAGCCGCGCTGCAAAAGCTTATCGGTCAAAAATTCAATCGCCTCACTCTTATCCCGAAAATCTCGGTTATAAAAAATCAATGCATCATCTAGAATGTCTTCCACATTGGGAATCATTTCAACTCCTTGAATCAGTTCATTCAGGCGACTAAGACCGTTCCCCGTATAGAGGCTTTCTATAGATAGATAAGGAATTTGACGATATTCAGGGTTCAGCGTTCCAACGAAGGCCAGAATTTCATATTTCTTTGAAATACGCTGGATTTCTGCGTCCATACTCACCATTGAGATGAGTCCAATGGAAACCACCTCAATGGTACGTTCTGCCCGCTCAGCATATTCGCGGACAAACTTTTCCATTTTTTTAGCAGCCCCTTCGCCCGTCATGCAAACCGTAACAATGGCTTTGGGTAAATGACGACCCTGTAATTCCGCGGGGTTCAGTTCCACCATTTGGTCCTCTTTGACCAACCCCTGAACTACTTCATCCAAATCTGACTCTACTAGGGTTGCCCTTCGAACCACTTCAAGCGCCATCAGGGTATCCACTCTTTTTATCACCCGAACCGGGATTCCAGTCTGCTTCGTTATCAAATCGCCGAAGGCCACTAGACTTCCCATATCCACCAATAGTGCGCACCCCTTCCCCTGATCCTGTTTTTTAATCACAGCAATGGCTTTATCCAATGCAGCTTGCGGACTCTCAGTCAATGACATTTCAACGCCTATCGCATGGTCTGTATTCAATAATTTATTTGCCACATCAGCAATAGCCTTCCCTACCTGCCCATGGGTTAGAATCACCACAGCGACCCGCGTCTGTTTTGCAACAGAAGCGCCTGAAAAGGTTTTTAGGTACATGGCAATAAACCCAATTTCATCTTCCGGAAGAACCAAATCCAGTTCCTGTTGAATGACTTTCCCTAAAATCTGAGCTACCTTGTACTCATCTACATATTCTTCTTTCACCTTCGCCAAATGAGGATTTTGAATTTCCTTTCCATCAAGAAGCCTTTCATATGTCGCGCTTAAATGAATTCCCAAGGTATAATAAAAACTATCCTGCAGCTCTTCAAAATATCCCGATGCGATATTTTGACAGGTATCCAATATTTTTGCAATTTTCGCCCCCACCAGATTTTTCATTTCCAACCTTGTCATTGGATGTAGGTCTTCAGTTTGGTGTAAAAGCTCTTCGAATTTCTTTTCAAGTTCCCGGCTGATCACGACATTGATTTCATTCGGCGTCAAGCCATCCCCTTCGAGTTTCCCCGACCGCTCTTCAATAAACCGATAAATCCAATCAGAAAATTCGTAACGCCCGTCACCCACAGGTTTCTCCACCTCTTCCCGGTGACTGAACAGCATGTCTTTCGTAACGTACTTGCTCACTTTTTCATTTCGCATATCTTTATCGAGCATACCGATTTTTACGTGGTTCGCCACTTCCATGGGATGTACAACCAATAGCTCCTGCTTTTTAATCATTGTATTCAATAACGCCCGAGCGCAAGCCACTTGAATGTCACTACGCAATTGCCCGATATTCCCTGCGCATTCATACACCATCAGCATCCGAAACGTATCCTTTTCGACGTAGATATCCTTATTGATCTTCTTCGATTCCTCAGAAAAAAACTGCTTGATCAGTTGATATCTTTCTCTTGTGGATCGTTTGGCCAGGCTGGGCAATTCAATAACCATGGGGATCCGTCGACGGAACGTGGTCAAAAGCGTTGAATTATGATTTTCTGATGTTGCCGTGATAATCATGATTTTCGCACGTCTTTCCGACATGGTTTCTCCCAATTTCCGATAGGTTCCCTTGTCGAGAATCGTAAAAAGGATTTCCTGTCCTTCGCTCGGCAATCGGTGCACCTCGTCAAGGAAAAGAATTCCCTGGTTCGCTAATTCAATAATCCCATCCTTCTCCCTTTCCGCGCCGGTAAAAGCACCCTTCACATATCCAAAAAGTTGAGAGAGCAATAGCTGTGGATTTTCAGCATAATCCGCACAATTAAAACTCACAAAGGGCGACTCGCTGGTAAAGTTCGAGGTTTGTATGGCATAGCGGTACATGGCTTCTGCCAATTGGCTCTTTCCAACGCCAGAATCTCCAATAATCAGGGTGTGCATCCCTTTGGGTGGATAAAGAACCGCCGCCTTTGCCTGGCTGATCTGCATTTTCAATGACCGATCATGTCCCACAATTTCTTGAAATCCATAGTCTTGTGTCGCTTGCTGCACGAGATGCTCTTCCATTTTCCCGTTTGAATCACTCCGCTCTCCGATTTGACTCATCAGATTCAAGGCTATCTGTCTCGAAATTTGGTATCCCATTTCATTCAGTTTACGCATTAATTCTCGATGGGATAATGCCGGATCATCATTAATCAGTTCTTTTGCATCACTTTCAATGATCGGTTTCAAACGATCCCTTGAATTTGAAATCCCATACTTCTTCCGGATTTCCGTGACTTTTTCCCGATTGGTTCCCACCAATTCAGCCACCTGGCGATCAGAGTACGGATTTCTCTTATTCTCCTGATGAAATAATTCCAACACCTTTTCTACCATCGATATCCCCCCATTTCATGTCACACACCATTTATGGCAATGTCATATTGTGTCAAGTGTATCACAATATTCAGTCAATCCCTGACCGGATAACTCAAAAATTTGTTGGAGCTTGTTCTTAGATATAAAAAAGCCGGCTATTCAGCCAGCTTCATCATTTATCAAAATTTCAATTGTCGATTCCCACATAATGCACTTTCCTTTTAAACGGCAGATGTACTAAATAACAAACCATCAAGCCAGCCAAAGCACCCAGCCCATCGATGGATACATCCACCAAAGAAGGTCCCCGTCCCGGCACCAGCATCTGATGCGCCTCATCGGAAACTGCATACAGCAGGCAAATAATCAGGGTATGCCGCGCATTTTCAATCCCATGCAAACCATTGCGCGAGAAGGCATGGCTCACCAGCAAGCCCAAGATCAAATAGGCAAAGAAGTGCGCCTCCTTGCGAATAAAATGATTAAGAGACTCCGCACTCATCGAAGTGGAAGGAGCAACCTTCTCAACTGCATCAAGAACCACTTCCGTCACCCCGCGGCTCAAGGCGGCCGACTGAACAGCAGGCTGCGCAGACAAGTTGTAAATCACACCCATCCACAAGAGCACCAGTGCCCACGATACAAAAATTATGACCTTCCTTTTCTTGGTGATCTCCATAGATCCCCTCCAGGCATTGTACTATCTGCCGTGTTTCTTTAATGTCTCTTCCATATAGTCAAGCAATGTCTCTTTCATGTTGTCACGCTGTAAAGCATACTCGAGCGTCGCTTCAATAAAACCTTGCTTGTCTCCCACATCATAACGTCGTCCCTCAAAAATATATGCATACATGGACTCTCTCAAAGCCAGTTCCTTTAACGCATCCGTTAATTGAATCTCTCCGCCTTTGCCTGGCGCAGTTGTTTCCAAGATCTCAAAGATTGCCGGATTAATAATGTAACGACCCAAAATTGCTACATTCGAAGGAGCCTCTTCAACTGCTGGTTTCTCCACCAAGCCTTTGACCGTATACACAGTATCCGATACCGGCTTGCCATCCACAATGCCGTATTTGCAGACATTCTCACGCGCCACTTCTTGTACCCCTAGAATTGATGTTTGGTATTCTTCATAGACATCTATCATTTGCTTCAAGCATGGCTTTTCATCGTTATTTCCCCTAGTCTCTACAATACAAGTCTCTTGTATAGATTTTCTCTTCCACATCTTGAAGATCTTTGTCCATACGATTGCAGACAATCACATCAGACATCGATTTGAATTCGTCCAGATCACGAATCACTCGAGAATTATAGAACTGATCTTCTTTCAAAGCTGGTTCGTATACGACCACTTCAATACCTTTGGCCTTGATTCTTTTCATAACCCCTTGAATAGATGACTGACGGAAGTTATCTGAGTCTGTTTTCATTGTTAAACGATGCACCCCAACAATTTTAGGTTGGCGAGCTAAAATCATATCTGCAACATGATCCTTCCGAGTTCGGTTTGCATCAACAATTGCACCCATAATATTATTTGGAACATCCGCATAATTCGCTAATAATTGTTTTGTGTCTTTTGGCAAGCAATATCCACCATAGCCAAATGAAGGGTTGTTGTAATGGCTACCGATACGCGGATCCAAGCAAACACCATCAACAATTTGTTTCGTATCAAGACCTCGCACTTCCGCATATGTATCAAGCTCGTTAAAATATGAAACGCGCATAGCCAAATATGTATTTGCAAACAATTTAATTGCTTCTGCTTCTGTAGAATTGGTGAAAAGAATTTCGATATCTTCTTTTATCGCTCCACCTGCTAAAAGAGAAGCAAACTTTTCAGCTCGCTCCGATTGCTCTCCAACAACAATTCGAGACGGATACAAGTTATCATATAAAGCTTTTCCCTCACGTAAGAATTCAGGTGAGAAAAGAATATTCTCTGTATCAAACATTTCACGCACTTTCTCTGTGTATCCAACCGGTACTGTAGATTTAATTACCATAACAGCATCGGGATTTATCGATAATACATTCGCAATTACCGCTTCAACAGTACGTGTGTTAAAGTAGTTCTTTTCAGCATCATAATTCGTTGGTGTTGAGATAATTACAAATTCTGCATCCTTGAATGCCATATAATTATCCGTTGTCGCAACAAGATTCAACGACTTATTAGTCAAATAATCTTCAATCTCCGTATCAATAATCGGTGATTTCTTCGCATTGATCATATCTACTTTTTCTTGAATAATATCCAATGCAATCACTTCATTATTTTGTGCTAGCAATACCGCATTTGATAAACCAACATATCCAGTTCCAGCTATTGTAATTTTCATTAATTCCACCTCTGCCTATTAAAAATTAAATGCTTATGATCATATCTTTATATTTCCCACATATCTCCAAGCATAATATTATACTGCTGTGGCCATATATACTCAAATCCGCTACTATTTGTGAATGTCATCTCTCCAAAATATATTTTCCCCTCAATGTTATACCAATCGACACGCACATGGGAAAACCCTTTGGCTAATCTATTTGTTAGCTCTATCATTAGATCAAAGTTTTTTGGTTTCTGAATTGGTAAATCAGTATTTTTATATGAATGTTGTTGCCATGGTTGTAATTTCCAATTTATATCATACACATTACGCCTATGGTCTGAATAACGATTAGCATCAATCCAACAAAACTTTGTTTCACCATCAAAACATATAAATTTATAATCTTCTAAGTCATACTGGAATGATTCAATGAACTTTTCAGCAATAATTTTCGGTGTTATTAATTTATAATGCATCTCTAATGAATAATATGCATAATTAGTTTTTAACCATTTATCGAAATTCCTCTTCGCTTCTCTTCGGTCAAAAGTAGCTTTGTCTAGAACAATATAATTCCAACCAGATCCGTGTGTAGCTTTTAATACAAACTTATCGGGTAAATTATCGAAATCTATCTGCTCAAAATTATCCCAAACCCCCAATAAAGGTACCAAATACTTTTCGCCGATATTATCCTTTATCCATCCACGAACTTTATACTTATCCGTTAAGTCTGCTTTGATAAGCGAATTATCATGTAGTTTTGTCCATTGCATTTTTTCGTTATACGTTTGCGGATTATTCATATTCAATTTATGTCCAGTCGCTTTTTTATACATATATTTCAATATACTGGGATAAAACTTTTCATCAATATGCTTGAATAAGAAATATCTAATTTCTCTTTTTAACAACAGATATTTACAATAGATATCCTCAAATAATGTATTACTCACTCTTCTTTTACGCACTTAATAAACTCCTTATTGTCGAATTAACTTTATGAATCATTACGAAAAACAATATTTTTTGGATTTATGGAATCAAAAATATAGAAAGTATGTATTCTGGTCTCTTTATAAAAAAGCGGAGCTACTATTGTAGTAATTAATTGAGTCATTAATGTGGCAAAAGCTGCACCCTGAATGCCCATCGTGGGAATTAGAATCCAATTGAGAATAATATTGAAAATCGTACCCCAAAACAAATATTTCTTTACATATCGATTTTTCTTTTCACATACAATCCAGATTCCTCTAGCTACACCAAGTGATGAAAAAATTGTATACCATACTGCAATCCTCAAAACAAATACTGCTGCCAAATACTCTTTCCCGTATAAAATCAGTACAATCCATTTGGCAAATATTGTAATAAACGAAGCAAATCCAATTCCTCCCCATATAATTACTGAATATAGTTGCTTCAGTCTTTTAATATACTCATTAGTATTTTGATTGCTCAATTCCATAATAAGTGGTCTTGAAGAGTTTATTAAAGCTTGAGGGATAAACGTCCATAATCCGCATATAACTATCGCAACTGCATAATAACCGACTTGCTCTCGTCCTAACATCTTTCCAATCATCACTCTGTCAATTTGAGCGTATATCGCAACCAATAAACCTGAAAAGATAAAGTGATAACTTTGTTTTAACAAGTTTTTTGCTTCGATTAATGAAAACGATAGCTTCCCCCCACTATATTTATGATAAGAGATAATGCTGAATAAAGAAATAATTGCCAATTCAATAGTAATGGAAAACGCAAACCACACAACATTCTTATTCATGAGCAGTATCATAAGTTTGTATAAAGCAGTTATTGTGTATGCTGACGCTTTCATAATCGATGATATTTTCGACTTCAGTTTCGACTGATACCAAAACTCAATCAGCTCAAAAGATCGAAACAATAATGCTAACGACTGTGCTGCCGCAAGTATCAGAATTAATTTATCATGTGGATTAATAATAGTAATTATACTTATAATGAACACCATCGAAATAAAACTTGATGCAATACGCATAACTAATCCGCTACCAATTATCATCCCTTCATTATTAGGATGAGTTATTAATTCCTTAACAAAAACTCCTTCCAATCCTAAAGTACTAATTGGTATAAAAAAGGCTATAAAAGAAGCCGTATAATTAAGTAGTCCATAATTACTTGGACCTAAATATCTTGCTGTTAACATCGTTAAAATCAAATTAATTGCCATTTGATAAACTCTCTCAGCAACAAGCCAACTTGCATTCGAAAACATTTTCTTATTTATCATGCGATCATTATAAATATTGGCTATCTTCATCCATTACCTCAGTTCAACTTGAATTACTAATTCTATTCATTTTATTTATTAAACCTTGTATCAAACCAAATTGCAGTATAAATATCATAAAAAGGATATAATGGCCTCCCAAAATTGGTTCAACCATACAATTTAACAATACCGATATTGATATCGAGAAAACAAACAATTTGAATCCTCTATGTTGGTAAGTCAGTCTAAAGACAACAATAATGCTGTGAATATATTTAATTGTTATAAATATTAGCATCGTAAATGGTACTATACCTGTAACATATGCAACATCTAACCACAAATTATGTGGTGCCGATAAATCAATATTTGCTCTTGAACCCCCAAAAGGAAAATCAGCTAAACCAACAATTGTCTTTTCCCATGCATCAAATCGCGCATTATGCGAAATGTTTTTATCTAGTAGCTGCATTCTTAAATAAAAGTTGCTATTTTCATACAAATTTCGTATATTAAATACATTCTGAGTATAGAGGAACAGACCAAAAACTATAATGATAGTCATTGCAAACAGAAATCTTAAATATACCTTCCCATTAGATTTATTCCAAAGCAAATACATAAAAGCGCATAAAACGATATTAATGAACAGTATTATTAATAAAGTTCTATTAGACATAATCAAAGTTTCAATTATTGAAATTACGGCAAAAATAATAACAATGACTCTTGTTTTTATCTTCATCTCCCTTTTAACAAATGCTCCTATTGGTAACATTGCGCTTATTAATATAAATCTACTCCCTTGAGTTGTTGCTGCAGTTCTTGAGCTCGTCCAAATATCATAAACATATCTCTCGTAATATGTTATTTCCCCAAATTTAATTAAATGAACTGCCAAATTAACGCTTGAATATAAAAACAAACTAATTGCCAATAAAACAATTATATTCTGGAATCGTTTATACGACTCTTCAATGTCTGTTACCTCATATATAATTCTAAACCCTATAGCAAACAAAAGCGGTGGAAGTAAGAACTCTCTATAACCTCGAAAAAAATTATATTCCCCATAATAATTTAAAAAAAGTGAATAAACCAATCCAAAAGAAATCACTTGAATTAAAGTTACAAAATACGACTGTGGAAGTTTCTTATTCTTCAAATCCATGTATAATATTAGCAATATACCACCAAAAAAAACAATTCTTGTACCAAGCCCGAATAAATTAATACCCCACATCACTATCCAGAAATACACTACTATTTCAATATTAGTTTTTTTCCCCCAATTATTGTTTTTTTTCATCCATCAACCTTCTAACTTTTAAATATTCAATGAAATAGTCAAAAATATATTTCAAAAAAATGAAACCACACTCTCTTGAATATTGAAAAAGGATACCAAAAGCTTCTAGATATTGACCCTGTCTGCAATAACTCCAAAACACAGTTGAAAAATGTTTCGCATAGACACGATTCTTAAAACCGCGTTTTTTTTTGTCTATTAGCACAATTTGGTTATCGAATTCCAACAAAAATTGTTTTTTTAAATTTTCAAGTTCCTTACCGATTAACGAATTATTGACTTCATTTCCTTTTATTTCTATTAAGGGTTTTCCCACAACACCAATTCTATATTTTTCAAAGAAACGTAACATGAATTCATAATCTTGATGTCGTTTGTAAGACTCATTGAACCCATTTATATTTTTATATGATTCATACCTTAGCATTAAGGAACTCGTAAATGGTGTAAATGTTAACGACAACAAATCTTCAGTTAAATCACCTTCTCTATCAGATGTCACTAAAATACCATGCTGATATCTCCAACAATAAACAGCTTGAAAGCATTCATTCTTCTCTAGAAATTCAACTTGAAGATGGATTTTCATTGGTAAAAAAATATCATCATCATCAAGCAAACAAATATATTTCCCAGTTGCACTCCGAAATCCGGTGTTACGTGCAGCTGATCCATTTAAATTTTTTTCATGTTTTATGTAACAAACATTATGCATAAGTGCATATCTTTCCATCATTTTTTCAGTTTTTCTTCTGTGCAATGTGTTTGGTTCGTTATCATCAACAACAATTATTTCTGAATTTTCATATTCTTGATTACGTACTGATTCAATTGCAAAAATCAAAGATCCATTGTTTTTATAAGTTGGGATAATAATACTCACCTTTGGATAAATAATCATAAATTAGTAACCTCTCACTCATTAAATCATATCCTAATGGTTTAGTCGTTATAAGGTTTTAGCAAATTATAACTTTTCACACCCTTTAACAAACTCGATAAGATAATTGAACTTGAAAGCTTAACGTGCTTCTTCAACCTCAACAAAAAATATAACACTAAGATATATTTTGATTTCGGAAAAGCAGCAGCTAACATCGCCCCTTTATCGTAAAAAAACTTTTCATTATACCCTCGAAACCATGAAGAATCCGAAAAATCCACAGTTGCAATAGTTGCTGGATATTCATAAACCTTTAATCCTCTCTTTCGTAATTCCCATAAAAAAATAGAATCTTCACCCGATGAGTAAATACTACCTGCGCCAAAATTCTCATCAAACCCTAATTTACTTTCACGAATTGAGTTTCGCTTAAATGCAATCCTTACAGATCCATAAGCCTTATATTTGGGTGCAATTCTAATCTTATGAATACTATCTGTCGGTTCATGTAAGTTGATCCGATTTATATTAAATACAATTACATCTGCATCACTTATTTCCTGAAAAGCTCCAGTGATAACTTCAACATAGTTTTCAACATACTCTACATCATCATCACATAAGATGCATATATCTCCGGTTGCATTTTCTAAAGCAATATTCCTGCTTTTTGACAGCCCTATACTACTTGACGATATTGTTTTTATTTTATTTCCATTTACAATAAACTCATCATAATAGTCATTCCCGCATTGATTAACAATAACAGCATCAGATTTAATTCCTCTAACCTTGCAAAATTCTTCTATGCGACTTTCATTCATACATGATAAAAGAACTTCAATATTCAACATTCACAACTCCTAATCAATATTTATTCATGAGCATAAAAACAATCTATATAGTGTTTGCTGATTAACCTTTAAAGCATTGATTTCACTGACTTTCAGCCGCA
Organism: Eubacteriales bacterium; assembly: GCA_030625815.1. Lineage (GTDB taxonomy): Bacteria > Bacillota > Clostridia > Tissierellales > GPF-1 > GPF-1. The sequence continues at coordinate 49,199 of DAOUQF010000012.1, forward strand.
TGTTTGATATAATAAATGCAAGGGTATTTCGCAATTAGAATCATTTTCCTTGCACTTATCTATAGTATTTCCTCAAAAAGGAGCCCAAAACCATGTATAAAGCCACTGATCAATCACAACCTACTTTTCTTGATTTCAATCAGCCGCTAGGACTTAAAATGAATCCTCAAAACCGTTGGGTAAAAATAGCGAATTTGGTTCCGTGGGAACAATTTGAGGAAAGATATGCCTTATTATTTCCCAGTAATATTGGAAATGTAGCTAAGCCTTTACGAATGGCTTTAGGCTCATTAATTATACAAACAAAGTATGGATTTTCTGACAAAGAACTGGTTGAACAACTTACAGAGAATCCGTATTATCAGTATTTCATAGGACTTCCTGGTTATCAGGAAGCTGCACCTTTTGAATCTAGCACACTGGTTGCATTTAGAAAGCGAATCAGTGCTGATATGTTGATGGAGGTCAATGAATATCTTTTGGAAATGGCGAATCATGATAAAAAAGATGATGATGATTTCAAACCGGGTTCTAGTGGTTCTTCGGACAACCCAAGCAACACCAAAAATAGCACAAACAAAGGTACTTTAATCTTAGATGCGACCTGCGTTCCTTCCAACATACGTTATCCGCAAGACTATTCGTTGCTCAATGAAGGAAGAGAAAAGCTAGAAAAAATCATCGATCGTTTCTGCAGTGACTATTCACTTTCAGCGCCTAGAATGTATCGAAAAGAAGCTAGAAAGAATTACCTTGCTCTTGCAAAATCCAAAAAACCAGGCAAGAAGAAAATTAGGAAAATCATTCGCAAACAGCTAGGTTATGTAAAACGCAATCTTGGCTATTTAAGTAACTTCATGATGCAAGGGTATGCACCAACTGAAAAGGAAATCAAATTTCTCGAAACGATCACCACATTATATGAACAGCAAAACTACATGTATGAGGAAAAAACACATTCAGTTAAAAATCGGATTGTTAGTATAGGTCAACCCTATTTAAGGCCAATCGTCAGGGGTAAAGCAAAGAATCCCGTTGAATTTGGTGCTAAGTTTGATCTTAGTATAGATGAACATGGTTACGAGAGAATCGAAGAACTTTCCTTTAACGCCTATAACGAAAGTACGATCCTTCAAAATGCTATTGAACGATATAAGGAACGCACTGGGCATTATCCAAAACGAGTTTTGGGAGATCAAATTTATAGAACCAGAGGTAATCGTAGCTATTGCAAATTAAAAGGCATTCGTTTATCGGGTCCCAAATTAGGACGACCATCAAAAAACAATGAATATGATAAAAAGATTGAATATCAGGATAATGTAGACCGTATTGAGGTTGAAAGAGCATTCAGTTTAGCTAAAAGATCTTATAGCCTAGGGTTGGTAAAAACAAAGCTGAAAGAAACCACAATGACTGCTATTGCATTGTCAATATTTGTGATGAATTTATTTAAAATTCACTCACGCTTTTTCATATACTTTATTTGGAATTTATTATTTGAGCGTAAATTTTCATTGGCGATAGTCCCACAATAAAAAATGAGAATTATTCAGTAGACACTATATATACTCATAAATGATTTCTAACCTACAATGGCAAATTAAATAAATTTCCTACATACATGTCACCATCTTCATTATAATAATTGGCCATACCCGCTGCGGGTGTAAAAGATAATTCTCCAAAGATAATACGGTTCTCGCAATCATACAAATCAACTCTTACAAACGGAAAGCTTTTTGACAATTTCTCACATATTTCTAACGCTTCAGATAGTAACTGTGGTTTCTTTAATTGATAATCAGGTTCCATTTCACCAATGTTTACAACATTCCATTCAGTATCAAAAAAAGACAATCTTAGATTTTCTTCACGCTCAGTACAAACCAGTATTAATTTTGGTTTGCCATCAAAACAATATACTTTATAATCTATAGGCATATCTCCGTTAGCAGTCTCAATAAATTCTTCACAAATAATCTTCCTTGAAATTTTGTCATAATGAGGTTCAATATTATATAATCCAAAATCATCTTTCATCCATTTTTCAAGCAAGTGTTCTGCTCTTGAAATATCAAAGTGATTCTTATCACGACATATAATATTATATCCACACCCATGATTACATTTTAATGCAAATTTATTAGGAAGCTCGTCCCATCTCACTTCATCAGTACTATCCCAAACACCTAAAATTGGATTTAAACATTCTTTGCAATCATTTTGAATTAGATATTCGCGCACCGCATATTTATCAGAACATTGAACAGCCAGGTTGTTATAAGGACAAAAGTACAACTTGTACCATTGAATTTTCTCATTAAAAGTTCGAGGTGAATTCAAATCAACTCTTTTCCTCAGAACAACCCAATAATAGAACTTCGTCAATATTTCTCGTGGTAACACTTTAGCTACAAACTTTTGAATTAATCTTCGAACTGCATAGAAGTTATCTTGGCGGATTTGTCCAAAATCATTTTCAGTCATTTTCATCCTCCTCACTTAACAATATCATCTGGTACTTTCTGCTTTTTCCCAAAACGATTTTGCATTACCAGATAATATATTATAAACACCAACCCATTGAGAAAAAATAGTTATTGTATAATAATAAATCATTTTAAACAAATTCCCTCGAATCCATCGTTTTTTCCACATATATGCTGTTAAAAAAAATAGTCCCTGAAATAGTAGTGCGCATCTATAGAATACTGAATCTGGGAATAATACGAAGCTACATATAAAAACAAAAAAATGACTGCTCCATAATAAATAACGGCATGTTCGATGTCCGAAATAAAAGTATGAAAACCATTTATATTTAAAAATGTTGAGTATTCGTATATCTGGCAAAATAAGCCTTAGTATTTCACGATTCATTCTAATTTTTCTATTAAACTCATCTTCCATTAACTCTCCAGCTTTTTCATATGCTATTGCATCATGATTACATATTGCACGTTTTTTCTTCAAGGAAAACTGTAACGGCATTTCTGAATCATGACAACGTATAGGTTCAATATCAAAGTAGTCATCATTTCTACATGCATATAATGCGCCGTTTCCTGCAGTTATTGTCTGAATTTTACTTTCAATTTCACGTATTGTGAGATCTTTTTCCCAATAATTTGATTCTGCCGAACTCGTAGCTGCACAATCAGAATTGCTAATTGCTAATCTTCCTGAAACATAAGAAATTTGAGGGCTCGTAAATGTTGCCATAAGTTCTATTATTGAGTTCGCATCAAGCATTGAGTTCGCATCAGTCATAACCAAAAATTCAGTATCAACTTGTTTTTGAGCCTCATTTTGTGCATTTGTTTTACCTTTTCGCTCATTAACTTCAAAAAGTCGAATTTTCAAACTCTGGTGATCTAACGCAAAATTTTTAACGATCATATTTGTACTATCTGTACTATTATCAGAAACAATAAGAAATTCAATTCTGTCCTTAGGATATTTCAAATCAATTATATTATTCAATTTATCTTCAATTACTTTATCTTCATTATGCGCTACAACCATTACAGTAACAGATGGTTTTAGATTATAGTCTTTTACAAGTTCTCTATTTTTATATAGCTTTTCAATTATTTTAAGTGACATTGAATATCCTATCATAGCCCAAAAAATTATGAATGCACTTATATAAAATAATGTTTTATATATTACTTCCAATATGATTCTCCTTGTAGCTCTTATTTGGATTTATCTTTTCTAGCTTCTATAAGCTGGGAAAAAGTTAGTTTTTGATTTAAATGATTCTTCCTTTTCTCTAATACTCAACAACTCAGAGTAAGCAGCCTCAATAAATATTTTATTCCCAATGCAAAAATCATAATCCGATTTTCGATTAAAACCATTTTTGAATTTGAACAATCCATCTTCTTTGCTACCAAGGCCTCCTCCCAAATGAAATTTTTCATGTCCATTTTCATACCCCCATACAGCGGCCTCATATAACAGCAAATTCATGGATGCCAATTTCTGATATTTTTTATCCAATGCAGAAAGATGATAATGCATTTGTCTATTTGCATGTAATATAATAGCCATAGCAATTATTTTTCCTTCATATACTGCATAAAAAAATAATGAGTTTTGTTTTAAATCATCCCGTATACAAGAATAAAATTCTTTATTAAAATAATAATAGCTTGTTGCATTATCTCTATCCATTGTAGCATTATACAATGGTATGAACTCATCAATTAATGATTGTCCTTTTCCCAAAAAAACCTTAACACCATTTTTTTGAGCTTTCCTAACCATATTTCTGGTTTTACTGGTTAAATCACTCCAAATTTGATCCTTGTTTTTCAACTCAATTGCAATGGTTTTACCCAATGTACTTGTATGATAAATCAATTCAGCACACTTCGAATTCTTAATAATTGGATGAAATCTTACAAACTCACTAACTATATTGTTCGTTTTGCAATATTGTGTGTATTCAAAATTTAACTCATTTAAATTCTCAGCTGTAATATTCCCTTCAACTATCAGACCACCATAACCATATGGAGTTGATAAATCAAATATCATATCCCTCGTCATCTTACCAATTAAATTTTCATCTGCACCAACGTCTCTTTTCATTACAACGTTAATAGCTCGAATATCATCATTCTTGAAATATATTAATAAAGGTTCTCCATCACCATGGAGTTGAAACGCTTTTACATAACCTGATAAGTAATAAACATCATAATTCTCAAACTGCTTAACAATATCATCCCATCTATTACTTTCTTCAATTGAAATAACTATGAACATTACAAAATCTCCCAACTAAACTTTAAATCAAATTAATCTCCTAGATTATAATTCAATCTTTTCTCTTAATTATGATTCCTAATATCAGCTAAATTCCCTTCGACTTCATCTGTGTTTTCGGCAACATTTTTCTTATGTAACACCGTATGAAACGTATTAATGATAATTACAAAATCACTTCTGACTGTTAACATATTTACATATTTCACATCTAGTGAAAGACGCTTTTCCCACACTATATAATTTCTTCCATTTATTTGCGCTAAGCCTGTTAATCCAGGTCTTACAGTATGTCGTGTCTTCTCATTTTTTGTATAATGTGGTAAATATTCAATCAATAAAGGTCTTGGACCAACAATACTCATATCACCTTTGAAAATATTGAATAATTCAGGAAGTTCATCCAAGCTTGTACTTCTTAAAAACATGCCAAAACTTGTTATTCTTATACTATCCGGAAGTAATTCATCATTCTCATCTCTTTCGTCAGTCATCGTTCTAAATTTGTACAAAGTAAAGATCTTTTCATTCAATCCAGGTCTTTTCTGTTTGAAGATGATCGGACTACCGAGCTTTATTCTCACAAGAATTGCAACAATAATTATTATTGGACTTAAAACGATGCTCGCGAATAAAGAAAGGATGAAATCCATCGGTCTCTTAAAGAATCGTTCGTATATTCCCTTTTTCCTTTGCATCCATTATCACCACAATTCTTTTATAATCTTTACAATTCTCACTAAATCTTCTTCAGTCATCTTCGTATCACTAGGCAGGCAAACACCATTCTCAAACAGTTTCTGTGAAATTCCTTCTCCAACGAAATCATATTGCTCAAAGAATGGTTGCATGTGCATGGGCTTCCATATCGGTCTTGATTCGATGTTTTCTTTTTCCAAGGCTTCCATAACATCGATTGGTTTGACTTTGCCTTCAAGTGTTAAACAACTCAGCCAGAAGTTTGGTTCATTCCAGTCATTCACTGGCATCATTTTCACACCTTCAAGCTGTTCCAACTCTTGCTTGTAGAACTCGAAGATTTTTTTCTTTTTCGCTACGCGTTGATCAAGCACCTTTAATTGTCCTCGTCCAACACCGGCAACCACATTGCTCATTCTGTAGTTGAATCCTAACTCGCTATGCTGGTAGTGTCTTGCTTGATCCCTCGCTTGTGTTGCCCAGAATCTCGCTTTTTTGATTCGTTCTTCATCATTGGAAACCAACATACCGCCACCCGAAGTGGTGATGATTTTATTTCCGTTAAAGGAAAATATCCCATACTCTCCAAATGTGCCTGTTGCTTGCCCTTTATATGTAGTTCCCAAACTCTCCGCCGCATCTTCAATTAACGCTACATTATACTTTTTACAGATTTCTGTAATCTTATCCATATCCGCTGAAAGACCATAGAGGTGCACAACCAAAACGGCTTTCACTTCAGGATATTTATTAAAGGCTTCTTCCAAAGCTTTGGGATCCATATTCCAAGTTTCTTCATCACTATCGATGAATACCGGAATTGCCTTTTGATAAATAATTGGATTTGCTGTTGCTGAAAAGGTAAGGTCTTGACAGAACACGATGTCACCTTCGCCTACATTTGCGGCTTTTAAAGCAAGATGAATCGCTGCCGTTCCTGCAGACAACGCTGCTGCGTGTCCAATGCCAACGTACTTGGCTAACTCTCTTTCGAATTCATCCACGTTTTTCCCAAGCGGAGCAATCCAATTCGTATCAAATGCTTCTTTAACATATTCCTGCTCATAGCCTTCTTCACTCATATGGGGCGATGCAAGATAAATCCTTCTATTCATCATTCTTTCTTCCTTCCCACTACAAAAAGACAGCACAAAAAACCTAGCCATCTTCTCTCCAATTTTTACGCCTTACTTATCTGTCAAAAAAGTTGTTTTTTTGTAACTTCCAATGTTTATTCTATAAATTATAGCAGGATTTGTCAATTATTATACATGAAATTTATGATTTTTAAGTTCTACTAAACTCTTTCATAAGAAAATCCCCTGGTATTTACGAGGTTGTTTTACGATTTCTTACAATCTCGTAGCTATCAGGGGATACATATCCTATTCTTGATAACTTTCTAAGTTTTTCATAATAATGCAAATCATGCGTTCTTTTATTTTGTCTGACACATAGCAATTATGCGGCGTGATAATCACATTCTCCAAACGCCAAAAAGGATGCTCGGGTTTCAATGGCTCCTCTTCGAAAACGTCCAAGGCAACACCTCGGAATTTGTGATTTGCTACCGCATTGATCAAGGCTTGTTCGTCCACAATCGCGCCTCGAGACACATTGACGAAGATGCTGCCATCTTTCATCAGTCCGAATTCCTTTTCACCAATCAAGTGCCGGGTCTCTTCCTTCAGCGGCAAGGTGCTGATGACAATGTCGCAGTCTGGCAAGATCTCGCACAGGTCGCAGATACCGAAGCAGTCATCGGCTTCCGGATGCTCCCTCGGTTTGGTATTAATGGCCACAATCTTAACACCAAAGGCCTGCAGCCGTTTGGCAATCTCCTTGCCAATATGCCCAAATCCGATAATCACCGCCTTTTGTCCCGGCAACTCCGTCAGATTTCGGCTCTTGAGCCATTTATGCTCGGTTTGGGCTTCATAGAAGTGCTTGGAATCTTTCACGATCTCGAGAACCTTCAGTACTACCCATTCTGCAATGGGAATGCTATACACTCCTCTGGCATTCTTTAAAACAATCAGTCGGTAGTTGATTTCCCGCACCGGTACCCGGTCGAGTCCCGCGCTGGTGACTTGTACATACTTGAGATCAGGAAACTCATCCAAGGAATGATAGGAAAAAAGATCATTGCATACGATGGCTTCAACTGATTTCGCCCCTGCTGGAACAGGGTCTTTTTCCGATTCCATAAATACAACATCGTATCCCATGTCTCTCATTCTTTGAAAGTTTTCCTCCGTATAGGGGTAAACCCCTGTAACCAAAAGTTTCATACTTCCTCCTTTCTTGTCTTTTTCTTTTCCTTACGCTGTATTGATACCCAGAATCAAAGATGCATTTACTGCCCAATATCACTTCTCAGCAAATCTCGCAATCTTCTCATAGCCCGCTTCTTGTGGGTCTTCACCGTTTCATAACTGACATTTAACTCAGCTGCAATCTGCGGCAGCTTCTTGTTATGGAAGAACACCTCCTTTACAACGATTCTCTGCTGCGGACTCAGTGCCTGCAAGGCCTGTCGAATGCAGGCCTCCGTTTGCCTTTCCAGCACTTCTTCCTCCGTGTTCTCTTCCGCTGGTATAAACAGTTCCAAGGTGCTGTCCTCCGTTCCCACTTTTGTTTGCAGAGAAATGGCGGGTTTCTTTTTTCTTGCCTGTTCGAGAAAATGGAACCTAAGCCGTTGGGCAAGGTAAGCATTGAATGGCACACCTCTTCCTTTGTCAAATTTCTTTTCCGCTTCCAAGAAAACAAGATAGCCTTCTTGAATCATGTCCTCATCCACCCTTCCATAGATCTTTTTCGCCTCATAAATAATCAAAGGCTTGTACTCGGTAATCTCCATGAGTATCCCTTCATGGAGAGGCGCCTCTCATATATTATCCAGATGAGTACAGAGTACGCTTATTGTTATCGTTTTGCGAATTCCGAATAAAAGAAATACGAGCAACGAAAAACCGTTACTCGTAATCTTCCTTACTTATAAATAATAACCCTATCAATATTTCCATTTTCTCCTTTTTGTATCATATTGTCTTTCCTTAAGTTCTTTGTTCGTCGACGATATTTATTTATGGTACTTATCTTATTCTCTAAAATGATTGTATCGTCATTTATGAATGTAATCTTAGTCCCAGATCCAACTTCCTCCACTTTCTTTATCGCCTCATCAACAATGTATCCATACGCACCATCGTCTTTGATCCGTGGCTTACGCACCTTACCAGGAATAACGCAGCACTCATTGCTAAACAGCAATACATGATTTCTTTTCTTTCCATTTACTTCTTCTGACTGCATGATCGCTTTCTGAAAATCTGTTCCATAGGCTTCCGCCCAATGGTGTTTGAAAGTCGTAAGACAAATTCTATACCATTTTTTGCCGTCCTTGGAGACAACCATAATTCCATTCCCCACGCCGTCATTGTATGACGGGTAAACCGCATAAACATCATTGTAGCTCATAATAGTTCCTCCATAAAATTGAATTTTTAGATCCAATAATATCGTAACCATTTTATGGCAAAATTTCAATTTTCTTACGAAAAAGAGCGATTCGGAAACGAATCGCTCTTAAACCATGTTTTTTTATTTATTTGTTTACAACAAAGTATCCTTCGCCCTCTTCCACCTTGTATTCCTCGTTTTGCCTGACTGCCTCAAAGGTGTCCGCATGGGTAAATCCCTTTGCGGCGGTTTTTGAGAAGAGGATCTGTACGGTTTGAAAACAGATCTTGATGTCAAACAGGAAGGAATAGTTCCTGATATAAATCATATCAAAGGTCAGCTTGTCCCGCGGAGTGGTGGTGTACTTGCCTAGGATTTGGCCCAACCCAGTTATGCCCGCCTTCACTTTGGTTCTGTATTGAAACTCCGGCAACTCCTTGCTAAATTCCTCCACGAAGAAGGCTCGCTCCGGTCGTGGACCCACCATGCTCATCTCGCCCTTTAACACATTAATCAGCTGAGGGAACTCATCCAGGCGTGTAGCTCGAAGGATTCTGCCCACCTTGGTGATCCTTGTATCCGCACCCATGGCCAGTACCGGGCCACTATCCTTCTCGGCATTCTTGATCATGGTTCTGAATTTCATCACATGAAAGACCTTATTGTCCAGGGTCAGGCGTTCCTGCCTGTAAATCACCGGGAATCCATCTTCCAAAGCAATGGCCAGGACCACCGCTGCATATATGGGAGATAGAACGATGATGCTAATAACTGAAGTTATAATGTCAAAGCTTCGCTTGAGCATCCGCTGCACTTGGTTCAGCCCCAAGGGCTTGATGGTTAGAATCGGAATATCATCTATCTGCCCCAGTTCCGTGGCAAACATGGAAACCTCATGCAAGGTCGGGCGAATGGAAAGTTGCACTTTACTCTCAAAACAAACTTTGATGATCTCGTCTTTCATTTGAAAGTCCATGGGGACAACAACTTCATCCGCTTCCAACAAGAGTTCCTTGACCTCTTGGTTGTAATTCTCCGCAAAGATCTTCTTATCGTATTCCTTGTTGCCGGACAAGAGCTTAAAGAAGATTCGCTCGTTTTCCTCTTGGGTGCCAAAAACCAGAATGGTCTTGCCGGGGAACATCATCAGGTACACCCGGTAAAGGATATTCTTCCAAATAATCAAGAGTCCCGATTGCGTCAGAAAACTAATGGCAACAATTGAACGCGGGTAGGCAAACCCACGGGTGAAATAGGTAATTGCCATGGTAAAGAAGTTCAAAACCAGCAACGCGGATATCGCGGCAAAAACACTGTCGGATACCCGCTTCTCTCCGCAGCGGTACGACTGGAAGAAATAAAAGAGCGCAATGGCTCCTATAAATAGAACCCACCAAATTTCGATAAAGGGTTCCCAGTTTCGTGCCTGAATGATTTCATAGCGAAGATGAAAGGCAATGACAATGCCGAGAATTGTCAAGGTGGCATCACCCAAGAGCTGTATGGTATTAAACCCACTGGTATCTCTCTTTCCCATTTTCCATCCTCCCTTCTATTTCTCTTCTTTGTATTGCTGCATATACCACCGAATGACCGTCTCCAATTCGACCTTGAAGTTCGCTGTCGGTTCCCAATGGAGTTCTTGTGTCAGCTTGGTGTGGTCCACCGCGTATCTGCGGTCATGGCCCAAGCGGTCCTGTACATGCGTAATTAGGTTCTTTGGTTTCTTCGTTACCTTTAGAATTGTCTCCACAATCTCCATATTCGTGACTTCATTGTCCCCGCCAATGTTATAGACCTGACCAGGAGTTCCCTTATCAAGAACCAGCTTTACGGCATTGCAATGGTCAACCACATGAATCCAATCCCGAATTTGAAATCCGTCCCCGTAAACCGGCAGCGGATTGTTTTCCATGGCTCGCTTCACCATTAATGGGATGAGTTTTTCAGGATATTGATGGGTGCCGTAATTGTTGCCGCATCGGGTAACGAGTACGGGGAAACCATAGGTCTTGTAATAAGAAAGGGCTAACAGATCCGCAGCCGCCTTGCTGGCCGAGTAGGGGCTGTTGGGCTGAATCTTTGATTCTTCAGTGAACTTGCCGGTTCTTCCCAATGAACCGTAGACCTCGTCCGTGGAGATCTGCAAAAATCTTGTGCCCTCTCTGTTTCCCCAGGCTTCCCTTGCCGCGTCCATCAGGGCTTGGGTCCCCAGTATATTCGTGGATAAAAATACGCCGGGGTCTTCAATGCTTCTGTCAACATGGGACTCGGCTGCAAAGTTGACTACTCTCGTAATCCCATAGGTCTCGAAGAGTTCCTTTAATAGTGCTCTATTATTAATATCCCCTTTTACGAAGATATAATTCTCTTTATTTTCCACAGCCTTGTTGTTTTCTCGGTTGCCCGCATAGGTGAGGGCGTCGAGGTTGATGACGGTGTCTTTTGTTGTCTGGATCATGGTTCTGATAAAGTGCGAACCAATAAAACCGGCGCCGCCGGTCACTAAAATTCCGTTCATGGTTTTCTCCTACTCTTTTCTTTGCTCTTATTGTACCATGACGAACAAAGTCAAGCTCCGGTCGAAGGAATTCCGGCCGGAGCGGTTTTGTTCTTATTTATGTTTCTTGTTTGTTCCTTTATGTGTTTCTTTTTTTATTTTTTTATTTGCAGTTTTGACTTGCGCCTTTTTCGGCTGCTTTAATCCATTTACCGCACCAACAGCAAGACCAAAAACCATCCAGAAGATCGGCGCTACGGAAATTACGCTGTCATTGAAGATTCCTGCTGCGGCATAGGCGAAGACCATGGCTACCAAGGTAATGGTTACAATGTCTTCCTTGTTGCCCAACAAAAATTTCTTAATGGATTGGAAGAGAAGCAAAATTCCCATGGCCAATACGGCCAAGAGTGAAACTACTCCCGTATTCACGCCCATCTGCAAATACCAGTTATGGGGCTTATCGTACAAGAGGTAAGTCGGCTGCCTGATATTCCACTTGGTAATATGCTCATACTGCGGAAATTCAAATACAAAACTGTCGGGTCCCGCTCCCAAAAGAACATGATCCGCAAGCAGCGGTATGGTTCTTGACCAGATATATCCCCGATAGGTAAACAGGGCTTCCCTGCCTTCAAATCCGAAACGCGCCGGGCTGTCAATCTGAACCGGTTCGTGGTTTCTTCCTTTGTAGGAAAGTCCCTCTTTATCAATAAGAACCCAAATATCAAATTTCGGTATGGTGGCGAAGATCTGATCCTCTACTTCCTTGATCTTGGTCAACACGAGTTCATAGTCTTGGTAGCCTTCAGCCTCCACTTGATAATGGCCTGGGCTGGTATTGTCAAAGCCTAGGTTGTTGCCTTCGGCATCAAGCGCCATAACGCGATTCTCTTTGATCTCAAAGGCAATGTAGTCGCCGTCGGCTTCAGTAATTTGAATTTGTTCCGTGGTAATCACAACATCTTGCAGTTTTTCTCTTTCACTGTTTCGTTCCGCTCGTCTTTCCTCTTGGGTTTCTCCATAATAGAGCTGATAGGTAGCATCTTGCAAAGGACTGTAAATAAGGGCGGCACCCACAAGAACCAAGCCCGCATAGACAATGGTAATGCCCAGCAAAACCTTGTTCTTCTCTCTTCTGTTAAAGATCACCCGGTAAAGGACTGTTGCCGCTATAAAGAAGAGGAAATACACCGCAAGAGTCAGGTAATCCTGCTGAATCAGACGGTTTCCGTCCCACATGTTCGCGTACACCATGCTCATTACAACGACCATGCCAGCCCAGGCAACGACCAGTGCTGCAAGCTGTTTTTTGTTTTTCTTCATGGCTTCCGGCATCAAAAGCACCATAATAATCAGACCGGCGGCAAAGCCGACCAAACCGGCTGAAGATCGGGAACCGACCAGGGCTGAAAAGCTGACCAGATTAACAACCAGATAAAAGATTCGCTGTTTCTTCCAACCGACGGCTTCCATAAAATAACCCAAGGAAAGCAGGCTCGCCATGGCGGCGTAACTGCCCATAAAATTCGGGTTATAGAGGCTGCCGACAACCCCAGAGTAGAATGACGTTTTCACTGTTTCGCCTACGGTATCCCATACCGCTTGCGGGAAAGCAAAGAAACGAAGGAACCCTTCCGTATAAGGGTCGTAACCGACATATTGAAGAAATCCGATCATCCCCATTACAATGGCCGAGGCCATCAAAGTATGGGTTAAAAGATTGACTGCTTGTCTTTGTCTGCCATAGTGAATACATAGAAAGAAGATGGCGAGATACGACAACAACACCCATGCCCCTTCAAATCGATCCGTCAATCCGCCGAATGCAACATCATAAGGACTTAAAAGCGCTGAAAAAAGAATTGTCACGCCATAAATCCCCGCAAAAACAGTGTAGCTGCTCTTCTCCAGATGAATGCGCTTCTTCGCCACCTGATAGAGAAAGATTCCAATGGCAATTAAGACAAAGAAAATCAACGCCTTCGCCTTAATCAAGGAATACAAGTCATTAAATCCTCCTCCGTTATAAAAGGCTGTTTCATCTGGTGTATATCGGTGAAGGTGCAAACGGAACAAAAGCGGCACAACCCCGATAATCAGGGCCAAAGGCAGCAGCTCTTTCCATCTCACTTCCCGGTCAACTATATTCTTCATAATTCCCTCCAACTTATAATCTGCCTTTATTTTACACCAAACCATTACTGTCTTGTGAAAAATTTAATGAGGTTTAAAGGAATTTTTCCAGGCGCGAAAATTGCTCTTCATGACATGCCGCGCCGTAATGGGATGAGTCAACCATAGCTGAAATGCCATGGGCAGGGTGCTGCGCTTGTAATCCTTATGCTCCAACCCCATGGACTCCATAAATACATTGATAAAAACCATCTCGTAGAGCCGCGCCGCATAGGGCGAATGAAGCTCCATGATTATCTGCTGGCGAAAATCAAGCACACCCAAATTTCTTTTCCGCTTCTCAATCGCCTCCGCGGAGCGGTTCAGGGTCACGGAAGCCGAATGGATCCGATAGGTCATGCCGATATATTTGCAGGTCGCCACCCGCCGGCAGCGCAAAAGATATTCAATCTGAAATCCCACATCCTGACCATAGATCAGCGCCTTGTCGAAGACCAATCCCCATTCCGAAATTCGATCCTTTCGGTACAGACCACAGGCTAGCATCATCATATACTTGTTACGCAAATAAACCATAAAAAAGTCCTTGCCCGAATAGACGTGATTCCGAAGCAGGAGGGGAAATCGATAGGGCTTGAATTTTTCCTTTTTCTGAACCCATCGGCGAAATCCCATAAAGGCAAAGTCGATGGCCGGCGCCCGCTCCATGGCGGCGACCAGGGTTTCCAATGCTTTTGATTCCAGCCAATCATCTCCGTCCAAAAACAGCAGATAATTGCCCTTGGCATGACGAATGCCGCGGTTTCTGGCCATCGATGTGCCCTGATTCGATCCCGTAAGAATCTGCATTCGTTCCGGTTCGGTCAGAGAGGCTCGAAATGCTTCTCCAATCGCCATGGTGTCGTCAACACTACCGTCATCCACCAACACAATTTCCCATTCCAGATAAGTTTGAGCTGTTATGCTTTTCAGCGCAGCTTCCAAATAGACGGCTGCGTTATAACAAGGAACAATTACACTTACCAATTCCATCGCCTCCCCCTCCCTTTTAATTTCGTTTCATCAGCCATTTCCACTCCGGCGGATTAAAGAGCCGGAGCACAATCAAAAACACAATGGCGCCGGTGACAACAACAGCCCCGAGTCCGCCTAATTTAATCAATAAATTCATATGAGTCAAATAATACGGTCCCAAGACCTGCTGCAACTGCCAAATCACCAATCCCATCACTCCGCTGGCAATCAGCGGCGGCACAAGGGCCGGGAAACGGCTGGTGAATTCAACCTTTCCATAGGTGCGGTAGAACATCCAGCCCCGCAGGGAAAGTCCTGTAAAACTCGCGATCACCGTTGCGGCCGCTAATCCCTGAATTCCAAAGGGGCCTACCAGAAGGAAGTCAAAGGTAACGTTCACCGCCACACTGGCCAGCCCAATATAGGTAGGAATTTTCGTCTCCTGATTGGCGTAGAAGCCCTTTACCAAAAGGGCATTGGTGCCTACGGCAATCAAACCGATCCCATAGATCTGCAAGATATCCGTTGTTGTCGTTAAAGCCTGCAAATCAAAGGCGCCACGGCGATAGACCACCGTGACAATGGGTTCCGCCAAAATCACCATGCCCAAAGTCGAAGGGATCAAAATATCCACCATCACCCGCATGGCGCGGTCAAAGGCGTTGCGGAACCGCTTGGCGTCGGTCTGGGCAATCCGCGACAAGGTGGGAAACAACAGGGTCACAAATGCTGTCAATACCATGCCCTCATAGGTTGATACCAACCGATAGGCATAGTTCATGGAAGACACGCTTCCCGTTGGCAACGGAGTTGCCAAGATCTTGTCAATGACTCCGTTGATCTTGTATGCGACACCACCCATAAAGATGGGCAGCCCCAAAAGCAGCACCTTCTGAAAATTCTTATCCTGCCAAAACTTCGGCATCCACTTCATTCGATAATCAATCTTCCGCAAATACGGATAGATCGCAAAGAATTTTGTGGCCGTTGCAATCACCATCATCACACTAAGGCCTTCGATGGTGCGCCATTCTCTGGGAACCACCAAAAAGAAGATCAAATAGGTAATATTGGACGCAATGCCAGAAAAATTCCCCGACAAAAACAGCTGATGGCTTTTCAAATAATTTTGATGAAGATCATACAAGGCACTAAAGAAGATGGAAAAGACGCCAATCCTGAACAAAAAGACCGTTAAAGCCTGGCTGTCGGCCGAGAATCCGTACCCGATCATGCCAACCACCTGAGGTGCAAAAGCAAACATCACCCCAACCACGGCAAAATACAGGATTATCACACCTTGCGTCAAGCGGCGAATCAGTCCCTGCTCGTCTCCCCTTTTCTGCCGAAGTTCAATCAGCAAGGGAATCATGCTGTTGCCGAACACCCCGGAAAAGAGCCATAGAAATCCGACTATGGAAGTCATCAGAAAATAACTGTCCGCTTCCACTCCCGAACCAAAGGTCTTTGCGATTAGAACCTCCCGAAGAAAGCCCAAAGTCCGGCTGACTATGGTCAGCATCGCCATCCAAAAGGCGGTTTTCTTCAACATACTGATCTCGCTCTCATTTACGGAACGGCCACGGAGTTTATAGGCAACATTCGCGGTTACCGCCCGCAAAGATTCTTTGCGGCTTAATCCTTCATGCTTGCGAAAAACGCGATAATTGTAGCAAAGCAGTGAAAACTTCTTTTTCGACAAGGAATCTGCATGGGTTCTATGGGAAGCCAGGGCTTGATGCAAGCAAAGGGCGGGCTGTCCGCTTTTGCGAATTAGTTCCAGCCACAGCGCATAATCCTGCCGCTTTCGAATCAGGGGGAATCGAACAGCCTCAAAGGCTTGTGAATCCACCATCACCGTCAAGCATCCCATCCAATTTCGCTTCAGCATCATTTCGTAGTTGACGGCGTCCGGCAGGGTTTCCGCCTGCTGAAAGACTTCGCCGGTTTCATTGATGCGGTCATACTCCGTAAAGGAAACTACGGCTCCCGTTTCTTCCATAAAGGAAGTCTGTCTGCGGAGCTTTTCTTTATGCCATCGGTCATCGGAATCCAAAAAGGCGAGGTAGCGCCCCTTCGCCGCTTCGATGCATCGGTTTCTGGCGACGGCGCTGCCTACATTCTCACTGAAAAAGATCGGGCGGATTCGATTATCCTTCTCGGCCCAATCTTGCAGTTTTTTTGCCGTTTTATCTTTTGACGCATCGTCAAAGACCACCAATTCCCAATTCGTTTCGCTCTGGGCGAGAAGGGATTCCATGGCTTCGTCTATATATTTTTCCGCATTGTAAGCGGGCATAATAACACTAATGCGTGGATTCATTTGTGTCGGTCTCCTTCATTTGTCGCTGAATCATTCGATACTTCCCTGTTGGGGTAACCGCCATTTCGTCCTTCCAGCAAATGTCGATGGTAAGAGGAATGCGAAACAAGGTTTCCAGTTCCCAACGCATCATCGCTTCAAAGGCTTCATCACGCGGCTTTTCTTTTTCGGTTTTCAGAAGATGCACCTCGAGATGATCAACATCCCGCTGCACCATCTGAACTTGGGTGCCATACTCCATACCATAAGCCCAACAAAAATGAACCATGGCGTTTGGTGATATTTTACGTCCATCCGGGGCATAAAACAAGTCTTGCGTGCGCCCTTCCAGAGTTAAAATCTGATGCCATGGGTTACCGCAAGCGCAGGCTTCCCTGGTCATGCTTCCATAATCCTTGATGGCGTAGCGCACCAAGGGCATGGTGCGATTCACCATGGAGGTCACCAGAAACTCACCCGCTTCCCCATCGGGCAGTCGAGTGCCGGTTTCATCCGCCACTTCGATATAGTGAGACAAACCCACAATATGCAGCCCTTCCTTTTCATCGCAGGACAATGCCAGGTCGCCAAATTCCCGGGACCCATAGCAATTATAAAGGGCCGGACCGAAGACTCGCTCGATGCGTTCACGCATCGGCTCGTACAGAGTGCCTGCCGTTACCATCATACTTATGGTTTTCGGCATGTCGCGATTTGTCTCTTCGGCGCGCGCCGCCAAACGGTCTAAAATATCCACATAGGCGAGAATAAACTTCGGCGCCCGCGTTTCCATCTGATCCAAAAGCCGATCCAAGTCTTCCATCGAAAGGGAAAATCCATTAATGCGCTTGAAATTTGTCAGCCAGCTGGCGAACCGCGCCTTCGGTGTTCTTGTCTTCCGCTGATATTCCTCAGGGGAACCCCAGATTACCCAGCGCTCTTCTCCACTTTCAACCCCCGCCACGCGCATATGGTATCGCTTGGTGCCCCGCACCCAATCCTCGGATTCCTGATCCAGATAAAAGGTTGTGGGGGTACCCGTTGTCCCGCCGGAACGATTTATAAAGGCGGAATCCGGCCGAGGGGAACATTGCAATTCATCGAAATGCTCCTTCACCATGGCGGAGGTCAATACGGGAAACGCCAAAAGGCAGTCTTCTGCGTTCTCCGCGGTAATCACATCCGGACACAACTCTACTGTCTTCCTATAAAAGGGAATTTCCTTTAAGCAATAGCGCAGGGTTTCCGCCAATTTTTCCCGGTGAATCACCATGGCTTCATCCGCGGACCAGGTGAGGGATGCTTGAATCTCCCTCGCGTATTTATTTCGATTTCTTCTATAGCTTTGGAAAAGCGGGATAAAAGCCCGTCTGACGATCCGCATCCTTCCACACCTCTCTCATTAGATTCAATCGATCTCTGAAGTAACGCTTGGTTCTCTTCCCCACTTTCTGTATACGGCAATTGAACTCTCCGCGATTTCATCCCAGGTCGGCAGGGCTTTTGCAGAGGCAATCGCATTTTCTTTATAGTTCATGGGGTCTTTTATATACTGGCCAATGGCCTCGGTCAGTTTCTTGCCCCAATTCTCTTCATCCTGATCCCAAAGGACCCATCCATTCTTGTTTTCTTCCACCCATTCAACGCGGTTGCTGCCTTCGGTTACCAGAATCGGCAGCCCCGAAGCCGTTGCTTCATACAGGGTCAGGGGCAGTCCTTCATAGCGGGAAAACATGCAGAAGATATCCGCATTCTTAAAGGCTTCCGTTTTCTCTTCCATAAATACAGCGCCTTTAAATAGAATCTCCACATTCTTGGTATTTTGGATTTGCTCGTGCACCCAATTCATATTCTCCTCACTGCCAAAGCCGTAGAGTTCCACTAGAATCTCACTTCCCATGGCTTCAGACAATGCGCGAAGGGTGTTGAAAAATCGATCCATCCCCTTGTGGAAGGGATCAATCCTCCCCAGCATCATCAGTTTCACCGGGCGATGCATGGACGATACTTCCTGCACGATTTCAAACACTGTCGGAAAGGTATTGGGAATCATGTCGTTCGTCAAACCAGGCAGACGACTTGCCTTTCTTTCTTCCTCGCAAAGATAGATTACCGCTTCGGCCTTTTTTATCCAGCGATCCGCCCAAAATCGGTTAACGATTCGCTTTTTCCAGGTCGATTTCGCCTGAGCGCGACTGTCCAGACTTCCATGGGGTTCGACCAGATAAGGAATATCAGACCGTTTCAATGCCTTGGCTACCTGATGATAGGAAGGGATATGAATATATATGGAATGAAAGATGGCAAGCTGCGGATTCAAATCCAGCAGATCTTGAATCTCTGCGGATTTTGCCTCTTCCTTGGGGCTGATCAGTCGCTTGGCCTCGCTCTCGTAGATCCATACTTCCAATTCTTCCAATCGGTTTTGTGCCATCAAGAGTTCCCGCAAGACCTGCTTGACGCCGGCGTTGAACTCCAGATATCGGCTTGTAATATGTACAATTCTCATTGGTTTAATAGTCGTCTCCAAACCTGCCCAATCTCCTCTCTGGAAAAGTCTTTTGCTCGTTTCGGTCCTTGACGGTTCAATCGTCCGCGCAATTCCTCATCGTCGCAAAGGCGACAGATCGCAGTCGCCAATTGTGCGATCGTTTCTTCCTCCGCAACGCCGAGGGGGGTTAAAATGCCAAATTCGTGAATCTCCATTTGATTGGCCCGGTCAGTAACAGCAGTCTCCGGCGCCAGAATCTCTCTGGGACCGTATGGACAATCCGTGGAAATAACCGGCAAACCCTTGGCCAGGCTCTCGAGCAATACATTGCCGAAACCTTCGTAATCGGAGGCCAATACAAAGAGATCCGCTTGATTATATTCGTTTTCAATCTCATAAGTGAAGGGAAGAAGTTCAATCCGGTCGCCAAAGCCTGTTGCTTCCGCCTGAATTTCCAGCTGACGACTCAAGCTGCCTTCTCCGAAAATTCTCAAAGTCAGTTCCGGCCGATATGGCGCGATTTGTCCAAAGGCTTCAATCAGTCGATGATGCGCCTTTTGACTTTCCAATCGCCCAATGGAGAGAATTCGACGCACCGGGCGCAGATTTCGTTCTTGAATGGCAAAATCTCCCAAAGGATTGTAGATTGTTGTGGTCTTCCCCCTAACGGCGGGATAGTATTTGACCAAGCTCGCTTCAACTCCCTTGGAGACGGCAACCACCCGGTCCGCCCAGTGCAAGGTCAATCCGAAGATCGCCTGATAGCCTGACGACAATTCTTCCGGATTGTTGCGGAAGGAGACTATGGTTCGCCCCCCCGTTATCAAGTTGATCAGGTTCGCCTGAGGCAAAAAGCTGATCATCACGTCAATCTTCTTTTCCCGCTTCATCCGGCGCACCCAGCGTATTCGATTCCACAGGGTCAACAGGGAACCCGTCCGTTCTTCTGGAAAGCTGACGCGCTCTCCGCCAAAGGGGTATTCCTCTTTCCGCTGAAAGAAGGTGAAAAACACAACCTCCAGCCCCTGCTCGTCCAAAAGCCTGGATACCTCGCCGGCAACCCGTTCCGCTCCGCCGCCGGAGCATTTATGTATCAGGATGCCTACCCTCATAATGTCTCCTCCAAAATCTTGCAGATGGACTGCAAAAACTTGCCCGATGGCTGTCTGGGAATGTCTTCACACAATTCATATTGAATTTCGGCAGGCTCGCCGATTCGCTCGGAAATGATCTGGTTGATCTGCTCTCGCTCCGTTTCCAGTTTCGGCCATTTCTCCGGTTCATAGAGAACCAGTTTCACCGTATAGCGCTCATAGTCGTCCTGAATAATTTGTTGCCTTTTAATCTTCTTTTCTCCAATCACGTGATTCACATGGTAAATCATATAATAACTGGACATGGCGCCGCCGTCTCGGAATCGAAACATGTCAATCCGCCGTCCGTCAATCTGTTTGATCATGGGCCAGTTCCGCCCGCACGGACAAGGCTCCTCCGCCCAAGCGCCGTAATCCTGGGTGTCATACCGAATAAAGGGCATAACGGGATTATGAAGCTGAGTGACCACAATGCGACCCGTTATACCCGGCGGGCAGGGGTTGCCATTTTCGTCGAGAATTTCAACATATTGGAGATAAGGATTCACATGAAGACCTTGATGAAATTCACAATCACAAGCTATATCCATCAATTCCCGGGACCCGTAACGATCAAAAACCGGGCATTGAAAAACCCGTTCAATGGTCTCCCGCATCATCGGGGTCAGCGTGGCTGTTGAAGTCATGATCGAGCCGGGAACTTGCACCCGCACATCCTTTCGATCCAAATACTTCACAAATTCATAAAAGGAAACCGCATAGGCCAGAATGATCTTCGGTTTGCGTCTGCGGATTTCTTCCACATATCCGTCCATCACCGATGTTCGTAAATCGAAGGTGTTCATAATTGTCGTGTTCCGAGTCCAAAGTGAAATCGCATTGCGCATTCTGCCGTACCAGGTTTTGGCAGGAAAGGTTCCCCAAAACTTGATAAAGGGTTCTCCTGCATCCACTTTCGCCCACTCATAAAAGAATAACTTCATCACAGTGCCCCGTTCCCGATACCCATGATCCATTACAAAGGTCATGGGTTCACTGGTGGTACCGCTGGTAGCCTCCTTGTGGGTTTTCTTGTTCACCCGCTCCTTGACAATCAAATCATCTCGAAAGGCTTGAATCTGGGTGCGGGTCAGGATTGGAAAATCCTCAAAGCGATCCCCTTGCACGCGGGTTTGATAGTAGGGAACCTTGGCTCTAGCATCCGCCAACACGCGAGTCAGCGCCTCTTGCTGATAGGCATGCAGTTCCTCAGGGCTCGCCCATTCCAGCTCGTGCACTTCATCCATATATTCTTTTCGTTTTCCCCGCAGAACAAGGGCTTTCGCCAAAGTCCGCCGCCATCCATTTCTTTGAGTTCGTTCCTTATTTCCCAAAGACTTCCTCCAATACCCGCTCTGTCAAATCCCCAAAAAGCGGTCCGTTGTTCAATTGCAAAATATCAATGGCGCCATTGTACAAATTGGCTTCCACCAAAATCGGCGTTTCATCCTTTCCAATGGCAACGTCCCAAGACATCAGCCGAAAATGCGCCAGCTTGCTGTGCATCATTTTCACCCGCTCCAAAATCTCTGGGAATTTGGGAATCACACAATCCTCAAATCGAGCGCCCTGTGGGTGAGCCGCATAGCGCGTCCCCCCCTTCGAAAAGGCTTGCGGCTTTAGCCGTCCATCCGGCAGAATGCCCGCGCAGATTCCCCCGGCATGTGCGTTGTCAACACGGTTTCCGTCAATCCCCATGCGCAAAACCGAGGAGAGAATATAAACACTGCCTTGATTCACAAAACTCATCACGCGCACCGTGTTGATGGATGCGTCATGCATGCGATTCAAATTCTCATGCTGTTCAATGAGTTCCTGCACCACCAGATCTCGGCCCATGATTTGAAGCAATCGCTCCAACTCCTCCACGCCGTCTTCCGATTTCCAAAACTGAATGCCGTCGCCGCCGCCGGAAATGATGGTGGGTTTCAGGATCAGTTGCCCGTATTCCCTGGCGCGTTTAATCGCCTCTTCTTCGGTCAATAATCCATAGAATTCACCCATCCATTCTCCGTTCATCTTTCGAAGAACCGCCTTCGGCTGTTGGATTTCCGGGAATAAAAGCGGGGTATAATTCTTGTCTTTCAATCCCCGCGCCAAGTCTCGGCGATTCAAATAGCGATCGATGGTGGTAAAATACAAGTCATCCGGAATAAATCGCGGGTCTTGAAGCCCTGTATGCATGCTATAAAAATGCTGCCAATTTTGATCGAACCGTGTGGTATAGGACTGCCAATACGCAAGGACTTCCTTTTTAAAGCTTGGATCCATGGCTGGCTTGCCTTTCAGATAGTCGCTGTGCAATTCCCGGTTGATGGACTTTCGCGCAGCCCAGCCTCCTACGCCGATCTCGCACCAATTCAAAAATCCCACGCCAATCCGTTTTGCCTTCTTATAGGTTCCCATTGGTTCTCTCCCCCTTAGCCGTTGAATACCTCTGCCAATACACGCTCTGTCAATGCGCCAAATAACTGATAAAACCTATATTATAAGTTTACACTAATATGCGAAAATAATGCAGATATTCTCATAACTGGAAAAGCAGATACGAAAAAAGACGACCTGCGCCGTCTTTTAATTCCCTTATCTATTCTTTTTCTCTTCTGCTTCTGCTCCGCTTGTTGAATGAAATCATGCCCAGTAGATGTGCACCCTCATTCCTCCTTTTCTATTACTATCTATATTATATAGTAGAACAAAAGGAAAAACATCCACAAGATGATTACGTTTTCTTACAGGTTTTGGAATGTTTCCAAGGTGGGTTTTTAAACAATTTTCATCTTCTTTTTATTCCCAATTTATTTCCCTTTTCAACTTAATCGGTAACTTGCACGGCAGATTCACGAAGATTAAAAAAAGATCTTCCCATATTGGGAAATTCATCGTATGATAAAATTATAACAAAGTCTTTTGTTCACTGCATAGTCCCTTGAGGATAGAGAAAGGTTAAGCGAAACGATGGAAAAGTCAACCGTTATGATATCAAATAAAATCGAAGTATCGAAACAGGCCTGGACTACCTTTATGGAAACCGGCATAGCAACAGAACATATCCACCCTGCAATTCTCGAATCTTGGAAACGATGCAAAACCTATCAAGTCGATCCCATGGGAGGAAAAGGGGAGCAATTGCCCGAAGAAGAATACACGAAAATCCTGAAGAGAAAAACCGAGCTGATCGAAGTTGCAAAATCCATCATGGTCGATTTGCATCACATCGTCAAGGACACCAGCAATGCCATCGTCCTAACCGACGAAAACGGTGTAATCCTCGAAACAATATGGAACAAACTTGGTCTTCATCGTAAAAACGAGTTGAATTTTGTTAAAGGGTGCCAATGGACGGAAAAGAATGTCGGCACAAATGCCATCGGAACTGCTTTGCATCTTGATGAACCAATTCAAACCTTGGGCTCGGAACATTATTGTAGCCTTCAGCATAGCTGGACTTGCTCCGCGGCGCCGATTCACAACAACGAAGGCGATTTAATTGGAATTATTGATATTTCCGGAGATTATGATGATTATCATCCCCACTCTCTGGGCATGGTTGTTGCGGCGGCTGACGCCATCGAAAATCAATTGAAAATAATTGAACACAGAAAATGGCTCAATGTCGCCTATGATTCAATTCAAGACGGTCTTCTGATCTTGAACACAAAATATGAAGTGAAAGATTATAACACTCGATTATGCAAGATCCTAGGGATTTCGAAAGAAGACTTTGCCACTATCAACATACAAGAACTGCTGAAAGATGTGCTGAAGGATCAAAATATTTTTGATTCAAAAGCGGTCATCGCATATCGTGAAACAAGCCTATACTTGGATCAGCAAAGAATTGAATGTGGAATCACCATTTCCCCCGTACTGGAAAATGAACTCTGCCTCGGAACTGTAATTGCTGTAAAAGAACTCGAATTGGTTCGTTCAGTCGTTAATAAGGTAGCAGGCAACTCCGCATGCTATACTTTCAATCACATCTTGACAAAAAGCGCAAATATGGAAAACCTGATTCAATTGGCGAAAAAAACGGCGAAAAATGACTGCCCTGTTTTAATACAAGGCGAAAGCGGAACTGGGAAAGAGTTGTTTGCCCATGCAATCCATAGCAGTAGCGCCAGATCGCAAGCACCCTTTGTCGCAGTCAATTGCGCGGCGTTGCCGAAAGATCTGGTAGAAAGTGAATTGTTCGGTTATGCGAAAGGTGCTTTTACAGGCGCTTTAAAGGAAGGCAAACCCGGGAAATTCGAACTGGCCAACGGCGGAACCATTTTTTTAGATGAAATCGGAGAACTGCCATTGGAAGTTCAAGCAAAACTACTCCGCGTATTGGATAACTATACAGTCACGCGAATTGGAGGTAATTTCGAACGAGCATTGGATATTCGCGTTATTGCAGCCACAAATCGTGATCTGGCTGATGAAATCACCAAACATAATTTTAGAAGTGATTTGTTTTACAGACTGAATGTATTGCGTCTATTTCTGCATCCCCTTCGAGAACGGCCTGGCGATATCACCTATTGCGCAGAATGCTTCCTCGAAAGACTAAACAAGAAAAGCAAGGAAGCCGATAAATATTATGACGCCTCCTTTCTTGACGCGATCGAAAGCTATGAATGGAAAGGCAATCTTAGGGAATTGCAAAATATTGTTCAAAGGGCGTTTTATATCTCGGAAGATCAACAAATCAGCGTTGACATGCTCCCAGATTCAATTGTAAGCAAAGAATCCCCTTCTTTGCCTGCAATCGCTCCCGTTCAGACAATAGACACACGTATAAAAACTTTAGAAGAAATGGAAATCGAATTGCTTTCGTCGGCACTGACTCAATGCAGCGGAAATGTTGTTGCCGCAAGCAAAATGATTAATATCGGAAAATCAACCTTCTATCGTAAGCTTAAGGAATATCATATCGACTATTCCCAAATTGGGAAAAACTGACCAAATTCCCATTATGGGATAAAGAATTCCCAAATCGGGAATACTGAAAAAAGCGAACCCCACGCGGAAATCCGAAGAAAAAACAAAATAATTGAATATCGCCCCGCGATTGATAAAAAATAAACAAATGCTGTTTGGCATGATTCTTGCAATTCTAATTATTGTACGTGAATGATAATATTAGGAGGAATCATTTAGATGAAAGCAGCAAGATGGTATGGTCCAAAGGATATTAGAATTGACGAGGTTGAAGAGCCAATCGTTAACAAAGATTCAGTAAAAATCAAAGTAAAATGGTGCGGAATCTGCGGATCGGATTTACATGAATACATGGCAGGACCGATCTTTATTCCAGTAGAACAAGAACATCCCTTAAGCCATAACAAAGCACCCATTATCTTGGGACATGAATTTTCCGGCGAAGTCGTTGAAATTGGTGAAGATGTAACCAAGGTTACCGTAGGGGACAATGTTATTGTAGAACCGATTGTCGCTTGTGGAGAATGCCCTAGCTGCAAGGAAGGCAACTATCATTTATGTCCTTCATTGGGTTTCCATGGACTATGCGGCACAGGCGGAGGCTTCGCGGAATACACCACGTTCCCACAGGAATTTGTGTATAAAGTACCGGAAGGCTTTTCATATGAAATGGGCGCGTTGGTAGAGCCAATTACGGTAGCCATGCATTCCTTGAGACGAGGCACATTCCAAACGGGCCAAACAGCTGTTGTGGTAGGCGCGGGTCCTATTGGTTTAGCAACGATTGAATGCCTAAAAGCCGCTGGCGCGAAATTGGTCATTGCTGTCGAGCTTTCTTCAGTCAGAAAAGAATATGCGAAACGCTCGGGCGCTGATGTCATCCTTGATCCTAGAGAGGTTGACGTGACTGCTGAAATTCAAAAACTTACAGATGGAATAGGCGCTGACATTGCATTTGAAATTACAGGCGTGCAAGCTGGATTCAATACAGCCATCAATGCAATCAAGGCGAGAGGAACACTTGTCATCACAAGCATTTGGGAAAAAGAGATCAGCTTTAACCTGAACAATCTGGTATTCGCAGAGAAGAAAATTGTAGGCACAATCGCATACAACAAACTATTCTCAGCTACTACCGCACTGATGGCAGACGGACGAATTAAAGCAGAAGGCTGGGTTACAAAAAAGATCTACATCGATGATATCGTAGCAGAAGGCTTCGAAACCCTTGTCAGCGAACAAAGAGATCAGCAAGTAAAAATCCTAGTAACACCAGACAGAAGCTTATTGTAGTAGCAAATCCTAAATAATTAAACCACCCATAATCCAACACCCCCTAAAGGACAGCGACTTAGCTGACTTTCAGGGGGTGTAAAATTTCATCTGATTTTCATCTTTTTTATTCCCAATTCATTTCACTTTTCCGTCTCGCCACTTACTGTACTTGTTCGGTAACTTGTTCGGTAACTTGTTCGGTTTTCTATTGCCTGCTCTACCAAGCCTTCTTTGAAGAACCGAATAATGCAATTTTCGTTTCTGCCACTCGTTGAATCGCCGGACGAGTCACTCCAATAATTTTCTTTGGATCATAAACTGCTGGGTTTTGTGTCACAAAGTCTCGAAGGGTTGCATCAAACGCCTGACGAAGATCCGTATCGATATTAAATTTGTTCACGCCAAGTTCCACAGCTCTCCGAATATCCTCTTCTCCAACTCCCGACGAACCATGAAGAACAATCGCTGCATCTACCAATTGCTTGATTGTTTGTATCCGTTCAAAATCCAACTCGGGTTTTCCTTTGTATGGACCATGCGCCGTACCCACTGCGATTGCCAAAGCGTCTACCCCTGTTTCCTTCACAAATCGAATCGCTTCCTGTGGGTCAGTAAATGATGCATCCTTTTCATCTACTGCAATTTCATCTTCTACGCCATGGATTTTCCCAAGTTCCGCTTCAACTCCAACATTCATCGCATGACACGCATTCGCAATTTCTCTTGTCACACGAATGTTTTCATCTAATTCATAACGAGACGCATCAATCATAATGGATGTAAAACCAGCTCGAAGACATTGCATAATCACTTCATAGTCGGTTCCATGGTCCAAATGCAAAACAACAGGTATCGTTGTTTTCGCAGCTTCCGCCTTCACAATCTCTGTGATTGTTGTAATGCCCGCATATTTGGCCACGCCTTGACTGACTTGTAATATGACTGGAGACTGCTTGACTTCCGCTGCCTTTATCACCGCTTGCACAAATTCCATATTACAAACATTAAACCCGCCAATCGCATAAGACCCTTCTTTTGCGCGTTTAAATAACTCTCTTCCTGAAATCAACATTTTGTTTTTCCTCCCGATATCTGTTCTCTACTTCCTCTAGTGTTGGAATCGCAACCCGCGCGCCTGGCTTTTGCACGGACAATGCCGCCGCTATGGATGCTATTTGAATCGTTTTTTCCATCTCCATATCCATCGCGAGCGCATACGCGAAAGCGCCATGAAAAATATCACCGGCGCCAGTCGTATCCATTGCGTGAACAGCAATGGTCGGCTGGTAAATACGCTGGTTGTTTGACTGATAAATCGATCCACGATGTCCCAGTGTTATGACGCAATGATGATTTGTCAATGCCTCCAACTGATCGGAAACGGAAGAAAGGTCTTCTCCATCCACACCCGTTACCTCACGACAAAAATCCTCTGAACAAACTAGATAATCCACCTCTTGCGCTAATCGCTTCGTTCGCTCATTAAATGAACCCGCATCCAATACGCTGATTGCGTCCTTGAATCGGTTCAAAACTTGAAGGGACGCTTCCACCTCATGACCATCCAACAAAATAACATCCGGTTTCCAATCGTCCCATTCTATCTCCAAGGGCTTCGTCCCCGGTTTGGTATTAAACAAGGTTCGAGAACCATTGGAACGATTCGCCAAGATAAAGCTATAGGGGGTTCCCCCTTCTGGATCTTTTAGCAACCAGGTACAGTCAACACCGGTCGCTTCCATCTCCTTGTAAATTTTTAAGCCGTAGGCATCATCGCCAACGACACCCGCATAACGGCATGAACCGCCCCATTTTGCAATTAAATAGGCTGCATTCGCCGCAGGTCCGCCTCCGCATTCAGTCGGAGGTTTCATGCTGTATTTTCTGTTTTCTATTGGATATTCTTCAACCAAAAATGTCAGATCATACGCTGAGTGTCCTACGCACAACACGTTTTTCATGATTTCCTCCCAAGAAAAAAAGCCCTTGCGGGCGTTTTTCTATTCGTATTTTTCAATATTGTGATTCAAAGGATTATGTTTTGTTTTAATAAAATTCGGGATGAGCAACGCTGCCAAGATGATTGCAGTTAAAGCATAGATCCCGGTTTTGCTAAACATATTTGCGATCTGACCAATGACAATTCCCAACGAACAGAAATCCAAGTCACCAAAAGTCGTATTTGCAAATCCTAAATTCCCCAACACTGGAAGCAACATCGCTGGCAAGAAAGCTAAGCCTAATCCGTTTATAAATGCGCCAATCGTAGCACCTCTTCGTCCACCAGTCGCATTTCCGTAAATCCCCGCAGTTGCTCCACAGAAGAAATGAGGAACCAAACCTGGAATAATCAATACGCCGCCTGTTAAACCAAGAACCAGCATACCTACAACACCACCGATAAAGCTTGAAATAAAACCAACGATCACGGCAGTTGGTGCATAGGTAAAGAATACTGCACAATCAACCGCTGGAACTGCATTTGGAATAATTCGTTTGGAAATACCTTGGAATGCAGGAATCAGTTCTGCCAAAATCATTCGAACGCCACTGTACACGATTGTAACACCAACAGCAAATTTAAATGATGACATCATCGCGAATACAATAAAGTTTGTTCCGCCAGACAATTCCGCATGTACGTATGCAGGTCCCGCTGCAATTGCTGCAATTAGGTAAAACACCAACATCGTTACTGCAGTCGAAATTGTTGTATCTCTAAGAAAACCATATTTTTCTGGAATCTTGATATCTTCTGTCGACTTGCTCTTATCTCCTACAAGTCCACCAATAAAGGCTGATAAATAGTATCCAAGAGAACCAAAGTGTCCCATGGCAATTTCATCGCCATCTGTAACCTGCAAGGTGAACCTCTGTCCAATTGCCGGTGAGATCGCACTCCATGAACCGAGAAATAATCCACCAATCAAAATCAACGGCCATCCTGCAAAGCCAGCTGTGCCCAATACCGCTGACAACAAGCATGCCATATAAAAACTATGATGCCCTGACAAAAACACATATTTATACTTTGTAAATCTTGCAATGAGCAAATTCAAAACCAAACCAGCCAAAAGGATGGACATGGTTTCCACACCCAATGCTTTTTGAGCCACTGCTACAATTGCTTCGTTATTTGGAACAACACCCGTGATATGGAAACCCGCTTCAATCATCTTGCCCAATGGTCCTAAGTTAGCAACAATGAAATCCGCTCCAGCTCCCAACATAATAAATCCTAGGATTGGTTTTAACGTACCTACAATAATCTTGCTGCCCTTTTTACGAAGTGCAATCAAGCCTACCATTGAGATAAGGCCCATAAGAATTGCTGGTTGTGTTAGTAAATCTTGAGAAATAATTTTAAGTAATTGCATTCTTCACTCCTCCTATTTAATATAAGACCCAGAAAATTTATTTGCCGGCAATTTCTAATAAATCTTCCAGAATATCTTCCTTGATTTTCCGCTTGTTTGTATAACTGCGGATAATAGCAATCCGTTTCCCTTCAAATTGATCGGCCAACTCCTTGATCGTAACAATCAGGTCGCATGCCTTCCCTTGAGCAGAATTGAAATCTGTCGATTCAACATCGGCATCAATCCCATACTCCTCGCATATTTCATCCAACTTCATCTTTGCCATAATGCTGCTTCCAATGCCATTCCCGCATACCGTATAGATCTTCAACATCTTATTCACCCCTCTCGCAGATTTCTTCAATAATTGCTAACACTTCTTCCGCTTTCTTTGCTTGATGAATTTTTTCAATTGATTCCGGATCTTCAAAGAGTATCATTAAGTCCGACAGTGCTCTTAAATGACTTTTCGAGTCCGTTGATGCAAAACAGATTACTAAAAATACTGGATCATTCTCTTCATTCCCAAAGGGAACCGGATCCTTAAGCGTCATTATGCTAACACCGATTTTCTTTGCTCCACGCTCTGGTCGCGCATGTGGCATGGCAATTCCTTTTTCCATGACAATATATGGGCCGATATTTTTTACCGTTTCCACCATCGCATCCGAGTATTCTTCCGTTACAATTCCCTGATCCTCTAAAAGTTTCCCGCCTTTTCGTACCGCTTCTTCCCAATTATCAACCTCTACTTGAAGCGAAACCGTCTCAAGTGAAATAATGTCTTTTAACATAGCACCTGTCTCCCTTTTCAATGTTTGTATAAATCCGACTTCCAACAATTGCCTCAAATCCGCTTCCAGTTTTTCTTTGTTTTGTATCACGCAACTCTGCTCAATCGTTTGAATCAGAGACGCCATCTCCACGCGCGTATCTTGAATTCGTAGTAAATGATCTGCCAAAAATCTAATCTCTTTGTTCTTTAAAATCGGGGGAACAACATAGATTGGTACCTCGGATTCTGAATCCAACGGAATCGTCGAGAGTATATAATCGATTCCTGCAAATGGTTGATGTCTTCGAAAGGACGCCAATGAATGCACGCCTGCAATTTCCACCCAAAAGTTACTTTGAATTTGTGCAGACAACAATTCTGAAGTTCCCATTCCGGTATGGCATACCACTATGATTTTCTTTTTCTCGGGTTTCTTTTTCTTAATCCTTTCGAGTGCTGCACCAAAGTGAAGAACCAAATAACCGATTTCTTCAGTCGGGAAACTTGTGTCAATCTCTATTTCAAGCGCTCTACAGGCCTTTTCTACTATATTGTATAGCGATCGATACTCTCTCTTCACTTGTACTAAAAGTGGATTATCGATTGCTATTTGATTGTGTAGCCGATACACCATTGGAACCACATGTTTCAATAAATTTTTATATAGTCGTTGATCATTTGCAATATCCACTTGAACTTCCCGATTAACAAACTCAATTAACTCTCGTGTAACCAATTGATGAAAAATTAGGTTACCGCCATTTTCAACCTGGACTTTTAAACGACTGGCGCCTAACAAACATCTTACAAATTCATTTGATTCATTCGATGTCCACTGATGGCCAAACCGCTCTTTGAAAACCTTTGCCGCATATTCAACCGCTTCATACTCTAACGATGCATGATGGTTCTCCGTTTCTTCATATCGAAGACGATATCCCGCTTGATCACGTACATACGCGACATACACTTGTGAAATCCAATCCAAATGAACCAAATCTGTATAAGTGACTCCAATATTCTGTTCAATACTGCGTATCAGCATTTGCAAGAAGTAGATCACTTCTTCGTCCAAAATTTCTTCCGTTAAGATCTTTCGGTCAATTTCATTTTTTTCAACAAAGATTCCTTTTTCAACCTTAAGCATCTCTGCAACCAACTCGCGTATCAATCGAACATATGCGCCGCGAATATTCTTCTCAGTTCCTTTAAGCATTAACCCAGATCGTTGAAGAAATTTAATTTCCACATTTTCTTGCTGAAATACATGCCTCACAAAACGCAAATCATTCTTAACTGTAGACACACTGACCTGCAATATTTCAGCAACTTGATCCAACGTGATAAATCCCGGTGTTTTGCAAAAAGCATCCACCGTCACATAAATTCGTTCCTCTGCAGTAAAGAGATACGTTGACCGTTCCCTTCGTTCAAGTTCTCGATTCAATCGCTCCCGCTCAAGCTCACTTAGGCTTAGTTTGACGCCTCTTCCCTTTTTCCTTTGGATCAAAGGAATGCCCAAATCACTCAGATACTCGTCAACCCGATCCAAGTCATAGCGAACCGCTCGTTGAGAAACTCCAATTTGTTCAGCCAGCATTTTCATCGTCCAATACTCTGGTTTTCCAGTCATCGCTTCCATTAATTTGCAACAGCGTTGATCTACCATGAAAACACCTCTTCTCTATCCTCACTCATCTTACACGCCCCTTTATGATCATTAAAGTTCATCGTTTGTCACTATCTACTGCCACTTTTACAATGCTTCTATTTTATACCAGTTTCATGCTGTAAACTTCACCAAATTTTCATCTTCTTCTCATTCTCGCCTCACTTCCCTTCTATAGAATAAAAGTATCAAACTGAAGGAGTGATCAATCATGAATGAAACCATCACAAATATAGGTGAATTCCTCAAGCGATTTCTAATCGTCTTGTTTGGCGGTTCGATTGGCATTGGATTAATCGGCGGAGGGGCCTTAAGCATATTAATTGGCGCGGTGAAATCCATGGGCTATTTCCCTGAAATCGCAGTTCGTATCGGCTTCTGGGAGTTGGCGCAAACCTGGGTCCTACCGGTGGCCGCTATAATCGGCGCCTTATTGATCTTCGGGGGGCTCATTTCCCTTCGCAAAGCTTTCGCTCAGCTTTAAAGAAAATTTATAAAATTGTTGTCATTTCTTCATCATTTCTTCAAACCTTTCTCGTATACTAAAGAAGAATCAACTCGATAAGGAGGGTTTTAAGATGATGCATTGGGGTTATTTTGGCGGACCGGGATTCTTAACGACAGGCGGCGGTTGGTGGCTTGCTTTCGCAGCTGGACGAGTACTGTTTTTCGCACTAATCGTGTATGCAATTGTGAAATTCGTCAATCGAAGAGAGAAATATGTCACACATTCTGATGCTATTCGCATTTTAGAGGAGCGCTACGCAAGAGGCGAGCTAGACGAGACAGACTATGTTCAAAGGAAAGCCATTCTAAAAAAATAGAACAAAATAAAAGAATCCATCAGGAGAGAAAACCATGATTATAACGATTATTGGAAGAGTATTGATGTTTATTGGAATTGCCTATATGGCAACAAAGCTTGCGGAGAAAAGAAAGATACACAGCATGCGCCCCGTACCGGTGCGCGTAAAAGCGCGGCGATAAGAAAATCCCACTGAGAACGAATCGTCGCTCTCAGTGGGATTTTTATTTCTGCTTCGCCAATTCTATCAATCGAAACAATTCGCTAATCAATGGAAAAGGAATATTTAAGATCTTGCCATCCATTTTCAGATTCCTCATAGAGAAACGGACCCCCAACGGCAAATCATATTTCTTCAAAGCGCGCGTCATGCTTAAAGACCGAGTATTCTTTCCTGCTTTTACTTCGATCGGAAGAATTTTATCTTGATGTTGAATCAAGAAATCCAATTCCATATTCGGCTCTGACCAATAGAAAAGATCTGAATGATACGCACTAAGCAACTCTTGCAAAGCAACATTTCCAAATATAGCGCCTTTAAACATATTTGGACTTCCAATTGAACTAAGTATCGAAGGTGGAAAATTTGCTTTTTTCCGCAAAAGACCAACATCCGGCATAAAAAGTTTGAAAAAATTGTTTCTCTGAAAGCCACGCAAAGGAATTTCCATGCGATTAACTCGAATAATTTTCTCTACATAATTGCCCGCAACCAACCATTCCAAAGCGTTTTCATACTCTCTTGCCCTGGCACTCTTGCCAACTTCACTATATTTAAATTTCTTATTCTCTTTTGATAATTGCGCTTCAATAGAATCCCATATCCCAAGAATTTTAGGAATCATCATCGAATCGGGGTATTTTGAAAAATCTCTCGCATACGCATTCAAAATGTTCATCTGAATTTTTTCCACAGATTGAATGTCATTCGCTAGAACCCAATCTTGAACAACCTCAGGCATTCCACCCACAATGCAATACTCTCGAAACAAACTCTCAAGCTTATGAAAAATCGGCTCGGAGATTGGCGTCAATAAGTCGATTGCTTCCATATATTCAACAAGCCGCTCTTCCCCTTTCGCAAACAAAAACTCTTTATAGCTCATTGGTTTCAACTCCAAAATTTCTACTTTCCCTACAGGAAATGATTCCCCTTTGGATAAAACAATGCCCAAATAAGAGCCGGCCGCCACGATAAAATATTCTTCCTTCGCTTCAGCAAAATATTTCAATGCATTCAGCGCTTCATTACACCCTTGAATCTCATCAAAAAAAATCAGAGTTCTCGTTGAATCAATTGAGCGATTATATACGACTGACAATTCCATCAATATTTTTTTTGGATCCTTGCTTATCTGAAAAATTTCACATAGTTTGGGTTCCAAATCAAAATTCACAACCAAAATCTCATCAAATTGCTTTTTAGCAAAATCTGTTATAATCCATGTTTTCCCCACTTGCCGAATTCCATTCACCAATAACGGTTTCCTGATTTTCTTCTGTTTCCACTTTATCAATTCTGTTTCAATCAACCTTCTCATTGATTCACCTCCACAATCATTATACCTCGTTTCGTGATTTTATCACAAAATAATTGTATAAAAACGTGATATAATCACATTTTAAATAGTTATTTCGTGAACATATCACGTTTTTATTAATTTGATAAAAACCATATATCTTCTCTGACAGTATGGTACACTAGATTTATCAGAAATAAGGAGGTAGATTATGGCGTCTTTTCCATTAAAAAATATTTTCTTTCTCACGATTCCGATCCTGATCGCAGTTGCAGTTGCAGTTGGTGTCATTCTACTGATTACGCAGGTTGTGAAGAAGAATAATGAGAATGCAAGCTCTTTTGGATCCAGCCGTAGCGCCATGCGCATTCTGGACGAGCGGTTCGCTAGAGGTGAAATCGACGAAGTGGAGTATATCCGAAAAAAAGATATGTTGAAACGACAATAGGAGGAAACAATTATGGCTTTTATTGTACTGCTTCCCATTATTGTGATGGGATTTGTCTTGCTGATCAGTCTGATCGCGGTAAAGAATCGCGGCAATATTGAAAATGGCGCGCCTCGACCCAATCGAAATGCCATGCAGATTTTGGATGAGCGGTTCGCACGGGGTGAAATCGACGAAGCAGAGTATGTCCGCAAAAAAACCGTATTACAACGATAAAGAAGTCCAGATGGACTTCTTTATCGTTGTAACCATAAAAACCTTGTTATAGTATTAAGTTTTTAGGGTTATACCCATAAAAACCTCGTTGATTGTCAATGTTTATAAGGAAGGAATTTTTTAAGGACGGTTGGATCATCAGCTTGTGGTAGAAGCATTCCTCGATTTTATCAAGAAATAAATGCTCAGCTGTTTGGAAGCTTCCTTTTTGCTATCAAATTTCATGAATGAAACTTTTGATTTTTACTCTTTGGTTTTTCAGGTATGGTCAATCGTATTTTTTTCTGATCGATTAATGGTTGAATATATCTTTTCACAAAATATGATGGCGTATCAAACCCAAAATTCTTAGCCAATTCATTTCGCGTTCTAGGCGTTTTGCAATATGTCAAAATATCTTCTTCAAGATAATCGCCATCCTCAATAATCATAGACTGATTACTGAGGGCGACACAAAAGGTTCCCCGCTGATTCACAAATTTTGGTTCCGGCAAACCAGCCTTTTCACACTCCCGACGAATCGTTGGTATACCCGAAAAACGATTTTCCGTATCAATCATGATTTCCAACGCCCCAGCCAAATAAGGATTCCTTGTATCTGCTGCCGCCTTGCCTAACTCATCAATCGTAATTCTTCCATATAATCCACCAGGATTTTCTACTTCCAATCGATCCTGATACATCACCAAACGAATCGATGAGCGCTCCGTATGCAAACTATAGTCTCGGTGAATCAATGCATTCAAAAGTATTTCCCGCACTGCTCGTAATGGATATTCCGATTTGTCCGCGCGTTTCCCTTCCTCTGTAACAATGGTCTTCACCTTCATGTTTCGACGAACAAAACCAAGGGATTCTTCCAACATTTGAGGGATCGTCCCTTCAATTCGCTTATTGTCAATAAACCGCTCCCCTTCCTCACCCAATTCTCCGATCGCTTTTCCCGAAACCACCATAGCTGTTATGCTAAGCTGCGGAAAAAACTCCTGCGGATATTCTCCGAATAATAGGATGCCCGCTATAGTCGGTTTCCCTTTTTGAAGAATTCCTTGGGTTTCCAATATCCGCTCATCATTCATATTCACAAGATTCGGTTTTTCTCTACGCAACTGAATCAGATACGCCACTAAATCATCCGGATTCAAGTGCAAGCGGTCTGCACGCTCAATATTGCGCAATTCATCATGCGTCCTTTTTCGAAACGCTTCATAACTATAAATTTCATACTCCTTCATTCGTTGGTCCGAGTCACCCACGCGAATATAGGAGCCTTTTACTCGTCCAGCACCTTTATAAAAACAGGGCTTTTCAAAAATATCGCATTCAGGAATTTCCGCACTGACGAGCATCTTTCCTTCCATTTGAACAATGGTAAACAGAGGACGTACAACTGGTTCCATTTGTAAGGACTGTTCAACAACCTTCTTTTGAAGATCTTGTGCATCATAAACGCCCACAATCTCAAAATCTGCGTTTTCGTCAATCCCGAAAATAATGACCCCGCCTCCATTTTGATTCGAAAAGCTAGACAAGGTGTCATATAATCTTGTGGGCGCCCCGCCCAATGCTTTTTTAATTTCAATATTTTGTTTCTCACATTTCTCATCGCGTACCTGGTGTATGAGTTGAATCAATTCAAGTTCCAGCATCTTCTCATCTCCTTATACACTCAGTATACCCAGTTTTATAGAAATCTTCTGTAGTTTATATAAATTAATTTTATTTAAACGAAATATTGTCCGGTTTAACGAAAATATATTCATTTTAAATAAATCCATTATGCTTTATGTAAATTATTTTGTAATTCTATTTCGTAAAAACAAACCAAAATTTGCATTGTTTTAACATTTTCCAATACGCTTTCATTTTCTGCAACAAGAAACCCGGAAGAAGTCTCTCAGTTCCTCGGCATTGTATCCCAAGGCGTTGCAAGCGGTGTATGCTTGTTGCCTTCCAGGATCCAGGCGGTACGCACCCTCTATTCTTTCTTGAACCAGTTGATGTTTTTCAAAATAATCCATGCATTGATCGAATTGCTCCAAAAGAGACAAATTCTTCAATGCCAAGAAGAATGGAACCATATCGCTCTGATGGCATGAATAATATTCGCATGCAAAGTAATCAAGGCAATCTAGATCAATGAAGCGCTTTACACAAAGCGGATGGCGCGTGAAAAGACCCACAAAAACAGGACAGTCTTGAAAAGACTGTCCTGTTTTGCAGGTCTTTTTGTTATCGTTCAGTGAATTATTTCTCGTACACACCTGTACGCATATACGTGACCATCTCTTCGGGTGTCATCCCACCCAAACCTAACAAGTCTAGAGTAAAACCAGTCTTGTAAAAATCAGTATCCAACATAATATTTGCCAACTCCGTCATACCGCTTAATGCGGGAGTAGGAACATTTAGCAAGGAAGCAAAATGAATACTGGTGCAACAGCCAACAGGTACATCCTCTGTAATATAGCGAGAATTCAGATCGAAACGTGCGCCTTTCGGAGGATTAAGCCAGTTGTCGGTGTCCAATGGTTCTGAGAAAGGTTGGCGGTAATCCGAACCGTAAAACAACTGTCCAATAATGCCCATTCGAGACTGTAGCGCATCCTCATCAACCTCGCAAATGCCTACGCCATACGCCTTAGCAATAGCAGACATTTCCTTGTAAAACTGATATTGAACACGACCTACACTTGGAGATACGCCATGGGCATAAATATCAAAATACAAATCCTTTTCGCCCACCCCAGGAATGATGCCCCAGTTTTCAATTGCACCGGTATTGAGTATAGTCGCCGGAACATGCAACAAGGGGTTCACATTGGACAAACCAATATCTAAAACCGTATCCCCATGTTCCAGAGTCGTAGCGTCTAGTGCCGGAATTTCTTTTTTCAGAGCCATGTATGCTTCCGCATCGCTAGATGGCAAAGTGTCAAAACGAATTACATTGTCTCTATAAAGAATGGAAACAACATCTGTTTCTGTCTCAAAATCATTGAATTTATTTAACCGAGCGCCATAAGGAAGTGTTGCATATCCGGCAATGATAACCTTCTGCTGCAATCCCATTTCTCGCATAACTCGGCGTAAAATTAAAGATCCAAAGTTGCCGGGGAAAATACTGACGGTTTGACCATCTTCCAGCAACGGAGCCAACTCACGAAAAGCCATTTCAAACCCCTGTGCCTGCATAGAAACCAAGATATGATCAGCACCACGTACTGCTTCTGCCATATCATGTGTTACCATATCCAGTATGACTGTACCCGAACGCTTGAAGTTCTGATAGTTCATCTCAGGACCTTCCAGTGTTACCCGGCGACTATTCATAATGCCACGCACCTTGTTCGTAAACTGAGAAAACTCATACATGCGCACCTCGGCGCCACCCAGTTTACAATCAGCCGCTAAGGCGTGTGCCCCATTTCCACCACCGATAATTGCTATTTTTGCCATTTTATTTCCCTCCATTTTTTAATTTCAAATCTTACCGTCCCTTATAAAAACCAAGATGGCTCCCACAATGTATCAATAAAAAAACAACTGAATAACGACACCAAGTGCCGAATATTAGTTGCTCCAACGCGGTTCTTACAATTCGTCTTGCAAGATTCAATATTCATCAGATACGATCCATTTACCACATAAACTTACTATGACAAGATCTGCGTACCATTTCTGGCATAATTGATTGATATTCTGCCCTTTCTCACCTCCCTATTTTTGGTTTTTACTTTCGTTGTAAGCATCCATTCTATTCTCATCAAAATAACCACAAAAAAAAAGCAACTAGATGCGCGACACAAAGTGCCGAACAATTAATTGCTTCACCGCAAATCTTACAATTCATCTTGCAAGATTCAATATTTATCTACCTTTTTAAATTTACCACTGTAAGCCTTTTCTGTCAATCAGTGTGTTACCACATAATTTATGCTCAGAATGACTGATTGGAATTAGCAGCCAAAATCATCTTTGCAACATCAATAATTGCGATACATTTATTCTTGCTGATATTCCTCAGATACATAAAGGCATCCGGTTCTGTCATATGATGGATTGTCATGATTAACCCCTTAGCCCGTTCAATGATTTTACGATTTTCCAGAGAATCCTCTACTTCCGCAACCTTCTTGCGCAATGCCGCAATATCTCGACTGCGTGCCTGCGCAACCTGAATTGATGGAATTAGATTTCTTGCACTTACAGGCTTTACAACATAACCTGATACTTGTGCGGCATTTGCCTTATGAACGAAATCCCTATCATCGAAAGCTGTGACCATAACAACTGTATCCGCTAGTTTATTATCCGTAATATGTTTCGCTGCCGTTAATCCGTCTAGCATAGGCATTTTTATATCTAAAAGGGCAATATCAGGCCGATGCTTCTCACATAAGGAAATCGCTTCAAAGCCATCATTCGCTTCACCGACGACATGCATGCCGTGTTCGGATAAAATTTCACTTAGTCCCATACGGATTAAAGATTCATCATCCGCAATTACCACAGTCGGTTTGACGTTACGATTCGAATCTTTCTCTTCGCTTTGCATTATAGCGCTCCTTTCACAATTGCAAGATCTGTAGGTGCACGGAAAACAACAGAAACTGCTGTTCCATTTCCATCGGAAGAAAAACCAATCCTCCCATCAAGTTGATTTTTCGCAATATCTTTAACAACTTTCAACCCCAATGAAGAACCATTTTCTCGAAGCTTTTCCTCATCACAGCCCAATCCGTCATCACGAACGGTTATCCTTAAGTTTATTATCTCATCGGAGAATGTAACCCATATATTTCCTTCTTTACGTCCAACAAAAGCATGCTTATAACAGTTTTGAAATAGCTCATTCAAAATGAGCGACAAGTTTGTTGCAACATCCAATGTTACTTCCAATGGCATATCTTCAATGTGCGTTCGGATATTCTGCTCAGATTGACACATCATTTGAAAGTTTTTGCTGACTTGCATCGCAACATCGAATAGTCCAACCAAATTGTTCTCTCGGCGCAAAAGAATATCGTAAGGTGTTGCAATACCTAAAATGCGATTCATTGTAACTTGCAGCATATTTTTGACCTCGATTGATTCGCTTCGTCTACATTGCATATCCAGCAAATTATAAATCGTATACAAATTGTTTTTCACTCGATGTTGGATTTCACGTACAGCCGCCGATTTAACACTAAGCAAATTCTCACTCTTTTTTAATTCTGAAACATCCTGTAAAATGACAACAAAAAACTCGTGTCCTTCCGAGCTGCATCTGTGTTGTCTCATACGCAATAAACGTCCTCTTGCATGCACTTCCCGCTCTACATATCGGGGGGAATTCGGTGTCACTACATCGATAGGACCTTGCAGTAAAACCCCACCAAATTTTTCACCGACAATTGGACCGTGATACCCATAATAATTGTATAGATCTAACCCCTGTCGATTAATATACACGACTTCTTGGTTGCTATTCACTACCAGCATTGCATCGGTTACACAGTCACCAAACCAGTTCACATTCGCTAGATATGGGTATTTTTCTATTCTTTCCAAGAGTGTTGGCACTTGAGCTTGTTCCTCTTGCGCGCCTCTATGTTTGTGGCAATCCACTTCTTCTCTAACAATTCCCCCTATGGTACGTGATCCATTTTTGATAGGCTCTACATATTGATAGGTAGCTCCCGGCTCTTTCGTAATAACGTTTGCCTCTATCCCATACGTCGATTCACCTACCGCTAATGTTCGTGCCACTGCTGGTTCATCCGTTTCCCGAATAATATAACCAACCATGCTGAATGGGTATCCAGTTTCTTCCTTCAACAACTCTGCAATTACCAAATATTCTGAGCTTATTTTGGTTGGAACTTTAATGAACAAATCACAAGGCATGTCTCCTTGGAAATCTTCGAGATGTTCTGCCATATTACAGATGATATGAACATCATCTAGGTTCAAATCTGTTTTTTGATGACATAAATTAAAAATATGCTCAACAAACTCTTTTGCCATACACTCACTCCTAATATGCAATTCATTCTGCTATACAATATTATGTGGTGTCTCGTGAAATAGAATAGCACACCACCTAATAGAAGTACAGTATCCATAAAAAAACATGGCCTTTCTAAAAAAACTTATGGCTTTTCTCAACGCACGCTGAAAATCAAATAAGACAGCAAAGGGGAACCTATTCGCTAATTTTCCGAGCGAACCAAATTAAATTTCGAGTCAAGAAAGCAGCTCAATGAAATCTCATGAGCTGTCTTTCTAAAATCCGAATAATCCACCATCTTCAACTATCTTATCCGATTCCTAGAATCAGTCTAGGTAACGTCAGAGAAACAGCAGGAAAATATGTAGTTAAAATCAATGTAGGCAAGTATGCGAACAACATAATCTTCAATGCAGGCTTCATAACTTGATCCGAACCAATATTGCAGATGTTAGAACCAAAGTACAAGAATGGCGCGCAGGGAGGAGTAATATTGCCCATACCCAAGTTAACGCCTAAGATTGCTGCAAAATGATAAGGATTTACACCAAGATCAACCATCATCGGCAAAAGGATTGGCGTGCATAACAACGTGCCACTGACATCATCCATCAACATGCCAATAATTACCAAGAATATGTTAATCATTAGCAAAATGACTTTCGGATTATCAGAAACCATCATTAGTAACTTCATGATGTTCTCCGGTACATTTTCCATAACCAAAACACGGCTAAGTACCATAATCAATGCCAACATTACCATAATGGATCCGGTTGACTTTGCTGTGTCAACAAAAGTTTCTTTCAACTCGCGCCAAGTCATGCCTTTATAAATCCAAATACTTACTGGGATCGCATAAATAACGGATACTGCAGCCGCTTCAGAAGGCGTCATAAACCCGCCATAAATACCGCCTAGTATCATCAAAGGCATCAGTAATGCCGGTACAGCTGTTTTTGTTTTATGCCCCAGATCCTTTACCCAAAGAGCTCCCTCTATTTTTGGTTCTACTTCGATCTCCTTA
The DNA here is from genome assembly GCA_030625815.1 of Eubacteriales bacterium. Lineage (GTDB taxonomy): Bacteria > Bacillota > Clostridia > Tissierellales > GPF-1 > GPF-1. The sequence goes on from DAOUQF010000012.1 coordinate 91,730, forward strand.
TGGTTGCGAAGCAATAAATAGGAAACAATAGATATCAAAATAGTCAAGATGATGCCGGGCACCACCGTAGCCAGGAAACAGGCCAATACAGACAAGCGTCCGGACCAGGCGACTAGAATCTGAATAGAGCTGGGTGGAATCAACATACCAATTGGTGCAGCACAGGCTAAGGTGGCAGCTGCAATCCCCATCGGATATTTCTTCTCCATCATTTTAGGCGCTAGAATCGAGCCGACACATGACAGTGTTGCCATACCGCTGCCTGTAATAGATCCAAAGATCGCACTGGTAACAACTGCAACCACCGCAAGAGAACCTCGAATACCACCTACAAATTTCTGAATAAATCCAATCAGTGCGTCGCCGATTTTTCCCTTCTCCATAATTCCGCCAGCCATAATAAACAAGGGAATGGCCAGAAGCACTACGCCAGTCAATTTCATATAAGCAGTCGGTAATAAGAATGATGGACTGTATCCCATAGTAAGTACAGACCAAACGATTGCTGCCCCAAAACTAAATGCAACCGGTACACCTATAATCAAACATACAAACAAAATAATAAATGCTATGAATATTGCCATAATGCCGCTCACTCTCCTTTCTGTACATCACCATTGGCGGTGTGAGTGTTTTTTCTGTTTTTAAGCTGCTTAATTGTATCGCACACCGTGTAAAAGAACATCAGGAAAAATCCAATGGTCAAGGGAATCTGGCTTACAGTCAAGGGGATTTTCAATGCTGGTGTTAACGCTCCCCGTTGCAGTCCCCACAAGGTGAACTGGACGCCCCACACGGCAAAGCAAGCCAAAACAATCGACGTAATAATACCAACTGTGATATCAATAATCGCTAGTGCTCGTTTGTTGCTTACAAAAGTGTGCATAATATCTGCTTTGATATGATCTTTCTTATATGTTGCATAAACCCCTGCAATATAATACAGCCACATGGCTACCACCGTAATAATTTCTTCCGCGCCATAAAAGTCTTTTTTCAAGACGTAACGCATAATAACACCAACAAAAACCAGAGTGACTGCAAGAACACTCGTTATAATCATGATAAATCGCTGAGTCTGTATAAGCCGTTTCCAAAATGCCGTTTTTTCAATTTTCATTTTGTCCAAAATCTCACCTTCCACTTATTCTCCTAAGAGAGGGGAAAGCCGAAGCACTCCCCTCATCAAATCAAAGTCGGATTATTTTGCTTCCAAGTCAGCCAACACGACATCCATTTCATCTGTGCCAATGGCATCAATCAAATCTGGCCATACATTGGCTTTAAAGTGTTCAACAATGGTTGCGAACTCATCATCGGTAGGAACGATCACGTTGATGCCCTTATCTGCCATAGCCTGCATTGCTTCTTGGTCCATAGTCTCGCGGTTATCTAGAAGTGTCGCGGCTTCTTCCCGGAAAGTATCGCGAATGATGTCTTGATATTCCTGTGGCATGGAAGCCAACAACTCTTTATTGATAAATGTGCCCTGAATTTCACAGATATAGCGATAGTCAATATAAGTTTTAATTACATCGGCATATGCTTCGTTGTTCAAAAACGGGGTGCCGCCAACCCAACCATCACAAACACCGGTTTGCATAGCGGGATATAGATCAGCATATGGAATGGTCGTGGATGGATAGCCTAAACCGTCTGCAACAGCAATATAGCTAGCCATACCTGGACAACGCATCAGCGCGTCTTTTTTAATAGTGGGATCCATAATATTGTCCGTAGACATATCCACGCCACCGATACCCATGAAGCCGTCTACATACAGGTTCAGTAGGTCTACGTCGGCGTCGTCGTTAATTCTTCTCACAAAATCATAGTAGGCACTGCCTTCTGCAAATACGTATTTCGCATTTTCATAGGAAGTAACCAGATAGGGAAACGCTGTAACTTCCATACGCTTGTCAAACTGGCAAGGAAGTGCACAGGAAGCCATATCGATCGTTCCTTTAATGACTTCTTCATATTGTTGGACACCATCTCCCAACTGGTTGGCTGGGTAAACTTTAATCTTAACATGTCCATCTGTTTTTTCTTCAATTTTGGCTGCTGCCGCTTCCAAAGAAGCTGTAATAGGGTAATCAGGAGCGTAGATACCAGCACAACGGAGTTCATAGATAGGTTTGCCATCCTCACCAACGTCTCCACTTGCTGCTCCACCGCTGCTACATGCAGCCAGTGGCAGTACCATAGTCAATGCCAATAAAAGTAGTAATGCTTTTTTCATAATTTCCCTCCTCATACTTTCTAACCATATTTACAAAAACCAGAACTTCACTGAGTATTACAGCGCATTTTGCTTTTTAGCACATCTCCCCCGTATAGGCTAGCATTTTCTGCAAAAAACTAACCGATTTGCGTTAAAAAACAAAAAAAAGCAACCTCGAGACAGACGCTATGCGTCTATTCACGATGTTACTTCTACGTAATACCTGCAATACGGCTTGCAAGTTCCGATTCACTTGTGAGTCAAAAATATCATGAATTTATTGATTTGTCAATAAAAGAATGAAAACGTTATTTTACGACTGACGTTATTTTACGACTGACGTTATTTGATAATGTCTTATCGAATTACTGCTGTTGCTTAATTGGATAACCGAGGGAAAGTACACAATAATCCTATCTCAATTGATAAAAGACGCTTCTGCCACCATTAATTCTTATTAGAATCCCCCGCTTCACCATTTTTGTCAGAATTGTTGCCGTTGTTGTTTTCCCTTTTTGAATCAGCCCTTCAAGATCGGCGCGTTGCGCGCTGCCGTTTACCTTCAGATAGCTGACAATCAATTCCTCAATCGGATCCAATGGGATCTCCCGCTCCATTTTTGCAAGTTGTTCTTTCGGCAAAATCACCGTAATGGAGTTTTCACGCACAACAAATTCCGGCAGACTCCGTCTCCCCTGATAGGAGGTTTTTATCCGTTTGACGCCTGTGGCCAGTTTTTCAATCATTCCCAAGCGCAAAAACAAATTTGCCAGCAACTCGTTTCTAGAAATCGAAACATTGCCGCTAACATATTCCCGTTCGCTGATCCCCGCAGGCAATCCTCCGGGAGACATGATTTCGATTCGGTCATCAAAAATTTCGATTCTCGCAGATGCTTGGTGCATATAATCACGGTGGACAATCAAGTTCGCAACCGCTTCCCGATAGGCAACCAGGGGAACCTCTTCCACCGTTTCCCGATAAACGCCCTCAATTCGTTCCTGCACCAAGCGGTGCTTTTCAAAAAAATTCAAGCAGCGGCCAACCTGCTCCAATATCGACATGTCCTTCAGTGTCTGGTGATCCATAATCTGGGATACATTGCTGCTGACAAACCGCACCAATTCAATTGTCGCATTTTCCATTTGCGGATTATCCGAAAGGAGCAACGCCGCATGGGTGTAAGCATCATTCTGAATGACTCCCAGTGTTTTCAGCACATTCTCATCAAGAGTTTCAATGCCGATTCGTTCTCGAAGCTTCGCTTCAAGCGTTGTGAACTTCAGCTCCCGCTCTTCTGATACCGCCATAGCATCAAATTGGAGTTTTCGCCCCTTCATAATCAGACGTTTTAACTCCTCCCGGTCGACAGGCACTGATGCCGTATCCTTTCGCGTATAGGCAATCCCTTTCAGCAAATAAGGCTGATTTTCTCCGTAGAATACTTTCACTTCCAAAACTGATTGATTCTCCCTCTCCCTGTGAATCAGTTCGTAATAGGGTATTGGCACAATGTTGTCTCGAATTGCATTTTCAATCTGCAAAGCCGTGGCTTCCAGATCCTCCAACCCAATTACTTGACCTTCATCGTCAATGCCCATCAAGATCGATCCGTCATGATAATTAGCAAAGGCACAGATCACCTTTAGAACAGTTTGCGAATATTTCAGCTTAAACTCCTGATATTTGTTTTCATATCGCTCCGATGGCGTGAATAGTATGTTCATTTGCCCCTCCTGTTGAACGAATACACCGCTTACTTTGACTCATTATTGAACGAATCGTGAATTTAAGGTCCATACAAGGGACATCCCTTCCGCCTTCCGGTATACTAAAGGCAACACAGTTAATGGAGGTTTCCATGTACGATATTGCCATTATCGGCGCCGGACCGGCCGGCAGCAATCTCGCTCGGCTTCTGGCCCAGCAAACCCAACTGAAGATCTGCCTGATCGACAAGCGGTCCTTGCAGGACGCGCAACCAGGCATACGCAGAAAGGCCTGCGGTGGACTCCTCTCGCCTGACGCCCAGAAGATGCTGGCTCGCCAGGGGCTTACCATTCCGGTTTCCATCTTGGAAGATCCGCAGCTTTTCAGCGTGCGAACCATTGATTTTGACAATCGACTGGAGAACCATTACCAACGCCATTATCTGAATATGAATCGAGAGAAATTCGATCGCTTTCTCTTCCATCTGGTGCCCAATTGGGTGGAGAAAAAAAGGGGCGTCGTTTTTGACGTTAAAAAAAGAGAGTTCCATTGGTCCCTCCAGCTTCGCGACGAAGGACAAATTCAATCCATTCAAACCAAGGTTTTGATTGCCGCCGACGGCGCCAATTCCTTTTTGCGGCGAACCTTCGCACCGGATTCTCCCCGGCCGCAACGATATATCAGCCTTCAAAAATGGTATCCATTGCATGACTCCATGCCCTATTATACGGGGATTTTCGATTCAAATGTGACTGACTACTATTCTTGGACGATCCAAAAGGATGATCATCTCATTCTGGGTACTGCGCTGCCCCTCGATTCACCCGTTCACGAGCGGTTTGAATTGCTTCGAAGCCGCGTGGAAGCTCATCTTGAGATTCCCTTGCGCAAAGAGATCCGCACCGAGGGCGCCTTTATCGAACGAATCACCCATATCAATCAATTGCTCTGGGAGAAAGACGGCATCTTCTTTGTGGGAGAAGCGGCGGGCGCCGCCAGCCCCACCTCGGCAGAAGGCTTCAGTTACGCCCTGCAATCCTCTTTCTATCTGGCCGATGCCTTGGCTGGCAACGCGAAAAATCCAGCAAGGTTCTACAAAAGAAAGTGCATGAAGATCGCGATCAAATTACTGGCTAAACAGGTGAAATCCCCCGCCATGTATCATCTGGGGATAAGAAAGCTGGTTATGAAATCGAAAATCTCGGCAATTTCCACAAGCCTGAATACCGGCTTTTCAAAGAATATCAATGATTGACCCATAAAAAATGCCCGCGGAATCTTCAACATCCGTGGGCATAACTTTTTTCTTTTTATTTTCCTCCCAATCATGCAAACCTACCGAAAAATAATGATAGGCTAAACTCAAATTAGTTTCACTTGCTTCTACACCATCGCATTCCCCAAAAAGCCCATCACAACAAACCAAATCAGGAAGTAAACCATAATCGCGCGAATATACTTCTTCCTCGCGAAGAACGGAAACTTGTTTCGCAGGTTCACAGGGTTCGTCACCAAAACCAAGACCGACAAGAACGTGTAGATAATTGCGATCTTTGCAATCGTCTCGAAGAGCGGATCTGAAACCATCCAACCGATAAAAGCATACACCGCGGAAGAGAAAAGCATCTTCGCCGGATGCAGGGTTCGAAATCCCGGCAGCCAGAAGAATGGATTTTTCCACATAAGCCCCTCTTCAATCAAGGCCTTTTGAATTTCCGTGCAGCGATTGGTTTGCTTTCTAAGTCCCTTTGTTTCCATCACATTCTCAGAAAGAACCAGCGTGTGCAAAATCCCGGAATCGAAATAAACTTCTTCCTCCGTGCAGGCGTTGATATATTCATTCACGATATTCGGTGCCGGATAACGCTCATGCTGCAGATACAGCCAGCCCAATCGTTTCCACTCGTTTTCCTCCACCATATAGGCAACAAAATCGGTTCCCTCATAGGATCGAATCGGCATATTCGACTCATACTCACCCATCAGCATTTGGAAATGCGCCTCGTCCTTGCCTAAGATTAACTCGA
>DAOUQF010000007.1 GCA_030625815.1 Eubacteriales bacterium
CTTCTTGTACCGCTGGCTCGATTACTGTGCCTTCACCTGCAAATTCTGCAGCGGCAGTTACTGTAACGGCATCAACACCTTCAACCTTGGAAATACCGAAGTTCCAGCCCAAGTTGACGCTTCGTGTGTTAAATCCAGCTAGGTTTAATGTCATAACCGCTTGTCCAGCTGTTTGGCCAGAGTAGCAGTAGACAAACACTGGTTTGTCGTTAGGAATATTTGCAAGATTCTCCGCAATTGGCGCACCCCAAGGAACATTGACCGCGCCTTGAATATGTCCTTCTGCATAAGCATCCGGTTGACGAATATCAAGTACTGTCATCGCCTCTCCGGCTTTCACCAAATCAACAAAATCCGCTTGACCGATCTTATAGATATGCTCTGGCATTTCCGCAAAGTACGCGTTAATTGCTGCCTCCATATCAAAATCAGCTGCTGGTTCTGTTGCCGGCTCTGTAGTTTCTGCCGTCAAGTCCATTGAAGCAGCTTCCGGTTCTTCTGTCGTTGCACATCCCGCTAGAGAAAATGCTAAGACCAAAACCAAAAGTGCAGAAAGAAATCTAGAATTCTTTTTCATGTTCTTCCCCCTACTCATTTTTTTACGACGCGTCTTGCGAAGTGATTGGAGCGGAAGGTTCTGGCTTTTCAACCACACCCGTTGCTGACCATTCCAACCAAGCGCCATCATATACTTTTACCTTTTGAAAACCTGCCTCTTCCAACATCGCCGCCGTAACCGCCGCTCGATAAGAAGATTTGCAGTATGCAACCACTAGTGTGTCTTTCTCAATTCCCAAGTCTTTATAATTCAAAGAAATTGCTTGCATGTTTTTGAAGGTGCCGTCTGCATAATAGTTCTTGGTGTGTGGATACAAAACTGCACTTGTCACATACCCTTCGCTATATTCTGCAGCGGATCGTACATCTAAGATGATGCAATTTTCTTCTTCGCTGGCAATCAAAGCCTCAACTTCTTCTTTGGTCGCATAACGATCTTCATCCAATTCTTTTGCTGCATAGGTCTTTGCTGCCGGTGTCGGCACTTTCGCTGTCAATGACAATCCCGCTGCTACAATCGCGGATTCTCCCCCATTGATCAACCGAACATCTTCATGACCATAAGCTTTCATTGTCCACCAGACTCGTCCGGCATAAACACTCCCCTTATTGTCATAAATCAATACTGTATCGGTTTCCGAAATCCCTTTCGCGCCCAATACCTTTTCCACTTGTTCTTTCGGTGCAATCATCGCTTTTACAGGCTCAGAGATCGTCAACTCTGCAGGATCCAAATGAATCGCTCCCACTAGGTGACCCTTTTCATACTCTTCAGCAGTTCGCGCATCGACAACAACAACATTTCCTTGTTCCATCAATACCGCAACCTCGCTTGCCTCAACAATGTTTGTCCCATTTTCGTAAGTCGCCTTCGCCGCACATCCGGCAAATGCTCCCATCACAAGAACAGCTACAAGAAACAATAGCCCTAATTTCCAATGGTTTTTCATCTGTTGAACCTCCCAATTTTGCATTTCTATCAGACAGTTTGGCTTTCGCCGATTGAGAGATCGTTAAACCGCCTTACGTTCATGCAAAAAAGATTGTTAATTTTTTTTCAATCCAGTATCATTATACCTGAGGGTGAACGGTAACTGTTATAAGCATTGCTTATCCTATATAGATTTATCAAATAGCACATTTTCCCCATTATTGTATAATGAAGAAAGAAACCCTAGGATGAAGGAGAAATGCCCATGCAAAATTCAAGATGGAAAAAAGCAATGCCCGCAGTAATCGGCATTATCTTCTTTCTCAGCCAAATTCAAAGCTTAACCCGCTATCCCTTTATGCATTCTGATGAATCCTGGCTCAGCGGGCTTACACGCATGATGATGGAAGCAAGGTCTCTCGCTGTTACCGAACCTTTTTTCGATCTCTATCCCAGAAACCCACATGCTATTAAATCCACTTATCACCTGCTCCAGGCTCTCTTTATTCAAATCTTCGGATATGAACTTTTTTCCGTTAGAATGATGAGCTTGATTTTTGCTTGCGCAAGCCTTTATGTTTTCTTTCGGCTGCTTACGACCCTTGGCGCTTCCTGGTCTTGGACCTTGTTCGGAACCCTCGTTCTTGCCGTGCAGCCAAGCTTTATCTATGCCTCTCATTTTGCCCGCCAAGAGATTGTGGTCTGCTTTTTCCTCTTATTTGCTGCATGGATGTGGCTCAGTAAAAAAAGAACCCCGTCGCTTTTATCGATTTTTATCGCATTGGGGCTCCACCCCAATGCTTATATTGGCGTCTTTGCGCTATTTTGCGCCGCAAGCGTTCTCGTTTGGTATGAAAATAAAGAAAAAAAAGAACTTCTTCGATCCATTCCATGGCTAGCCGGATTTGCTTGTGTTTATATCCTCGCAAGCCTCTGGATGAATCCGAACTTCTTTTACGACTACCTCGCCTACGGCTCCAGTCTGGGTATCACAGCCGCCGCTGGTGGAAAATTTTCGGGATTTTTCTTGTTTTTCAAGAAATTATGGCTCGGAATCAGCGGCACTTATTACCTGCCTCCTTTGCGCCTCGTTCTATCCATGATCGCGATCAGCTTAGGTTTAGGTCTATGGCTTGGCCTTCGAAAAAAGCAGCGCCTCTTTCTAGCCCTATCCGTTCATCAGCTTGCTTGGTGTCTCGGCATTCTCCTAGTCGGTCGATATAATGCCACCAGTGTATTCTTCCTGATTCCAGGGGCTTGCATCCTTTCGATTCTCTTCCTTAAAAGGAGTTTGCCTCGAATTCCCGCCTGGCTCTTTGCCTCGGGACTGATTCTTATCTTCGCCGTCAGCTCAATCGAGGAGATGACCGAGTTGCCCAAGAATCACTACGAATCCTATCTTGAGAAAATTCAAGCCGCCCTTCCAGAAGACGCGGTTGTTCTGGGCAATCTCAATACAGAATTTCTCTTTGAGACGGGACATCTCTACGATTATCGCAACCTGACTTATCTCGACTCCAAAACAACTAGCGTAGAAGACTATCTCCGCGAACGCGGCATTACCCACATCCTCTACGCGGATGAATTGGACTACCTCCATCGCAATCCAGATCCATGGCAAGTTCTATACGGTTCCGACGCATCCTGGTATGGCGAGATGCAGCGCTTTCTCGCCCAGGACTGCGAAGAAATCACCGTTTTTCCGGCACCCGTCTACGGCAACCGGATTGTTCCCTTTCTAAATGATCCGTTCTGGCAGCTTCATATCTATCAAATAAAATAGCGCCCCTTCGGGCGCTATAGTTGAATATCTTGAATCCATCGATTCAGCTCTGTCGAATAGGGATCCCTGGGCCTTGAAAGCTCATTCATTTTCAATGTCCAATTCCCGTTCTCCTGAAGTATCAACAAGTCAGTTGACAGGCGCGCCGCCTCCCTGAGATCATGGGTGATAAAGACGACCGTCCACTTCTTCTCCCGCCATAGGGATAAGAGAAGGTCCTGCAGGGTTTCTCTCGTCATCATATCCAAACCGCCAAAAGGCTCATCCATCAGCAACAATTGTGGTTCCGCAATCCATGCCCGTGCAAGAGCAACCCTTTGTTTCATGCCCCCGGACAATTGATGCGGGTATTTTTCCGCATCCTGCTCAAGTCCCACTGCATGCAAGGCTTCCATCGCCTTTATCCGACGCTCTGATTTATCGATCCCAACCACCCGCAAAGGAAATGCGGTGTTTTCCCAAACGGGAAGCCAAGGGAACAATTGCTCATAACTCTGAAACACCATGGGACGTTCCTTTTGCGGCCGCGTCACCGGCTCTCCTCCGACAGTGATTCTCCCGCTCTCCACCTGGTCGAATCCGCCCAAAAGACGCAAAAATGTCGATTTTCCAACCCCGGACTTGCCGACTACGCAAAGAAAACTGCCGGGATCGCCCTGGAGGAACAGATCTCGAAAAATCACTTCGTTCCCAAAGGTTTTTGTCACCGATTCAAATCGAAATCCACTCATCGTTCCATCCCCCAGCGAATAACCGTTCTCTTCTCAAGCCAACGAAAAAAAATGCCTTCAATTAAGATGCCGATTATCATAATCACTACCAATCCCGCGAATAAACCGGCAGTATCCATAAATACCCTTTTCTGAAAGAGATACCAGCCAATTCCGCCGGATCCACTCGTCGCGCCAAAAATCATTTCCGCGCTGATCAATGCACGCCAAGCGCGGCTCCATCCGATCTTCATACCGGATAAAAATCCCGGGAAAGAACCCGGAAGATCCACCCAAATCAATCGACGCCAGCCAAAAATCTCATAATTGTCCGCCACCTCTTGCTGGGTTTGTGGCAAGCGATCCAAGGCACCGAAAAAACTCACCAAAAACGGCCAAAGAACAGAATGGACAATGATAAAGAGAACTGCGCCTTCCCCGATTCCCGCCCAAAGAATCACCAAGGGTAAAAGAGCAACCCCAGGCAAGGGATGGGCAATGCTGATCAAGAGATCAATTCCGCTTCGAAAAACAGAAAAACTACGCGCCATCAGCGCAATAACCAGACCAAGCACAATGGACAAGAGCAGCCCTTCAATAACCAGGCGCATGGAGTAAATAAATTGTTCAACCAATGCGCCCTCCACCAGGTCCCTGGCCAAAGCACAAAAAATTGTCCCCAATGAAGGAAAGATCATGGAGGAATAAATCCCGGTCCAATACACACCCTGCCAGATCAGACAGCAAGCCAAAATGAGTACTGCTTTGATTCGCAATCGTTTCATCCGCTTCTCCTAGTTCCAAACCACCTCGTCGGCAGCAATTTCATTCTCCAAATATCCGTTCCGATCCATAAAATCAATAAAAGTCTCCAGCCCTTCAATCTCATCCGTATATATCAATTCAGGATTCTCCAAGTAGCTTTTCAATACCTCGGGCTCCAATTGATAGCTCTCCGACAAGATCGAAATGGTTTCTTCCGGCTCATCCCGCATAAATGCCATGGCTTTTTGAAGCGCTTGATTCAGAACCGCCAACGAATCGGCCTTTTCATCCAGTACTCGCTTGGGCGCAGCCCCAATGATAAAGGTAAAGGGCCCACCCATGGCTTCCGTTCCAGTCAAAACAAGGTGGGTGTTGGGTTCATCCAATTCCATAAAGATAAAAGGAGGCGAAGTAAAATGCAATTGCAGTTCTTGCCCAGCCAGCATGGCGCTCATGCCATCTGGATGCTTCATCGTCACCAATTGCTGATCAAATCGAGCCGCATCGCCCAATTCCCGTTCAGCCGCAATGGCCAGCAGGATATGCTGAATGCTTCCCGGTTGAGGAAGGGCAACTCGATCAGTCGCTTGAATATCTTCAAGGCTTTGAATCCTGGGATTGCTGCTGACAAGCCCGATTGGCGCTTGCGACAGACCCATGAAAATCTCCCATTCCATACCCTTGTCCCGCGCAATCAAAAACGGCGGAATGCCCATAAAACCAATATCTACTTTCCCAGCCAGCATCATCTCGCGTATCACGGTTGTATTGCCGGCTTTTGCCCACTCAATCGTCAAATCCGGATCAATTTCCTCAACAAAATTCTTTGCCTGCATCACCGCCAGCGGCGCGTAGGCCAATCCGTATTGTTCCGCAATAATCAAGGTCTTCTCTTCAGACTGCGTTCCCTGACACCCGGTTAAAATCAATACAATCAGCGCAATGACTCCCCATCCCATCTTCTTCAATCTCGTTTCCTCCTAGTATGTTTTATAATATGATTTTGTCCCTTCGCATCTAAAAATTTCATCTTCTGATAAAACAATGCTACTTCGCGCTGCAGCACGTCTTCGGATTCCGAGAGAAAGATCGCAAATCCCGCGCGAGCGGTGGCGTTTTCAATCTCTTTCTGATCCTGTCCCGCCTGCAGATGCAGGCCCCATTCCACCAAACTCTTCAGCTCTCCCGGTTGCGGCGGAATCACTTTTTCAATGACGCAGGGCGCCACAAAAAACAATTGCACACTTGCGCGGAGCTTCGGATTTTTCCAAGATTGTTCCTTGGGCAACTGAGTCGTTTCCCCCAAAATAATCTTGATCTGCTCTCCTAGAAAATCGAATCCCGTGATTCGCGGAATCACAAAGTCCTCGTGCGCCCCGCCGATCCGGCCTGCGATCTCGTTGATCATGATGCCGGCCTTTCCGATTAAAAACTGAAAGTAAATCGGTCCCTCTTCAATTTGAAAGGCCTTTACGATTCGCTTCGTCAGGGCTTCCAGTTCGTCTCCCCTTGCCTTTGCGTATCGCGTCGGATATTCGTGAGACAGGCAAATCCCCAATTGATCCGGGGTTTGAAAGGTCTCCCGATCTACAATGGATAAAATCCGGGTCTCTCCTTCGACAACCCAGCCGGACACCGTAACCTCGTCGGCCCGATAAAAGGGTTCGATCAATGCCTTTGACTCTCTCGAGTAAGAGAGAGTTTCTTCGATATGGGCGCGAATCTCCTCATGGGAATGAACCAAAAAAATACCTCGCTGCCCCTGCGAGTCAACGGGTTTCAATACAGCGGGAAAGGGAAAAGAGATCTCCGCTTTCGAATAGGCGTTTCCTATCAGAGCCCATGGCAAGGTGGGCAATCCATTCTCCCGGAATTCCATCTTCATCCACCGTTTATTGGTTAGCCGCCTTGCCAGTTCGACAGAAAACGGCATCGGCAGCCCCATCGCTTCTTGCACCACCGCTGCCGTCAATACCGGCTGATCCGTACCCGAGGTAAAGATCCCGTCAATTTCCAATTCCTTCGCCGCCTGCAAACAGGCATCCGGATCGAAGGTACTGGCGAAAGCAGAAAGCTCCGCCGCTTTTTTTCCGGGAGAATTCATCCGGTTGTCTACAGCAATCGCCGTATGCCCCATTTCTTGAACCCGCTGAATGGCTCGCACTTGAAGGGCATTCGCCCCCAATACCATCACCTTCATCTCCGGTCTCCCTTCGACTGAACGGATCGAGTTATTTCATAAGGATCGCCCTTGTGACGCAGACATGCCGCCAATCGGCTTTCACCATAATAGATCCAAATTTTTATAAATAATTGCAGCAGTTTTCCAGTCGTATAATTCGACTGGCCAATCTGCCTAGAATACAAGGCCACAGAGGCATTGCCCATCCGCGGCTTTCGCTTCATCAAAGCTGCCGATAGATAGAAAAACGCACCCGATTCCCGGGTTGCTTCCCGCGCCAAGGTTCCATTCACGGCACGAAAACTATGCAAAGTCAAGGATTGAGGCTTCGCAAACAGATGAGAGAAGAGCAGATCCCGACTCTTTGAACCCCATGATCGATCCAAGGTGCAGATTTTTTGATCCGAACACGCATAGACGAGATCAATCCCGCCATCAAGGGCATCCAAAAGAACCGGAATTTCTTCCGGCGGATGCTGAAGGTCATCGTCCATGGTGACAATCACATCCCCCTTTGTCTGCCGAATCCCGCATAAAAGCGCATTCTGCTGCCCCACATTCTCTTGCAGCCGAATGGCACGCATAGATGGATAGATTCTGGTTTTTTCCACCAGAACACGAAAAGTGTCGTCGCGGCTCCCATCGTCCACCCCGATCACTTCCACCTCTTCTTCTCGAACTGTAAATGTCTGATAAATTCGATCCACTACCTCGCCAACCGTCTGTTCCGATTGGAAGGCGGGAATCACGACAGATACCTTCATCACAAATTCTCCTTTAAAAATTCTTTCGCGCATTGAATCATATACTTCTGTTCTTCTTCCGTTAAAGAAGGATAAATCGGCAACCGCAGCACGCGTTCCTGCAGGCTCGCTTCCCGATCCAAGCCACTCTGCTCTTTGCCGCGAAATTTCGAACCAAACTTCGTTGTATGCAAGGGAACAAAATGGGCGTAGACTGCAATACCCCGCTCCTGCATCCAGGTTTGAAACGCCTTCGCCATCTCGGTCTCTTCAAAACAAAGCCAAAAAATATGTCCATTCTGGCTGGTCTTATTTGAAATTCGCAGCTTCTCGCCGACAAACGGCGCAAATGCGCGTTGATAACAATGCCACAATTCCTGTCTTCTTTTCAAAATCTCCTCTGCTTTTTCCAATTGTCCGGCTAAAACCGCCATTTGAAATTCGGAGGGACAGGCGCTCATTCCCACGCCTTGCCAGGAATATCGATCAATCTTCCCTTCTAGAAAGGCTTTCCGATTCGTTCCCTTTTGATGCATGCACAGGGCGCTCTCCCAAATCAACCGGCTTTTTCGATTCACAATCAAGGCGCCGCCTTCTCCAGCGCTAACCACCTTGGTTCCATGAAAACTGACAACCCCGAAATCGCCAAGGGTCCCCACAGGTCTGCCATTTTCGTCTTTTACGCCAAACCCTTGCGCAGCATCCTCCACAATCCAAAGCTGCCGCTCTTGCGCCAGTTCCAACAACTCGCCGAGGTCCGCCGCCGCACCGGCATAATGAACCATTAAAATCCCTTTTGTCTTTTGCGTGATCGCCCGTCTCGCTGCAGCGGGATCAATCATCAAATCCAATCCTGTCTCCACAAAGACGGGAACGCCCCCGGCCAACAATACCGCATTGGCTGCCGACGGAAAATTAAAGGAAGGCATAATCACCTCGTCTCCCAGCTTTAAACCGGTCAATCGAATGGCCATTTCCAAAGCAAGAGTTGCCGATCCCGTCAACAAAACCTTCTCGGTTCCATAGACCTGCTGCAAACGATCCAAGACCATCTGCGTGTAGCGCCCATCCCCCGCTCCATCCGATTGTGCTAAGGCTTCAATTAAATTCTTCTGCTCAATGTCCGACCAAAACGGACGATGAAATGGAATTTTCATCTATTTCTTTCCTTCTTTCTTTCTGTTACACTAAATCTACCATGAAACAGGAGGTTCCTATGTTGCGTCTTACCCTTGACTGCATGGGCGATTTTTGCCCCGTACCCATCTTGAAACTCGAGCGAGCCCTCGAGACTCTCCCCGAGGGAGAATCCTTGATGCTCGTCTGCGATCACAGCTGCGTAGTCGAAAGCGTCAGCGACTTTCTCGCTCATCGTTCCTACTCCTATGAGATGGAAGAGGTAATGAACGGCGTCTGGGAAATCATCATCACGTCCGAATAGCCGATTAACAGAATGCTTTGTTCCCTAATTTTTGAAAGGTTTGAATCGATTCTCGACTCGTTGCCGATAAGTGCTCCAATGGCTTATGCACCAAATAAATATTGTAATGCAGGTCCAGCTCATTGATCTGGATCTTTTTATATGCTTTGGAATAGAGTTCCCGTTTTACTGTGGGATACGGCAGCATCGCGATCCCATAGGAATTAAACAAGGCGTTTTTCACAGCCCCGATCGAATCGATTTTAAACAGCACCTTCAACAATTCCTTATCCATCCCTTTTTCGGTGATCTTTCGATACAATTCATCATAAAGATGCTCCGAATTCGACTGCATAATCAGATCGTATTCAAATAACTCTTCCATTTGAATCTCCTGAGGAATCGAATAGGTTTCGGAGGCAACCATTACAATCTGCTCTTCCGCAATCTTCACGATTTCAAGCCCCTCGATCCATTTCGTCGGCAGGCTGGTAATCACCCCAAAATCGGATATATCATTTTGCACATCAGCAATGATCCGATCCAATTCCGAAGTTACCAAATCGTATTGATGATCGGGATGAACCTTTTTGATTCGGAATAAAACACAAGGCATGGAATAGGTGACCAAGGATTTGGTCGCGCTGATTCGCACACTGCTGGATTTTTTTGCGTAATTGTCAATTTCTTCTAGCATTTTGCTATAAGTATTCATAATATTTTCCGAATATTTATATACAATTTTTCCCAATTCTGTTGGTACCACGCCACGATTTGATCGTTCCATCAACTCGTAACCCAGCGAATCCTCAAATTTTTGCATCATCTGACTTAAGGCTGATTGAGAGATATGAGACTGATTTGCTACTTTCGAGATGCTTTTGTTCTCGATAATCTGTCGATAATACATCAGAGTGTCTAAATTCATGCGATTCTTCCCCTCTTTCCTCTCGTCTTGTTAAGTTCTTAACAAGACCCGTTCTTATTTTACATTAATATCTCCGATAGCACTATTAATATTTCTTATATTGTATCACGAAAGTCTATGCTTTTAAATTAACGATCTATGTTAGACTATTCACGAGAGATTGTTAAAACTGTCACAATGATGAATGGAGGAGTGAGTACCATGCCTGAAAACACACAAACTACGGCCACTTCTTCTACGGGTTCAATTCGCCGTTCTTCAACGCGCGCACCCCGAAAGAAGAAGAAAAACATGATTCCTTTTGGCGTCGGTTTATTGGTCATTATCGTTTTGATCGGCTTTCTGCTTGGTCAAAAAAATGCAACCGTCGGGCTTTTCTGGATCTTTGGTATTAGTTTCGGCTTTGTATTACAAAAAGCTCGGTTCTGTTTTACCGCATCCATGCGCGATCCTTACTTGACGGGAGGAACTTCATTAACCCGTGCCGTAATTATTGCTTTTGCACTTACTACGATCGGCTTTACAGCCATCAAATACGGCGCCTATGTAAAGGGCTTGCCAATTCCAGGTATGAGCTATGTTGTTCCAGTTAGTGCCGCAACCGTGATCGGTGCCTTTTTGTTCGGTATCGGCATGGTTATCGCCGGTGGCTGCGCATCAGGTACATTGATGAGAAACGGCGAAGGTTTCATGATGCAATGGCTTGTATTGGTATTCTTTATTACTGGTTCCCTATGGGGCGCCCACGATTTTGGCTGGTGGAAAGAGGTCTTTATTTCTAACGGTCCTTCCGTATTCCTTCCGGATGTATTCGGTTGGTTTGGAGCTCTTGCATTGCAACTTTTGGTTCTTTTAGGACTCTTTGTCTTTGCAACCAAGTATGAACAAAAAAAATCAGCGTAAATATAATCGAATTTAGGAGGAAATGAAAATGGCAAAAGAAATCGTAATTGACTCTCTAGGTGAAGCTTGCCCAGTACCTTTGGTAAAAGCACAAAACGCTATTAAAGAAATGGAAATCGGCGATGTATTGATTGTTCAAATCGATCATAGCTGTGCGATGAAAAACCTTCCCGAGTGGGCACGCAAAGACGGCCACAATGTTGAAGTCGAAGAAGTTGACGACGGCGAGTGGGAAGTTATTATCGAAAAAGCAAAATAAGTAAACCATTAAAACCACAATTCAATTTAATCCACAATTAAATTAGAATCCACAATCCTAATAATTATAAAATCTGAGGAGGAAACAAAAATGGCAAAGGAAATTATAATCGACTCTCTAGGTGAAGCTTGTCCAGTACCTTTGGTAAAAGCACAAAACGCTATTAAAGAAATGGAAATCGGCGATGTATTGATTGTTCAAATCGATCATAGCTGCGCAATGAAAAACCTTCCAGAATGGGCGCGTAAAGACGGCCACAACGTTGAAGTCGAAGAAGTTGACGACGGCGAGTGGGAAGTTATTATCGAGAAAGCAAAATAGGCCTATACTGGACGGAGGGATAACATGGCGAACGAAAAAAAATTCTTCGATCGCGTTAAACAAAACCAATTCTATAAGAAATGGTTTAAAAGCGCCTTCACTTATGTGACCGGAGCAGTCCTTCTATCGGTTCTTCAAGTAGCAACCTTGGCATCCACTGGAAACCCTTGGGGAGTTTCCGGCGTATTTGCAAACTGGGGCGCATGGATTTATGAAGCATTCGGTGGAAGTGTAGACAAGTGGTACTATTTCAGCAGCGAAGGCGCGCAAAACGTGCTCAATGCCGGAATTATGAATCACCCTGGTTCATGGAGAAACATCGGGATTATCTTTGGTGCTCTTCTTGCAACCTTACTGGCTTCACAATTTAAGATCAAAAAAATCAAGAATAAAAAACAAGTGGCTGCTGCAATCCTTGGCGGACTTTTGATGGGTTACGGAGCTCGAATCGCCTATGGGTGTAACATCGGTGCCTTGTACAGCGGCATTAGCTCCCTGTCATTATCTGGTTGGGTATTCCTTGTTGGCATATTCAGTGGAGCCGTTGTTGGAAGTAAAATATTAGTTAAATTCTTTATGTAATCTTAGGGGGAAAAGAAAATGGCGAGAGAGAAAAAAATCGAAAATTATGATGTAGTCATTATCGGCGGCGGTCCTGCAGGCTTGACTGCAGCGATCTACGCAGGCCGCGCTCGATTGAAGACAATCCTAATCGAAAAAGCTTTGATCGGCGGCTTGGCTACGTACACAAATGAAATTGCAAACTATCCTGGATTCCCGGATTCTCCCAAAGGGGAAACCATCACGAATCTAATGAAAGACCAAGCGAAAAATATGGGTGTTGATTTCAAATTGACTGCTGTTAAAAGCGTTGAATTGAATGGCGATGAAAAAGTTGTTGAAACTTTCCGCAACAAGTATCTAGCAAAAACCGTCATTATCGCAACCGGCGGACGCAACCGTGTGACTGGCGCGAAAAATGAAGAAAAATACTTGTTTGACAAGGGTATTTCTTTCTGTGCGACTTGTGATGCGGCAGCAAACACGGACAAGCATGTTGTTGTGATCGGCTCTGGCGATGCAGCGATCGAAGAAGGCATGTTCCTTACTAGATTCGCTAGCAAAGTTACTGTTTCTGTTATGCATGACGAAGGCACAATGGATTGTAACGAAATCGCGAAAGAAGCGGCAATGGCAAACGAAAAGATGGAATTCGTTTGGAATACCGTTGTTGACAGTTTTGAAGGCGATGACGACTACTTGAAAACTGTTGTGATGAAGAATGTGAAAACAGGCGAATTGCTTCCTATTGATTGCGACAACTGCTTCGAGTTCATCGGATACATCCCTAACACGGAATTATTCGAAGAACAAATCGAAATGACTGGACGCAAGTACATCATGACAAATGACAAGATGGAAACAAGCCTTCCAGGCGTATTCGCAATTGGTGATGTTCGTGAAAAATGGTTGAAGCAAATCGCGACAGCAGTTGGCGACGGTGCGATTGCCGGTATGGCTGCTGAAAGCTACATTGCTGAAACTGAAACTTTCGAAGAGCATATCATGCAATCTGCAAAACCTGGTTTGATCTACGTTTACAATGCAATTGACGCAGACAGCCGTGCATTCCTTCAAACGATCGAAAAGATCGAAACGGATGCTGCCGGCGCGATCTCGGTCAATCGAATTGACGTTTACAAATCAACTGGTCTTGCTGATCGTCTTGGCATCAAAGCTTTCCCAGCTGTTGTTACAACAGAAGGCGGCAAAATTGCACATACTTTGACAACAGATCTTACAGAAGAATCTATCAAATCCGCATTAAACCTATAAGACAATCAAAAAGCGCCTATCCGATTTCGGATAGGCGCTTTTTCTATGCTGAAAGTTAATTCTTATTTTCTTTTGCGTACAGGCGCGATATGAATTGCCTCTCCCAACAAACCTCCAGCCGCTTCATGCACCGCCTCCGACAAAGTCGGATGGGCATGGACCGTATGAAAAACATCTGCCGCCGTCAGTTCATTTTGAATCGCCAAGGTCGCTTCATGAATCAGATCCGAAGCATGAGGTCCCATAATCTGCGCCCCCAGTAATTTCCCCTCCTCATTGGCAATCCACTTGACAAATCCATCAGATTCACCAAGACTCACAGCCTTGCCATTGGCAGCAAAGGAGAACTTGCTTGTCCTGCACACCTGTCCGGTTCGCTTGCAGCCAGCCTCTGTCATGCCCACGGAAGAAACTTCCGGAAGGGTGAAGACACAGCTTGGGACAATGCGCCCCTCTGGCTCCTCCTGCAGAAGAGCATGCTCAACTGCCGCCACGGCTTGATGAGACGCCGAATGCGCCAGTAGGCAAATGCCGTTGCAATCACCGATGGCATAGATCCCAGTTTGATTGGTCTGATAAAAGGAATTGACTAAAATTCCGTCCGCTTCAAACTGAATCTCAGCTTCCGTCAAGGCTTTCTCATCAAAGGATGGAACCCGGCCAGTCGCCATCAAAACGCGATCTGCCTGCCATTCCACCATGCCTTTCGCACCTTCAGCCACAACCTTCAATCCCGTTTGATCTGCCTCGATAAATTTCACCTGAGTCTTCAAGGCAAATTCGATCCCTTTTTTCTTCAACAGAACCTGCATCCGTTTGGATACATCCTTGTCGAGATGAGAAAGGATCTGATCGCCGAATTCCACGACACAAACCCTTGTTCCCAGGGTTGAAAAAATGCTTGCAAACTCCATGCCCACAACGCCGCCGCCGATCACAACCAAACGTTCCGGTTGGCTATCAATGGAAAGCAGTTCGCGACTCGTCACGACACCGGGCAAATCAGCCCCTGGAATTCGCAATACCCTTGATTGTGATCCTGTTGCCAAAAAGACAAAGTCTGCTTCCCGAACAACATCAACCCCCTCCCCAAGGACGTGAACACGTTGCCCGGGAAGGATCTTCGCCTCTCCCACAAGATGTTCAATCTTATTGGCTTTGATCAATTGTTCGATTCCGGACACCAGCTGAGCGACAACCTCATCTTTTCGGGATTTGATCCTTGGAAAATCAGGCTTTGCCGTCCCCGCCAAAATTCCATATTCATCCGCATGCTGAACCAGTGAAAACACCTCGGCGCTGCGTACCCAAGCCTTGGTTGGAATACAACCAATGTTCAGACAGGTTCCCCCAATCCATTCTTTCTCGATCAAGGTAACCGTCGCGCCCAATTGTGCCGCGCGAATCGCCGCTGCATACCCCGCAGGTCCTGCTCCCACTACGATTACGCTAGCCATGGTTTTCCTCCTTCACCCAACGAAGCACTGGCTTTCTTGCCGCCCGAACCTCGTCGACTCGTCGAATAATCGTATTGATTGGCGCATTTTTCAATAACTCTGGAGATTCCTTCGCCTCTTTTGCAATCTCAATCATGGCATCGCAGAAGGCATCCAGGATTTCTAGACTCTCAGTCTCTGTCGGTTCGATCATCAATGCATTATGCACGATCAATGGGAAATAAATTGTAGGCGGATGATAGCCGTGATCCAAGAGACGCTTTGCCACATCCAAAGTCGTAACCTCAATTTCCGATACACACTTCAATCCATCCAAAACAAATTCATGCTTGCAGATCGTATCAAAGGGCAAAATATAATCTTCCTTGAGCCGGGCTTGCATATAGTTCGCATTCAAAACAGCCATCTCACTGGCCGCTCTAAGCCCCTCTGCGCCCATGGTCAAAATATAGGTATACGCGCGCACAAGCACACCGAAATTGCCGTAAAAGCCCTTCATTTTACCAATGGATAGGGGCCGATCATATTCGAAACGATAACGATCCTCTTCCTTCATAATCACTGGCTTCGGCAAAAACTCCGCAACTCGCTGCTTTACGCCAACGGGACCTGCACCAGGACCGCCTCCACCGTGCGGCGTCGACATCGTCTTATGCAAATTCAGATGCACAATATCAAATCCCATATCTCCAGGCCGTGATTTTCCCATAACCGCATTGAGATTCGCGCCATCATAATACAATAGACCACCAGCCTCATGGATCAGATCTGCAATCTCTTTGATATTTTTCTCAAACAATCCCAGGGTGCTTGGATTGGTCAGCATCAAACCTGCAATCTCATCGTTCAGCACCGCTTTTAGGGCTTCTACATCCACCCCGCCGGTTTCATCCGACGGCACTTCAACAATTTCAAAGCCAACCATCGCTGCCGTTGCCGGGTTGGTTCCATGAGCCGTATCCGGAACAATAATCTTGGTTCGCTTCTCATCGTTTCTTGCGTCATGATACGCCTTGACCATCATTATCCCCGCCAATTCGCCATGCGCTCCGGCTGCAGGCTGCAAAGAAACAGCGTCCATCCCGGTGATTTCTGCTAACTTCAACTCCAGGTCATACAGCAAGCCCAAAGCACCCTGTGCGCTTTCTTCCGGTTGCAACGGATGAATACAGGTAAACCCAGGCAATGCGGCAATCTCCTCATTGATCTTCGGATTGTATTTCATGGTACAGGAACCCAATGGGTAAAATCCCGTATCCACGCCAAAGTTCTTGTTGGAAAGATTGGTATAGTGTCGAACCACTTGATTCTCCGATACCTCCGGCAATTCCGCTTTCCCTTCACGTTGCAGTTCCGCTGGAAAAAGATTGCTCACTTCGATTCCAGTAAAATCATCAGCCGGCAACGAAAAGCCTTTCCTTCCCGGTTTAGAGATTTCAAAAATTAATTGATCATATTGAATCATAGGATCGCCTCCATTACTTGAACCAGATGATCCATTTCATCCTTGGTTCTCTTCTCGGTCGCACAAAGAATCATTTGATTCTCTTTTTTGCCAGTCAGGGCATAGCCGCCAATAATGCCATTTTCCAATAGCGCTTGATTGACTTCTTTTGCCGATTTTGGCAATTCAACTGTAAATTCGCGGAAGAACGGCTGATCGTTCACAGCCTTTATTTTCCCGGACTCAAGCAATTCCCGCTTCAAATAGGCTGCACGCTTGGCGGATTGCTCGGCAACTTCCACCAAACCCTCTTTGCCCATCGTTGCCATATAAATGGTCGCAATCAAGGCATTGAGGGCTTGATTCGAACATATATTAGATGTCGCTTTTCCTCGACGAATGTGCTGCTCCCTCGCTTGCAAGGTCAGGGTGAAGGCGCGTTTTCCATCCAAATCAACGGTTTGTCCCGCAATTCGGCCAGGAAGTTTTCTCATCAATTTCTTTGTAACCGCAATAAATCCCAGATGCGGCCCGCCAAAGCTGATGGTGTTTCCCAACGGCTGTCCCTCTCCAATTGCAATATCCGCTTCCCAATCAGCCGGCGTTCTCAAAATCGCCATGGAGATCGGATCCTGCATTAAAATGAAATGCGCCTTTTGTTGATGAGCAGCTGCCGAAACACCTTCTAAGTTCTCTACTACGCCATAGAAGTTTGGAGATTGAATCATCACCGCAATGGCTTCTGGATCCAACATTTCCTTCATGGCATCCAAGTCCGTGTGTCCATCTTTCTCGGGAATCTCCACGACCTCGATGGAACGGAAACGCATGTAGGTTTTCACGACTTCTTTCACTTCCGGATTCAAGGTGGCAGAAATTAAAATCTTGCTTCCTTTATTGACTCCCGCGGACAGCATTGCCGCTTCCGCCGCTGCCGATGGTCCATCATACAAAGATGCATTGGATACGGCCATTCCTGTCAATTCGCAAATCATCGTTTGAAACTCAAAGATCACCTGCAGGGTTCCCTGGCTGATTTCCGGCTGATACGGCGTATAGGAGGTTAAAAACTCGCTTCGCTGCACAAGGCTCGGAATAATCGCCGGAACCATATGATCATATGCGCCCGCTCCCAAGAAACAGGACGTGCCGTAACCAGACAGATTTTGATCCGCTAATTTATGCATCATATCGCGTATTTCCATCTCTGATTTTGGTGCGCCAATCGCAAGCAATTCATTGAGTCGAAGGGCTTCTGGAATGTCAGAAAATAATTGATCGACATCGGAAATTCCGAGTCGATCAAGCATTGCCCGAACATCCTCATCGGTATTCGGAATATATGGGAACATCTTACTCCTCCTCAGCTTCAGCAATAAATGCCTCGTATGCACCTGCGTTCATCAAGTCTTTCAATTGGCTCTCATCTGCCATTTCCACACATGCAATCCAATTCTCATACGGGTTTTCATTCATAGCTTCCGGTTCTTCTTCCAAGGCTTCATTGACTTCAACCACTCGTCCAGCTACAGGCAAGAAAATATCGTTTGCCGCTTTTACTGACTCAATGGCGCAAAGCGTGTCTTCTTGTTCAAATTCTTCATCAATTTCCGGCAATTCTACGTAAACAATATCTCCCATTGCCTCTTGGGCATAGTCGCTAATTCCGATATACGCTTTATTCCCCTCAACGCGAACCCATTCATGATCCTTTGTGTACAACAATCCTTCTGCAATTTTCATCCGTGCTCCTCCTTCAATTCTTCCTATTTTTTATAGTTTTTACGATAGAATCGCTTACTGACAACCGTTGCCGGCAACTGCTTTTTGCGAACCTGAATCTCAAAAGCAGATCCCATTTCCGTATAAGCCATTTCCACAATGGCAAATCCAATGCTCTTGCCCAAGGTCGGCGATTTATAACCTGTTGTTACAAACCCAATCTCTCGTTCACCATCCATAACCGAATATCCATGCCGAGAAATTCCCTTCGCCATTTCAAATCCAACCAATCTGCGCGTCAAGCCTTCTTCCTTTTGCTTTTTCAACGCAGTCTTGCCAATAAAATCATCTTCACTGTCCAGTTTTACAAAGAAACCAAATCCAGCTTCCAATGGTGTAATCACATCATCAAATTCATTGCCATACAATGGAAGACACGCCTCGAACCGCAGGGTGTCTCGCGCACCCAGTCCACAAGGGATCAATCCTTTGTCTGCGCCAGCTTCCAAAATCACACGAGCCAGATCAACGGCATCTTCCGGGTTGCAATAAATCTCAAATCCATCCTCACCAGTGTACCCTGTACGGGAAACCAAACACGCTCTTCCTTTGATCGTTACCCCTTCTTGGCAATGAAAAAACGCAATTTTCTTCAAATTCACATCCGTTAGCGTCTGAAGAATTTCTTCTGCCAATGGACCTTGCAATGCAAGTTGTGCCGTTTGATCGGACTGATTCTCCACCTCGACATCGAATGCCTTTGCCTTTTCCGAGATCCAAGCGAAATCTTTGTCTACATTGCTAGCATTGATGACTAGCAAGACACGATTTTCCTCCATTCGATAAACCAACAGATCATCCACAACACCACCTGATTCGTTGCACATCATCCCATATAAAATCTGGGTGTCCGATAGCGTCGTTACATCATTGGTTACCAGGTATTGTGAAAAAGCCAAGGCGTCTTTTCCGGTCACCATGACCTCTCCCATATGGGAAACGTCAAAGAGACCTGCTTGATTGCGTACCGCGTGATGCTCTTGAGAGATTCCGGCGTATTGAATCGGCAATGCCCATCCAGCAAAATCGACAATCTTTCCACCCAGTTCTTCATGCAATTCATAGAGCGGTGTTCGTTTCGCATTTTCCATTTTCTTACTCTCCTTTTCAGCGTTTTCCCAACAAAAAAAGGAATACGCGCACACTAAAATCGTGCCACTTATTCCCTGTCTTCTTTACCTGAAAGATCGCGGTCGATCCGCTTGCCCCTTCGGTGCCAAACTGGTCTCTCCAGAGTTCCGTCCCTTAACGCTTCGTGTGCCTGAAAGTTTCTGAAACGATAGGCTGACGTTTCATTGCTCCTTCGGCTCTCTCCCCCTTCGAGATCTCGCATTAACATCATCCGGGTAATATTCTTTTCGTCATCATTTTACCATCCAGCTCCGATCCAAGCTACTAATTTTCTTAAAATTTTGGAGATTTTTCTTCTTTTTTTTATTTTCCCTATTTTTTTTACAAATTCTTACTGAAATACGTGTTTCAGAGAAAGTTGAGATTGTTTGGAAATCCTTTTTAGCTTATAATAAGAGTAGTGAATATAAGTCAAACATTGAGAGGAGAGGAGCCGATATGTCGATTTTACAAGAAATCGAAAAGAACCTACTAAATATCAACGGCGTCTCAAATTGTCGCGTCATGGGAGATAATCAGACAATCGATGAGATTCATATCATCAATCAAACGCCAAGATCTCCAAAGCAAATTGCACGCGATGTCGAGAGTTACATAAAAACAGCTTACAAGATTGATTTGAATCACAAAAAGATCAGCATAGTCAATCTTGACATCCCTGTAGCTGCCGAAGAAAAGAACGAAGCCTTTGAATTTGGAAAAAGAATCTCATTTGAAAACCTATCCATTACTCAAGGAGGGCGTCAGGCCGTCATTCAACTTGAATTGGGATTTGACGGACAGATGTTCAAACGACAAGAAACCTCCATCAACATTCCTGACCTTCGCTACAACGAAATAGGAAAACTCACTTTGGGGCTTGCGCAGGAAGTCTGCGAGGATCAATTGATTTTTGCCTTGAATTCAATCCGGATCGATCAAATTGCAGGAAACGATATTGTTCTTGCATTGGTTACGATCATATCCAATGGGGAGGCCCGATTAAACGTAGGAAGCGCAATTATTCGAGATGATATTCATTCAGCAATTGTAAAAGCTGTATTGGATTCGATAAATCGTATTGTTTCCTTCTTGAAAATCAATTAAAATAGTGATTAAGTCGATTGTATGTCAGAGCGGAGCGGATATAGCCTGTGTTAACTAGCGAAAAAACACAGAGCACCTATATCAGGAGGCTATATCGATGAAAAAAGTGATTTCTGTATTGACTACATTAGGAGCACTTATTCTTGCCGGTGGTTCACACGTTGGCTGGCTATAAGATGCCCTCAGTATATTAAACTAACGTTCTTGTAAAATGAAAACACTGACTGACATGCAATCGACCTTATTCAATAAAAGGAGCACCCCATGGGTAAACAGACGAAAATCTATTTGGGTTTTATTTATATCTTGGGAAGCGCTTTGTTGTATTATTTATTCAAGGGTTACACCCTGCTTGATGTTCAAGTATCCAGCCTTCACATTGCCTTCTTCATGGCTTTGGCTATTGTTACTGAATCTCTACAAGTAGGCTATCGAGACACCTCTATTAGTATCGGATTTGCTGTCAATTTAGCTGCTTATACTCTTTTCGGACCTTTTGTTACCGCGATTATTGTTTCTGTCGGATTCCTTTTTCGAATAACGAAAAAAGGGGATCAGCGGGTCCATTTTCTAAATACCCCTTGGTTCAAAAGTCTATTTAACGCAATGAATATGATTATTTGTGTATTCCTTGCCAGCTTATTCAGCGAATTTATCTACCCTGTACCACAATATCTCTATTTTTCAGAAACTGTCGATTTTATGAACCTCTTGATTCCAGGGGTTTTTTATAGTTCATTCTTTGCAGTCATCAATGCAGCCCTTGTTGGTGGCTTATTTAGTACAATGGCTCCGAATAGCTTCAAACACTATTTTAAAGAACTTATAGGGATGACGTTCTTAAGCACTTTATCCATTGGAATGTTCTTAGGTCTAATCCTTTCAGTCCTATTTAACTCATTAGGCGTAACAGGTTCGCTCTTGTTTTTTCTTCCTATTTTATACGCTCGATATACCTTTAAACTATACGTAGATATGAAGGATGCTTATCTGGTTACCATCCGCGCTTTGGCCAGCTCCATGGATGCCAAAGACCACTATACCCTGGGTCATTCCGAACGAGTCTCTGAATACTCGGAGGCGATCGCCAGAAAGATGAACCTTGGATATGATGAAGTTGAAAATATTCGTACCGCAGCCCTGCTTCACGATATTGGAAAAATCGGGGTTCCGGATACGATTCTCAATAAACCGGGTCGTCTCAATGAAGAGGAATACAAGATCTGTCAACGCCATGCGGAAATCGGACACTCGATAGTCCATGGCATCAGCTATTTGAACAAATGCGAAGAAATTATCCGCAGCCACCATGAGCGTTATGACGGAAAAGGCTACCCGGATGGATTAGCTGGAGATAAGATCGCCTTAGAGACGTACGTCGTTGCTTTGGCAGATGCCTACGACGCCATGTCCTCGGATCGTCCGTACCGTACCGCCTTGCCGGAAGAAAAAATTCTTTCCATTATTGCGGAGGAGCGAGGTTTTCAGTTTCACCCGAACGTCGTGGATGTTTTCTTATCCTTAAAAAAGGACGGAACCCTCTGATGATGTATGAACTCTTGCTTTATTCGATTATTCTAGGACTCGCCTTTGGCGGGTCTTTAAAGAAATTATGGGCTATTGATTTAAATGGATTTCCTTTCATCATGATCTCCGTGATTTCTTTGGCACTCACCAATTGGATGAGACGTTCGATCTATCTGCCGACTCTCCTCAGCCATCCTGCCATTGAAATGATCACCGCCGCAATTTATTTTTTGGCCTTTTTTATCCTTTTGATCTTTGTTTGGGTCAATCGAAATGAAAAGACCCTATTGCTTGTGGGGATCGGAATCGCGCTGAATATGATCGTCATCTTTTCCAATGGCGCCAAGATGCCTGTGGAACCAGCTCTCGCTCAGTCAATGGGACTGCTTGAAAAGGTTGCCTATCTGGAAACCAACGGATTTTATGCCCTGGCCGATTCATCCACTCAGCTTTATTACTTGGCCGATGTCATTCGAAATCCATTTTTGACGCCCTACATCGTGAGTCTTGGGGACTTCTTTATCAGCGGAGGACTCTTTATCTTCGTTCTTCAGAAGATGCGTCAACCGCAAACCGAATCCATTCAAAAATAAATCCTTTGCCTTGGCAAAGGATTTATTTTTGAATGGATTCATTTTCCTCTTGAATCTCCATGCGCAGCCAGTTTAGCGCAGTGCGAACAGCTCGGAATCGAATCCGCGCGCGGTCGCCGGAAAAAACAACCCGCCGCGTCTTTACCTTCCCATCGAGATAGAGCCCCAAACAAACCGTTCCAACAGGCGTCTTTTCGGTTCCTCCGCTTGGTCCCGCAACACCGGTTGTCGAAAGCGCAACCGATGTTTTCGCTTTCTCGGCCGCTCCCCGTGCCATTGCTGCGGCAACCTCTTCGCTGACAATTCCTTTTTCTTCGATGATTTCCACTGCAACACCTAAAGTTTCATTTTTCGCTGCTTCCGAATAGGTGACAAACCCCTCTTGAAACACCTCCGAAGCTCCCGCCACATCAATCAATGCGGATGCCAACATGCCTCCCGTCAAGGATTCTGCAACTGCTATGGTTTTTCCCTTTTCCGTCAACAAACGGATCACCTGCTGCTCCAAATTCTCATTGCTGTCCGAGTAGATATATTGCCCCAAACGTTCACGAAAAGCTGCCTCCACAGGTGCCATCATCGCCTCAACGGCTTCCTTGGTCTTAGCCTTGCCCGTCAACCGAAAGGTGACTTGTCCACCGCCGGCATAGGATGCCAGCACGGGATTCTGGGTTCCAGTAATCAAATCCATCACTCGATCTTCAGCCGAGGATTCACCAATTCCCATCAAATGAAATTTGCGAACCGCAATCACTTCTGTTTGCTCCTGTTCAATCAACGGAGTCAAATGACGTCGAAAAACATCACGCATCTCCCTTGGCGGTCCAGGCAGCAAGAAAATCCAGCGGCCTTGAACTTCCACTCCGCAGGCGGGAGCCGTTCCCCGGTGATTGTCAAAAATACGCGCCCCCAGAGGGAAATACGCCTGTCTAAGATTGTTTGGCGTCATTTCACGACCAATATGCTCAAAAAACAATCGAATCCGCTCTTCACTTTCCGAATCCAGAACCATTTTCCGATCGACAACCTCAGCCAGAATCTCTTTGCTCAAATCATCCTGTGTCGGTCCCAATCCGCCCGTTACAAAAATCCAATTCGCCCGCGCAAGGGACCGCGCATATGCGTCTTTCATATCCTCTGCTTCATCGCCAATAACGGTATGGTACCGTACGGTGACACCTAATTCCTGCAATCGCTTGGATAGCCATGCCGCATTGGTGTTCACTACATCTCCATATAGCAATTCACTTCCAATATTAATGATTTCCGCTATCATAGTGTCCCCCTAAGATGACTTCGTCAACTCTTTTGTTTTCTTTGTACAGACCTTCATTGCCTCTTGGACAGCCGCTCGGAATTGATTTTTCTCTAGGGTCAGAACCGCTTCGATCGTCGTTCCGCCCGGCGTGCATACTCGATCCTTCAATTCTTCTGGATGAATCCCTGTATCCAAGACCATCTTCGCTGCACCCAGTACCGTTTGTGCGGCCATCTCCTTTGCCATTTGACGCGGCAATCCGTCTCGAACGCCGGCATCCGCCATGGCTTCTATCAGGATATAGATATAGGCTGGCGCAGAACCGGAAATTGCTGGAACCACATCCATCTTTGACTCCGGCAATTCGAAAACCTTCCCGAAGCTCTCAAGCATCTGAATGGTTTCCTGATACAAATCATC
Organism: Eubacteriales bacterium; assembly: GCA_030625815.1. Lineage (GTDB taxonomy): Bacteria > Bacillota > Clostridia > Tissierellales > GPF-1 > GPF-1. The sequence goes on from DAOUQF010000007.1 coordinate 24,038, forward strand.
TGATACCTCTTGACTGCGACAGACTGCTGTTACACCGGCCTTAACCAATGCTGGCGTGTTCGGCATGGTTCTGACCACAGGCTGCGGACGTCCCAATTGCACCTGCATCTTCTCGATGCTGACGCCAGCTGCAATCGTCACTACCACTGTCGACTCCAAAATCACTTCTTGAATCTCGTTTGCAACCGCTTCATATAAGTACGGCTTTACAGCCAAGACCAAGATCTCCGCAAATGCCGCAACCTTCGTGTTGTCCTGTGTAATTTGAATTCCATGCGACTTTTGCACGGCAATCAATTTCCCTTCCGATGGATTGCTGACCATCACTTCCCCAGGCGTATACCTGCCCGAATCCATAATCCCGGCGATCATCGCCGTCGCCATATTCCCACAACCAATAAATCCAATTTTCATTTTCCCACCGACCTCTCTTCCCCCATTATATAGAAAATTTGGAAAAAAAGAAATCCGCGGCTTCCGCCGCGGATCTTGTCAAGGGATATACTGCTTAGGCCGCTTTCTTATTACTCATTTTGTTGTCTCGATAATGTTTCACGGTTTTGTAAGATTCGATAATCATCCAAACTTCCAAAACAAGGATAATAATATTAATAATCAACAACAGATAATTTGCAGAGTTATAATAGGCAATTAAGTTGTTGACCATGCCCCAAGCCGTCATTACCATCATAAAGATCATTGGAATTCCTGTATAGATTACAGGTTTGTCTTTCTTTGCAAGATAAACCGTAATAACCATCAACGATAAGGCTGCCAACAATTGATTGGCTGCGCCGAACAGCGGCCAAAGAATCATGGCTCCCGCGCCTCCGTCTCTTGCCATCGCCAAAGCCAGTGCAGTCAATACTGCAAATGCAGTCGCGGCATACTTGCCTTGCAATGGTTTGAAATGGATATCTTCCGCAATCTCAGCAACCACATAGCGTTGAATCCGTGTTGCCGTATCCAGGGTTGTTGCTGCGAAGGATACAACAAATACAGCGAGGATCGTTCTCGCAAAAGCAACCGACAGGCCAAGACCCGTCAAAAAGCTGGCGCCGCCATCGATGAAAGCACCCAATTTTGCGCCCAAGCCTGATGCACTTGCCCAATCCGCATACCTGGCTGTCCATGCCGCCGCATCGCCTAAGCCTGCGGTACAAGCAACGATAACGAGAATCGCCAAAGCACCTTCCAACAACATGGAACCATAGCCGATAAACATCGCATCTTCTTCTTTATCCAATTGCTTCGAAGTAGTGCCGGATGAAACCAAACTATGGAATCCTGAAATCGCGCCGCACGCGATGGTGATAAACAACAATGGAATCATGGAACCCGGCGCGCCGGGAACATTGGTGCGGATTGCAGGAGCTACGATCTCGGGTCGAACTACGATCAAACCAAGGATCAACAATCCCATGGCAATCAGCAACTCATGGGAATTCATATAATCACGTGGTTGCAAGAGTTTTTGAACCGGCAGAACCGATGCAACAAAGGCATAAATAAATAATGCGCCCAACCAGAACATAATTGCCGGCATGCCCATAATGGTTTCAGGGGATGAGAAATTAAAGAATGCCGCGCCCATCCAGATCGTCACATACATCAATATAATCGCAACGATGGATAAAGGTCCAACCTTCATTCCCTTTTTATAGACTAAGTAACCCAATGCCATCGCAATTGGAATCTCCATCCACACCGGGAAGACAGAGGCTGGATACATAATAAATAATTTGCCGATAATCATCGCAAAGATTGCAATTACAATCAAAAGCAAAAAGAAAATAACCGCTAAGAATAAGTTCTTAGAAGTTGGTCCAACGATGTCTTTTGTAACTTCTCCCATGGATTTCCCTTCGTTTCTTTCGGAAATAACCAATGAACCGAAGTCATGGACAGCGCCCATAAAAATGGAACCAAGCACAACCCAAATCACTGCAGGAACCCATCCCCAGATAACCCCGATGGCTGGTCCTACAATTGGTCCCGTTCCCGCAATCGACGTATAGTGGTGACCAAAAAGAATACTCTTCTTCGTTGGAACGTAATCCACGCCATCTTCCATCGTGTGAGCAGGTGTTGGTTTCTTGTTCAACCCCAATTCAAACAGCTTTTTACCTACAAATTTCCCATAGGTGTTATAAGCGAGAATAAAGGCTGCGTAACATAAAATCGCAAGTACTAATGCATTCATGAAAACCCTTCTTTCCTTTAAGAATTTTCGCCCGTTACCGGACTTTTTGTCAATACACCCTCGACGATTCTATTATAGTCCTAAATATTCGATTTGGAAAGATCAATTTCACCTAACTTAGTCATATGTTTATTGAAAGTTCGCCAACTTAGTCATATGTTTATTGAGCCAACCCCTTTAAAACAGACAATACCATTGTTTTTGAGGTGGCAGCCACTACTCACAGGGTTTTAGTCCTTTTAGTTGTTTTTAAAATCGTTCAGTGCTGTTATAAAAAAATGTTGATCATCATAAAATGGACCCTATAGACTAGACACTCTGAAAAGAGAGCCTATCACTATAGGGTCTTTTTTTATACAATGAAAGCGCAAGAATGAAACCGCAAGGAGGATAATGATGAGCAAAAAAATATTCTCGCAAGAAGAGCAACGGATTTTAAGAGAGAATCCTTATGTTTTAAAAGTCAGCAAAAAATCAATTACATATACCGATGAGTTCAAGATTCACTTAATTGCAGAGTATAGCAAGGGGAAAACAGCCCGAATAATCTTTGAAGAAGCAGGGTTCGATATCGAAATCATCGGAATTAAACGGGTTGATTGTGCAGCTATTAGATGGAAAAAAGCTTATAAACAGCACGGCGTACTCGGTCTTCGCGATACTCGAAAGGGCAACTCTGGTAGACCGCGCGAACGAGAATTAACGCCAGCAGAAATCATTGCGAAAAAAGATGCCGAAATAGCATATTTAAAAGCGGAGCTAGAACTCGTAAAAAAGCTCGAGCTAGAAGAAAGGAAGGTGATAAACGGAAAGATTAAGCCTTCACAAATATTTGGTCTCATTGAACTTGTTATTGAAAAACATAAATCAAGCGGTGTTGTTCGGCACCTTTGCAAACTTGCAGGAGTCTCTTCTTCCGGGTATTACAATTACTTAAATACTCGAGATCATAGAGCTGTTCGCCATGAACAAGATCTGGAGGATTTCGCAGTCATCCAGAAGGCTTACAAATTTAAAGGCTTTAGCAAAGGCTCTCGAGGGATCTACATGGCTCTCAAAAATGTATTTGGCGTTATCTTCAACCGTAAGAAGATACAGAGACTTATGAGAAAATTCAACTTGATCTGTCCTATCAGGAGAACTAATCCCTATAAGCGAATAGCAAAAGCAACAAAAGAACATTCTGTTGTACCCAATCGTTTAGATAGGAAATTCAAAGAGGGTATCCCAGGCCAGATATTGTTGACAGACATAACCTATATCTCCTTCAGGGGTTCATTTGCGTATCTATCTGTCATTAAGGATAGTATCACCAACGAGATACTGGCATACCATCTATCAAAAAATATCAAGCTTGAAATTGTGATGAAAACGCTGGATCGCCTATTTGAAAATCACGGGCACCGATTCGCCTCAAACGCCTATGTACACTCAGATCAGGGGTCGCATTATACAAGCCCCATCTTTCAAAAGAAGCTGAAAGAAGCTATGCTGGGTCAATCGATGTCTAGGAAGGGCAATTGTTGGGATAACGCCCCAATGGAATCATTTTTCGGCCATATGAAAGATGAAGTTGACTTTGAGATATGTGCCTCTTATGAAGAAATACAAGAAAAAGTCGACCGCTACATGGATTATTATAATCATTCTAGAGCTCAGTGGAACTTAAAGAAGCTGACTCCTGTAATGTACAGAAATCAGCTTCTTGCTGCATAGTCTCTTTTTATCGTGTCCTTGACACGGGGTCCATTTTACAATGAGATCTCCTGTTTTTCTTTTTATTCATTCACTCTGAATTTTCCAATTTGCAAAACGACGACCAACCAAAACATACAACTGATAAACCCAAACATATATCCGGTCAATTGGCTCGGACTTTGTACGATCTGTGCAATCCAATAGGTGGGAAATCCCAACGATATCATCTTAATGAAATTCCCCTTCAATAAATCTGCAAAGGCGAAAATCACAATCAAATTTAGTCCCTTGGCATAGGTCAGCCCTTTGATCTTATCGGTGGCTACCGAGAAGAAAACCAAGCCAATGACAATTGCCAATGCGGAGAGGATTCCCGTTATCAGCAGGAGGGTTAGGACCGTAAAGATATACTGCCCCATAATTATGTAACTGATGATCGTATGCAGAATGGTTGCTCCTACGGCAAACACGAGTCGGTTTGCAATATATCCTTGCCTTGCCAATGGCGTCACACTCATAAGCTCTATGATTTTTCCATCCTTGTCCTCCATCATCATAAATCCCATCACGATCCCAATCATCATCGGACAAAAGATCAAAGTCAATGCCAAAGCATAGGGCATAAATGGTGTGAAGCTTTGATTGAAGTACTGGAAGATCGCCGGCATCAGAAATTCTGTCAGGAATCTGAATACTATGGAAATCAGCACTGGACAAAGGAAGAGAATCATCATAATCGGTTCACGGGCGATTTGTTTCCAATCATTCTTTAGATAGATCAATTTGACCATGTTGTCCTCCATAAACGATTCGCTCCTCAAACTGCCTGGTGGTGTAGATCAATAGCCCGGCATTGATAAGGATCATATAACCCATTTGAAAAACCGCCATTCCGATCGGGTTGCCGTGGTATGCCCCATAAACCAATCGCAAACATGCCACGGTTGGAAAGAGATTCAGCACTGCAGCCTCCCAATAGGGAATCAAGAAAAACGCCGGTGCAATCAACGCCAGCATCCAAGGCACCATTCTCAGAAAAAACTCATTGATCCCCCTTGATCTGCAGGCAATGAGAATCCCGATCTGCGTAAAAAAGAAGGATGTGAGCAAGATTCCCATAACCAAGTACAAATAATTCACGCTGCCCGAATAGGCCAAGAGTGAGATCAACACCCCCGCAAAAAGAGCCACGATGGAAAGGGACATAACCTTGCTGATCACATACTCCATGGACTCTAACGGCGTCACCACAATCGACTGTAAGATCCCCTGCTCCTTTTCTAAAAGCAGCATGCCACCAATAAAGAAGAGGCCCAGTACGGATGGATCTGAGAATATTACAAATGGCACTGCAATGTGCCTGTAGGTTTCCGGGATCTGTGTAAGCACCAAGAGATAGAGAAAACTGATGATGAGGTAGATGGTGAAGAACCCCTGTTTTCGTTCAAATTTGAGATCGGCGATCACTGCGTTCTTCATTCGACGCATCCTATTTTCATTCATCACAGCGACCTCCCCGTCAGTTGAATAAAGACATCTTCCAGCGTCGCTTCCTGGCTGTGAATGGTGAGAATCTCACACGCGTCAACAATGCGATGAAATTCCAAATTGCCTTTCATCCCGGTCAACGATAGTGTCATCTCCCGCTCTTTTTTATCTTCGATATACGCAACCTTTACCATGGGATTCCCATACTTGACCATCAGGTTCTTGGGGCTGTCAATAACCGTGAGTACGCCTTCATTAATAAACCCAACACGGTCGCAAAGCTGCTCGGCGACGGTCATGTTGTGTGTCGTCAAGAAGATGGTTTTCCCCTCCCCTTTCAGCTGCAGGATCTTATCCTTGATAATCTTGGCATTGACGGGATCAAGCCCCGTTGTGGGTTCATCCAAAAAAATCAAATCCGGATTATGAAGAATGGATCGCACGAAATTCAGGCGCATCTTCATCCCCTTGGAGAACCCCTCCACCTTCTTGTCCTTGTCCTTCAGCAGACCCACATGATCCAATAATTCTTCGATGTTCTGCTCCTGATTTCGGTAATAAGAACCAATGAGTTTCAAGTTCTCGTAGGCAGACAGCTTGGTATAGAGATTTGGAAAATCAAAGGCAACGCCAATCCGTTCATAGAAGTCCTTGTTCCATTCTCGCCGTTCTTTGCCAAAAATGTTGACCTTGCCGGAATACCCGCGCAGCAATCCAATAATAATCCGCTGCGTCGTGGTCTTCCCGGCTCCGTTTGGACCCAAGAATCCAAACACTTCTCCCTTTTCAATATGAAAATCCAGACCGCTTAACGCCTCTTTGTGAACGGTTCGATAGGTGAAATTCAACTTTTCTACAAGAATCATAGTCGTGCTCCCTTCAATAAAAATCGGTCGTTCTTTTTTAGATGAAATAAAAAGTGCTCCTTCAGTACACCTAAAACGCTTTTAAAATCCCCATGACGCCAATGGCAAAGAACAAAATCTCTTCAATGATAAGTTGCTGACGCACCTCATCGTCTTCATTGCTTTTCACGATCATCACCAATCCAAAAACCAATTGCTCCGCCATCACCTTCGCCATCTGCGGGTTGGGATATTTCGGATTGAATTCCTCGATATGTTCCATAAAATGCTCTTCCATAACAGCGAGCAAATCCTCTTTGGCATGGGCAAATCTGGTCCCTTCACTGCCCTCAATCAGAATCACAAAAGGAATCGTAATGGCTGGCACCATGGGCAGTATCAACTTTCTCAGCTCTCTTCGCCAAACCTCAACATCGGTAAGATCCCACAGCTCATCATTGCGCTCCCATTGATGATGGTTCTTGATCAACTGCACCATCCCGATATAAGCGCTCTCGACAATGCTGGCAAAAACCGCTTCCTTGTTTTCATAGTAGTTATAGAAATTCCCCAGGGTCGTGCCTGCCTTTTTGACAATCTGTCGCAAAGAGGCTTTTTCGAATCCCTTCTCCAGAAATTCATTGACTGCGGATTGGTATATCGCTTGTTGGATTGCTTCCTTCTTCGTTTGCATAAAAAATCACCTGTTCTTTTTTAATATCGTATCGTGTTTCAATCTATTTGTCAAATTCATCATTTCAATCAAACGACGCCTCTCCCGTTACCACCTGACTCGACCTCTTCTTGATCCGTTGCACGGTTTACAAAAGACAAAAAAAGGCAAAATTCATCGCACCCATAGGTGAATGATTTTGCCTTCCCAACTATTATAAGCTAAATTCAACCCTGATGCATCGGCCAATCAGTTTGATCTCCGCCAGTGAAACCAATTCTGATCCTGCATCGATATGATTTCTAAACAACCGCACTTTACTGCTTTCTCTGCGCAGTTTCCGAATGATCCTCTGATTGCCTACCTCTATCAAATAAATGCTATTGTTCTGAATTTCTTTTGTCTTCAATACCATGACAATATCACCATTCTTGATTCGAAGCGCCTCCGCCTCATTGTTGGATGCTTTTACAAACAGGAGCTTGTCCAGATGAAATCCTTCCACTTTTTTACCCAGGATGGGCAGCTCTTTGTAACCCACAACTTGGTTATTCCTGCACTCATAGATCGGAAATTTTTCAATAACACCCGCCAAAGCGTTCGCCCACTGCTCGTTCGGTTCAACCGTGTATCTTGCAGCTTGCACAGGCTTAGAAACTCTGACTGGCTTTTCCTCTTCTTTCATGTCCGTCACGTCGAACATTGCAATTTCTTCCCCTAAGACTCCTAATATTTTATCGGCGGTTGCCTCATTGATAATCTTCTTACCGGTTTCAACTTGCATGATATAACTTGCAGCTAACCCACATTTTTTTGCCAGTTGTTTCTCCGATAATCCTGCTTTCCATCTCGCTTTTTGAATCTTTTCAGCAATTCTATTCATCATCTCCACCTCGTATTTATCTTCCACTATTCTACCATTTTATCATCCAAAAATAAAACATGCACGATTTCTCGTGCATGCTTCTAACGATTCGGCTGTAATTCTTGTTTCTTCTTTCGCTTCGACCACCAGGTGATCACGCCAATGCTCACGCCAATCTCCATAACGATGGTGAGGATCGTGCTGATATTTTGATCCAACATAAAAACGCCCATAAAACTGTTGATGCTTGCATGGAAAAGAATACAGAGAAAAACGCTGCCCGTCACCTTTCGAATCGCGGCTAGAACAAAGGAAAAACCAAAGACACTCACGGTGAACAAGAAAAACCCAATGGTCGATTGGTAGGTACCGATAATTGCCCATAGCGGTAGATGCCAAACTGCCCAAATCAATGCCACCACAACGGTGGCGGGGACAAAGGAGATTTTCTTTTCCAATTCCGGTTGCAGAATTCCCCGCCATCCAATCTCTTCAAGGCCACCCCCAATGATATTTACAGGGATATATGCCACCCCCATATAGAGAGCCATCGTTTGATTGGACGCACCCATGGCAAGGGGAATCAGAAAATGAAGCGCCAAAAATCCAAGAATCAATGCGTAGTGTTTCCAATCGGTTTTAAATTGGAAGATTTTTTTCATAAACGATTTGAATCCGTCTATCTCGCCCCATCGCTTCAGCAAGAAATACGAAGCAATGGGTGCCCCATTTCCGCCGATCAAAAACAGGATCATGGCGATAGGCGTGCCGTATTGCAACTGTCCAAACCGATTGGCAATCACCACCGTTCCCCAGCAGATCCACGTGATTGCAAAGGTCCATAACAAAAACTGAGGTATTCTTGATTTGGTATCCGGTTTCATTTTCTTTCTCCTTTTTATTTGGCTTTTTTCTCCTCAACACCCAACATGTAAAAAACAGTCTCCGTTAAAAGTTGCATGTTCCTCACTTCATCCAGCTCATTCGCACCTGCTTTGTAGCATCGAATCAACACAGCATTGCGCAACAAACCATCGATGTAGGTGCCGACAAAGGCCACAACCTCTTCCAGAGGAAACCGCGGTTCAAATTCCGCGTCTTCGCTCCCCTGCATCATTTGCTGAAACAGGCATTGAATCAAGTATTGCCCAGCCTCCTGCTCCGTCAAATTGTTCATGATGCTTGCCGCCTTTTCGGGATGATTGGCAACCAAAACCGTCAACTCAAACTGAATTTTTCCGATTGTATTGACATGATCCTGAATATACTTTCCCAAGAACAGCAACAACTCTTCTATCGCTTCTTTCGAATCATTTGCATTTGCCAAAATTTGATCAATTGTCTGAATCATATTATTCTGAGCGGTGACTTGATTCGTCATGGCGACAATCACCTGATCCACATTGTCATAATACTTGTAAATGCCGCCACGGCTTAAACCCGCCTCCTTGACCACATCCAACATGGTCATCTCATACAATGGCTTATGCTGAAAGACTCGGAATGCCGCATCCAAAATTCCTTGCTTCTTCTTCTCGATATACGCCTCGCTTACTTTTGGCATAGGATCACTCCTTTCACAAAATGAGACAAGTCTCATTTTTATCAATTTCATCATATCCCAAAAAACGAAAAATGCCAAGAGTTTTTTTACACAACAAAAAACCGAGAGCCTCAGGGGAGAAAATCCGCTGCTCTCGGTTCTTTGTTGGTTGCTGTTACTTGTTCTTATTTCGTGTAGAAATATCGAACCATACCGCCAGCAAAAGAACGAGTCCTTTGATCAAGTATTGATAAGATATGTCGAGGTTTAATAAAGACATGCCGTTGTTGATGGATGCCATTACTAATGCACCAATGATGGCGCCAAAAACGGTGCCTACCCCACCGCTGGCGGAAGCGCCACCAATGAAGGACGCAGCAATCGCGTCGAGTTCAAATAGGTTTCCGGCCGAAGGTGCAGCCGAGTTCAATCTTGCACTATAGATCATCCCTGAAAGTGCGGCTAGCGTACCCATGGAAACAAATACTTTGAATAGTGTTTTACGGGCACTGATTCCTGATAGTCTTGCTGCCTCAAGGTTGCCGCCGATTGCATAGATATGTCTGCCTAGCGGTGTTTTCGTTGTAATAAAGGTATAGAGACCAATTAACAAAACAAGAATAATAACCGTATATGGAATCCCTTTATAAAGTGCCATGGACAAGATAAATGCGAGGATCAATCCACTGACAAGAATTAATTTTCCGATAAAAAACTGGATGGGAAGCACTTCAAATCCATATCCACGGCGTTTTTCCCGCTTATTAAATTCCATAATCGCATATACGACTACGCCCACAACGCCAACCAACAAAGAAAGAAGATGGATTCCTTCAAAGTTCGCGATATCCGGCAAGTAGCCAACAGACATCTTGTTGAAGCTGTCGGAGAATGGTCCAATGGTTTGACCCCTGGTAATGGCAATAACCGCCCCGCGGAACATTAGCATGCTGGCCAGGGTTACGATAAAGGCAGGTACTTTTCGGTAGGCGATCCAGAAGCCTTGCCAACAGCCGATCAATGCACCGACGAGCAATGTGATCAAGACCGTTGGAATCGTCGGCAGGCCCATTTTCACCTGTAAAATAGCCGCAATCGCGCCGGTGAAGGCAGCGATGGAGCCGACAGACAAGTCAATATGGCCGGCAATAATGACAAGGACCATACCGGTTGCAAGCACGGCAATGTATCCGGTTTGCAAATAAAGATTCGTCAGGTTTCGGGCTGATACAAAGATTCCATCCGTTAAGATGTTGAAGATCACCATAATGACAAAGAGGGCGATAAACATCCCGTATTGCCGTATATTGCCTTTCATCAGGTTCGTCAGTGTGTTTAGATTTTTTTGTTTTTTATCCATTGGTTTTCTCTCCTTGACCGATTGAGTATTTCATAATTTCTTCTTGCGTCATTCGCTCTTTTGGTATTTCAGCAACCAACTTGCCTTCAAACATGACATATACCCGATCGCTCATCCCAATAATTTCGGGCAGTTCTGATGAAATCATGATGATCGATTTTCCTCGCGAAACATACTCATTCATAATCCCATAGATCTCATATTTTGATCCCACATCAATCCCCCGGGTCGGTTCATCAACAATCAATACATCCGGGGATGTCAGCAAACATTTGCTCAAAACAACCTTCTGTTGATTCCCCCCACTGAGATTCATGACTTTTTGCTCTACATTCGGGGTTTTTATTTGCAATGCCGTTCGGTATTCCTCAGCATTTTTAATTTCTTCATTATCGTTAATGACATTTCGATGGGTAATTGCCTGCAAACTGGAGATCGAAATATTACTCTTGATGTCTTGGATCAGAATCAATCCTTTTTCTTTTCGATCTTCCGTCAAATAGTTGATTCCCGCTTCAATCGACTGCTTCGGAGAATTCAATTCAATCCGCTTCTCGTTCAGTATCAAGTCACCCTCAATTTTTGAGCCAAAGGACTTTCCAAAGATACTCATGGCCAACTCCGTACGACCCGCGCCCATAAGCCCTGATATACCAACGATTTCGCCTCGTCTCACATGAAAATTCGCATCGTCAATCACCTTTTTACCACCAGAATCATATACATTCCAATTCTTGACTTCCATCAAAATATCTTCAATTTCAACATCCCTTGCCGGGTATCGATTGGTCAATTCACGACCGACCATCAGTCTGACGATTTCATTTTCATCGATCTCTTGCTCTCCGCGGTCCATTGTTGCAACGGTTTGCCCGTCTCGCAATACCGTAACCTCGTTTGCCACTTCCATGACTTCGTTCAGCTTATGAGAGATCATGATACAGGTAATTCCCTGTTTTCGTAAGTCCTTCAATATTTCCAATAAATTTGCGCTGTCATCATCATTCAATGCCGCTGTCGGTTCATCTAGAATCAAAAGCTTGACATCTTTTGCTAATTGCTTGGCAATTTCAATTAATTGTTGCTTCCCAACCCCCAATTCCTTCACAGGTGTGTCGGGATTCACCTCTAAGTTTACCTTTTTCAAAACGCCCTGCGCTTTCAGTATGGTTTCATTCCAGTCAATCACAGCACCCTTTTTAATTTCATTTCCAAGGAAGATATTTTCGTATACGCTCATTTCTGGAATCAACGCCAGCTCTTGATAGATAATTGCAATTCCAACTTTTTCACTGTCTTTTATGTTCGAAAATTCCTGCACTTCTCCGTTTAATACAATGTCTCCAGAATATGTTCCATGCGGATAAACTCCGCTCAACACTTTCATAAGTGTCGATTTTCCAGCACCGTTTTCACCAACAAGACAAAGGATTTCCCCTCTTTTGACTTTAAAATCAACGGCATCCAAAGCCTTTACGCCTGGAAACTCTTTTGTTATATTCTTCATTTCTAGAATAAAATCAGCCATTCCACACCCTCCATTGACTCGCTGAACGCTGCTCATCAAATTTCAAATGAAGAGCCAGGTGCTTGTTGCGCACCTGACACCCCATTTCTTTCACTCTACTGTCTTAGTTTAATTCGTCCGCGTTGATGTATCCGCTATCGACTAGCAATTCTTGGAAGTTGTCTTGCGTAACCACTTTTGGCTCAAGCAATACAGACTTCACTTCGATCGATCCGTTATCAACCAAACCGTTGGTCTCAACAGTGTCTCCGTTTCCAATGGTTATTGCCATATCAATCGCCGCTTTTGCAAGGGCTCTTGTATCTTTAAAAATTGTCATCGCTTGCTCGCCAGAACGAATTCGTTTAACTGCTGCCAATTCTGAATCTTGACCTGTAACAACCGGAACATCCAAGCCAGCTGCTTTGAATGCTTCAATAATACCACCGGCAGTGCCATCATTAGGCGCTAAAACGCCGACAACATTTTCATCTGCATTGGCCGTCAAAATATTCGATGCTCTGTTTTGTGCATTTGCAGGCACCCAGTTATCCGTTGCAACTTGTTGGAACTCTGTTCCGCCAATCACCTTGTAATCACCGCTGTCAATTTTCGGTTGAATCACGCTCATTGCTCCTTGGAAGAACAATTTTGCATTGTTGTCTGTCGGCGCACCCGCAAACAACATGATTGTTCCCGGCTCCACCGTATCCACAAAGTATTCGCCTTGCAATCTGCCAACCGCTTCATTGTCAAACGACAGGTAGTAGTCAAGAGAATCAGAAGATGTTACCAAACGATCATAAGAAATAACCGGTACATTTTCTTCGTGGGCTTTTTTAATCAATTCCGCTGATGCAGATGCATCATGTGGGGCTAGGATCAAAACATCGATGCCTTGAGTTAACAAATTTTCAACTTGTTGTGTTTGTTGTGCTTGATCGGCGTCAGCAATTTGAACTTTGATTTCATAGCCCATTTCTTCCGCGTATACCACCATAGCCTCTTTATCCTTTACCCATCGCTCTTCTCGCTGGGTTGGAAGTGAAACGCCAATCACCAATGATTTTTCCTCGCCATTTGCTGCCGGTTCGCTTGATGCGCATCCGCCCAACACCGGGATCACTAATAGTACAATAAGCGCTGCAATCATAATCTTAGAAAACTTTTTCATCTTTTCCCTCCACATGTTTTAATTTCAATTTGATCATACCGAATTTTTCATGATCAATCACTTGACTCACTTAACGGATAAAAAGAAATCGTTTTCAGATTGCAGGAAAATGTTATCCCGGCACGAAAAAACAGCACAAACTTAATGTTAAGTTTGTGCTGTTTCGTCGATCGCTATTCTTGCTTCGCATTGATATACACAGATTCTCGATCATGAAAACCGGATTCAATAATAATTTCATCCATATTCTCCTGATCAACGACTATCGTTTGAAGCTTCACATATGGAACCACATGACTCAGATACTCATTGTCGATGGACTCCTGATATTCAAACGCTTGATCCTGCATCAGCAAGAGTCCATAATCCACCGCTGCTCGCGACAAGGCATTGATCGGTTTATAGATCGTCGCCCATTGCGTCCCCTCAACGATTCGTTGGCACGCGGACAATTCAGCATCCTGTCCAGTCACCACAACTTTTCCCGCAAGGCTTCGCTCCGCCAACGCTTGGATCGCGCCGGTTGCAAGGGTGTCGTTCGCTGCAATAATGCCATCGATTCGCATCCCTTGATTCAATACTTTTTCTATGATGTCAAAGGCTTTGCCTTCCCGCCATCCTTCCGCCCACACTTCAGCAATGATATCGATCGAATTGAGATCGGATCGTTCAATTGTATTTTTGATCCCCTCATAGATCAGCTGGGAGTTGAAGTCATCGGGATCTCCATTGATGATGACAATCTTCTTTTTGCCGTCTGGCGTTTCCCCTATTCCCTTCAAAACCTCACTGGCTAGGTTTTCTCCAATCACCTTGTCGTCAAAGGACAAATACAAATCCACCTCACCCCCGGTTAGCAGCCGATCATAGGCAATCACTTTGATTCCCTCTCGCTCAGCCAGCCGAAGTTCTTCCACAAAAGCATCGAATTTGCTTGGCAAAATCACCAACAAGTCAACCTTGGCTTGAATCAATTTCTTAATCTGTTCTTTTTGCAACGCCACATCGTCGTTGGCGATTTGCACATTCACATCGATTCCCTTTTCATTGGCATAGGAAACAAAAGTTTCCATATCCCGTTGCCATCGTTCCACCACAAGGCTGTCAAATGAAAGCCCAACAGTATAGCCCTCCTCTTCCCCTTGAGTCATCTGCATCTCAGAATTCTGCGAATTCCGAATAGAAATTCCACCCAAAACAAGCAAAAGGATCGCAACAACAATCCATTTCCAATTTTTCATCATTCATCACCCTCTATACTCGGTTGGCGTACAGCCAACGGTCTTTTTGAACGTACGAATAAAATAGTTGTAATCATTATACCCAAGCTGATCGCTAATTTCTCTAACCGATAATTGATCGGCAACCAGCAATTTTTTCGCTTCTTCCATCCGCAGCTCTTTGTGATATTCCTTAAAACTCTTCGCGGTGTCAATCTTGAAGATGCGACTCAAATACTGTGGTGTGACCCCAATTTCTTTGGCGGCATCCTCAAGAGAAACATTCTCAAACCGATGCGCTTCAATCAATTCAAGCGCACGCATGGTAATCTCCGAAAAGTTGGCACTCTCCAAATCCTTGTATAGCTTAAAGAAAATGCGAATGTTCGTATCAAAATCAATCATCTTTGCAATTGGAGTCAAACTTAAAAACTCATTTAAATATGTTTTCGATTGATAGACCTCTTTGGATACGATATTGGTCTCTCTTGCAATTCGATAGATCAACACATAGGTTTCCATCAATGCGCGAGTCACCTGGGGTTCATAAGAAACCAACAATGGCTCATACAGGTTAATGGCTTTTCTCAATACTGTTGTCATCTTCTCGTTTTTTTGAAGAAAGTATTCGTATACCTTCTCCAACAACTCAACAAATACCTCAATGTCGTTGTCAACCGCATGTCGCTCATAAAAGATTTCCACATTCTTCCGGCTATGGGTCAAATTATATATGGATTCTTCATAAGAAGCATAGATTTCCGCAAGATCCTTTTCACTTCCTATGGAAATTCGCGTGCTAAATCCAAATTTTTTAAAAATATTCTTTTGAATCTTTTCAAAAAAGTGAAGCAAGTTATCGTTCGCTGCACCTTCCTCCGATTCAAAGTAAAGATAAATACGATCGATCGCCACATTGCCAATCAAGCACTTAAAATTGTACTTAATTTGAACTTTCAAGTATTCGGAGCACTCCTGGATCTTCACGTTATAGTCTTCAACCGTATTCCAGTTGATTGTCTCTTTTAGCGTCGGAAACTGAATCGTGATAAATCTCCCTCGATCCAAGTCCAGGGAAAAGATCTCTCGGTATAGATGATGAGAAAACTTTCTGCCTTGAACAATGTTGATCAAGAAGTTGCTTTCCAGCAAGCCAATGGATTTATAGTACCTCTCAATGCTCTCCAGTTCTTTATCTCTTCGTTGGTTCTCCTTTTCAATCGTCCCAATGGTTTTATCGAGCGTCTTCATCAATTTCTTTTTGGTGACGGGTTTTAAGATGTAATTCTCCACATTGTACTGAAAAGACTCCTGTGCATATTCAAATTGCTCGTATGCAGACACAATCAAGATTTTTGCCGTCTGATCAAACTTTCTGGCTTCTTTAATAAACTCCAACCCGCTCATGCCCGGCATACGAATATCCGTAATCACGATATGCGGTCTGAATGCTTCCAGTTTCAACAGACCCTCGACGCCCGTGCGCGCCGTTTCAACCTTGATATTCTCATAGTTGCTTTTCACAATATGCGTATAGGTGTCCAATACAATCGCTTCGTCATCAATGATCAATAGTCTATACATGCGTCACCTCAATCGGAATTCTAATCGTTACTTTTGTCCATTCCCCTTCTTTGCTCTCGATATCAAACACCTCGTTGGAGTCGTAAAACAACTCCAGCCGGCTCTTTACGTTATCCACGCCCAGACCGGTGGTATGCCCATGTTCCGTATCGACTGCCATGACATGTGATTCGATCAGCTGATCCGTATCCAATATCGATCTGCTTTTAATCATTTCCAACTGTTCGATCGAGATGCCCCTTCCATTGTCCAACACTTCGATCCTCGCATATTCTGCCTCCCGTATAACAGAAATTTCCACCTTGCGCTCACTCGCCTTATCTCTGAAACCATGAATAAACGCATTTTCAACAAGGGGCTGCAAAATCAGGGGCGGCATTTCAAGATCCATCATTTCTTCATCAAGGGTAAAGACAAACTCAATCCCATCAGAAAAACGCACCTTCATCAACTGATAATAATTTTCGATATTCCTGATTTCATCCCGCAAGGTTACGACATTATCAAGCCCCTTCAGATTATACCGAAACAACATCGCCAAATGATCCAGATAATCGGAGGTCCGTTCCGCCTCCTCAACCTCCGCCAAACCGACACCTGCATTCAAAGTATTGTAGAGAAAATGCGGATTGATTTGCGATTGCAACGCCTTCAATTCCGCCTCCTTGACAATGTTTCCCATTCGCAAATTCTTGATTTCCGAGATCCTCAATTTGTTTTCCGTGATCGCCTTGTCTTGAATTTCTTCAACATACAATTTAATGCTTCGCGCCATGTCGCTGAAGGAATCCAACAACACCATCGCCTCGTCAAAGTATAAATCTTCACCGGCGACTTCATTATAATTCCCTTCTGAGATTTCTTTCGAATACTTCGAAAGCTTCTCAATCGGATGAATAACCTTATCGGTATAGTCATAAATAAAAACGATACTGATTAAAATCAAGAGGATCGTAACCATCAAAAAAGAAGTCGTCAATTGCTTGATAGACTCGGTCAAATTATTGTAGTTCGCCAGATTGATCGCTACCTCAGATAAACTCACCTCTTGAATTTTTCTTTCGATATACAAGGTCAAATCCTTCGTGTTTTCGAAGGCTTGAATATACTCCGTGGTGAAACGCCCCCGCTTGAACTCGATCACTCGCTCTCCCTCGTTCAAGTATTCTTTCAGCATCTGACTGATATTGCTCAACTGCAATTCAGTCTCATCATAGCTCAGTCCCGTATCATATTGCTCAATAAATGCTTCAATCTCCGTTCGCCGATCCAGATAAACAATAAAGGCATCAGAATCTTTTGTGTCCAAATACTTCTCGATGCTATCGTTCGAATCCGCCAAGATCACTTCCAAACGGCTTAATTCCTTATTGAGGTCAAACATCTGACCGGTTCTGTCATTCACACTGATCGTAGAATAAAAAACAAAGGAATACACCAGCAGAAAACAAACCAAAAGCATAAAGACAAACCGTGTAATATGGTTGCGAATACTGTTTCCGCGAAATACATTATTCAAGATCATCGCGTTCACCTGCCGTTTCTTGCCCCATAATCTCAAAAGGGATCGCCTGATATGCCGAGGTCGAACGCTGATGCCCCAGTTCATAGATCGATTGAATCGCCCCGTTGCCAATCAACTGAAAATCCTCGACAGCAGACGCCACTATGGTGCCTTTCTTCAAGTAATTCACAATATCTGGATGCTCGCTGCTTGCAATGATTTTAACGTTGCCGATCTCATTAAGATCAATCAACGCCTTCGTCACACGCAAGGAGTTGATCGGATCCGTCGCGATGATATAATCCGGCTTGTCCTGATCCAAAACCGCCTTGATCATCGACTCAATACGTTGGTCTTCTTCCAAAAACAAGGTCTGAATTTTGCGTCCATCAATCTCATTCATCACGGATAAGAACCCATTCAGATAGTTGTTGGCGGCAGCACCCTTTTTATCGGTGTAGTTAAAGTCAAAAACGATCAATACATTTTCAGCTTCCTCATCTGATAAAACCAGCTCGCCCACACTCAAACCCAAGTTGTATTTGTTTGTTCCGATATAAGCGCTTCTCTCGCTAGTAATGGAATCATTCCCAACGGCAACGACAGGAATCCCCCGGTCTTCACTCTTCTTGATAGACGCTTTCGCCCGATCATTATTGGCAAGTTTCACTACAATGCCATCGACATGGGCATACATGCTGGCTTTGAAAGCATCTTCAATTTCATCTTCATTCGTGCTGTCTTCAATGGGCTCGATTTTCACTACAACATTCAAACTCTCACTTGCGGCATTAACCCCTTCCATAAATGTCAAATGGGCATACGACTCCTCATCATCCGTTATAACCACATACTGCTGTTCTGGAATCCGCCTGAATAGATTTCCAGAGCCAGACTCGGCTGATCGGATCTGATAGGTGATGAAACCGATATATCCAATCAGCACGATCAACAACATCACCAATATGAATTTTATAACTTGAAAATTTCTAACTCTTTGACTCTTCATCGCCTCTCCTATTCGTTACGAAACGTTTGCCGCGTTCTTTGCATCTATACTACCATATTTCCATATAGATAAAAAAGATGCACAATTTCTCGTGCATCTTCAAACCATTCTAGATCCGTTTTCCCTCGACATATCGCGCATAAATGTTTTGGCTGTTTCCTGTATACAAGAATTTTTCCAATCGCTCTTCAATCGAATAGAGTTCCGCGACCAAAGGGTGATCCTCGATCACCAAGGCGTCAAAGAAATACCCCGTTTCAAAACTCCCGGTCTTGCCAAAAAAGGCCCCTCCCGCCTTGGTTCCCATATAAAAAGCCTCGGAAACTCGAAGCGGTTCTAACTCCGGCGATTGCATATTAATCAGTTTTGACAACTGAATCGCCCGCGCCATGGCATCATTGAGAGCTAGACGATGGCCGCCCGCAACATCACTGCCAAGCGTGATCTTCAATCCTCGATTCAAGTATTCCCGAACAGGCATTATCCCGCTGCGAATGTTGATGTTGGAATCGGGACAGTGGATCAAGAAGACGTCCCTCTTCTTGACTTCCATAATTTCCTCTTCCTCCATATAAATGGCATGGGCCATAAGGGCATTCCTCAACAACCCGCTTTTTCCATATACATCAAGATAGTTTTTGGCGTTAGGAAAGAGTTCCCTCACCCACTCCACCTCCCGTTTCGTTTCCGACAAGTGGGACTGAACCGGCAGGTGGTAAATATCCGCGATCTTGCCAAGCTCGTCTAGGAGGTCCTGTGTACAGGACGGCGCAAACCGTGGAGTGACAATGGGTTTAACCAAAGGTTCATCCTTGTACTTCCGGATCAAATAGATCGTTCCCTTCAGGGAGTCCTCCGTCGATTCAAGGATCGCTTCCGGAGCATTTCGATTCATATTCACCTTTCCAATATACGCGCCAATGCCTTTCTCTTTGAGAATTTCAAAGAGTGTCTCCGTTGCCTCTGTTGAAGAACTTGCATAGATACACGCCCTCAAAGTTCCGCTGGCAACCAGATCCTCCGCAAAATATTCATAGGCCTTCCGAGCAAAATCCAGGTCTTTAAATTTCTTTTCCAATTCAAAGGTATAATCTGAAAGCCATTCAAGCAATTGCTTGTTCATCCCCAGTCCCCTTTGCAGATACTGCGGCGCATGAATATGGAGATCTACAAATCCAGGTATAATCAATCGATTCCCGTAATCCTCAATAGGCAAGCCCCTATACGCTTCAGGCAGTTCCTTATAAATGCCCTCAACTTTTCCTTCAATCGCGACGAGATAGCTGTTTTCAAACACCTCAAAACGCTCCATTCCCTTAGTGTAAATAACATTTCCCTTTACAACCAATTCATTCATCAGAACCTCCTCGCGGCTTGCCCGTTCAATACGGCTACTATGTATAGCTCCCTCTTACAATCCCTTTATACCCGATGAACCCCAGAGAAAGACAAAGATCGTATGATCCATAGGAAATCCCCATTGCTTAAAAAAAAGAAAATTCAGTGGATCAACTGTCAGCGCCCAATCGCTTGCGTATCGACTATCAAAACTATAAATCTAATCAGTCCAATTAAAAAAACTCCCTGAGCGAAATCTCGCTCAGGGATTATTTGTCTCTATTGGACGCGGCTCGCGCATACAGGTCACACAGGGTGTTTTCAAAATGATTGCTATGGGCTTTCACCCATTCAAACTCAATATATTTGCCCTTGGACAACTCGTTGAACCGCTGCCACATCTCGATATTTTTCACTTTCTCTCCGTTTACGGTCATCCAGCCATTGAGTTCCCAATTGACAATCCACTCCGTCAATCCTTTTCTCACATACTGACTGTCTGTAACAATCCGAATTTTTTCCGCGTCCCTCAGGATTTCCAGTCCCTTGATCGCAGCCATCAGTTCCAGAAGATTGTTTCCAACGCCGTTTACCGATTCTTGGTACAGCGAATACTCGCCATTCATATCCTCATGAATGACGGCAATCCCGCCTTGCCCTGACTTTTCCATAAAGGAAGCGTCGGTATAGAGCTTGTCCAATCTCTCTTCCGATCGGTCAATGACGTAATTTTTGCAAACCGCCTTCCGCTTGTCCAGCACCACCAGTTTTGATCGGTCATTGTAAGCCGCCACGTCTTTTCCTATCCGAAAAACAAAGGTCAAATGGAATCCAACAACAAAGGTATCGATTCTCTTATTGTGCAGCATGGTTCTCAATTGATACTCATTTTCCATAAGCCAAGCTGAAAAGTCAGTCTTCTCCAAATGGTACAGCGCCTTTTTTTCAGGTTCATAGAGAATATACGCATCCCTCTTGCCGGATGCGATCCGAATCAAATAGGCGTCATTGACTAACTCCATAATATCCATTTTCAAAATTATTGTTTTCATGGCAAATCCTCTTAAATTTCGATATTTGCACTCATTGTACCATATCCCCTCTAAAATCAACTATCGTCAGCCATGGATTCCACCATAACGGAGCGATTCATTCCAACTGTCAAAAAAAACATGCACGAATATCTCGCGCATGTCTCGTTTATTCTTGATTCAGAAGCTCTTCCAACTTCTCTACACTCGTATTAATCACCAATTCTTCTGGAAAGTCCACCTCTTCAATCAGGGCAAGGGCTTCATCGAATCGTCCCACATCATAATAGATATGCGCGTCACTGCCCAGGATAATCTTTGCGCCATGCTCCTTTGCCGCTAGCAGCATCGCTGTTGCGTTTGCTTTTCCATTTTTTCGAACCGAGTTTGGCACCAGGGAAGAGTTGTTCAACTCAAGGGCAACGCCTGTTTCCTTCGCGGCCTCCGCCAAACGGTCAAAATCCACTGGAATCCGATCGTCGTCGGAATGTCCAATGATCTTCACATGGGGATTCTTCATGGCATTGACAAAGGCATTGGTATTCTCCTCTTTTGAGCCAATGGTGTAGCATGGTTGATGAATACTGGCAATAACATAATCCACCTTGCTTAAAACCAATGAAATGATATCAATCTCGCCATCATAATTCGTGATGTTCGCTTCAATCCCCCGCAGAATTCTTACCCCCATAATCTCTGGGCGCACCACGCGATAATTCGAGAACATATAATCATGTGCGGCTCCCGGCATGCCGCCGCCATGGTCGCTGGTTCCCATAACAGCCAATCCCTTTTCCGCTGCCGCTTCAATGTTCTCCTTCAAGGTACTGAAAGCGTGGCTGCTCGCCACGGTATGCGTGTGTAAATCCATCACTAGTTTCAAATCAATTCTCCTTTTAACTCCCTTTTCTCAAACACTATGTTCAGTCGCTTCTTCGCGACGCCATTGATAGGAAATGAATCGTACGATTCAACATCTTTACCCTATCTTGAACTGCCCATTTCGTCAAATCTTTTATCGTCTTTCCAACCAAATACTCATAAACCCCTTCTTTGATTATCTAATATGATCCTATTCATTCTCAACAAAGGCTTTGAATCCAAGAAATGCTGATTATTTTATTCAAAATTTCAGGAATCTTTCCTTTTTTGCGCACAGACGGCTAATAATTCTGTATAATGGAAACAATCATATATCGTCAGTACTCCGAGTCCTCTCACCTACCGCAATGCCATGGTGCTTGGACCGCTGGGTTACAAGGGAAACCTTCTAGCCTCCCGTTTTGGAAAGGAGATATTCTGGTTTACTTTGTCCGCAATCATCCTCCTTTTCAGGGGGTTTTTCTGTTTCTGACGAATAACAAAAGGAGAGCGAAACCATGAAAAAGAAAATCTTATCAGCAATTAGCCTAGTCACTTTGGTCTGCCTGCTTGCCACCAGCGGATTTGCCGCAAACGGCGAACCCCTGACCCTCGAATCTTCCAATCCAGAAAATGGCGCGGTCGACGTTGCAACGGATCTGGAAGAAATCGAACTGATGTTTTCGAAAAATGTCGTGAATATGGCTGTAGCCGAAAACAACAAAACCTGTGTTGCCTTCACAGACGGCGACGGAAACGCGATTCCCTTCGAATTAGTCATGGCAGATGATCAAGTCGATCGAGAAAAGCGCGACTACCTATACATACGACCCGTAGAAGCCTTGTCTGAAGGAACCGCCTATATCGTGAAAATCAGTGAAGAATTGACCTCAAAGAGCGGAACGTCCCTAGAAGAGGCTCTTGAAGTTTCCTTTACAACAATTGGCGGTGAAATCGTGATTGAGCATACGGAAGAGGGATCCTCTGATCCATCCTCCAACAACGGATTGATCTGGGTTGGTCTTCTAGCCTTTGCAGCCATTGGTTTCATTGGATTCCAACGACGCAAGAAAAAATAATGGCACCCCTGGAAATTTCTCAAAAAAAACAAAGCACGCAACGCATATTGTCAGTAGTCTTTGTGCTCCTTCCCCTTGTCTTTATCGTAATCACCATGTTTATCGGTCGTTATCCTGTATCGGCTCAAATGGTGATCGATACCGTTTGGAGCAAGGTAACAGGAATACCCGTTGCCGTTCCGGATATCGCTCAAACCGTGGTCTGGGATATCCGCCTTCCCCGCGCCATCCTCGGCGCATTGGTTGGAGGCGCCCTAGCGGTCAGCGGTGCTTCCCTTCAGGGACTATTCCACAATCCTCTGGTTGATTCCGGCATTCTTGGGGTCAGCTCCGGTGCAGGATTTGGCGCGGCCCTCGGAATCATTCTCTTCGACAATGTGGTGATGATCTATGTGCTGTCCTTTATCTTCAGTTTAACCGCTGTATTCTTCAGCTATCTGATCGGTCGAATCTACAGCACAGTACCCAATATTATGCTGGTCTTGGGCGGCGTGATCGTTTCTTCGATCTTCTCGGCATTGATTTCGTTCTTGAAATATGTCGCCGATCCTTTTGATCAATTGCCCACCATCGTATTTTGGCTGATGGGCAGCCTCGCCAATGCGGATTACCGGGAAATCTCAATCTCGCTGATCCCCATTCTAGTTGGCACCCTGGGACTCTTCGCTTTGCGATGGCGCATCAATGTCTTGTCCTTAGGCGACAAGGAAGCGCGTTCCCTGGGATTGAATACACGCGTTTACAAAATGGCCGTCGTAGTCTGTACAACCCTGGCAACCGCAGGCGCGGTCAGCGTCAGCGGCATTATCGGATGGATCGGTCTCGTCATTCCCCATATCGGACGTATGATCGTGGGCAATGACAACCGCTACTTAATTCCTGCCAGCATGTCCATCGGCGCCTGTTTCTTGATTCTTATCGACAATGTCGGCCGCATGCTGACCGGCAGCGAACTGCCCTTAAGCATATTAACAGCCTTAGTGGGCGGTCCCTTTTATGTCTACTTGCTGAAACGAACCAAAGGAGGCGGCTGGTAATGCATTTAATTGAAATTCAAGATCTGTCCTTTGCCTATCCACAATTGGCTGCCCTTCAGGATATCTCCCTCCATATGGATACCGGCGAGGCGCTATGCTTGGTTGGACCCAATGGATGTGGAAAGACAACCCTTCTGGATCATTTGATCGGCGCCCATTCCATGCAAAAGGGCCGTATTTTTTTCGAAGGAAAGGACTTTCGAAAGCTACGCACCAAGGAGCTGGCCAAGCGTATCGGCTATGTTCCCCAATCCAGGCGCAATACCTTTCCCTATCGAGTGCTGGACTTCGTGCTAATGGGCAGAACCCCCTATACGGGTGTATTCGCCAGCCCCGATGAGAACGATAGACAGATCGCCTTGGACGCCCTCGAAGAAATTGGAATCCTGGCCTTCCAGGATCGTATCTTTACGCAATTAAGCGGCGGCGAACGACAATTGGTCATACT
Organism: Eubacteriales bacterium; assembly: GCA_030625815.1. Classification (GTDB taxonomy): domain Bacteria; phylum Bacillota; class Clostridia; order Tissierellales; family GPF-1; genus GPF-1. Next base: position 48,505 of record DAOUQF010000007.1, read on the forward strand.
GGCCCGCGCCCTTGCACAAAAGACGCCTCTGCTCTTAATGGATGAGCCCACGGCTCACCTGGATTTTGCCCATGAGCTGATGGTTTTGGAAACCATCGTAAAGATGATCAAAACCCAAAATTTATCGGTGATGATGGCAACCCATTTCCCGAACCACGCCTTCTATCTGCAGAGCAACGGGGTTCCCACCCGCGTTGTCATGATGAAACAGGGCAAGATCCTGCAGATCGGCCAGCCCGATGAGGTTCTTACCGTACCCAATATCGAAAAGGTCTTCGGCGTCAATTCTCGAATCCTTTCGATCCAAAATGGACAATCCGGTGGAATGAAAACCATCGTTCCAGTTAAAACCGCAAATCAGAGTGAAAGGATGATTATATGCGACAAAATCGGTTAAAAAAACAACTATTGATTCTCCTGCTGATGGCGAGCCTGATCCTGCCCGCCTGCTCATCCGGACAATCCTCGGATCAAAAAACATCGGTTCCAACAACCCTTGTTTCCGACACCCATGGCCGCGAGGTGGCGGTGCCCAATGAAATGGATTCCATCGGCACCCTCTTTGCCGTTGCCGGTCATATCACCACCATGCTGGGAGAAGGCGAAAAGATCACCGCCATCAGCAATGGCTTGCGACGGGACAAGCTTCTCTTGGAAATCTGCCCCTCCATCGGAGAATCGGTGATTCCCAAGGTGAGCGGCAGCATCAACATCGAAGAGGTTTTAACCGCGGATCCCGATCTGCTCTTTATTGATTCGGAGATCGCAACCTTTGAAAAAGAAACCGCAAAATTCGACAAACTGCATATTCCCTATTTTGTCGTGGATTTCAACTCCATTGTGGAGCAGCAATTCCTGGTGCAGCAGATGGGAATCGCCTTGAATCAAGAGGAAGAGGCTCAAGCCTATAACGACTTCTACACCGACTGCATCGAACGCGTAGAACGCATCGTTGCAACCATACCCATGGAAAAACGGGTGCGCGTCTATCATTCCGTCAATGAGGCGACAAGAACCGATGCCCCGGACACCCTGCCGGCTGACTGGCTAACAATCGTCGGCGCGATTAATGTTTCCTTGGATGATCCCTTGGAATTTACCGACAACAAGTATTTCGCCAGCCTGGAACAGATTATGATGTGGAATCCCGATGTGATTCTCGTCAACGAAGATGGTGTCGATGAATATATCCGCACCAAGGATCAATGGCAAACCCTAAACGCCGTGATTCATGATCGCGTCTATCTGATGCCCAACGGCATCTCAAGATGGGGGCATCCAACATCCATCGAAACCCCCTTGGCGATTCTTTGGACGGCCAAGACCTTGTATCCCGACTATTTTGAAGATCTGAACGTAGAAGAGGCGGCACGCACCTTTTACCGTGAATTCTTTGAGTATGAAATATCCGATGAGCTCTTGCAGCAAGTCATGATTGGCAAAGGCATGCGAAATATCAAATAGAGGAGACAACCATGAAAATATTATTGACCATCGATGATACGGACAATCTGGAAAGCGCCGGAACCGGCGAGCTGTGCGAAACGATCGCAGCAAGCATTGAAGAAAAAGGCTGGGGGACCTGCTCCGGCGTAACCCGACATCAGCTGTTTATCCATGAAGACATTCCCTATACCTCCCATAACAGTTCCATGTGTTTTCGAGCGAATATCCATGAGGACCACCTCGAACCGATTATCGCTTTTGCCTCAAATTTTCTTGAAACCGAAAGTGCGGAAGGCTCGGATCCCGGTCTCTGCGTCGTCAACGAAGAAGCCTTGCAGGCTCCGCAAAAACTGATAGCATTCGGCGAAAAAGCAAAGAAAAAAGTGCTAACCAAAACAGATGCCTATGGCTTGGCGAAAGAATTGTCCATCCACCTTTCCGAACACGGGGGAACCGGCGACGGAATCATCGGCGCCTTGGCTGGAACGGGTTTGCGGCTGACAGGCAATGACGGACGATTCAAGGGCCATCATCAAATTCCTATAAGCACTGATCCAACAACCGTAAAGGAGCTGCTGGATCATCCGCGAATCGATCGAGTGGAGGAGCTTCACGGCGAGGCATTGCCGTTGAACACGGCAGTATCTTTGTCCAACAAGGTGAAGACAGTATTGTTGAATCATGACTCTGTTTTGCTTTTGTATCAAGATCCAAAAGATCAGCTCTGGAAGAACTGCACCAAGCAGCATTTGAAAGGATTTTAGAATGGACAACTCATGGTTTAAACCTAACAAGCATGGACACCCGACCTATCAGGGCGGTCAAGAGGACTGGGAAACCGTTCATGGAATCGCAAAAGCCTGCTCCTCTTTTCTTGTGGATGACGAGGATGAATGCGTTTCGGATTTGGATCCCTCTTGCTACAATTGCAAATACCGAAGATGGACGTCCCGCTCCTTTACCTGCATGAAATAAACAAAACCCTCAAGCCCGATCGAAATCGGAGTTGAGGGTTTTTCTTTAGAGGCAATCAAATCTAGACTTGAACCAAGCCAATCTTCTTCTTTGTTTTTCTAAGGGTTTTCACGGCCATGCGGTTTGCCTTTTCAGCATGCTCTTTCATGATCGCTTCCAAGCCCTTCTTGTCGCTCATCAATTCTTCAAATCGCTTTTGAATCGGCTCCAACTCACCAATTACCACATCGGCAACGGCATCCTTAAACGCCCCATAACCCTGACCTTCAAACTTCGCTTCGATTGCCTCAAACGAATCTCCCGAAATGGCTTGATGGATCTCCATCAAGTTCGAGATCCCCGCCTTGTTTTCAGGGTCATAGGCTACCTTGGCGTCGGAATCCGTCACGGCGCTTCTGAATTTCTTTCGAATCACATTCGGCGGATCCAGCAAAAGGATATATCCCTTCTCATTGGTATCCGACTTGCTCATCTTCTTCTTTGGCTCCTGCAAGCTTTTCACTCGCGCGCCCGATTTTCCAAAATACCCTTCCGGTACAGCAAAGGTCGGGCTATAGGCATTATTAAATCGACTCGCAACGTCCCGCGCCAATTCCAAATGCTGTTTTTGATCCGCGCCAATCGGAACCAGATCCGCTTGATACAAGAGAATGTCCGCCGCCATCAATACCGGATAGTCGAACAACCCTGCATTGATATTGTCTTCGTGCTTTTTGGATTTATCCTTGAATTGCGTCATGCGGCTCAATTCTCCGAAATAGGTGTAATTGTTGAGGATCCAACTCAACTCGGCATGCCCAGATACATGGGATTGCACGAACACCAAGGCTTTTTCGGGATCAATTCCACAAGCCAACACCAAAGCGAATGCCTGGTAGGTTTGATGGCGAAGATCTTTCGGCACCTGACGCACGGTCAAAGCGTGCAGATCGACAACACAAAAAATACTGTTGTATTCTTCCTGTAAATTCTTCCAATTGCGAATTGCCCCCAAGTAATTGCCAAGGGTAAATACCCCAGTTGGTTGAATGCCGCTAAAAATAATCTTTTTTTCTTCCATCTCAATTTCCTCCTTCCATAAAAAAAGCCCTTAAATCCATATTGGATTTAAGGACGAATCTCTCCGCGGTGCCACCTTTGTTGGATGCGACTCGCATCCCGCTTATCCCGTAACGGCGGGAACCGGACCCGACTATGTCTTCATCGGCCATTTTGCAAGTCCATTCACCAAAAGTCTCTAGACAAGGCTTCCACCATTCCCCGCTCGCTATCCTGTTTCTTCCGGTTACTCTTCTTGCGCATCAATGTTTCCTATCGAATTGCATTCATTGTAACAAATATCAATCAATTAATCAACCGAATTGTCCGTCTGCACCGGAATCTGAAAATAATTTTCAATCAATTGCATCAAGGCTAACTCCGCCTCTTCATCACTTTTCGATTCCTGAATCATAACCATCAAGCTTTCCATAAATCCACTGGCCAAAGCCTTTGTATAAATGGGCAAAACCTTCCGTCCCATCGCCCGTTCTCGCTCCACAAATACTTCGTGAATCCACCCCACCGTATCCTGCAGGGTATTTCCATACCGGTACCCGCTGCTCTTGCTCAACACCAGGATCGACTCGTCTCGATGCTGTCTGATAACACGAACCAAAAAACGGGTCATATTTATAATCGCTTCCTGAAAAGGCTTCCCCTCCAGATTGAAGACCCCCACCGGAGCTGTCTTAAGGCTCACCCAATCCTTGGTAGTCTCCGTCAGCACTTGATCGACTTCTTCCAGTAAGGGATCAACGATAGCGCCAAACAGACTCGCCTTGTTTTCAAAATAGCGATACAGATTCCCCACTGTCATATCCGATTTCTGAGCAATTTGCCGCATGGATGTATTTTGATAACCTGCAATTAAAAAGGCAGCCTTCGCTTCCTTCATAATTCTCTTTTTGACAGATTCCTTTTGAATCTGAGGCATCGTACTTCCCCCTTTAGCTGTTCTTTTTCAAGCAGTCTGGGCAGATTCCTACAAAGTGTACAAATTGCGCTTGCACTTGAAACTCGCTCAGCTCTTCCGTGAAAATCTTCTCAATCTGAATCGGAACATCAAAAATTCGATGGCATTGGGTGCATTTGAAATGCCCATGCCCTTTTGGATCCTTGATATCGTATCTCATCTCACTGCCTTCAATGGTGACCTCTTCTACCAATACTTTCTCCACAAAGAGGTTTAAGGTGTTATACACCGTCGTTTTCGACAAGGAAGGGATGTCTGTAATCAAGGCATTATAAATCTCCGCAACCGTTGGATGGGTACGGTTATTCATCAGATACTCATAGATCCGAATACGTTGATAAGAAGCTTTAATTCCCTGATTTCTCAAGAAAGAAGGAATGTTTAGATCCATCATTTCACCTCATTTTCATCTTGGACTCATTACAAGTTTATCATAAAACTGGTTAAGAAAAAAGCATCGGAAATTTCCGATGCCTTTGAACCTAAAATTGAGCCAATTTTAAGATTTTTGCCTCTTCCGCGTTGGCTTTCTCCTCCAGTTCAAGAACCTCTTTGCGCATGGTTGCAACAAAGGCTTCATCCTTGATGGATTGCAGATTGATCCGAACATTGAAGAGGGCGGCTAGAATCGCGTTGCGCGCCATCATGGCAGCCACCAATCCATCGGATGCGGCGTTCTGATTCCCTCGCTCCACAACCGCCTGAATTCCCGGGAAAAGTTTCATTCCCAAACGCGCGGTTTCAATGGGCACGCGAGAGGCTTCCTTGAATGCATTTTGCATAGCTTCTTTTCGAACAATCTTCTGATCATCCCTTTCTCTCGGCATGGACAAGGCATCCATAACCAAATGAAACGCCTGTGCATCCTCATCCATTCCCTTTAAAAAGGCTTCGCGATGTTCAGCAAATGCAACCAAGATCTCTTGCATCTCCGTTTCCGATTCCGCATATTTCGCTTTCCCCACCGTCAGATTCGCCACCATTTCCGTCAAAGCTGCCGCAACGGCTCCGCTTAAGGCAGCAACGCTCCCGCCACCGGGAACCGGCGCATTGGACGCGAGGGTTTCCATAAACTCATCAACTCTTTTTTCCTGTAACATTGCTCCTCCTTGTATCAAGCAAAACTGCTTGTCCTAGTAGTCTCTTTGATATACGACTTGACCCTTTTTCACAACGGTTTTCACCGTGTTCACTCCGAGGTGATAAATCAATTGAAAATAACTCGGCGCATCCAATAGAATCAGATCCGCCTGCTTGCCCGCGACCAAAGATCCGATTTGATCCAATCGATTCACCGCCGCCGCTGCATTGATGGTCAAGGCCGTAATCACCTCTTCAATGGTCATCTTCATCTGCAAACAAGCCAAGGCAATAATCAAGGGAATCGACTCCGAATGACAGCTCCCGGGATTCAAATCCGATGCCAGGGCAACCGAACAGCCGGCTTCAATCAAACGCCGTGCCGGCGCGTATTCCGTCTGCAAGCTAAAGGCAGTTCCCGGCAATAGGGTCGCAATGGTTCCCCCTTCCGCCAAGGCACGCACGCCGTCCTCCGTCACCTGCAAAAGATGATCGGCAGAGGTTGCTTTCATGGATACCGCCAATTCCGCTCCCCCCAGAGGAACGATCTCGTCGGCATGCAGTTTCATCCGAAATCCGTGATGGTTTGCTGCTTCCAAGAGCATCTTGGTGTCTGCGATTTCAAAGACATTTTTTTCGCAAAAAACATCGAAAAATTCCGCTTCCGTAGTCTCTCGAATCTCGGCCAGGTCTCGAATAATCGATGCAATATAGGCTTCTTTTTCAATCCCCTTCGGGATATCATGGGCAGCCATATAAGTAATTACCAGATCCACCGGATGAATCCGGTTCAATTCCTCGGCTGCCTGCAATTGTTTCCGCTCCGTCTCCAGATTCAATCCGTATCCACTCTTGGCTTCTACGGTTGTAACGCCCATGCGCAGCATGGAATCCAGTCGCTTGCCTGCAGCTTCGATCAATTCGGCTTTCGATGCCGCCCGTGTCTTCTCCACAGAGGCGGCAATCCCGCCGCCACGGTTCATAATCTCCATATAGTCCATGCCAGAAAGTCGCCAGGAGAATTCCTCGGCTCGCTCTCCGCCCCATATCAAATGGGTGTGTGAGTCGATAAATCCCGGCAAAACCGATTGACCCGACGCATCCAAGATCTCCGCCTGCGAGCAATCGTAGGCCGCCATCAGGGTTTCCCGCGGCGCAATCGCTTCAATCCTTTGATCTTGAATCAGAATTTCAACCCCGGTGAGCCTGCCCAACTCCTGCATGGCGCTCCCGGCTTTCGGTTGATCGGCATGGCAGGTAATGACCTCCGATGGATTTTGAATCCACAACATGGTCATCCCCCTACTCCATCAACTGGATTTCCAGAACTTGATCATAAGAGAAGTCCTCGAGCCCCATATAATAAACCGCCGAATCGATCAAGGCAGCCATTGGCGCCAATCCGATCAATTCCGTTCCCACGACAGAAACCCCGTAGCGCGCCGCTTCAAATCGCACCATCTCCACGGCTTGATAGAGCGCCGTTTTGGTATAGTTCGTCATATTCATGGAAACCTGAACGATCCCGCGATCCTCCAGGGCAACGCCCATGGCTTTCACAAACCGCAAGCCGCCGGAAGAATGACGCACCTTCTTGCCGATGGCAGATGCGATGGACAGATCGTTGGTATTCAGATTAACATTAAAGGCAACCAAAGGCATCCGTGCCCCAACGGCTGTAACGCCCGCGGTCGGATGCGGCGCTGCCGGACCAAAATCCGGCGCCCACTCCTCTTCCTTCAACTTTTCTCCCATGGCTTTAAACTCGCCCTTTCGCACCTTCGCCAGATTGGTTCGATGCGGCGCCGTTGCCGACTCTTCATAGAGAATTACAGGAATCTCCAGTTCTTCTCCCAATCGTTTTGCCAGGTCGCTTGCCAAGACTTTGGCCTCATCCATGGTTGCATTTTGAATCGGAATAAAAGGAATCACATCCGTCGCGCCCATGCGCGGGTGCTGTCCCTGATGAATGGTCAAATCAATGAGTTCCACTGCGCTCTGCACCGCGGCAAACAAGGCTTCCTTCAGAGGAGCAGGTTCGCCAACCACCGTCACAACCGTTCGATTATGATCGGCATCAGAACTATAATCAAGAAGCTTCACACCTGGGTTTCCCCGAAAACAATCGACAATCGCCTCAACCCTTTCCAGGTCTCGGCCTTCACTAAAATTCGGAACACTTTGATATAACGCTTTTTTCTCCACGATATTCCTCCTATTCTCCTTTGACCAGCTTAGTCAACGCATCGACATCCGCCAGAAATGGAAGGGTGATATGATCTGTTTCCACAAACTCTTCATTGTATGCCATCGCAGTTTCAATGGCGTGAGGATTTCTCGCCCAGCCTCTTCTGGCTACGCCCCCCATGGCATCCCAAGGAATGGCGGATCGAATCACCTCGTCAACCCTTTCGCTGCCATCCAAGAGCAGGCCAAAGCCGCCGTTGATGACCTTGCCAATGCCGACGCCGCCGCCATTATGCAGGGCAACCATGGTCATGCCGCGCGCCGCATTGCCTACAAAGCAATGAGTCGCCATATCCGCCATAATATTGCTGCCGTCTTTGATATTGGATGTCTCCCGGAATGGGGAATCTGTGCCGCCAGTATCGTGATGATCACGTCCCAGCATCACCGGTCCAATCACACCCTCCCGCACCATCTCATTAAAGCGAAGGGCGATTTTCATACGACCCATGGCGTCCTGATAGAGGATCCTCGCCTGAGTTCCCACCACCAAGGCATTCTTCTTGGCGTCCCGGATCCAGTTATAGTTGTCTCGATCTTGAAATCGTCGATTCGGGTCGATGCAATCCATGGCCGCTTGATCGGTCTTGTCGAGATCTTTTGGGTCACCCGACAAGCACACCCAACGAAACGGTCCATAGCCGTAATCAAAGAACAACGGTCCCATCAAATCTTCCACATAGGATGGAAAGACAAATCCATCAATGGGATCCTTGCCGTTCTTGCAGACCTCGGGCACGCCCGCGTCAAAAACAGCTTTCAAGAAACTATTTCCATAATCAAAAAAGTAGGTACCCTGTTGCGCCAACGTCTGAATCGCCTTAAAATGGCGCTTCAGGGTTTCGTCCACCATGGATTCGAAACGATCCTTCTCCTCAGAAAGGAGTCGGGTTCGCTCTTCAAAACTCAAGTTAACGGGACAATAACCCCCGTCATACACCGCATGGCAACTGGTTTGATCCGTCAACAGGTCGATGGTCACTTCCTGCGCAGCTGCATATTCCAAGAGGTCGACAATATTTCCATGATAGGCAATAGATAGGGCTTCCCCCTTCGCCTTGGCTTCCTCTGCGCGAGCAAAGGCTGCCTCGGGTGTTTCTTTCACCTCGGATACCCAACCCTGTTCATGGCGGGTTTTGATCCTTGAGGCATCCACCTCTGCGACAATTCCAACGCCATTGGCAATCTCAACAGATTTCGCCTGAGCGCCCGACATGCCGCCAAGTCCGCTGGATACAAAAAGAAGTCCCGTACAATCGGCGTCCGCCGCGCGGTCGTCTCGCTGACGCGCCGCGTTCAACAGGGTGGAATAGGTTCCATGAACGATCCCCTGCGGTCCAATATACATCCATCCGCCAGCCGTCATTTGACCGTAATTGGCAACGCCCAATTGCATGGCGCGATTCCAATTCTCTTGATTATCATACATGCCGATCATCAAGGCATTGGTCAAGATCACTCGCGGCGAATGAACATCGGAATGAAAAAGTCCGACGGGATGCCCGGAGGCAACAACCAGGGTTTGATCTTCCTTAAGCTCTTGCAGATATCTTCGGATCAATTGATATTGCATCCAGTTCTGACAAACCTGTCCCGTCTCGCCATAGGTCACCAACTCATAGGGATAGAGCGCGATATCGAAATCCAGGTTGTTGTCGATCATCACTTGAATCGCTTTTCCCGCTTCCGTCTTTCCCTTGTAGGTTTTAATGTCCTTTCCTTTAATGGCTCCCTCCGGTCGAAATCGATACCCATAAATTCGGCCATGAGTACGGAGCTCTTCCAGAAATTCGGGCGCCATTGTTTTATGCCATCTCTCCGGCAAATACCGAAGAGCGTTTTGCAGCGCCAATACCGTTTCCTCTTCCGTCAGGGTAAAGGCTCGTTTTGGTGCGCGTCGTTTGTTGACTTCAAAAACCGGCGGCTTGGGCAACTCCAACCATACATCTTCGAGTTTCACGTGCATCGCCTGATCAATCGCTTCGTTTCGAATCATGTCGTCCCCCTTATATGTTTGTTTTAGAATAGCCCTTGAATGGTTCCTTTCTTGTCGATTGTCATCTTCACCGCAGACGGCACTTTCGGCAATCCCGGCATGGTCATGACATTTCCTGTGTATACGATCAAAAATCCAGCGCCAGCCTTGGCGCGAATCTGTTGCACATTGATTTTAAAGCCCTCCGGACGTCCCTTCAATCGCGGATCGTCCGACAGGGACATCGGTGTTTTCGCCATGCAGATTGGATACCGATCCAATCCCAATTCCTCCAGTTCCGCAATATGCTTCTCACATTCCTTGGAGAATTTCACCCCGTCCGCCCCATATATTTCCTGGGCAATCGTGATAATCTTCTCACGGATGGACCGGTTGGAATCATAAAGATAATGGAAATTCTTATGGTTGCCTTCCACCATGGCAATGACCTTTTCCGCCAAAGCCAATCCGCCGGTTCCGCCTTTTTCCCAGACCTCCGTCAGCACGACTTCGATCCCGATCTCATGACACAGGCGGTGAATCAAATCCAGTTCTTCCCGGCTATCTGCCGCAAATACATTGACCGCCACCACGCAAGGCAAACCGAACTTTCGCACATTTTCAACATGCTTCTCCAGGTTTGCAAAGCCCTTCTTCACAGCCACCAGATTTTCCTCGGTCAATCGGGTTTTCTCTACCCCGCCATGGAATTTCAAGGCGCGGACAGTCGCCACGATCACAGCGGCATCGGGTGTCAATTTCGCCTTGCGGCACTTGATGTTAAAGAATTTTTCAGCACCCAAATCCGCACCGAATCCGGCTTCCGTCACCACATATTCCCCAAGTTTCAGGGCCATCTTGGTCGCCAATACGCTGTTGCAGCCGTGCGCGATATTCGCAAAAGGTCCCCCGTGAATCAAAGCCGGTGTTCCTTCAATGGTTTGCACCAGATTTGGATTCAAGGCCTCTCGAAGGAGAATCGTCAAGGAGTCTGTCGCCCCCAAATCCTTGCATCGGATCGGCTGAACATCATAGGTATAAGCCACAATAATCCGATCCAATCGACGCTTCAAGTCCTCGATATCATTGGACAAACAAAGGATCGCCATAATCTCGGAGGCAACGGTAATGTCAAATCCAGATTCCCGCGGCACACCGTTCAAGGGACCGCCCAAACCGATATTGACATGCCGAAGGGCACGATCATTCAAATCCATCACGCGCTTCCATACCACGCGTCTCGCATCGATATTCAATTCATTGCCCCTGTGGATATGATTGTCCAAAAGGGCTGCCAATAAATTGTGCGCCGATGTAATGGCATGAATATCACCCGTAAAATGGAGATTGATTTGTTCCATGGGCAACACCTGCGAATAACCGCCGCCGGCGGCGCCGCCCTTGATCCCGAATACGGGACCCAAAGAAGGCTCTCTCAGGGTTGTAAAAGTCTTCTTTCCCAATTGATTCAAGGCCATGCTCAAACCGATATTCGTGGTTGTCTTTCCTTCCCCGGCCGGGGTCGGATTGATGGCTGTCACCAAGATCAATTTGCCATCGGGTTTGCTTTGCAGGCGTTTCATGGCATCCAAAGAAATCTTCGCCATATATCTGCCATAAGGTTCCACCTCCGACGATAAGATTCCGGCTTCCTCTGCAATCTCGTCGATGGTTTTCATTTTCGCGTTTCTTGCAATCTCAATATCTGTTCCTACTTTGGCCATGACTTCACCTCACTATTAGTGTCCTTATTATTCAATCATTTGCTTAAATCCCTTGCAGCTGTTCCAAATACTCCAAAAGCCCGCTACATCGTTGCCATCTACCATAATAACACTTTTCAGACTATTTTAATATCCTTAAAATGCGATATTTTCACGAACAAATAACACTTTGTTCGTGTGTTCATACGCCCTCAGACCATATATTCCATTCGAGATCGAAGAAGTTCCTGAAAACACCCTCGAAAACACGAACAATACTCATTGATTTCTCAATTTCAAAAAAACGTTTGCAAACTCGTCATCGGTTAAAAACAAGCAAAAAAAGAATTCATGAGATTCATGAATTCCGACTTTTTCTATTTCCACGCTTGATTCACTGAATTGAACATGCGCATTTTGTCTTTAACAACTTCTTTCATCGCTTCTTTTCCAGGTCCGTTGATCTTTCGAGGATCGTATGCATCTGGATTTTCAGTGACAAACTTCTTCACGGCGCGATGATATGCTTGTCGAAGGTCTGTATCGATATTGATCTTATTGATGCCGGCGGCAATTGCCTTCTCGATGGATTCTTTCGGCACGCCGGAAGAACCGTGCAGCACCAATGGGATGTTTAATTTCGCTTTGATTTCCGCAATGCGCGTAAAATCGATCTTTGGATCTCCCTTGTAAGGACCATGCGCTGTTCCAACCGCAATCGCCAAATAATCAACGCCTGTTGCATTTACGAATTCGTATGCTTCTTCCACGTCTGTGTACGTCGCGTCTTTTTCGTCAACAGAGATATCGTCTTCAACGCCGCCGATTTTTCCCAGCTCCGCTTCTACGCCAACACCTGCTTGGTGTGCCATTTTCACGATTTCTTTCGTCTTCGCGATATTCTCTTCGAAGCCGTAGTGAGACGCGTCAATCATCAGTGATGTCCAACCTGCCCGCAAGCATTGCACTTGATTCCTGAACTCTGTGCCATGATCCAAGTGTAGAACCACTGGAACATTAGCCCCTTCCGCAGCCACCTTCACCATCGCGGCTATATACTTCACGCCCGCGTATTCCAATCCGCCTTGAGATACCTGAATAACAACAGGCGATTGAAGTTCTTCCGCTGCTTCGATGATGGCTTGAATCGCTTCCATATTGTTAACGTTGAAAGCCCCCACTGCATACCCATTCTCATGCGCGTGTTGCATGATTTCTTTACCAGATACTAACATGAATGATCCTCCTAACCTAATTTGAAGGTATTGCCCTCAAGATCAACTCGATTATAGGGATTTCTTCCCCTCGGCCAGATCCGCCCATTGCGCGCGAATTATCTTCTGCAGGTTTGCCGGTGACAAGCAGACTTGAATTCCCCTCGCGCCACCGCTGATACAAATTATTTCATACCCCTGCGCCGATTGATCAATCCATGCGGGGTAGCTTTTTTTCATTCCGATAGGCGAGCATCCGCCATGCACATATCCCGTTCGCCCCAGCAATTCTTGCATGGGGATCATGCGAATCCGCTTCGCACCGGCTGCCCGCGCCGCTTTCTTCAGGTTCAAAGAACCCGAAACGGGAACACAGAATACACAAAGGTTTCCGTCTTCCCGTTGAGCGACGAGGGTTTTAAATACCTGTTCCGGCATCTGCCCCGTCTTTTCTGCAACACTCACTCCATCGATCAAACCATCATCGATTCCATATTCACATGTTTCATAGGGAATTTTCTGTTGATCCAACAATCGAATGGCGTTGGTTTTTTTTCGTTTCATCTCTCGTCCATCAAATGACAGGCGACAAAATGCTCCGGTTCCACTTCCTGCAAAACGGGAGCTTCCAGCTTGCAACGCTCTGTCGCATAGCGGCAGCGGGTGTGAAATCGACAGCCCGATGGCGGATTAATCGGACTTGGCACATCCCCTTCCAACAGGATCCGCTTCTTAACTGCCTTCGGATCTGGAATCGGAACGGCAGACAAAAGGGCTTTCGTATAGGGGTGCAGCGGGTTGGCATACATGGGTTTGGCTGGCGCCAACTCCATCATATTCCCCAAATACATCACCCCAACACGATCGGAAATATGGCGAATGACATTCAATCCATGGGCAATAAACAAATAGGTCAGACCGAACTCTTCCTGCAAATCATCCAAAAGATTCAAAACCTGCGCCTGAATCGATACATCCAAAGCCGACACCGGTTCGTCGCAGACAATCAATTTGGGTTTCAGCGCCAAGGCGCGCGCAATTCCGATCCGCTGACGTTGCCCGCCGCTGAATTCATGGGGATAGCGATTTCGATAGAACGATGGCAATCCCACCGTATTCATCAATTGCAAGACCTCTTGCTCCAGTTCTTTCTTCCCAAGATTCAAGTGCAGTTTCATAGGCTCTGTCACAATCTGTTCAACGGTCATCCGCGGATTCAGCGAGGCATAGGGATCCTGAAAGATAATCTGGATATCCCGGGCCAAGGCTCGTCGTTCACGACCGGATTGATTCGTAATATTCTTTCCCTCAAAAAACAATTCACCGGCAGTGGGCTCCAGCAACTGAACAATCAATTTTCCCGTTGTGGATTTCCCGCAACCCGATTCCCCCACCAAGCCAAGGGTTTCTCCCGCGGCAATGGAAAAGCTCAAATCGTCGACGGCGCGAACCATCTTGCCCTTTTTCGATAAAAAACCCTGTTCTACAGGAAAGTGTTTGGTTAAGCCTTTGACTTCCAATAACGGCTTCATTCAACTTCCCCCTTTTCGTCGTACAAGAAACATCGCACTTCTCGGTCTCCCATCGTACGAATTTCTGGCATCTTGTGCTTGCAGATCTCCATGGACTTCTCGCATCGCGGCTCGAAAGGACATCCCGCCGGCATTTGCATTGGATTCGGCACATTGCCTTCAATCATCGTCAAGCGCCCTGAATCGCCTTCCATCTTTGGAATGGATGCAATCAAGCCTTGGGTATAAGGATGCTTCGGATTGTCAAAAAGATCCACCACATTCGCCATCTCCATCACCTTGCCGCAATACATAACCACGACACGGTCCGCCGTCTCAGCAACAACCCCCAAATCATGGGTGATCAAGAGAATCGACGTTCCCATATCTTCCCGCAAGCGATTCATCAGATCCAAGATCTGCGCCTGAATGGTTACATCCAGCGCAGTGGTCGGTTCATCAGCGATCAACAATTGCGGTTCCGTCGCCAATGCCATGGCAATCATCACACGCTGCCGCATCCCGCCGCTCATTTGATGGGGATAATCGTCCACCCGAGTCTCGGGGGATGGAATTCCCACCTTATACAGCATCTCAATGGCAATGGCGCGCGCTTCCTTTTTCGAAATTTTATTGTGGCGCCGAATCGCCTCTGTAATTTGTTTTCCAACTGGATACACGGGATTCAAGGAGGTCATGGGCTCTTGAAAAATCATGGAAATTTCATTTCCTCGAACGTTTTGCATTTCTTTGTTTGTCTTCTTCAACAGATCCTCTCCATCGAAGATGATTTCTCCGCCTTCAATTTTCCCCGGCGGCGATGGAATCAATCCCAACACGGAAAGACTTGTTACACTCTTTCCACTGCCCGATTCACCGACCAAAGCGACAACCTCTTTCTTTCCAACCGAGAAAGAAACGCCGTCTACCGCTTTTGCGACCTTTCCTTTGATATGGAAGTGCGTCTCCAGTCCTTTTACTTCTAGTAACATATGCCCCTCCTATCCTTTACGTATCCGTGGATCCAACGCGTCCCGAAGACCATCTCCCAAAAGGTTGAACGCCATTACCGTAAAGGTAATCGCCAAACCCGGGAACAGCACCAAGTGATTCGCGTTAAAGAAATATGCCCGTCCGGAGCCCAACATGGTTCCCCATTCGGCTGCTGGCGGCTGAACGCCCAACCCCAAGAAACCCAGGGCTGAGGTGTCCAAAATCGCGACCGAGATTCCCAGGGTCGCCCGGACAATCACCGGCGGCAAGATATTAGGAATCACATGGAAGAAAATGATTCGCCAATCGGGATTCCCAATGGCTCGTGCCGCTTGCACATATTCATTTTCCTTCACCGACAAAACGGATCCCCGAACAATTCGAGCATATTGCGGAATGGTCACGATACTGATGGCGATAATCGCATTCTCGATTCCTCGACCCAAAACAGACATAAAGGCAATGGCCAATAAAAGCGATGGGAAGGCCAACATGATATCCATCAAACGCATCAGGATCATGTCGATTTTTCCGCCATAGTATCCGGCAGTAGCGCCGATCACCATGCCGAAACTCAAGGCAATGCCAACTGCCGACAACCCGACTCGCAAGGAGATGGCCGCCCCGGATATAATTCGGCTCAGCATATCGCGGCCCTGTTCATCGGTTCCCAACCAGTGCGCGCGAGAAGGCCCCTGCAGACTCTCTTTCAAGCTTCCGCCGTAATTTGGATCATACGGGGTTAAATACTTGCCGAACAGCGCGAAAAACACCAGCAAGCCGACAATGACAAGACCCAGCATGGCAGCCCTGTTTTGCCTTAATCGATCCCACATGTCTCTCCAGGGAGAGACGCCTTGTTCTTCAGGAACAATTTCTTCGTTGATTCCTTTATTAACTTCTTCCGTCATCTGCCCCTCCTATGAATACTTGATCCGCGGATCCAAAACGCTATAAATCAAATCCACGGCCAAATTGACTAATACAAAGATTATCGACATCATCATAACCGTTCCCTGCACCACTGGATAATCCGATTTCAAAATGGATTGCACCGTGTAGGAACCAACCCCCGGCCAAGAGAATACCGTCTCGGTCAAAACCGCGCCGCCCAGAAGGCCGCCCATTTGAAGTCCGATAACCGTAATTATCGGAATCATGGCATTTCGAAGAGCATGCCGCACAATGACAAGCCCTTCCACAATCCCCTTTGCCCGTGCGGTGCGAATATAATCCTGCCCCAAGGTTTCCAGCATCGTCGAACGGGTCATCCGCGCGATAATGGCCATGGAATACATGGCAAGGGCCGTACCCGGCAAGATAATATGCTCAATGGCGCTCTTTAACGCTGCCGTATTTCCTGTAATGATACTGTCCAGGATGTAGAGTCCGGTAACATGCGCCGGTTCATATCCCATCTGAATTCTTCCCGATACGGGGAACCATCCCAGCTTTAAAGCAAATAGGACAATCATGATCAAGCCCAACCAAAAGATCGGCATCGATACCCCCATCAAACTGATCGTCATGGATAAATAATCCAAGATGGAGTTTTGCTTCACAGCTGAAATGACACCCAATGTCACCCCAACAACAGAGGCAACAATAATTGCGAACAAAGCCAACTCAATAGTCGCTGGAAAACGCGACATCACTTCGGTAAATACCGGTGTACGCGTAAATAAAGAGGTTCCAAAGTCTCCTCGCAGCATCCCGCTCAAGAAATTCCAGTACTGCTGGTACAATGGCAAGTTAAATCCCAATTCCTCGCGCAAGGCCGCCGCGTCCGCATCCGTTGCATGCTGCCCCAAAATCGTCAGCGCCGGATCCGATGTGAATAAATGCATGACCGTAAAAACCAATACGGAAACGCCAAACACGACGGGAATTAAGTACAATAGTCTTCTGCAAATATATTTTCCCATAGAAACCCCCTAAACAAAAAAACCGGTGCCGTATTAAGGGCACCGGTGCTCAATTCTCTACTTGTCTACGCCAAACAGGTTAACGCGTCCTGTTGGATGCAATTCAAATCCTGTAACGTTTGTTCTCCACGCGCCAAGATCCAATGCATGTGAGATTGGTACCCATGGAACCTCTTGAGCCAACACTTCTTGTGCTTGCTTGTAAGTTTCCCAACGCTCGTCGCCATTTGGCAATTCACGGCCTTTGGCCATCAAAGCGTCAAATTCTGGGTTTGACCAACCGGTATCGTTCAACCCGCCAATGCTCGCCCCTTCAAGCAATGTCAAAAAGTTGTCCGGATCCCCGTTGTCGCCAATCCACCCCATGAAGTAAATATCGCCTTCATATTGATTTACCTTGTCTCGATAATCTGTCCAAGGGTATACCACAACTTCTGCTGTGACCCCTACTTCGTTCAAGTATGCTTGCACTGTTTCAGCCAATTTTCCGCCGGCTGGATTGTAAGGACGAGGGTTTGAGTAACAAATGATTTTGATTGGTGTTTGATCCAATCCCAATGCAGCAACTTCGGCCTTTGCTGCTTCTACATCATAGTCTGTCAAACCGGGATCCCCATTGTATCCAGGCATAAAGTCCGGGAAGAAACTTTCCGCTTTTGTCGCGTATCCTTGATAAAGGAAATCAACGATTTCTTGCGTATTGATTGCTTTGGCAACGGCAACGCGAGCGTCTTTGTTGTCAAATGGTGCGCGAGTTGTATTGAACGCCATATAGTTGATGTTCATGCCCGCTACTTTTTCGACTTCTACTTCATCGCTGGATTCCAACTGCTCCACATCATTGAAGCTGATTCCATCGATCATATCGACTTGGCCAGACATCAATTCTGTCGCACGAACCGAATTTTCTTTTGTTACCTTAAAGATCACTTTATCAAAACTCGGTTTCTCGTCGCCCCAGAAATCTTCATTTTTCAGAAGCGTAATGGATTCGTCTTTTTTCCAAGCTTCGAATTTGTACGGGCCAGTACCTACTGGATTTTCCGCTACATCATCGGCTGGCTTGTAGATCTGTACAGAAAGACCCATTGCCAAGTTTGCGATAAATGGTGTTGATTGCTTCGACAATATAATTTTTAGTGTCAAGTCATCAACCGCTTCAACCGATACGACATCCGCGAAAGTAAAGGAAGCGTATGGCATATCTGATGTTCTTGTGTCCGCCAATTGACGCTCAAAGCTCCAAACAACCGCATCAGCTGTAAAGTCGCTGCCGTCATGGAATTTTACGCCTTCTCGCAAATGGAAGATATACTCGGTTCCATCTTCAGAAATGTCCCAGCTCTCCGCCAACCAAGGCATGAGTTCTGTAGAACCATTCTTGTATCGAACCAAAGTGTCCGCGATCTGAGTTAAGACCTTGGAAGACTCGCCGTCTGATACAAAAGCGGAGTCAAGACTAATGGAATCGGATCCACGCGCATAAACGAAGATCTTTGGCTCGGCTTGCGCCGGCTCGTCGCCACCGTTTGCAACTGGTTCTTGCGAGACACAACCCGCTGATAGAATCATCGCCACCAAAAGCAGTAATGCAATCCATATTTTTTTCATGTTTTTCATTTTTCCCCTTCTTTCTAAAATATTTCATTTGTGTAATAAATTACTATAATGTTACCCCACATCTGTTTCCCTGTCAAGTACAAAGCATGTCTATTTTGTAATTGAACTCGCTAAATATAAAGGAATGTTCATAAATTTCCAATATTTTCTGTAAAGAAAAAACGCGAGAGGCCGACTCTCGCGTTTTTCTGACATCAAAAAGGGGGTTGACGTCACACCTATTGAAATAGCCTTCAGGCTACTGCAAACATATCCATGTCTTTTTTGTAATACTTTGTTCATAGTTTAGTGCATGATCGGTTTAAAGTCAAGGGTTGAAATGGAAGATTTTCCATGAAAAGAATTTCATTAAAAAAGCGCTCGGACAAACCGAGCACTCTTCACTATCTTTCCAGTTTATATTTTTCCAGGTTTTTCTCAATCTGATCATGAATTTTGATGCTCAATTCCTTTTTCTCTTGGCGATCCAAATCCACCGTTGGAATTGGCGCATCAATCACAACACGCACCTTTGACTTCTCGATCAAATAACTTCCTTTTTTATGAATCCAAAAACTGCCCACCGTCGTGACCGGTACAATTTCCGCGTTCGCCTTCAGCGCCAAGTTCAATGCACCCGACTTAAAGGGAAGCATTTTCTCTGACGTCGAACGGGTTCCTTCCGGATAGATCATCACGGGATATCCGTTTCGAACAAACTCCGCCCCCTCTTGAATCGCCTTAAGGCTCTGTCGCAAATCCTTGCGATCAATTAAAACGCAGTGATCCAGTTCCATTAAATAGGGCACAATCGGAAGCTTTCGAAGCTCTTTCTTCGCGACAAACCCAAGACCACGATCCATAAATAAAAATGGAAAAAATGGATCCGCGTGTCCCTGATGATTGCCCACCAAAACATAACGCCCGTGCTTGGGCAAATTCTCCTGTCCAATAATCTCAACCTCAATGCCGATGATTTTTATCAAGCGACGGGCAAATCGCTTCAACATGGTAATCGTTACCTGATCGGCTTCTTTCGCTTTCCCTTGTCGATTCAATCGATTTATTCTTGGCGCCCACATGGGTCCAATCCGCATCCATATAATGCCGATAATCGCATATAAAATTGCAAGTATTTCCCGAAGTACTGCCATAATCCCCCTCCTTATCTTTCCATTATAGCATAATTTTATCTGCTTTGGACCAAGAGAGGAATCGCTGAATCAGTTGATAATCCGGGGGATTCCATAGTTCCATTTCCGGCAGAGCGAAAATGGGAAATCGCTTGATTTCCAGCGACTCGTCGTCATGGACATGGGGGCTTCCCTCCCATGATTGACAGACAAAGAGACAGGCGACATTATAGACCTGATCTCCATTGGGATATTCGTGGAACAAGGCTTCCCCCGCTTCCACCCCAATCAATTCGAGTGCTATCGCTCGAACCCCAGACTCTTCCAACAATTCTCGCTTTGCGGTATCTTCCGGCTGTTCGCCAAATTCCATGGCACCCCCAAAGATTCCCCAACACCCATTGTCGGATCTTTTTTGCATCACAATCTCTCCGGCAGCGGGATCATATAAGACAACCCCGGCGCCCGGCATAAAGATCGGTTTTTTTCCTACATATTTTCGGATTTCCTGGACATAATTCGCCACTCTTTTCTCTCCTCCATCAAACTGTATACAACCGGAATCACAATCAGGGTCAATACGGTTGCCACCATTAAGCCAAAAATCAAGGCGATGCTCATGGGCTGGAACAAACTGCTCCCCCCAACCGCCAAAGGAATCAACCCAATCACCGTCGTTGTTGTCGACAAAAGGATGGGACGAATCCGTTTATTGACCGCTTCCCGACATGCCTTTTGAACGTCGTGGCCCTGCGATCGCTCGAAATTAATGAAATCAATCAAAACGATCGCATTATTTACAACAATTCCCATTAAGGATACCATACCCAACAGCGCTGTAAAAGAGAGGGGCTGCCGGAAGATCGTCAGTCCTAAAATCGAACCGACCAAGGACAGCGGTACCGTCGCCATAATAATAACTGGCTGCAGGAAAGAATTGAACTGCACCAAAAGAATCAAGAACACCAAAGCCAAAGACAAAAATCCCAAGGGAATCAAGTCGCCAAAATAGCGATTGACGGATTCTCGTTCCCCATCATAAGAAAATCCAATCCCGTTCCAATCCCGTTTATTCAATTCCGCTTCCAGCTGATTTTCTATGGAGATCGGATCATATCCCTTCGCCGCATTGGCATAGACAGAAATAATCCGCTTTCCATCCTCATGGCGAATAATCGGCAATTCGCTCTTCAATTCAACATCGGCAATCTGCTTGAGCAAGATCTTGTTTCCCGTCATCTGCGAGTAGATCGCCAAGTTCTCCAAGTCGTCAAGGGTATCCATGGTGCTGACCAGACGAATATTCGACTCCCTGCCCTCTTCACGGAAAACCGATACATCCCGGCCTCTGAGGGCCAAGTTCATTTCATTTTGAATGTCATACTTGGTGATTCCCAAAGCAGCGGCGCGATCCGTATCCACATCCAGATAATACTCGTAGATTCGATTGACCGCATTATTTCCCACCTCGATAGCTCCCGGAATACGGATCAAAATCTCCTGCACATCCTTTGCAAAACTCGCCAATTCCGACAGATCGTCGCCGATCAATTTAACCGACACACCGTAGACCCGCGGCTCCGCCAGCTGCAATTGACGCACAAAGGCTTGTCCGCCCACCAATTCTTGATCCAGCTTCCGCTGCAATCCATTCACCAAATCCTGTTGTTCCTTAAAGATTTTCGATTCCTCCAGAGAATAGCGGAGAACAACCTGAGAATAATCCGACGAGCGAATCGGCGGACTCAAGGTCGTGGCGAATTTCGGAAATCCGTCGCCAATCACCTGGCTGACTTTTCCCACTTCCGAAAACTCCTTCATCATGGATACAGCTTGATCCGATACAGCTTCCGTACGGGCGAGATCCCCATCAACTTCCGAATATATATCGACATACAATAGATCCGTATCCTTAAATGGAAATACACTCATGGTCAAGAACAAAGCCAGGCTGCCAATGGCAACGGATGCCGCCAAAACCGCGACCAGGGTCCGTCCCCGCTGCTTCATGGCTCGATCCAATAACCTTCCGTAAAAATCACGCACCCGGCTCTTTCGAAACCGCCCATGGCTCGGTTTAAAGAACATGAAAGCAAATGTCGGCGTCACCAATAGAGCGATTGCGTAAGACGCCACAAGAGCCATCATCACCACCAACGGCAATGCATGCATATATTTCCCCGCGGTATTGTTTAAGAGCAGGAACGGCGCGTAGGCCGCAATTGTAGTCATGGTAGAGGTCAGGATCGGAATCGCAACCTCCTTCACTCCGTCCACACAGGATCGAAGGCGATCCTCCCCTGCATCAATCCGCAATTGAATGGCATCGCTCACCACGATGGCATTGTCCACCAGCATCCCCAAGGCAATAATCAGGGAGGCAATGGAAATCTCGTGGATCTTCAAACCCAATCCATCCATGCCCAAGAAGGTCATCGCAATGGACAAGGGAATCGCCAAAGAAACAATAATTGCATTTCTAGGCCCCATCCCCACCAAGACCACCAGAATGACAAGCAGAATCCCCATGATCAGGTTGACCATAAACTCATTCACTGCCGTTTCAACGTCATCCGGCTGATAGACGATGGTATCAAACCGCAAATCCTCCGGCAGGTCGGCTTTTAAGGCTTCAATCGTTTCATCGACTGTATCACCGATGGTGATCACATTTTTTCCCGACTCGAAATACCCCGTCAACAAAAGGGTCGGCACACCGTCATGCTTCACCTTGTAATTGGAAGAAGCCGGAACGAATTTCACCTCGGCAATATCCTTCAATCGAACGATCGCACCGCTATCCGGCGATCCGAACACAATGGTGTTGGCAATCTCGTCGAGTTCCGAGTACATGCCCGTGGCACTGACTTGAATTTTTCCGTACTCATCCTCAATCACGCCAGATGGAATCGCCAAATTTGATGCGACAATCAACTGCGACAATTGATGATAGGAAAGGTTGTATTGATTCATCTTTTGAAAATCGACAAGAATTTGCAATTCCTCTTCCTGCTTGCCGGTAATCTTAAACCGGCTCACCCCATCAATGGAAGTCAACGCTTCCTTCACCTGTTCCGCATAGATCTCCATTTCTTCATAGGTATAATGCGTGCTTGACAAGGAAATCAACATCCCCGCGGTGGAGATCAGATCCGTATTCACCTCAACGGGCAGCGCAAACTCCGGCAGCTCCGCCTGCAGATCGGTCATCCGCCAACGCAACTCCGCCCAGGTTTCATCAATTCCTTCATCACTCACGCTTTCCTTCAGTTTAATCACCACAACGGAAACAGAGTTCTTCGATTGTGAAGTCACTTTATCGATTCCCTCCAACGCGCCGACCTCATCCTCGATCCGTTTGGTGACCATCTTTTCAATATCGTCCGGACTCGCTCCCGGATACACGCAATACACCATGGCATAGGGTGCGCTGATATCCGGCGATTCTTGTTTCGGCAGTTCGATATAGCGAACGAATCCAAAAATCAGCAAAAAAATCACGAGGGTAATGGTGACTCGTCTTCGTTGAATGGCTCCTGCGATTATTCCTCGTTTCATTCTTCCATCTCCCGCACGGACACGGTCTGCCCTTCTTCTACATAGGCCATTCCCATGACAACGACTTGATCCCCCGGTTCAATCCCGTCCACTTCGACAAAGGTGTTCTCAATTTCCTTTCGAATAATGGCTTTTTTATGGATCTCGCCGTTTTCCACCACATAGACATAGTCGCCAGTCTCGTCATTCATAATTCCTTGAATGGGAATTTGTATTGCCTGTACGCGCTTCAAAATCAGATCCACATTCACAATGGTTCCCAGGCGAAGATCCGACTCCTCCAATTTCACCTGCACTTCATAGGTAAGGGTCGCCGAATCCGGCACTTCCGCGATCCAATCGACGGTTCCGGAACAGACTTTCTCCCCAAAGGTACATCTCGCAAGCTGTCCAACCTGCAGATCCACCACTTCATCTTGAGTGGCAAAGAGTCGAACGCGGCTTTCTGCATCCCGCATAACAATCACGGGATATCCCGCCCCCACAAATTCTCCGGGTTCGTTCAGGATACTCACCACATAGCCCGGCGCCGTCGCTCGAATGACACTCTCGTCGGCAATTTTACCCGCACCCGCGAAACCCGCTTGCGCCTGCTCCCAGACCTGATACGCCGCATTGCGGTCTTCGATCAGGGTATCCAATTGCAGCTTGGCTTGATCCCGTTCAAAAGCTGAAACCGCACCCGATTGATAAAGGATTTCCATCTTCTCATAGGTATCCCGCGCAAAATTCACAGCAGCGCTTGCTTTTTCAACTTGAGACCGTGCCGCCTCCCATTGAGCGCGGCTTGCATCCACCTGCAATTGCACCGTTTCCGGATCCAATGTCGCCAAAATTTGATCGGCTTCCACCCAGTCTCCTTCCGTGACTGCAATGGAATCGACCTTCCCATTGGCAGGAAAACTCAACTTCTGCAAACTCTCCGTATCTATAATGCCGATATAGCCGTAGGCACGCTCCACCAATTCCGTTTCCGCCGTAATCACTCGAACACTCACTGGAATTGTTTCTTCCAGGGGTTCCGGCTCACATCCCGACAACACAAAAATCCCTATGACCATCATCATAAGGAAAAAAATTCCGTTCCATTTCTTTTGTCCTCTCATTTTGTCCATCCCCAATCGTAAACGCTTGTTCATTATTCACATCTTCAGCGTACCATGCGAACGAATCCCCGTCAATAAAAAAAGAAGCTGATGAATCAGCTTCTCAAGAATTCTTCGATTCGGTTCATCAGCACCTCTGGATCATCGGTTCCTTGCGACAATTTCTCAATGGGACAAAGATCATCCCTGGTCCGATTCATAACAAAGGGAGAGACCTCTTCATAGGCGAAAGCTGAAAATTTCTCTTCTTTACATACAGCCAAAGCAGACTCGCTGATCACAAAGGTATACAAGGAACGGATTCCCGCCGATAGAGCCAGTATCGCAGCCGCTCGCCCAATCACGCGATCCGCAAGCACGGCGCCCGTCAAATCCACATCGGACAACAGGGCTTCATACATGGGGCGAATCCCCTTCTTCCGGCTCTCGAACAACACTTCTCCATCCCGAACAAAAGCAAGGGTGCAGTTATTCTCCTTTAGATAGGAAACCGCCAGTTCTTGATCCGCTTTCAACCCTGCATCAACGATCTCTTCCACCGCTTCAATCATGGCTGCGACAGCCGATTCCGTATGCGGCGGCATCACCCGCGCGGCAATCTCTTTTAATCGCGGATTGGCATTTTCGACACACCAGCCATTGGTCACCGTCTGCAGCATGGCATAGTCATTCATATTATCCCCCAGGACAAAGACCTTCTCTGGGTCCATACGCAAACCTCGAATCACAAATTCCAGTGCCTCGCCCTTGGATACGCCCTTCGGCAGCAATTCCAGGGTCGTTTCATAAGACTGCACAATCTCAACCTTACTGGTCTGTTCCCGCAGGTAGGCTTCCAATTGCGGCAGCTCCTCCGTCTCGACAGAGAATAATACCTTGGCCCAAGATTCTCCCAGTTCCGACAATTGCCTTCTCGGCAAGGTATTGGTGCGATAAAGATCCGGATCTCTTCGGAAAATCTCATTCTCGCGAACCATAAAGATCTGCCCTTTGGCAACGGCCATCACTCCGGACTGAGGGAACTCTTCCATTACGTGTCCGGCAAAACTTTCAATTTGATGCGGCAAAAACCGTTCCATAATCATAAAATCGGAATTGAAATCATAAATCATTCCGCCATTGGAAACAATGGCCGGCACATTCATGATCAGCTCGTCCAAAAAGGGTTCAATCTCTTCCCGGATCCGTCCCGTGGCAACGGTGAATCGTCCTCCGTTCTCAATAAAATATCGAATCGCCTCCGCGTTTTTCTCACTTACCTGATGCTCCTCGTTTAATAAGGTGCCATCAAGGTCTGAAACTATTAAATAACCTGTGAACTTTCCCATTCATATCCTCCATTTTTATGGCATATCTTTGTCCGAATTGTAACTTTTTTATGTATATCCAGGCTGAAAATCGATCAACCCCAGTATTCATCAGTGTTTGAAGGGCTTTTGCCTGAATTTGACACCCCTTTCCAACTCCCCGTATTATGGAGATAGTATTTGACTTTTTAATGGAGTCATCCTAAGGAGGAAAAAAGATGTTTGACTTAATTCAACAATTAAACCCTTTAGCCATAACGATTATAACATTAATCGTCGTGGTATTTCTATCGGCATTTATTTCCACGATCGTTGTGCGAAATCGCTACGCCAAAATCAGTCGGGATTTTCATAGAAATCATAAATTAACGAATCCTAATTTTTCCGAAATCGTTCTGACAAAGATTACGGAAGACTATCGAAAAGCCGCGGAATCCAACGGACCCGATGTCAATACCCAAGCCATTATCGAAAAACACTTCAACAACGAGCATGACGCCTTGGCCCTCGGGGAACGGTTTGTCAAGCAAGCGACTTCCATTATGATCATTCTCGGTCTATTGGGTACTTTCTATGGTTTGACTCTTTCCATCAGCGAATTGGTCAACCTCTTGAGCAATGGCGGCGGCATGGAGTTCACCAATGTAGAAGGCGTGGTTACCGGACTGATTGATTCGGTCCAAGGCATGAGCGTCGCCTTTGTCACTTCCCTCTTCGGCATTACCGGCTCTATCATCCTAACGATTCTTTCCACCTTCGCCAATATCGGCACCGTGCGGGAAACCCTATTGATCGAAATCGAATCATACTTGGACAACGTGGTCGCAAAGGACTACTCGACTCGCATGCAAGAAGAATATCAAATGCTGGCGCAAGCCGTTCAACAAGTATTCGACCGCTACGGCGATCAATTGTCCAATGACTTGATCCATTTGGCTCAAGATTCCACGATTCAATTGACGAAGACGACAACAGAGCTTCACACCTCTTCAAAAGCGTTGATGCAAGCCATCTCAATGTTTGCGGCATCCTTGGAAACATTCTCGGACAACACCCGAGACTTGACGGAATTCAACCACCACTTGAAGACCAATATCGAACGGATGAATGTAAGTTTTGCAGATTTTACAGATACGCTGAAAGATACAACAGACAACGTCCAGAGTGCGTAAGGAGTGATCAGCGATGAAAATGCGACGCAGAAATTTTAAAGAAATAGAAGAGGCACCGAATTTTTGGCCCTCGTTTACAGATATGATCTCCACAATCGCCTTGATTCTTTTTTTCCTGATGCTTCTGTCTTATGTTCAAAATATCATTACCGGAACCAATCTGAAAACAAAAGAAGAACAATTACAGCTTGCCAATGCGGATATCCAAGAGACCAAGAAAGAATTGATGATCCTGGAAGATCAATTGGACGAGCTCAATGCAGAGATCGACGAGGGACAAAGAATCCTGCAACTTTCCTTGATTCAGATGTCCGAGCAGCAGAAGATTATCGGCAACTCCAATCGAGAATTAGCAGAGCTTAGAATCAAGCTTGATCAATTGGCAGCCCTTCGATTCGAAGTTCTGGAAGCCGTCAAGCAATCCATTGAGGAGGAATTGGGCGGATTCACAGCCAACGGCGAATCGGTTGTCACCATCGGAGAGAATGGAAACATCATTCTCAACAGCAGCGTCTTGTTTGCTCCAAGCTCCACAGTAATTACAGAAGACGGCCAAGCGCTTATTGGAAAATTGGCGGACGCCTTCGAGAATATCCTGGATGATGAATCCATTCGACAATTTATCGATGTGATTGAGATTCAAGGCCATACGGACAAGCGCCCGGGCATGAGTCCAAACCGAGAATTGTCCACTGACCGCGCGACAGCTGTTACGAATTATATGGCTTCTGTCAATCCAAGTCTGGAAACCAAGTACGGCGAATATATCGCAGCATCCGGATACTCGGAATACCGACCGATCGATCCAGGCACAACGGAAGAAGCCTGGGCGAAGAATCGACGCATCGAGATTGCCATCGGTTTGAAGGATCCAAACCTTCAAAATTTGATCAACGAATACCTCAATGGAACCGATCAATTGATGGGCATTGCCTCAGCACCATCGGATGATTCCAACTAAATGAAGTCAAAAAAAGAAGGTTCCCGTTAACAAACGGAAACCTTCTTTTTCATTCTATAACTCATTCACCAAGTTCCTTGCCCATTGATTGGTCAGGACTCTCGGCAAACCCACAGCAGTCTTAGACACCTCCATCAAAGTCACCAAGGCAAAGACCCATACCATCGGCCAATGCAGGATATAGGCACCCAAGAAAGCCAAAGCTGTTCCCACAAACCAAACCGAACCCACATCGACAACCAAGGCAAATCGCGTATCGCCTCCGCTTCTCAATACGCCGACAAACGTGGTCGCATTCATCATTCGAAGCGGCATGGAAATTGCCATTACGGTCAACAACCCGCTGGCGATTTGCAAGGTCGCATCTTGCACCGTGTAAAATTGCAGCGCAAAGGGCTTGCTGAAGAACAAAACCGCACCCAGAACGATGCCAACGCTGCCAGCGATCATCAAAAACCATCGGCCCTCCTGCTTCGCCTCTTCGATCTTGCCTTCCCCCAGGGTATTGCCAAGAATCACCGCGCAGGCATTGGCGACACCAAATCCAAAGACGATAAAGAGTCCGTTGATGGTATTGGCAATCTGAATGCTTGCCACCGCTTGTGTTCCAATATGAGCGTAGGCAACCATATGCAAGGTCATGCCCAACGCCCATAAAAATTCATTGAAAATCACAGGACTCGATGTCTTTAAGACCGCTAAAACGAATTCCTTCGAATAAGAAAAGTACGCCGAAAGCTTCGTCAGCAACGGACTTCCATGTCGCTTCATCAAAATGATAATCAAGAAAAATTCCATCCAACGAGAGATTGAAGTGGCGATTGCCGCCCCCTGCACCCCCAATTGCGGAAATCCAAAGTTTCCATAGATCAGGCAATAATTCAAGATCGTGTTGCTTCCAAGGGCAATCACGCTCACCACCATCGGCAATTTTGCATTCCCAATAGAGCGGGACGAAAACCCAAAAGCAAAGGAAAGGGCCGTCGGCAAATAGCACAAAACCACAATTCGCAGATACTGGCTGCCAAGACGGATCACCACCGGGTCATCGGAATAAAAGCCCAAGACCCAATGAGGCGCCAGCCAGCCCAAGCTGGAAAACACCGCAGTTCCCATCAACCCAATGGTCAACCCCAAGCCAAGGGCGCTATGAATATTGGGCAAATCCTTTTTACCCCAAAACTGCGCAATAAACACCGTCATACCGCTCAGGGTGCCAAATAACAACAAATGAAACAGAAAGAAAAATTGATTGGCCAACCCAACGGCGGCAATGGAAACCTCGCCCAGGGAGCCAATCATTATGGTATCCACCAGATTCAATGAAGATGCAATCAGGTTTTGCAGGGTAACGGGTACCGCAATTACCAGCAATTTTTTGATGAAATCCTTATGCATCTCCGCGTCCTCCTACTTTTTCAGCTCTTCTTTCCAATCGTGAATCACGATCTCCACAGCTGCAATCTCCGCGTTATTCGCCGCGTCCATGATCTCACCGCGTCCGCCGATATCATCTCCCATGCGCCGAAACAAACTTTCCAACAAGCGTTCCAAATCTTCTATGGTGAGGCTGGAATTCTTCTCCCGATCAACCATCAAACTCTCATAGGTCTTCTCAAATACACGGTCATAATGTTCCTCTAAATAATTCTTCATAAAAACACTCCTTTTTCCTCAATCGAATCAATGATAAAATAGGGTTGGTTCCTTTTGATTCAACCTTTATCTTAACGGAAAGATCCGTGAATTTCAATGACTGGAGAAAAAAATGACGAAAAGAGACGAGCGACTCAAAACCTTATATGCCTATGATGACGCCTATCAAGAAACGAGCCTGTGTGGAATTGATGAGGCTGGCCGCGGATGCCTGGCAGGACCTGTGTTTGCCGCAGCTGTCATCTTGCCTGTACAACCATGGCCGGAGGATCTCAACGACAGCAAAAAAATCGCCGAAACCAAACGCTACCGATTAGCCGATGAAATCAAAAAACTCGCTCAATGGGGAATTGGCATGGCGACCGCTCAAGAAGTAGACACCGTCGGAATTCAGCAGGCGAACTTTCTCGCCTTTAAACGGGCGCTTCAGCAATTGCAAGCAAACTTTCCCGTTGCACCCGCCATCATCCTAATCGACGGGAACTATAAAAATACAGGCATCGATTCCGCCATAAGCGTTGTCAAAGGCGATACCAAAAGCGCCTGCATTGCCGCCGCCAGCATCTTGGCAAAGGCTGGCAGGGATCAATATGTGATTGATCACTTGGAGACCATCGCACCGGAATACGGATTTGCCAAGCACAAAGGCTATGGAACCAAGCAGCATCGTGACGCCATCCTTGAATACGGACTGACTCCTTGGCATCGCAAAACCTTTTGTAGAAACCTCACAGGGGAGCAATCATGACCCGTTGGAAAAGCTTCAACCATCGAGGCGACTATACCGAAACCCTCATCGATGAAGTCAATCAACTTTATGAACGTCAAGAAATGGCCATGGTAACCAAGGTTCCGGTTCCCATCAAGGTCATCGAAATAGGCGACGGAATCATCAACAAGGCGTTCTTTGAAAAAAAATCAACCGTGGATTATATCGGCATGTGCCAGGGATTCGCTCTTTGCTTCGACGTCAAGGAAACCAATCAAAAATACCTGCCTTTGAAAAATATCCACGAGCATCAAATCGTGTACATGAACACCTTTCAAAAACAAGGCGGGTGGGCCTTTATCATTTGTCACTTCAAGGTCACGGGAGACTTTTACCTGATTCCCCTGGCGCTTTTGAATTACTATTGGTACGAATCCCCCCGGCGATCCATTCCCTTGGATGCCATGGAAGAAAAGGGGTACCCAATCCCCATGGAACAGGGTTTGCCCAATTACCTGTCTGCCTTCAACACCTATATCAGCGCAAAAAAATAGGAAGCTTTCCAGCTTCCTGTTTTTACGCACATTTTTCTCTTTTTTTTCACCCGCAGCAGCTTCCGTTTATTTTTCAGCCTGCTTGATTCCAGCCGGTGATTCTTTCCAGACTTTATCGGCTACCGGTGCCCAACCGCTTGCAATCGGATTGCACTTGTTCATCAAAAACTCTGAGGATTCATGGTCGCCAAGTTGTGTGGAATGAGCGCCTGACTCCATCACCATCTCATGGATCATCGTCGGATTGTCAAGAATTGGACAAGGACGAAGATGGTTGCAGTTAAATGGCTGTCGCGCCGCATAGGCTTTAAAAATTGGCGATGCCAAGGCTTCTTTTAGACTGACATCTTTAATATTCGTGTCCGAGTAGTGAACAAAAGCACAAGGTTCCACATCCCCTGCCGCATTGATATGGAAGTAATTTCTTCCGCCGGCAATACAGCCGTCGACATATTCTCCATCGTTCCAGAAATCCATAAAGAACATCGGCTTATTCTTTCTCATCTCCCGAACGCGGTCATACATAAACGATCGTTCGTCCGGTCGCGTGACGAGATCCAAATTCGCGTCTTTTCCAATCGGCATATAGGTGAACAACCACATAAAGAATGCACCCAACTCCAACATGTCGTCTGTGAATTTCTCCGCGCCGATCTCTCGGTAATTGAAGTGATGATAGCATGTCGATACCCCGAAGAATACCCCTCGCTTCTGCAAGAGTCGCATGCCGCGGGTTACGCCTTTGTATGTGCCTTCTCCCCGTCGGAAATCTGTGGCTGCTTCATCGCCTTCCACACTGAAAGCAAAGGTCAAGTTGCCCACTTCGGCGATCTGATCGGCAAATTTCTCATCGATCAAAGTGCCATTGGTAAAGGCTAGGAAGAAACAATCGTCATGCCGTCTTGCCAATTCGATCAAGTCGTCTTTTCTGACCGTTGGCTCGCCGCCTGAATATAAGTAAACGTAAATTCCAAGTTCTTTTCCTTCTTGAATAATTCGATCCAATGTCTCCAGCGGCAAATCGTTATGTTGATCGTATTCCGCCGCCCAGCATCCCGTACACTTCAGATTGCATTTCGCCGTTGGATCCATCAAAATTGTCCATGGAATTCGAACACCTAATTCTTTTTGCAATTCATTTTTCTTCGGAATGCCAAAAACAACCGAATTCAAAAAGAAATTCACCGCAAACTTTCTCTGCATCTTGGGATTGACAGTCTTAAAAAATTGATGAATGGTCTTTGACCATGGATTTTCTGGATCCTTTAAGCCTTCCTGAGCGGTCTTGATTACGTTAATGTCCCTCGGGTTGGTTGCAAATTTTTCAGCCAATTTCAAGATCTTCGGAAGATTTTTCTCCGGATCTGCATTCAAATACTTTACTGCCTGCTGTACCGCGATCTGACTGCCAAACTCTTTAATCGACTTCATTTCACTATCCCCTTTCGTTTTATGCCGTTCAATAAAATATGCATGGTTTCCAAATACTCATCAATTGTCGGCGTCTCATCGCCCATAAGAATCGCCAACGATTCCACAACCGCCAGTAACATGGAAGCCAATGCTTTTCCGTTGATGCTCGGCAGAATTTCGCCTGCATCCTTTGCCCTTTTCAATAACATTTCAACTCTGTTGAGAATCTGATCCGAAAGCCTAAAAATCTCATCCTCCAATTCTTGATCGGTTCGATGGATCACCATCCAAAAATCAAGGAAGCGATTGCTGACGATGCTCTCATCCAGATTCTTAACCAAATACTCCAACAACCGTTCCAATCGATCAAGATTCGGCAGGTCCAAAGCCAAAACCCGGTCGACCTGTTCTTCAAAAAAAACATAGGCTCGCTTCACGATATAATAATAGATCTCATCCTTGTTGCGAAAATATTTATATAGGGAAGTTCTGCCCATTCCCGTCGCCTTCGCGATATCCTTCAAATTGGTTTGATAATAGCCTTTCTTAGCGAATATCTCAATGGCATCGCTGGCAATTTCCAATCGCTTTTCTTCATAATCAATAATCTTTGGCATAAACTGCCTCATCCCCTCATTGCCAATTTCCATACATCTGTATTTTTATAGACGTTTGTGTTTTTATAGACGCGCGTGTCATTTACAATTTCATTATATGCTCTTTTTTAAAAAAGTCAACGCCATTTCCGCAAACTTTTCGACAAGAGAACAAGGAAATTTTTTACTCTTTTCCTAAACTTGTTAGAACTTGTAATGTAATTTTTTTGGAATTTATTTTTATTTTCCCATTTTTTAGGTATCATATAGATAAGTGTGCTCTAAAGGGAGGGAAATATGAAGAAACAAGCTGGTTTTACCTTGCTTGAATTGATTGTTGTACTCGCCATACTCGGAATTATTTTATCGATTGCTGTACCCAATTATCTGGGAATCAATGAAAACGCGAACAATAGCGCGCAAGGCGTGCAAGCGGCTTTGATCGCGAAAAGCCTGCAGCAGGAATTTGCCGATGATTTTGCATCCGTCAACGAATCCGAAACCAAGTTGTATGTAGAAATTGACGGATCTGATGAAGTTGTTGTTGGAGGAAAAATCGACGAAGACGCTCCAATCCGTAGTCATCTCTGCTTTACCTATATTCAAGAGGGTGATGTGCTAACCTACCCCTATTTCCATTTTGATCTTGATACCGCGAGCGACACCCTGACGATTAAGTATATGAAATCCGCCAGTGACGAACTCCCAAATCTGGCAACCGTCAATTACTATTGATTCATATGAAAAAGGCCCGCTGCAAATTTGCAACGGGCTTTCATATGAACAAATCCTATCGAATAAGATAAAACGCCTCAAACCTCTATTTTCTCCGCGCCGAAGATTCTAAGAAGCATACTATTTCATTATTTATAATCCCTTCTAATAATGTATAGTTCCCGAATACGGAACATGTCTAGGGGCAATGTTTTCGGACCTGAAAGCGATATTGCTTTGTTCCCCTTTCAAATTTAGTATGCTTCAATTGTCCGTTCAGCGTTTATTGATTTACCTGATCGTGATCACAATCATTACAGTTATATTTTACCACAATATAAACATATATGATCGCTAAATGCATCTTTTCGATTTCAAGATTATTTTTCTTGTATTTACATCATAAACATTTACGTCATTTGATTCATTGTTTATTATGCGATTAATTCAGTGTGTTGTGATTCATTTTACGAACCATGCATTTCTCCTTTTTTCCAACTCCACTACAGCAACTCGTTGTTTCTTAAGCACCTTGTATAATCAAACAATTGTATTGTTATCTTTGTTTACACTCTAATTATTTCGTTTATTTAATATTTCAGCAGTTTGTATTCGACCTCTCTCCATCCATTTTGCAAATTTGTATCCAGTCATAAACGACTTGATGCGTTACAGATAAATAGTCTGCAATTTGCATGCAACTCTTCTAACCACGAAGATATGATTCAATTGCCTTTATCTTTTGTCAGTTGACATTTTGCTTTACTTCCCATAAGAAAACTCCCCTTGTAGACAGTTATAATATTTCTACTGTCTCCTACAAGGGGAGCTTATCAATCAGGAATACGAACTTCCTTTAAATTTCAAATGGTTTTTCCAAGGATTTCACCAGCAATTGAATGGCTGCTTCCACATCCGCCTTCGACACCACTTCATGATCGGAATGACCGTATCGGGTTGGGATCGACAAGCAAGAAGCCGGAACCCCTTCCTTGGTCAAACTCATGGCGCCGGCATCGGTTCCACCGAACTCCAGCACTTCCATCTGGTACTTGATCTCCCCCTCTTCGCATAAAGCAATCAGGCGGTCGTTCACCTTCGGATGGGAGAGCAAAGAATTGTCTCTCACCTTGATGGCTACCCCGTCATGCAAGGAAACGGCAAATCGTCTCGCTTCCGGCGTATCGCCCGACAGGGTGATATCTACGGCCAGCCCGACATCGGGCTCAATGCGGTAAGCGCTGGTTTTGGCGCCTCGTGTGCCCACCTCTTCCTGCACCGTGAACACAAAATAGCAGTCGTTTTCCACAGTCTCCAGCCGCTTCAAGGCTTCCATCATCACAAAACAACCGATTCGATCGTCCATGGCGCGAGCCATGGCTGTGTGTTCCGATTCCACATACTCGCTATAGTAGACACATGTATCGCCAATGGCTACCCAACTCAAGGCTTCTTCCTTGGTTTTCGCTCCGATGTCCAGGTACAAATGCTCCAGCTTCGTCTTCTCAATGGCCTGCTTCTCTTCCTTGCCTACAATGCCGATCCGTCCATCCCCAAAGATGAAACGCTGTCCAATGGTGACCGCCACCGAAATGCCACCAACATTGGTAAACCGTACAAAACCCTTGTCGTCCACGTCCGTAACCATCAAGCCGATCTGATCCATATGACCGGCAATCATCACCTTGGGACCCTTGCCCTTTTTGCGGGCGATCACGTTGCCAAGGGCATCCACTCGCAGCTCATCGACATATTCCTTAATCTCTTCTTGAATATAGGCAACCACTTTTTCTTCATGGCCCGAGGGACCATAGATCCCTGTAATTTCTTTAAGTCCTTCTGAATTGAATTTCATCTATGCTTCCTCCTTCTCGTTCACCCATGCTGCCAAAAGTGTTTTCATTCCCTGCAGATCCCGTTCATCGCAAAGCGCCACAGGACTATGCATATATCGAATCGGCAAGCCGAGAACACCCACTGCGCGTCCCTCTTCCACCAATTGCATAAAATTCGATTCAAAATATTGAGTGCCGTGGACCACGCTCTGCACGGAAACCGCCGCCTTTTTGGCGCTTTGTTCCAATCGCTTGCGCAGCTTGGGATCCATAATTGCACGCATGCCCTTAATCAGGACACAAGGTCCCTCTCCCAGGGTGATCTTGGATTGCTTTCCCTTGTGATCCGGCGCATCGGTTGCATCGATACCGTCCAGAATCAAGATTTCATCGGGTTGAGTCCCCCAGCTAACAGGGATCGCACCGCGCCCGCCAATCAATCTCATAACCGTAAAGGCCACAATGACAGTCGCTTCATGCTCTTCCTTTAAAAGTTCAAGCAAGGCTTCAATGGGAAGACGGCTGTCCAAGGCTTTTCCCTTCCACTTGCGGTCACCGAAGGCTTCCCCTTCCACCGCCAGAGAAACAAAATCGCCCCGCTTCACTTTCCCCTCCGCTTCCTCTTTGTTGGAAGCGCCAATATCAATATACAAGGACTTTCGTTCAATCATCTGTTTTCTTTCCGCAGCCTCCTGAAGATGAATCGGTTTTGCTCCGATCACGCCGGGAATTTGATCCTTTCCGATCATGACACGCTTGGACACCCATTGCTTTAAATCAACGGGACCCACGGTTAAGAATTTGATCAGGCCGGCTGAATCAATCTCCGATACCATCAAACCCACTTCGTCCATATGAGCAACCAATAAAATTTCACGCTGGCTCCTGCCGGGCTTCTTCACCACCACATTTCCCAGGGCGTCAATCTTTGGCGTTAATCCTAAGCTTTTAATCTCTTGAAGAATCTGATCTCGAACCGCTGTCTCCTCTCCCGATACCCCGGGCAGTCGAACTAGTTTGTCTCGTAACACAGCAATTCCTCCTTCTTCTCCCCAGTCAAGTCTGCAATCAAACGCGCCAACAATTGAGCAGTCAAATCCACATCCTTCATTCGAATCGTTTCAACCGAGGTGTGCATATATCGAAGCGGCAGGGAAATAACCGCTACCGGCACCCCTTGTCTCACAATCTGCATCGGCTGGCCATTGGTGCCGGATCCCGTCGGCGTCAGTTCCAATTGCGTTGGAATCTGATACGCCTTCGCCGTATCCAGCAACATGTTGTATAACTTGCGATGAGAGTTGGAGCCCAGGCTGATCCCGGGTCCTTTGCCCATTTCCAATCCATCTTCAACAGAGACTTCCGGAGTCATGCCAAATCCAACATCAACGGCTATGGCAAAATCAGGCCGCCACTTATGCACCCCGACGCTTGCGCCCAATGCCGTGGTCTCTTCTTGAACGGATGCTTGAAAGATCACACGCGCTTCATGACGAAGCTTTTTCAACTCCTGCGCGCAGGCATACATCACCGCGATCCCGGCTCGATCATCCAAGGCTTTCCCCGTCACACAATCATTCATCAAATCCATGGTTTCTCTTCGGATCGTCGCGCGATCGCCAATTCGGATCAGGGTGCGAACCTGTTCCACCGACAATCCCGTATCAATCATCAATTCGCCCAAAGGCAAAACCTTTTCCTTCTCATCCGGGGCTTGAATCGCGTTTGATTTCGCCGCGATAATCCCGATTACCTCTTGCCGTCCATGGATTACTACCTCTTGCGCCAAAAGGGTTCGAGGATCAAATCCACCCGCTTGATGAACATATAAATAACCCTCATCCGTAATATCTTTGATCATTAAGGCAATCTCATCCACATGGGCATCGATTAAGATGATTGGCGGATTTCCACTGCTCTCCGTCGGTTCTTTCACTGCATACACATTCCCCATGCGATCCGTTTCCACTGAGTCAACCCATGGTGAAAAACCGCTCGCAACGACTGCGCTAGCTTCATACTCTTGGCCGGAAGGGCCATTGGCATTGGCAATTGCCTGCAAGAATTCTTTCGTATTCATGTCATCCCTCTTTTCTTTATTGCTCGGCTGTCCATTGTTCAGCCGTATCTGTAAATACATTTTCATAGGCTGGATTCTTCAGTTTTTCCCACCACTCATCTCGGATTGCCTCTTCCTGCATCCGATAATGGGTTGCGCCGATATAGAATTGATACAACATTCTCTCCAATCGATAATCCGGCGACAAATATCCCTTAAAACTGCCGATCTTATCAGATTCCGCATTTTCTTTCGCCTGTTCCACCCATTTTTTCGCTTCTTCAAATTGATTCATGGACGCGCAGGCAAATGCCATAATCGACTCGCTTCCCTTCAAATAAAAGGCTCCCTTTGCGTCTTTCAGCAATTTCATGGCGCGAGCGGGCTGCTTATCCTGCAATAAAAAGGTTTGCGCCAGATACACATCGCGAAGGGCTTTTTGCGGCGCCTCCATATTCTCTATTTCCACTTCCATCAACAGCGCTTCCGCCTCTTTGACTTCGCCCATATTCAGATGGCAAATCGCCATATTCATCTTCATGTTTTCAACGACTTGCGGTTTCTTTTTTGACAACCTTGGCATTTCCCGTTCATAGATCATAATCGCATATTCAAAATCGCCCTTCAATAAGGCTTCCGCCAAACGCCGCTTTTCCTTTTGTCGATCGAATAGGGTTAAAACAAAAAATAGGATCAGCAAAATTCCATAGTGCCGATAGTCAAATCTCCATCCGCTCTTGTAGCCTACAAACCCAACAATTGCTGCAACCGCAACAAAAACACTCACCATTGGGATTGGTTGTCTCGTCTTCTTTTTCTTTTTCTGCATGCCCTTCACCTCTGATTTCATCATTATTTGCAACTCACATGAACATATTATATCATGGGACATATGGAAAAAATAGCCGTTAAAAAGGAGATTCCCATGCATCTATTCGCCTGGGGAGGAATTGTTCTTGGATTTCTCTTCGTCATCACTGGATTCACCCTGCAAAAGAACCTTATCGGTCATCCCTTGTCCCGATTCGCGGAGCGTCATCAAAGCCCGAGCTTCTATCGACGCATGCAGGGACAGGCCTTGTATTTTCTTGCCCTCTTTCTCTGGATTCCAAGTTTGCGGATTCTGCGCGGACTGGAAACCAGCAGAATCCAATTCCTTGTGCTCATAGGAGTCGGCCTTCTCGTCTTCGGATTTTTCCAATTGATTCTCATCTTTACCAACCGTCGTGATTGACGGTTTTTTTTATGGATTAATCGAACTGGATGTGATATATTATTATCAAGTAAGTGTCTTATATGAGACACATTGGGAGGTGAGCGCTATTCAATTTATTGAACTTCAAAAACAATTTCCACTTTTTTCGGCAACTACTGCCGATGAATGGGAGACATCTGTTGTCCCAAACGAAACGGAAACCGCGGCCTTTGTCTCCGGCGAAGTCCTGCAATCCTTTCAGCCCGCCCAGGCGCGGATTGGAATTATCTTAAGGGGAAGTGCAACGGCTTTCACCCACGACACTAAAATCGTGCGAAAGTTTACAGCCCCCCATCTATTCGGGCTGTCGGCGCTCTTTGCCCTCACCCCCTCCTACCCAACCGAAATTATCGCCGCGTCCAGCGGGGAAATTTTTTGGCTGGAGGGACAAGCGATTCATCGGCTTCTGCAAAACTCTTCTGGTTTTCTCGATCAATACCTGCAGGTAACCAGCGAAAAACTGATCTTTCTCAACGCGCATATCGATCTTCTGCTTCACGAAACGGCGCGTGAACGAATCGAGGCCTTCTTGATCCACACCTGGAAGAGAACGGGAAACCCCTGCCGCACGCCGTACAATCGCAAGGAATGGGCGCAATACTTAGGCATAAGCCGTGCAAGCCTGTATCGCGAATTGCACGCCCTGGAGGAAAAGGGCTGGATCGAAATGAAGAACAAAGAAATCCATTTAACAAAAATAATTCTAGAAAAGAGGACTTAATATGAAGAAAAAAATTGTAGTTTCACTTTTATTGATCATGATTCTAATGGTTGTCGGCTGTACCCCAACGGAGGCGCCGACACCCGAAGCAGCAGAGCTTGCAGTGCAGACCGAAGAACCCGCACCGCAAGAAGAACCGGCTCCGGAACCAATCGATATCCTGGTGGGCACCCTGAAAGGTCCAACCGGAATGGGCATGGCGCAATTAATGAAGGAACAGCCGGAAGGCCTGTCTCTTGAATTTGCCATCGAAGCGGCACCGGACGCCATCACAGCCAAGATACTAAGCGGCGAATTGGATTTTGCGGCCGTTCCCACAAACCTGGCATCCATTCTCTATCAAAAGACGGGAGGGGCTTATCGCCTGGCGGGAATCAATACCCTGGGCGTGCTGTCTATCGTGACCGATTCGACACTATCGATTGAATCCATTAACGACCTGAAAGATCAATCCATCAATATCAGCGGCAAGGGAGCAACCCCGGATTTCGCCCTTCGCTACCTGCTGGAAAACGCAGGCCTTGATCCCGAAACCGATGTAACCTTGGATTACGCCTTGGATCATGCCAGCTCAGCCCAAGCCTTGATTGGCGGCAAGATTCATGCAGCGCTTTTGCCACAGCCCTTCGTCACTCAGGTCATGATGAAAAATCCAGATCTGTCCATTGGCTTGGATTTAACCAAAGTCTGGGAAGAAGCCGTACCGGGAACCACCATGCCAATGGGCGGCTTGCTCGTGAAAAGCGAATTCGCCGACGCACACCCGGAAGCGGTGAGCAATTTCTTGAAAGCCTATGACGCTTCCATCGACTGGGTGAACGCAGATCCGAAGGCGGCCAGCGAAGTGATCGCTGAAGTCGGCATCTTGCCGGTAGCCGCATTGGCTGAAAAAGCCATCCCCAATTCCAATATTGTATGGATTAGCGGAACCGATATGCAAAACACTTTGACCCCATTCCTAGCAGCCATGGAAGCCTTTAATCCAAAATCCATAGGAGGCGGCATGCCAGATGAAAACTTCTATTACTTCCAATAAACCTTGGAAAAGAAAACTGATTGCAGGTTTATTTTGGCTCCTCCTATGGGGGGGCCTTTCGGCCTTGATCCAAAAAGAGATTTATCTGCCCAGTCCCATAACGACGCTTCGGCAATTAACAGCCAACCTCAGTCAGCCGGACTCCTGGCTGATCCTTGGGTATTCATGGATCCGGGTATGGGGCGGTTTTTTTCTCTCCTTCAGCCTTGGCATTCTCCTGGGGTTTCCCAGCGGATTGAATCCTGCGATCCACGAGTGGCTGGAACCGATGGTTCAGACCATCAAATCGACCCCGGTCATCGCCTTGATTCTCTTGGTCTTGATCTGGGTGCCTTCGGATATGGTTCCCCTGATCATCAGTTTTTTAATCGGTTTCCCCTTGATCTGGGCGCAAACCACCGAGGGTGTGAAACGAACAGATCCGAAGCTCTTGGAAATGGCACGGGTCTTTCACCTATCCCCCGCCAAGCGAATAAAACAGATCTATTTTCCTTCCGCTTGGCCATCCATTCGCCATGCATCCCAGACCGCAGTCGGATTGTGCTGGAAGGCATCCGTAGCAGCGGAGGTATTGAGTCATCCGCGCTTTGCCATCGGATCCAAGCTCTATGACGCCAAGGTCTATCTCGAAACGCCGGACCTATTTGCCTGGACCATGATTCTCATACTGGCCAGCGTGATCACGGAGAAACTCTTTTTAGCCGTCTTCCATCAAAGGAGGGATCTTCATGCCAACAATTAAACATCTCACCCAATCCTATGGGTCGTTGCTTCTCTTTGAGGATTTTTCCTTGGACTTGCAAAAGCATGCCATTACCGCCTTGATCGGACCGTCCGGATGCGGAAAGACCACCCTGGCACAGATCTTATCGGGACTCTTGCCCGTTGAATCAGGGGATCTTAACGAGTTTGAATCTCTCTCCATCTCCTATGTATTTCAGGAGCCTCGGCTCCTGCCCTGGCTGAGTGTGCGGGAGAATCTGACCATGATTTACGATGATCCATCCGCCATCGACGAGATTCTTTCAGCCGTTTCCTTGACGGACAAGGCAAACGCCTTGCCTCAAACCCTTTCAGGCGGACAGCAGCAGCGGGTTGCCTTGGCTCGGGGATTTTTGTACCCTTCCGATCTCCTGATCCTGGATGAACCCTTCAGCAATCTGGATCCTCAACTGAAAGAGCAGATGATTCAACTCTTTGAACAGCTTTGGATCCGCAACCGAAAGACGGTCCTGCTAATCACTCATGATCACAAAACCGCCCTGCAAGTTGCAGATGAACTCTATCAATTGGAAATGCCTCCCCATCGGGACGCCAAGCATCTCCATCTCACCCTCGACCGAAAACTAAGAAACGAGACTTGGATGCAGGGGATGCAGGAAAAAATTCTATCATAAAAAAACCCGCGAATTTTCTTCGCGGGTTTTCTGTCGGTTTATGCGTTTATGCGTTTTTTGCCATCTGTGCTTGAAGCGCAGTTAAGGCTACCGTGCCGACAATGTCTGCCGCGAAGCAACCGCGGGACAAATCGTTAACCGGTTTCGCCAAACCTTGAATAACAGGGCCGTAGGCATTGGCTTTTGCAAAGCGTTGAACCAATTTGTATCCGATATTTCCGGCATCCAGATCCGGGAAGACCAATACATTGGCTGATCCCGCCACTTTTGATTCCGGCGCTTTCTTCTTGCCGATTGCGTCCACGATGGCTGCGTCCAATTGAAGTTCACCGTCCAGAGCCAATTCAGGCGCCAATTCCTTGGCAATCCTAGTCGCTTCAACAACCTTGTCCACGTCCGCATGTTTTGCAGAACCGTAGGTTGAGTGAGAAAGCATCGCTACAACTGCTTCCTTTTGCACAAAGGCTTCAAATGTCTTTGCTGAGGTAATGGCAATATGCGCCATCTCTTCCGCGCTTGGATTCTGGTTCAATGCCGTGTCGGCAAATACCAAGATTCCATTTTCGCCGAATTCGCAATTTGGCACTTCCATCACGAATGCAGCCGATGCCAGTTTCACGCCGGGAGCCGTCTTCAAAATTTGAAGAGCCGGTCGAAGCACATCGCCGGTTGAGTGGATCGCGCCGGAAACCATGCCGTCCGCCAATTCCATCTTCACCAACATACATCCGAAATACAAAGGATTCGTCAGCAACAATTCCTTTGCCGCTTCTGGCGTCATGCCCTTTTTCTTTCGAAGCTCGACCAAGGTCTCAATCATTTTCTCCGTGCCTTCATAAGTCGCCGGGTCAATGATGATCGCTTTTTCCACTTCCGGGTTGCCGGCTGCCGCGACAATCTCATCACGCTTTCCGATCAATACGATCTTTGCGATCCCATCTTTCAAAATCTCGCACGCAGCTTCCAGATTGCGTTCCTCCAATGATTCTGGCAATACAATTGTTTGCAGATCTTTTTTCGCTTGTTCCTTTAGTTTAGTTAAAAAATTCATCCCTTATCCTTCCTTTGTCAAAAAATTTACTTCTACATTATATAGAAAAGGGTTTCGCTTCACAAGGTGGAATCCGTCAAAATCGGCATGAGCTTTTGTACAAGGGTTGAATTCCCCGCCACAATAGAAATTTCACGCTCTTCCTGATAAATTTTCCATACCGCGCCCGCCTCTTCCAAGATCACGCAAGCCGCTGCAATATCCCATTCCTTCAGCGTCATTTCCCAGAAAAAGTCAAATCTTCCACAAGCTACACAGCAAAGATCAAAGGCCGCGCTTCCCGTACGGCGAAGTCCTCGAATCTGAGGGATCAAGGTCGAAACCTCTCGAAGATTGTTGCGTTCATTCGTTCCCTTGTCATAGGGAAAACCTGTTCCTGCCAGGCAATGAATCAGCTCAGTCTTGTCTCCCACCTGAATCGTCTTGCCGTTCAGGGTAGCCCCTTCGCCTTTCACTCCAATAAACCACTCCTTCAACGCGGGAATATGTACGATGCCGCCAACACCGACTTTTCGGAACTTTATCCCCACACTGATGCCGAAGATAGGGAAACGCTGTGCATAATTATTGGTTCCATCCACAGGATCCACAACCCATTGATACGCCGCTTCCGGATTGTGCTCCGTCCCTTCCTCCCCCAGAATGCCGTCATCGGGATAATTTTCCATAATCCAAGCGGAAATGACTCGCTCCGATTCCTTGTCGACTCGAGTAACCAAATCCATTTCCGATGACTTGGTATCAATCCCCAAGTCATCCTTTTGCTGCTCAATCAACTGGTATTGTCCAACTTCTTCAATCAGATCGTGAATCCGCTCCAAGCGAATCCGCGCTCCCTGGCTTGCTTCCTTAATTTCCATATCGATTCACTCCTTGATAAACCATATCCGAAAAAGCGATAAACAAAAAAAATGCAGAACTGACAATGGGAACAAATACACCGACAATAATCACTACCACTCCGAGTATGGGTTCTACGCCAAAACGCTGATAAAACTCATATTGAAAATAGGCAAAGATCAACGGCGCGGCAAGCCACCCGATCACCGGAATGACGAATAGCAATACAATTAAGATATGCCATGCGCTGCGATCAATAATATGGAAGAATAGAATAAACTGCAAAATCGGAATAAAAGCAATCCATTCATTCTTGACCCCGGACTTTTGCGCCAATCGATAAAATCCAAAGGCTTGCAAAAGATAAATGGCAAAAAGCATGAGTGGACTTTGAGTAAGTTCTTGTAACCCTGATAAAGTTGACATGATTCTCC
Source organism: Eubacteriales bacterium (assembly GCA_030625815.1). Classification (GTDB taxonomy): domain Bacteria; phylum Bacillota; class Clostridia; order Tissierellales; family GPF-1; genus GPF-1. The sequence continues at coordinate 92,694 of DAOUQF010000007.1, forward strand.
TCCTTATGCTTGAATCTTCTCTACGATTTTCTCCGCGCATCGAATTCCATCGATGGCAGAGGAAGTTATGCCTCCCGCATAACCGGCACCCTCTCCGATTGGATAGAGTCCGTTATGGGAAATACTCTCTAAGCTCTCCGGATCCCGCACCAAGCGAACCGGCGAGGACGAACGGCTTTCAACGGCAGTCAACACCGCATCGGCTCGATCGAAGCCTTTGATCTTGCGCCCAAAATAAGGGATCGCTTCTCGAAGGGCTGAAACCACAAATCCGGGTAACACTTGATCCAACTCGGCCCATGCAACCGCTGGCCGATAACTCGGGGCAATCGCCCCTTCACCGGCATCTGCCCGGCCTAAAAATGCGCCGACCCGCTGTGCTGGAGCCGCATAGTTTTCTCCACCCAGTCGAAACGCCTTCTGCTCCAGATCCCGTTGAAAGCCAATCCCCGCCAGGGGGTGAATTGATCCGAAATCCGCCGGGTTGACCTGAACCAAAAGCGCAGAATTGGCATTCTCTTGATCCCGGACAAATTCGCTCATCCCGTTGACCACAACACCACCCCGCTCCGATGCCGCCGCAACGACTTCGCCGCCAGGACACATGCAAAAGGAATATACCCCTCGTCCAGTTGAATCCGTAAATCGCAGGGCATAGCTGGCTGCGCCCAATCGCGGATGACCCGCATGCTCGCCATACTGATTCTTGTCGATCATTGCTTGTGGGTGCTCGATTCGAACCCCTACGGCAATGGCTTTGGCTTCCATTTGAATTCCCTTTTCATGCAGCCAGGCAAAGGTGTCTCTGGCGCTATGGCCAATCGCCATGCAGACTTGATCCGTGGAAAGAATTTCTCCATGATTGATCTCGACGCCAACCACTCGATTTCCTTCAAGAACCAAATCTGTCACTCGTTGCTGGAACCGCACGGTTCCCCCCAAAGCTTCAATCTCCTGACGAATCTGTTGAACAATTTCCCGCAAGCGGTCTGTTCCCAAATGAGGCTTTTTCGTCCATAGAATTTCCCGAGGCGCACCCGCCTTTACAAAGGTCTGCATCACCCGCTCAATTCGTTGATCCTTACTGCGAGATGTCAATTTCCCATCGGAAAAAGTTCCCGCTCCCCCTTCGCCGAATTGAACATTGGATTCCTCGTTTAAGATTCCTTCCGACCAAAATTTCTCAACGTCAAGTTGACGTTCATCCACGGGTTTCCCCCGCTCCAGTACGATAGGTTTTAAACCCGCCTGAGCCAGATACAGGGCGCAGAACATGCCTGCGGGACCAAAACCCACCACAACAGGCCGTGTTTTCTGCGACCTTGAAACGGCCTGAATCTCTTTAAGCGCCGGGGGCGTACTCTTTAAGGCAGGAAACTGCTTCAAGAGTTTCTTTTCATTTTTCACACTTGCATCCACGGTATAAATCAGCCTTAGGGCTCTTCCCTTCCTCGCATCAATGGATTCTCGATAGATTTCATACCCGAGCAACTCTTTCTTGTCGATCTTTAATTTTTCGCAGATCTTAAAGAAAAGCTTATCCGTCGGCTCCGTGATTCGCAAGGCGATATCGTGCACCCGTATCATGATTGCCCCCCCGAAGCGGAAAGCCCAGCCAGATATCCCGTTGAAAAGGCGATCTGCAGATTAAAGCCGCCGGTCAAGGCATCCACATCCAACACCTCTCCCGCGAAATACAATCCATCCACCTTTTTTGACGCCATGGTGGAAGGATCTACCTCTTTAACAGAAACACCGCCAACCGTGATAATTGCTTCCTTGAATCCCTTTAGCCCTCTGCCTTGAATCGGCAAGGCTTTGAGGGTTTGAACCAAGACCTCACGCTGCTTTTTATTGACTTGATGCACGGCCATTTCCGGATCAAGGCCGCTCTTCTCAATCACAATGGGAATCAATGCCTGCGGCAGCAATTCCTTCAAGACGGTTTTCAGTTGCTTGAGGTGAAAAGCCTCAAAATCTCGAAGAATTCGGCGATCCAATTTTTCCTTGCTCAAGGCCGGCTTCAAATCAATCCAGAAGGAAACGCCCTTGAACTCGCCATTCGCCCTGACCGCACCCTCTTGAATCAAAACCCGCCCTGCCGTGAGAACAACCGGACCCGAGATTCCGTCATGAGTGAATAGAAGATCTCCGAAATATTCCTTTTTCTTTTTTGTCTTTGTGACAAGACTTACATTTTTCAAGGACAATCCGGCCAAATCCGGATTCCAAGAATCCTCTGTCTTAAAGGCAACAAGGGCTGGCAAGGGTTGAACAATGGTATGATCGACCGCTTTCGCCATATGATACCCGTCCCCCGTCGATCCCGTTGCCGGATAGCTCTTTCCACCCGTAGCAAGGATCACCCGATCGGCCGGTATTCGATTTCCCTTCTGATCTTCGACGCCGCGAATCTGCCCCTCTTCAATCCATAGAGACTGAATGGGCGATCGCGTTCTCACCTTGATTCCCAGATCCGTGCAGGCCTTCAGAAACACATCCGCCAAGGTGCTCGATCGATCACTCTCCGGAAAGACGCGATTGCCGCGTTCCACCTTTAAGGCAACACCTTGGCCGCGAAAGAAATCCATCACCTGTTCATTGGTGAAGGTATAGAATGCGCTATATAAGAAATGTGGATTCACCATGGTTTGTTCAATAAACTCATCGATGGGCGCAGCGTTGGTCAGATTGCATCGACCCTTTCCCGTAATCAAGAACTTGCGCAAAACCCGCTCCATTTTTTCATAGACGATGACTTCCGCCCCGTTTTTTCTTGCAGCATAGGCTGCCATCAAGCCGGCGGGACCGGCTCCAATTACCAATATTTTCATATTTTTCTCCTTATCCGAATTCATCTCATTGTAACATATAAAGAAGCCCTCAATTCAACCATTCAGAACCCTTGCTAAAGATCATCAAAAAAAGGCGCCCCTCAATAAGCGGCAAGCAGAATTTTTCCATCGATCGACTTCATTCTTCCGCAATCCTGTGGTATAGTTACCCCAGATAAACAATTCCACAAGGACGATTTCGAAAGGAGAAACACAATGAAATTGATTCAAAATGCAACCCTTTACCAACTCAGCGGACATCTTCTGGCGAACCAGGACATACGCATTGAAAACGGAAAGATTACGGAGATCGGAAGCGATCTGCCCGTTAACGACTGTACCGTCATCGACGCACAAGACGCCCTTCTCTTCCCTGGCTTTATTGACGCCCACTGCCATCTAGGCATGTGGGAAGACGGCATTGGATTTGAAGGCGCAGACGGCAACGAAAGTGTCGATCCCGTTACGCCGCACATGCGCGCTATCGATGGAATCAATCCCATGGATCGCACCTTTGAAGAAGCGAGAAACGGCGGCATTACCGCCTGCGCAACGGGTCCTGGAAGCGCCAATGTCATCGGCGGCACCTTTGTGGCGATTAAAACCGCTGGAAACCGCATCGACGACATGGTCCTTCAAGATCCCTTGGCCATGAAATGCGCCTTTGGCGAAAATCCAAAACGCGTGTATTCGGAACAAAAGAAAACGCCTTATACGAGAATGGGCACAGCGGCGACTTTGCGCAATACCCTCTTCCAAGCCAAGGAGTACTGGACCAAAAAAGACAGCAATCGAAACGACCCAAACAAGCAGCCTGCCTTTGACATGAAATTGGAAGCCCTTGGTCCCGTTTTGAAGCGTGAGATTCCACTAAAGGCTCATGCGCACAGAGCGGACGATATCCTGACCGCCATTCGGATCGCCAAGGAATTCGATCTGAAATTAACCCTGGATCACTGCACCGAGGGACATCTCATTGCAGATCATTTGGTAAAAGAAGGCTATCCAGCCCTCGTCGGACCGTCTCTGTCGGAACGATCCAAGTTTGAATTGAAAAATTTGACCTTTGAAACGCCGGGAATCCTGCACCAAGCTGGCATGAAGATCGCCATCATCACAGATTCTCCCGTGATTCCGCTTCAATACTTGCCCCTTTGTGCTTCTCTTGCATCCAAGCATGGATTGCCGAAGGAAGAGGCGATCAAGGCCATTACCATCAACGCCGCGGAAATCCTCGGTCTTGATGATCGAATCGGCAGCATCGAAATCGGCAAGGATGCCGACCTGGTTCTTTGGGATCAACATCCCTTCCAATATGATGCAAAAGTTCTGATGACCCTGATCAATGGTGAAGTTGTGTATAAAGCGTAATATGAATTTCCAACAACTCCCCTTGTTCCGTTATTTTGCCCATGATACAATGGCATTTATGAATTAAAGGGGGAAGAAATAATGAAAAGAATTATTTTGGGCATTCTTATGATCGCCTTACTGCTGACCGGTTGTGCAACTGATCCAGCGGCAGTGCAAAATGAAGGACCAAAAACACTTCGGGTGGGATTGATGCCCGATGATGGCATATTGCCGTATCTATATGGAAATCAACAAGGCTTTTTCTCAAATGAAGGCATCGAAGTATCCTTTGTAATCTTTATGAGTGCCCTTGATCGCGACGCCGCCTTGCAGGCCGGCGAACTGGATGCCATTTATTCGGATGTAGTTTCATTGGTGTATTATGCGGAAGCAGGCACACCGCTTGTAGCCGTTAGCAGCACCCAAGCGACTTATGGCATTGCCATTCATGAAGCAGGCACCGATGCCAATGCTTTAGCTGGAAAATCTGTGGGCCTGTCTACCAATACCCTTATGGAATATCTGGTTGACAATGCACTTTCCGAAGCGGGTTTAACAGAAGCTTCAATCGAAAAGATTGCAATCCCGTCGCTGCCCAATCGCTTGGAAAGCTATCGAGCGGGTCAAATTGACGCCATTGCGCTTCCTGAACCTCTTTTAAGCCTCGCGGTATTAAAAGAGGGAAACGTGATTGCCACTGCCGAGTCTATCGGCTTGGCTCCTGGAGTCCTTCTGGTTCAATCCGTTTGGATGGAAAACGCGCCTGAAGCCATGGAGGCATTCTTTGCAGGATATGATCTTGCCGTCGACGGGTTAAATGCAGGTGCGAAAGAAGAAGATTTGTTGGCAATCTACGCGGAAGCCAAGTTTCCGGAACCCGTTCAACAAGGTTTTGTCTTACCGACATACCGCCACGCTGAAGCGCCGGCGGAAGAACAGATTCAAAGGGCGATTGATTGGCTGACAGCTCGAGACTTAATCGAAGGAGAACACAGCTATAAGAGCCTCGTTTCTCCTTTGCTGCAAAAATAAAAAATGATCCCTTGGGGAAAATCTCCCCGGCGGGATCATTTTTTTCTGTGTTATAATGAGTCAGAAAGTGAGGTTGTTATGAGAACTTTTTTAGGAAAACCCATCGAATTATTAGCTCCCGTTGGCCATTACGCCATCTTTAAAGAGTTGCTCCACTCCAAGGCCGACGCCTTTTATCTGGGTGGAAAACAACTCAATATGCGCATGCATCGCTCGCAATTCAATTTCTCCCTTACGGAGATGGAAGCAGCCATCCATGAGGCTCATGCCATTGGAAAAAAGATCTACGTCACCGTCAACAATCTGGTGTCCTCCGATGAACTCGAGTCCGCCAAAACATACTTGCGCGAATTGGAACGGATTCAACCGGACGCGCTTATCATTCAAGACCTGGCCATCGTCTCCCTGATTCAGGAGATGAATCTGAATCTGGAAATGCACGCCTCGGTGATGATGAATGTTCACAATAAAAAAACCATTGAATATTTGCAGATCCAGGGATTTACCCGCGTGGTTGCATCCCGGGAAGTGGACCTGAAAACCGTCCGGAACTGGGTGGATCAAACCGGAATTGAAATCGAATACTTCACCCATGGAGACATGTGCGGCATCAACGGCGCCACCTGCTATTATTCCAGCCTCGTATTTGGTCAAAGCTCCAATTGCGGGCGCTGCATGAAGCCCTGCCGCTGGCACTACCAAAGCCTCTATCAGGGACAACTCTACGATACGGACTATCCCTTGGCGGTGAAGGATATGTGGATGTACCCCCATATCCCGGAAATGATTGAAAGCGGCATTGTTTCCTTCAAGATTGAAGGACGAATGCGGGAAGCCGACTTTCTCTTACCCATCATCAACGCCTACGGCGATGCCATGGATCGTTATCTTGCCGATCCATTGAACTATGATCGAAACAAGGACTCCGACGCCTTATTTGAAAACCGCAAGCGCGACCCTTATCAAAGCTTTGCCTTCGGCAATCCCGGAGCCTCAGCCATCAATCGACGCTATGAAGGCACCGGCTATTTCTACTCCCACGGACGCGTCTTCTCCAAGCCCGTCGACGAGCATGAAATCAAGGACTGGGAATTGGATGCCCTGAAGGGGCAAACAATGGCGAATCACGCCGCGGGAAGTCCCGCGCTTTTGGTCAGCCTGCAAACCGAGGAGCAATTGACCCTCGCGCTGAAATCCAAGATGGATCAGATCGAAATTGCAACGGAATGCTTTGACGGAAACAAAGGCATCTCCGTGGATACCATCCACTCCGTTGTACGCAACCATCCGAATCGCCACTTTGTCATCCGGTTGCCTCGGGCTGCCCAGGATCATGAACTTGCGCGATTGGAACAATGGCTGTCTGTCCATCAAGCCTGGCTGAAGAATCGCGTCATCCTGCGAGTCAGCACCATCGGACAGGCCATTCTTGTGAAACAATTTGGAATTCAAGTCACCGGCGATTTGGGTCTCAATCTCTATAATGAAAAAACTGCCAATCGCTTGCTTGAAGAAGGCTTCGAATCCGGGATTGCCTCAATTGAATTGAAAGCAAAGGACCTTTGGTCCCTTGCGGAAAAATCGAAGCTTCCCTTGGAATTGGTGGTCTTCGGATCCCCGACTCTAATGCTCAGCGACCTGGATTTTGTTCAGCACTTGGAAGGAAAACAGCCCAGCCACCCGGAAAGCAGCCAATATTTCTCGGATGAAGTTTTGGTCTTGCGGGACGACAATGGATTTGAACATCCCGTCTACCGCGATCAATTCAAACGAAACCATGTTCGTCTCAATAAGGATCTGAATTTGGCAACCCTTTGGCCGACCCTGAAAACCCACGGGTTTTCCACCCTCCGATTGGAGATGGAACACTTCGAAATCGCCGATTTTCAAACCGCACTTCAATACTGGTGCGATCTGAAAGCCAATGATGGAATGGACAGCCCCATGAATCCCATCCATGCCGGTTTCACCTTGGGCGCGCTTCACTTCGAAAAAGGAGAGTAATATGAGCTATCTTGGTCCCAAAACTATCATTGAAAAGAAAAAACAATTCCTGCTGCCTTGCTCCTATCATTTTTATCAAGATCCCCCTCAGTTGGTGCGGGGCTCCATGCAATATCTCTATGATCATACAGGCAAGCAATATCTGGATTGTTTTGCCGGGGTTTCCGTTATGAATTGCGGACACAGCAACCCGGAAATACTGCAAACAACCCTTAAACAGATGGAAACCCTGCAGCATACAACAACGATCTATCTGACAGAGCCCATTGTCGCCTTGGGAGAACGCCTAGCCCATTATCTGCCAGGCAATCTGACGCGATCCTTTTTCTGCATGTCGGGTTCGGAAGCAAATGAAGGAGCGCTGCTGCTGGCAAAAAAAGCAACCGGGAGAATGGGGCTGATCGGATTGGAAGGGGGGCTTTCCGGCCGAACCCATCTGACCATGAGCCTAACGGGAATTCCCATGTGGCGCACCATGGACGATCCCTCGCCCAATACCTATTTGGCTAAAGGATACGGCAAGGAACCGGAAGAAACGGCTTCAGCAGCCATGGAACGCTCCCTGGCCAGCATCCGATCGATTTTAGAGGCACACCCGAATGGGATCGCCGCTGTGATCTGTGAACCCATCCAAGGCAATGGCGGCATTCAAGTCCCTCACGTCCGCTACTTCAAGCGATTGAAAGCCATGCTCCAGGAATTCGGAGCGCTTTTGATCATCGATGAAGTGCAGACCGGATACGGGCGCACCGGAAAGAACTTTGCCATCGAACATTTCGATGTTGTTCCCGATATTTTGACATCGGCCAAGGCCCTAGGTAATGGCGTGCCCATTGCAGCCTTCTCCACAACGGATGAAATCGCCGCAGGATTCACAAGCCCCTCCGCATCCACCTTGGGCGGGAACCCCGTTTCAGCCGCCAACTCCCTGGCTGTGCTGGATTATTTGGAATCTCATCAATTAAAAGAGCGCGCTTCCAATCTTGGGAACCTATTGCTGGAGAAACTGACGCAATTACAAAAAAAACATTCCTTGATTTCCGATGTGCGCGGCATCGGCCTAATGGCCGGCATGGAAATCCGCACCCCTGACGGGTTGCCGGCACCGGAAGCAGTCGATCGCATCCTGGAACGCATGAAAGATGCCGGTTTCCTGATCGGCAAAAACGGCATCGACCGAAATGTCCTGGCATTCCAGCCGCCGTTGGTGGTCACAAAAATCAATCTGCTGCACATGATGGAATCCTTAGAAACAGCACTGCAGAAAGAATATGCAAGTTATTCCCCTTGCAAATAAAAGTCACTGCAAATTTTTTGCATGAAGAAAGCGTGCCTAATCCGCACGCTTTCTTCATGCTTATTTTATTATTACATACTCTCTGGTGAAGATAACGCCTGCAACCGCAAGTGCCAACCCCATCCCCGTATAAAAGACAGCAATTAACAACATAGGAACCAAGTTTGCGTAACGCAGCCAAATTCCTCCGGTCATCATAAAACCCATGATGCAATAGGCTTTCAAATCAAAGAAGCGATAAGCAAAATACTTTTCTTCTTTATAGCTCAAGATTCGGTTAATATGCTTTCCGCACATTTTGAAAAACATAAATCCAAATACAAAAAAAACAATAGCCGATAAAACAATATGTCCCACTGATACATACCCGCTGTATGCCATAAGTCCAATTCGGGCAACATTAAATCCTGCAATCAGCCACACGATGCCAGCGATAAGAATCAGTGTCTCTTTCTTTACTTTCAATCGAATCTCCTCCCTTCTTTCTGCGATAAATCTCCGCCATTTTTATCGAATCCAGACCCTACCGGACATGCATTCAATTATTCTCTTTATTTGAACATTGTTCAGTATAGCTCGTTTTTTTTCAAAAGTCAAACCTCAATACCCATTCGCGCCTGGAAAGAAAATAAAAAAAAGAAGGAACAACTTGTTCCTCCCAATTCAATCTCACAATTAACTTTCATTGAATCTTCTTATCTGATTCATCCTTGATATTCGTTGACGATCTCACCGATAAAGAAGACATGATAGTCTTGATTGGCGATATACCACCTTCTTTTACAACTAAAAAAACGCCAAGGAAAATCCCTGGCGTTTTCGTCTTTGGAGCGAGTGAGGGGAATCGAACCCCCGTAGTCGGCTTGGGAAGCCGGAGCTCTACCATTGAGCTACACTCGCATGTCGAATAGATTTATTATACTCTTTTTCCCCATTGAAATCAAGAAAGAAAAATCGAAAAAATGGAAAAAAATCTCACAAACAAAAGTTTGTTGTTTTAGGAAGAAATCGTTTCCAAATCCTATTGACAATCGGTTGTTAAGAAAGTAAGATAAAAAAAGATGAAACATTACTTTTAGGAGGGATTCAAACATGCAAAAAGGTACAGTAAAATGGTTCAACGGCAGAAAAGGTTTCGGATTCATCGTAGATGATACAGGGCAAGACGTATTCGTACACTTCAGCGCCATCCAAATGGAAGGTTATCGCGTCCTTGAAGAAGGACAAGCGGTCGAATATGAAATGGAACAGGGTGAACGGGGTCCCATCGCAAAAACAGTAATCGGATTATAAGACAAAAGCCGCTGAAATTTCAGCGGCTTTTCAAATGCTTCACCAGCGTTTCTTCTACAAGAATTCGATTTGGTCCTTTCTGATCGACCTGCAACTTCACACAATCGCCCTTTCGTATCCGCACCATGCGCTCTCCGTCAAGGGCTAAGGTACCGCCGCGATCTGCCACCCATTCATGTTTCTCCTTGCAGGAATGCCTGGTAAGGGCGATTTTGCCAACGGGAATCATCCTGCCGGGGATAATCGGAGATAGTCGAATCTCTCCTTCTGCTCCGCAGACAAAGAAAATCCATCCGGATTCTCTCGGGGACAGATATTCCCATTGTCCGACAATGGACGATAATCCAATGGATGCAGGGGTTGCCCGCGTCACAGCCAGCCAGCGAATATCATCTGAAGACCAGACGGCGCGAGATGCGATCTCCGTCTGCTCGGAACAAACCACATCCACCAAGGCGATCCATTCCTCTCCGCCATTGACGCTCACGCGAATCCGCTTGTCTCTCCGAGTCAAAACAGACTCTGGATCCATGGCAACAACTCCCATCGTCATCCCGGCAATGGTTCCTTCGATAGCTTCCGGGTACACATTGTTCGTTCCCGTCGAAATAGGCAAGATCGGAATCATCGTGCCCGTTTGGGCAATATCCCGCGAGGTTCCGTCGCCGCCCATCACCAAAATCGCCCGGCATTCCAATCGCTCGAACTCCGCCACTGCCTTAGCCGTATCCGTCGCCTTGCCCATGGGCAGAAAATCCAGAATCTTAATCAATTGCCAGGGTCCGCCATCCTGCTTTAGCTTGGCTTGAATTGCACGCGCCAACCCCTGGGGATCCGGCATAAAATAGATCTCTTCAATCCCCTTCGACTCGGCCGCAATCATCACTCGCAACAAGAGATTCATTTTCTCCATGTGGCCCACGCTATCCGCATAAGATACAATTCTTCTGATATCCTTCCCGCTGGAAGGGTTGACAATCACTCCGATGGCTCTTTTCATTGAATTTCCTCCTGTTTACCTCTCATTTATTATATCAGCTGGGAACAAAAACTCATCTATTTGTTACAATTTCTAAAAAATGATGAAATGGAACCGGTTTCAGGATATAATTAATAACGTGGATAACGTTTCTAAAATTTTAAGGAGGAGATATCATGAAAAAACTCAACAAACATTTAAGTATCATTCTTGTACTCAGCCTCATTTTACTCGCCTTTGCGACACCTGGTTTTGCCGCAGGGCAAGAAACAAACATTACCATCTTCCACTTCAATGACACCCACGGCCGGGTTGTCGAAGGAAAGTATGATGGCATGGGATTCCCGCGCCTCGCTGATGTAATCGAGCAAACCCGTGCAGATGGCGGCAATGTGCTTGTCCTGGATGCCGGTGATTCCTATCACGGAAAACCCGTTGTCAACTTGAACCAAGGAAAATTGGTTCTTGATATCCTGAACGAAATGGGTCTTGACGCTCAAGCGCCAGGCAACCACGACTTCAACTACGGGTACGAGCGCTTACTTGAATTAGAAGAGATGGCGAACTTTCCAATCATGGCCGCCAATGTCAAAATGGATGGCAAAAGCCTGCTGAAGCAGGACTATACCATCAAAGAATTCGATGGCGTAAAGGTCGGGATCTTCGGTCTTTCCACTCCAGAAACTACGTACAAAACCAATCCATTAAACGTGATTGGGGTTGATTTTGAAGCCCCTGCCAAAGCGGCAGCCGAAATGGTAACAGCGTTGAAAGCAGAAGGCTGTGACGTCATTATTGCCTTGGGCCACTTGGGCAACGATGACGAAACAAAAACGGAAGAAACAAGCAAATACGTATTGGAAAATGTAGATGGCATTGATATCTTTGTTGATGGCCATTCCCATGAAACCCTACCAGACGGCGAAATAATCAATGGCGCCCTTTTGGTGCAGGCTGGCTCCTATGACAAGAATGTCGGCCGTATCGACCTTACCGTGAAAGACGGTGTTATTACCGCAACCGCAACCTTGATTGAAAAGGGTGCGGAAGGCTATGAAGACAATGCAGAAATCCAGGCATTGATCGATGCAACCGTTGAAGAAAATCGCATGATTACCGATGTTAAAATTGGCTACACCATCTACGAACTCAATGGTGAAAGAGACTTTGTCCGCACCGGCGAAACTCGAATGGCCAACTTGATCACAACTGCCATTGGCATCCGAACCGGATCCGATGCAGTCATCACCAATGGCGGAGGAATTCGCGCAACCATTGGACAAGGCACTATGACGAAGGGACATATCCTAGAAGTCTTGCCATTCGGCAACTACGTAGTCGTTAAAAACATGAGCGGCCAGGCAATCTTGGATGCATTGAACCACGGAATCAGCGCATATCCAGCAACAAGCGGTGCGTTCCCACAAGTTTACGGCATCAAGTATACCTTGAACTACAGCGAAACAGCTGACAATTACGTTTCCAATGTCATGATCAAAGGACAAGCATTGAGTCCGATGAAAATGTACACCGTAGCTACCAATGACTTTCTGGCAGCCGGTGGAGACGGATACACCACCTTTGGCGATGCAACAACTGCAGCGGAATACGGCGACATGGCCGATGTTATAATCGCGCATATCGAAAAATACAGTATCGCCGGCGCAGCACCTCGCCGCTGGATTACCAATCAAGAAATCAAATAGAACAGCAAAATGGCTCCCGATTGGGAGCCATTTTTTCATTCCGCATATACAAGTTCTTCCATCACTTCATTTGTCGATACATAGCGATCCAACAATTCCTGCGAACTGAAGATCATCCGATCATCCTTGGTAACAAAGATCGCGTCGATCTCAGGCAAGGCACGAATCAAGCGTATCCCCTCATCCAGCCCCATTAAAAAACAGGTTGTCGACAAGGCGTCGCCGTCCGACGATTTCGGACTGATAATCGAAACGGAACGCAATTCGTTTTCAGCAGGAAACCCTGTAAAGGGATCTAGAATATGGTGATATCTCTTTCCATCCACTTCAAAATATCGCTCATAATCTCCAGAGGTTACAATCGACTCGTCCTGCAAGGAGACGACTCCCAAATACTCGCCCCGCAGGCTGTCCGGATCCTGAACGCCAATTCGAAAATCCGATCCGTCCGGCTTGCCGCCGATCAGAAGGACATTCCCGCCAAGATTGATAATCCCGCTGGTTACACCGGCATCCATCAATTGCTCTTTCACCTCGTCAGCGATATAGCCCTTGGCGATGGCACCGAGATTTGCAATCATTTTTTCATCCTGGAGAAAGACCGTTTTGTTTTCCCCATCCACAATCAATTTCCGATAATCGATCAGCGGCTGAACTGCATCCAATTCATCTTCCGTCGCCACATGGCCCTCCGGAGGATCAATGCCCCACAAGTCGATCAGCGGACCTGCCGTGGGATCAAATCGTCCCTGAGAAAATTCCGCGTATTGAAGCGCAGCCTCCATCACTTCGATCGTCTCCGCCTCGACTGAAACCGCAGCCTTCCCCGCTTGGTCTCTCACCTTCGCCAAATCGCTCTCCTCAAGGTGAACACTCAGGATTTTTTCCAATTGATCAATCCGCGAAAAAGAATCCGTTATCAAGCCGGCATCCTCTTCCCCGTATAATTTTATCGTTACGATGGTATCGAGCTGAAAAGCATGATCCTCGATATATGCCGGTTTCGAGGGCGTTTCCGCTGTTGGAACAGGTTCTGCTTGCGCGCATGCTGTAAACCCAATTGCTGCCCACAAAATCAATCCCATTGCCTGAATCATTCGTTTTTGTCTCATCCTCATCCCCCCTTAATCTGTCCTCATTGTAACGAAGGTTCCGATTCTTTGCAATAAAAAAAGCTGGACCCAGCCCAGCTTTTTCAATCTAGTTACTTCAATGCTTCGTTGAACAATTCAACAAATTGAGTCAAGTGAATCGATGCTCCGGCAACCGCGTCAGTTTTGCCTTCCGCGTCAAGTGTCACATCAAATCCTTGGTTCGCAAGAATAAAGGCTTCCACCGCTTCCGCTTGCGCATACCATTCCGCTTGCGCGCCGCCGTATGCAACCATGCCATAGTCGTCGCCCAATTCTTTTTTCGATGTGTCTTTGCCTTCTTCATTCAATGATTTCGCGTTCAAGTTTGCCCCAACGATGGTTCCATTGACTACTTGGAACTGACCAAGGTAAGTGAATCCTTGATCGTCTTCAGCAAGCTCCGCATAATAATATCCATCTGTATAGTCGCCTTTGGCAATCGGTTCGTTCGCCAATGCTTCATCTGCCAAGCCAAAAAACTCTGTTACATGAATCGAAACGCCGGTAATTGCATCCGTATGACCTTCATCATCCGTATAGACAACTTCCGTTGTTTGGTTATCCAACAGATATTGCTCCACTGCCTCCGCCTGCACATCCCATTCTGACTGCGCAGCGCCGTAAGCAACCATGCCATATCCGCCATTGGCAGAAAGGGTCTTCTTGTCGTCGCCGCCGCGAACGTTCGTGCCGTTCCAGTCAACATTAACAACTTTCCCGCCAGCAACCTCTAGGGTTACATTAGTTTTCCAACCGCTTCCAGCAAATCCAGCCTCTTGTGCATAATATACACCATCTGCAACATCAAAGCTTGCCGTTTCTTCTACTGGTTCCGTTGGCGCTTCTGGTTCAGCTGCTTCCGCTGGCGCACAGCCTGCAAACGCAGCAACCGTCATTAAAACAATCACTAACAATGTTAATTTTTTCATAAACTCTCCTCCTACACTTTGTTTATTATTGGACAAACTTATTCTAGCCTGAGAAAGTTTACCTGTCAAACTATTTTTATTTCTGGTTTTGATTAAGTTTCACGGGTACAATCGTTTTCAGAGAGTTTTTTCATGAAAATACTTACTTTTGCTGAATTTTGTACAAAAAGTTACAAATTCTTCATCCTTATCAAGACCAAATCCTTTTTTATTACCCTTATGAACAAATCGAAAACAGCACATTCGAATCTGATAAACTGGCTTTAGTTTGCAACCAAATTTTCCTTTGCATTCTGAAAAACATAGGCTATAATAAAGACGCCAACAGTTTCACAAGGAAACTTTTTTGCACTATTTATTTGTCCATTTATACAATTCTACACAATTTATTGTTAATTAATTACCAACACACTGGGAGGGGAACTATGAATCCGACGAAAATTGTAATTCTTGGCGGTGGATACGCCGGAATTAAAGCGGGAAAAGTCCTGCATAAAGCATTTCGGAAAGAGTCGAATGTAGAGATCACTTTAATTGATCGCCATCGATTCCATACACTAATGACTGAACTCCACGAGGTTGCCGGCCATCGAACAGAACCCGATGCCATCACCGTTGATCTGAAGAAGGTCTTCCGGGGTCGAATGGTGAACGTTCGATTTGACAACATCGCATCCATTGACTTTGAAGGTCAATGCCTAAAGGGAGAACAAAACGAATACCCTTACGATTATTTGGTTGTTGCAACAGGCAACGAATCAAACTTCTTTGGGGTTGAAGGTGCCGAAGAAAATTCGCATACCCTATGGTCTTATGAAGATGCCGTTGATCTTCGCAAGCATGTAGAAAACATGTATGACCTTGCATCTCGCACCGAGGATCCTGAAAAACGAAAAGAACTCTTGACCTTTGCAGTCTGCGGCGGCGGATTTACCGGCGTTGAAATGGCAGGCGAGCTGGGAGAAGCTAAAGAGCATCTTTCCCGCAAGTACGACATCGACTCAAGCGAAGTGAAAATCTACAATATAGAAGCGATGGGACGCATTCTCAACATGCTGGAAAAAGACAGCCAGGTTGAAAAAGTGCAACAGCGATATCAAAAACTCGGAATCGAGCTTCTTACCAACGCGCCAATCATTGAAGTGGAAGAGAATGCCTTTACCCTGAAAAGCGGCGAAGTCGTTCCGTGCCGAACTTTGATCTGGGCTGCCGGAATCAAAAACAACTCCTTTGCATCAAAACTGGGTTTAACCGTCGGTCGCGGCGGCCGTATCCTAGTTAATGATTATATGCAAACTGCTGAATACAAAAACGTATTTGCTGTCGGTGACAATGCAGCATATGAAGATCAAGACGGTCCAATGCCTCAGATCGTTCAAGCGGCAGAGGCTTCAGGCCACACCGCAGCGAACAACATCATTCAAATGATTCAAGGCGGCGAACTCCATACCCATTCACAAAAATATGACGGCTTTATGGTTTCAGTGGGATCGCGTTACGCGGTATCCGATACTCGTGGAATTCGATTCAATGGTTGGATGGCGATGTTGGTCAAGCACTTGGTCAACTTCCTATACCTCTTCAGCGTTGGCGGCGTTCGACAGCTTTGGAATTACTGGCGTCACGAATTCTTCCGCGTGAAGCATCGCCGCTCTTTCGTTGGCGGCCATTTTGCAACGGCTTCACCGAACTTCTGGTTGGTTCCATTGCGAATTTATCTGGGCATCATGTGGTTGATCGAGGGCTACAACAAAATTGGTGAAGGATGGCTTAAAGAAATGAAGATGGGTTGGTTGTTGACCCCTTCTCCTGTTGCTGCGGATGCAACTGCAGCCGCGACAGAAGCTGCTGAAGCAGTCGTTGAAACGGTAACTGCCGCCAGCGGAGCTGCAGAAGCAGTTGTGGAAACAGCATCTGCCTACGGTGAGCCATTATTGAAAAATGTACCTGGAATCATGCAATGGTTCCTTGACAATATCTATGCGCAAGCGCCTATTTTGTTCCAAACCATGATCGTCTTAACGGAAATGGCCGTGGGCCTCTTGTTGGTTGTCGGATTGTTTACTTTCCTATCATCCGCGATCAGCGTTGTGTTAACCATCGCTTTTACCCTTACGACCATGACGGACGTCAGCATCCTTTGGTTCTTCTTCGGTGGAATCGCCTTGATCGGCGGCGCCGGCAGCACCTTCGGACTGGACTATTATGTTCTTCCTCGACTGCGACTCTGGTGGAGTAAAACGCATATCGGCGGCAAGGCATATCTATACTGGGACGAACTTGAATAGAAAGCGGTTGAAAATCCTTTCGCAATCTGCGAAGGGATTTTTCGTGCCTATTCAGAAAAGGAGAGTACTATGAAGAAAAATGATCTTATCCTTATCCTCATCGTCGCGGCAATCGCGGCCGTTGCCTTGATCTGGATGCAATCAGCAAAGGACCCGGAAGCTGATCGTTGGGTTGTCATCGAATCATACGGGGAATTGCTTGAGGTAATTCCATTAACCGAATCAACGGAACGGGAGATTCGAATCGGTGACGACGCCGTCTATAACCTTGTGATCATTTCACAAGGAGTGGTGAACATGATAGAATCGGATTGTCCTGACCAGATCTGTGTGGAGACAAAATCGGCAAGTGAAGTCGGCGATATGATCGTCTGTCTCCCGCATCAAGTGATTATTTATATCACCGATCAACCTATCGAGGAGTAAACCATGAAATCAAACACAAGAAAGCTTGTCTTTTTATCCCTTCTTGTTGCCCAAGCAATGGTCTTAAGTTGGCTTGAATCTATGATCCCCTTTACACCTGGAATTCCAGGCGCAAAGTTGGGACTTGCAAATATTGTCACCCTGATCGCACTTTCCACCCTGGACTTTAAGAGCAGTTTCACCATTGTTGTGATGCGCACAACTTTAACCTCCTTCCTTTTTGGAACGGTTTCTTCTCTGCTCTATTCCTTGTCCGGTGGATTGCTCAGCTTGGTTGTAATGGCTCTCGTGCTGAAATTTCTGCCTAAGAGCTTCAGCTTGATGGCAGTCAGCATCATCGGCGCCATCACCCATAACCTGGGACAATTGCTCATGGCAGCCTTGGTCATTGAGAACGTGAATATTTTGTATTATCTGCCGTTCTTGATGTTGCTTGCCATTCCAACCGGTCTTTTTGTTGGAATCGTAACCCGCTATCTTCTGCCTTATCTCAAACGATTTGGCTTTCAGTTTCAATAAACCAAAGGAGAACCACATGCAAAATTATTGGGAGCAATTTCCCTCTATCAAATATGAGCTTCAGCGGGTACATGACTTGATGCTCCAAGAGACAACGGATGCCGAACCCTTTATTTCCCGACCCTTGATTGAACTGATCGAAACGGGCGGAAAAAAAATGCGTCCGGCTTTTGTTCTAATCGCCGGAAATTATGGCGATCCGAATCCAAAACGAATTCGAGCTGTCGCAGCATCTGTGGAATTGCTTCATCTTTCCACTTTGATCCATGACGATATTATTGATCAATCCAAGCTGCGCCGCGGAATTGAAGCCGTCCCATCCAAATATGGAACCGATGTTGCCGTTTATTTAGGCGATTATCTCTTTGCCAAGACCTTTCTGATGATGAGTCGTTATCAAAAAGAAGATTCAAATACCGAAATCGCCAAAGCGATCTTTAAGATCTGCCGAGGAGAACTCAAACAATATCGATTTCGTCATGATACCGACCTCTCGGTTTCGCAATATTTGCGAGTGATCAGCGGGAAAACCGCCGCGCTTTTTGCAGTAAGTCTCTACGCAGGCGCTATTGAGGGAGAACTCTCTTCGCGAAAAGCCCATCAGCTGGCCCTTTCCGGGTTGCGCGCAGGCATGGCCTTTCAAATCATCGACGATTGTCTGGATTATACCAGCAAAGACCAAACCCTTTCGAAAAGCGCGCAAAACGATATCAAGCAGGGGTTTATGACCCTGCCGATCATCTATGCTTTGCAAGCGGATTCAACGGGCGAACTGCGAAAGCGGCTCAAGGAGTCTTCTCTCAACAAAGACGATCTCGCTTGGATTCAAAATCAAGTCATCGCATTGGGCGGCGTCGATAAGGCACGGTCCCTTGCCAAAAAATATACGAAAA
Source organism: Eubacteriales bacterium (assembly GCA_030625815.1). Classification (GTDB taxonomy): domain Bacteria; phylum Bacillota; class Clostridia; order Tissierellales; family GPF-1; genus GPF-1. The sequence continues at coordinate 111,380 of DAOUQF010000007.1, forward strand.
AAGCATACGAGGCATTGAATCGCACCCCGGATTGCGAAAGTCGCGCAATCCTTCATACGGTTTATCAAGCCCTGTTGGAACGCCGATACTAGGAGGCATTTTATGGCTTATAAAGATCTGCAAGATTTTATCAAAGAATTAGAAAAGATAGGCGAGCTGAAACGAATCAAGACCCCCGTTTCCGCGAACCTTGAAATTACAGAAATCACCGATCGAATCTCCAAGCAAAACGGTCCCGCCCTTCTTTTTGAAAATGTGGAAGGCTCAGATTACCCGGTATTGATGAACGCCTTCGGCTCAGAAAAGCGTATGGCGATGTCCCTCGGAGTCAATCACCTGGACGAGATTGCCGATCGCATCACGGACTATCTGGATATCAAGCAATATATGAGCTTCTTGGGTGCGGTGAAATCACTGCCGAAACTGGCACCCCTTACGGCTGTGATTCCACGCAAAGTCAAGGTGGCGGAATGTCAAGAAGTGGTTGAGGATGCGAATCTCGATGAATTGCCCATTCTAACCTGCTGGCCGCAGGATGGCGGTCCCTATATGACTTTGCCTTTGGTTATCACCAAGGATCCGGAAACCGGTCAACAAAATATGGGGATGTATCGTTTGCAAAAATACGATGCCAAAACCACCGGCATGCACTGGCATCTGCATAAGGATGGCAAAATGATTTATGAAAAACATCGGGAAATGGGCATTCAACGAATGCCGGTCTCCGTTGCTTTCGGTTGCGATCCTGCAACAACCTATGCGGCAACGGCTCCGTTGCCAAAAATGATTGACGAAATGCTCTTTTCCGGTTTCCTTCGAAAGAAACCCTTACGCATTGTCAAATCCGTTACCAATGACATCTACGTACCCGCCAATGCGGAATTCGTTTTGGAAGGCTATGTCGATCTCGATGAGAAACGACTTGAGGGTCCCTTCGGCGACCATACGGGCTATTATTCCCTGGCGGATGAGTATCCGGTTTTCCATGTGGAAAAGGTCACGCGAAGACGAAACCCGGTATATCCGGCAACCATCGTTGGAAAACCGCCGATGGAAGACTGCTATATGGCAAAAGCCACGGAGCGAATCTTCTTGCCGTTGATGCGCCTCTTCGTTCCGGAGATCGTTGATATGAACCTTCCTTTGGAAGGGGTGTTTCATAATTGCTGCATCGTTTCCATCGAAAAAAAATATCCCAAGCACGCCCATAAAATTATGCAAGCCCTATGGGGGCTTGGCCAGATGATGTATACCAAGATGATTATCGTGGTGGATCACACCGTTGATGTACAGGACGTCTCCACGGTGATGTGGAAGGTATTCAACAATATCGATCCGAGACGCGATCTTGTCATTACCGACGGTCCCCTTGACGCCTTGGATCATTCTTCTCCAACGGCATTCCACGGCAGTCGATTGGGCATTGACGCCACGAAAAAAACCGTTAGCGAAGGCCATCCGCGAGAATGGCCGGACGATATCGAAATGGATGAGGATATCATGGAACAGGTCACAAAGAGATGGGCAGAATATGGGCTTGATCAATAAGGTCCGTCAATTTGGCGAATTGGTGATGTTCTCGCACACCCTTTTCTCCCTGCCCTTTGCGGCAGTATCCATGATTTGGGCTGCAGAGGGACTTCCCTCTGCCCGCGTTGTCTTTTGGATTCTCGTCGCCTTATTTGCCGGCAGAAATGCGGCAAACGCCATCAATAGAGTCATTGATGCCGATTACGACAAGCAGAATCCACGAACGGCCGGCCGCCATATCCCGCAGGGATCGGTGCGAAAATCAGAAGCTGTCGGTTTGACGACAGTCCTTTTGGCGATCTTTGTTTTCGCGGCCTATCAGCTGAATTTTCTTTGCCTTGTCTTATCGCCCATTGCCATCGCCCTCTTTCTTTTGTATTCCTACACCAAAAGGTGGACTTGGGCCTGCCACCTCATCCTCGGCGCCATTTGCGCCGGCGCGCCCATAGGCGCCTGGATCGCGGTAACGGGCAAACTCGCCCTTCCCCCTTTGGTTTTAGCCGCGGGAGTCACCTTCTGGATTGCAGGCTTTGACACCCTCTACGGCACGCAAGATATCGATTTTGACAGAGAAGTCGGGCTCCATTCCATTCCGGAACGTTTCGGACTGAAAAATGCCCTCTTGATCGCAAAGGGCTTTCATGTTTTGGCTTGGGGATTTTTCTTCCTCGCCGGAGCCTTGGGCGGAATCGGCTGGCTCTTTTCAGTCGGCATGGTCATCATCGCCTTTCTTCTCAGCGTCGAACATCGAATCGTGGAACCGGCGAACCATGGCATCATGAATTGGGCGAGCTACCATATCAATCAAATTGTCAGCATCCTCTACTTTGCCGTTGCATTGCTGGATGCTTGGATGATCGGGAGGATCGGATGAAACCATTCATCGTTGGAATCACCGGCGCCTCAGGCAGTCCCTATGCCTGGCGCTTGCTGCAAAAATTGAATGAACGAAAACTTGAGACTTATGTGGTTGCCACGAAAACAGGCGCATTGGTCTTTGAACACGAGCTGGGCTTCTCCCTGGAAGCGGGCATTGCCCGCCTTAAGGAAGCCAAATTCCATATCGAAACTGTAACCTCTTTTTTCTCACCCATCGCTAGCGGATCGCGCCGATTCTCCGGGATGATCGTCTGTCCCTGCTCCATGGGGACCGCGGGGCGAATCGCCGCCGGCACCAGCGACAACCTCTTGATTCGCGCGGCCGATGTCTGCCTGAAGGAGAAATTCCCCTTGCTTCTCTTAACCCGGGAAACCCCTTTACACGCAATTCATTTGGAGAATCTTCTAAAACTGTCAAAAACAGGAGCAACCATTATGCCCATCAGTCCTTCCTTTTATCATCATCCTGCAACCATTGATGAATTATTGGATCAGATGATGGGACGAATCTTTGATCATTTGGGGCTGGAGCACAGCTTTCATGCCCGCTGGGAGGAATAAGATGCTGGATGTTCAAAATCTATCAATCTCTTTCTCCGATGGCGCGATTCCCTTTTCTAACCTCTCCTTCTCTCTGAAGGAACATGAAGTATTAACCGTCATTGGCGCCTCCGGCTTGGGAAAAACCACCCTGCTTAAGACTCTGGGGGGAATTCATCCCCTGAAAACCGGCACCATTTCATTTAACCGTGAAGAATTGTCCGTGAATCGCCATCGGATTGGATACGTCCCGCAAGGCTACGGTCTCTATCCTTGGCATTCCGTAAAAAAGAATATCGAAATTGGCAGAAGAATTAGAAAGATACCTTCCGATCCCGAACTCTTTCAGGAGATTGTGGACGGCTTCAATCTGAATTCTCTGCTGGAACGATCGCCGCGGCGACTCTCCGGAGGCGAACAGCAACGTGTTGCCCTGGCAAGGGCTTTCTATCTTTTGCCCGACCTCTTCCTTCTGGATGAACCCTTTTCCGCCTTGGACGAGATCACAAAAGAAACTGCCTATCGGCTCTTCGACCAGGTATGGTCCAAGACAAAACCCACCACCTTGCTGGTCACCCACAGTCTGGAGGAAGCCGTCCGATTTGGCGATCAAATCCTCGTGATGCAAGCTGGAAGCTGTCAACAGCTTGCCAACCCGAAGGTGCCGGAGAAAAAAGAAGCGCTCCTTGTTGAACTGCGAAATCTTTTAATCAATCCGGAGGTGAACGCATGAAACGCCATCCTTGGATTTATGCCATCCTGGTCGTACTCGGCATTTGGTGGCTGGGCTACGCCCTTCTGCAAGCGCCGATTCTTCCCTCACCCCTTCGGGTTTTAGCCTTTATCTTTTCCAAGAAGGGGCTTGTGATGGGGACTCATTTGCTCGCCAGCATCCGCCGCTTGTTCCTTGGAGTAACCAGCGGACTTTTAATCGGCTATCCCTTGGGTTTGATCCTGGGTACCTATCCGAGAACCCATCACGTTCTTTCGCCCATTATCGCCCTGCTGTATCCGATTCCCAAAACAACCTTTCTTCCCCTGTTTATGTTGGCCTTTGGCCTGGGGGATGCACCGAAAATCGGATTGATCCTGCTGATCATCGTCTTCCCCATCGTGATTATGACGCGAGATCAAGTCATGCAATTGGAACCGGAACTCTTTACTCCCTTGATCGCCTTGGGAGCCAGCGAATCGCAGATCTTTCGGGAGCTTGTGATTCCCGCAACGATTCCGCAACTGTTGTCGACCACCCGAATTTCAACAGCCACCGCCCTTTCCGTTCTCTTTTTAGCGGAAGCCTTCGGCACTCGATCCGGCATTGGATTTTTTATTATGGATGCCATGCAGCGAATCAATTATGTGCAGATGTTTGCCGGTATTTTGATCCTGGGCGGCTTGGGGGTTCTTTGCTTTCAAGGCATTGACTGGATCGAAAAACAATGGAATCGAAAATTGTGAGAGATTTATCAAAACGGTAACCCATGTTACCGTTTTTTATTTTCCCTTGGGATATGATTGTCTCATCAACAAAGACCCATGCTACTTGGGTATCCATATAGGGAAGTAAAAAAGGAGGACTATTATGTCAATGTTTTGTTATCAATGTCAAGAAGCAGCAAAGGGTCAAGGATGTACAGTAAGAGGTGT
>DAOUQF010000029.1 GCA_030625815.1 Eubacteriales bacterium
TTCTCCTTCATTCTACAGTTTCACTTTATTATAATGATATCATCCTCGCTTTGCAAACTCCAATCTTTTACAAATAATTTATAACCCCAAGGAAAATTCCACGCCTTTCCCCTTGTCAATGCTTACCAATCGTACTATAATAAACTAGTCAAAACATTATGCTGATGTGGCACAGATGGTAGCGCAATTGATTCGTAATCAATAGGTCGGGAGTTCGAGTCTCCCCATCAGCTCCAAACCCGCGAACTGCGGGTTTTTTTATACCTGTTTTTGTAAAAAAATGTAAGCTATCTGATAAACAGTTGATTCTATCTTTTCTTTTTGTTTAACAGATAGTATAATAAGAAAAAACCTTGGAGGAATACCATGTTTTCATTTTTCAAAAAGAAAAGGCTGAAGACAAAACCGGCTACCATTCTTTCGAAGCGGGCAAACACAAACATTACCAGCCATTCCGGCAACCATAAATCCACCGAACTCTACTATATTGAAGTCCAGCATCCCGATGGTGCCGTCGAAGAGTTTGGCGTTGACTATCCCCTCTATCGAAGAGCCCATAAGGGAAGCCGTGTTCAACTTTATTTTGACGATTTCATTTTGGATCGAATTGTCCTTGGAACTTAAACGCCTTCGGGCGTTTTTTTCATGTTTGGCAGTCTCCTGCATTTATGGTATAGTTAGGAAAGAATTTTATTAAGGAGGAATGAAATGAAATTTAATTCAAACCCTGTACGGGGAACTCGTGATATTCTTCCATCTGAAATGCGATTACGCGATGAGGTGGAGGGTAAGATTCTGGCGATGTATCGATCTCATGGCTTTCATCGAATCGAGACGCCGGCGATTGAAACGCTATCGCTTCTTTTGGGAAGCGAAGGCGGCGAAAATCTGAAGATGATCTATAAGATCCTGAAGCGAGGTGCGAAGTTGAATCTGTCCGCCGATGATCTGAAAGAAAATGACATTTGCGACATGGGTCTTCGATATGACTTGACCCTGCCCTTGAGCCGCTTCTACTCCAATCATCAAAATGAATTGGAAATGCCTTTTAAAGCCATTCAAGTAGACAACGTCTTCCGGGCGGAGCGTCCGCAAAAGGGCCGATTCCGTTCCTTCAAGCAATGTGATATCGACATACTTGGCGATCCTACCGAGAACGCGGAGATCGAATTGATCACCACGACGGCAAAAGCTTTGTCAGCCATCGGATTTGAAAACTTCACCATTCGGATCAATGATCGACGCATCTTAAGCGCCATGATCCTTGCCGCCGGATTTGACGAAACACAAATCGGCAGCGTCTGCATTACCCTGGACAAACTGGATAAAGTCGGTTTTGACGGGGTAAAAGAGGAGATGCTGAAGAAAGAATATGCACCGGAATCCGTGGAAGCCTTCCTGTCTTCCATTCAATCCATGAATTTGGATACCCTGGCTGCGCTTTCCATCGACGAGAAAGTCAAGAACGCCTTGACCCGGGTTGTTAAAACCGTGAAAACCTTCAGCCGAAACACTTACGTGATCGAATTTGATCCAACCTTGGTTCGCGGCATGGGCTACTATACGGGTTTGATCTTCGAGGCAAGTTATGGTCCCTACGGATATTCCATTGCCGGAGGCGGCCGCTATGATGAAATGATTGGACGATTTTCCAAAACCAGCGTCCCTGCTGTTGGCTTCTCCATTGGATTCGAACGAATTATTGGGATTTTAATGGAAGAAACCCTACAGAAGGAAACCATAGAAAAGCGGATTGCCCTCGTTTATTCGAATGATGCAGATTGGACAGAAATTCTGCCGGCCGCCGATGCCCTTCGCGTCGATGCGACCGTATCCTGCATCTTAGGCAAGAAAAAGCTAGGCAAACAATTGAATCAATTGAAATCCCTCGGATATACCCATTTTATGGTATTTGGAAGAGATAATGAGATCGCGGAGCTTTAAGCTTCGCGGTTTTTCTTTTAATTAAATCAATTCACAACTTAATAATATTGATTTTCGCTTATTAAACTTCGGTAAAAGCGGTATTCAAAAAGCCAAAAATCAATATTATTAAGTTCGATATTAATAATATTGATTTTTTTATTGACATAATTGATATTCCATCCTATACTATAGATGTAAGGAGGTGATGCAGGTGGCAGAATCCATAAAAAGAACAAAGGGAAAGATCAAGATTGTCGTTCTCCCTTCCGATGGACCCTCGATCCGCATTCCGGCAATTCCATTAAGATGGTTGGCTTCCTGGGCGAAATTCGGAATCTGGGTAGCAAAAAAACAGGGCGGAAAAGATACAAAGGATGAGGAATGGGTCAAGATCCTCGAACGAATCGATCCAAAGGATCTTCGTGTCATTTTGCTCAGCCTCGATATTGGAGTTCCCTACGAACTCGTTGATGTAGACGCCAGCGATGGAACGAAAGTCTCCATTCGTATTTATTAGGAGGACAAGATGAAAAAAGAAGTGATCGGCAGCTGTCCCATTTGTTCCCACGAACTAAAAGTCACTCGACTGCAATGCACGAATTGCGGAACAGCGCTAGAAGGCAATTTCCAATTAAACAAGTTTATGAAGCTGAACAAAGAACAACTCTTTTTTTTAGAGGTCTTTGTCAAGAATCGGGGTAATATTAAAGAGATTGAAAAAGAGTTGAATATCTCTTACCCCACCGTTCGAAACCGCCTCGACTCAATCATCAAGGCGCTGGGGTATCAAACCGGTCCCCAAAAATCCGTAGACCGAAAATCCATTTTAAAAAAATTGGATGCCGGTGACATTTCAACCGAAGAAGCACTTAAATTGCTCAGTGGTGAGGAGGATAAATCATGAATGCAAATTCAGAAGAAAAAAAACAAATTCTAGAAATGCTGACATCCGGCAAGATCACCCAAGATCAAGCCCTCGAATTGCTTTCCGCCCTTGAAGAAGGAACGGAAGAATCCATTAAAACACCGTCAAGCGAGAAAAAATTCCTGCGCATTCGCGTTCAGGATGGCGACAGAGATGGAGACAAGGTGAATGTCAATATCCCCTTGGGCTTGGTGAAAGTCGGTCTGAAGTTGGCCAGCAAATATGCCGACGATGAGGATCTCAAAGCCCTTGATAAAATTGATTTTGATGAAGTCCTTGAAATGATCGAACAGGGCGCCGAAGGCAAGATCGTCGAAATCGATACAAAAGACGGAGAAAAGGTCGAGATCATCGTTGAATAGACATAGAAAAAAGGGAATCGAAAATTCGATTCCCTTTTATTTTTCTGCAGAGCCCTTGGCTTTCCACTTCTCGACGATTATCTCGATCCCGGTAAAGAGCAGCGACATCATTCCAACTAAAACAATCCCCCACAACATTTCCCTATTGACCATAATCGGATTGATTCCATAAGGAACCCGCGTCCGATCGATCAAAATCTTTCCGATCGCAAGAATGGTGAGAACAACGGCACTCACAAAGAAGGCTTCCGATAAAAATCGAATCTTTTTCATAGTCACACATCCTTTATCTGGTATGTAACGCCTTCTCATTATATGGATACCCGAATTTTCACTCCTCTTGCTTTCTCATTTGACGATCGTGAATCACATTCAACACAAATGAAAAAAGTGCGATGCCGATTGTCAATTTGAACCATCCATCTATCGGAGAAACCGGACAGACGCCCTCGGGCAAAGTCATTCGATTATAGAAAAATCGAATCAGGGTATATCCCCCTGCCCCCATTGCCAAAACAAAAGAACCCGTTGACAGCCACCATAAAATTGATTGTTTTCGCATCAGAACTCCTCCTTTCTCCACTTATACCCAAATTCTAAAAAAAAAACGCTCCGAAGAGCGTTTATCGATGCAAAACTGGTGATAGGCGTTTGTAAATCAACATCGTTACAATCGTCACCACAACTCCCTTTAAGAGATTGAATGGCACCACACTGTAAAGAACAAGGGTCGAAACGTCGGTAATGGACGGATTGATCGCTGTTCCCAATCCAACAATCGCTTCAATCGGCATAAAATTCGAAAAAAACGGAATCAACAAGTACAAATTTGCTACGGCGCCGACAGCCGCCATAACAACAGTGCCCAAAGCCATTCCTTTCACCGCAGTCGATTTCGACGGCTTCTTGCGATACCAAATAGCCGCTGGAACCACAATAGAGCAACCGATTAAGAAATTGGCCAATTCGCCTACGCCGCCCGTGCTTGACTTTAAGACCACATGCAACAAGTTTTTAATCAATTCCACCGCAACTCCGGCAAGGGGTCCCAGTGAAAATCCCGCCAGCAATGCCGGAACATCACTAAAATCAATTTGCAGGAACGATGGAAACATCGGCAACGGGATCTCAATCAGTTGCAGCAAAAAAGCTACCGCAGACAACATGCCCACCTTCACAATCCATTTGGTTTTCATTGACGTACTCATATATTCTTCCTCCCTTTCGTGGAAGAATATTCTCAGGTAAAAAAAATCAAGCCAAAAAGGGCCTGATAAGTTGCGAGCAAACGCTCTTCTTCTCTCATCCAGACTGTACTGTCGGTCTTGGAATTACACCAAGTCAGCCTTTTGGCTCGCGGACTGTCACCGCCGGTCGGGAATTTCACCCTGCCCTGAAGAATATTCTTTTGTAAATTTATTATACGCAAGCCAAGGTCTTTCGTCAAGTCTTGACACATGTTTTTTATTGTTATACTATTTATATAACAAGCAACACAAGGAGACGCCATGATTTTACAAATCGATGTCAATAGCGAAAAATCGCTCTATACGCAGATCTATGAATCGATTCTTCTCGGAATCGCGACGGGATCCCTGGTGCCGGGTGCTTCCCTGCCCTCCGTCCGCCAGCTCGGCGGAGAATTGGGTGTCAATCTCCATACGGTCAACAAGGCGTATCGTCTATTGGCCCAAGATGGATTTGTTGTCATCAACAAAAAAAAGGGCGCCTTTATCGCCATGGATTTTTCCATCGACGAAAAAGACATCGAGGAATTGCGAGAATCCATGACCATTCTGCTGGCAAAAGCCCATATCAAGGGTCTTTCCCTGGCAGAAACGCAGACACTGGTGCAATCCATTGCTCAAGATTTTACGAAGGAGGCATAACCATGTGGATTCTATGGATGATTCTACTTGTTATCGGCTATTTTTTACCGGATTTTCAACGCGGAAAAGGCCAACCCTTCCCAAGAAATTTCATCTGGGATTTTGGCTCGCGATGGGTGTTGCAGCCGCAACCTGGATCCTTTTGATTCTGAATTACGACGCCCTGCCCGATCCGCTTCCCGTTCACTGGGACCTGATGGGACACCCCAACGGCTTTGTCGACAAGACCAAAAATGCGGTTCATCAAAATGCCGGCTTGATCCTGATCCTGATCGCCGGCTTTTATTTCTTTTCCAACAAACATTATCAAGCCAAGCGATTGATTGACCCCGCACGGCCCAAGACCTCTTTGATCCGCTATCAAATCGCCCGGGACCGCATGAGCCTGTTTATGGTTCTCTTGGCCAATGTTCTGGCATTCCTTCTTGCCGTGGTTCAATTGGGCACAATCTGGAGCCTTCCACCATGGATCTATCCCGTCGCCTCAATAACGACCTTTACCGTTGTATTCGGAGGAATCGCCATTTACTATCTGACCACAGGCGATCACGGACAACGCTTAACCGTCAAGACCGACGAAACGGTGAATGAAAATCTGGCTCCCCGGACCGACCCCACCCTCTGGGTGCCAAAACGATTCAGCGGCGGCTACACCGTCAATGCCGGGCACCCCATCGGCAAGCTGATCTATATCGGGATCATCCTTCTCGTCCTTGCCTTGATACTCTTCTAAAAAAACGAGGTGCAGAAAATTTCTGCACCTCGTTTGCTATTTCGGCTGTTTGATTCCCTTCATGCTCAAAGAAATTCTGCCTCGTTTTTGATCCACGCCAATAATCTTCACACGAACCGTGTCGCCGATGGAGACCACGGTCATGGCGTCTCGCACATACTTGTCGCTCAATTCTGAGATATGCACCAATCCATCCTGCTTCACTCCGACATCCACAAAGGCGCCGAAGTCAATGATGTTTCGCACCGTTCCCGTCAACTCCATCCCCACTTCCAAATCCTCCATCTTTAAGACATCGGATCGAAAGATCGGTTTTGGCATATCCTCTCTGGGATCTCGCCCCGGTTTTTTCAACTCTTCCATCATATCCATCAGGGTCGGAATTCCAACCTCCAACTGCTCTGCCAAAAATCGCATGCTCTTTTTATGATGCTGCGCCTGGTCCTTGCGCTTGGATTTCTTGGGGTCCTCAAAGGAAATCTGCTTCAAGGCATCCAATCCATGGAGCCGCTTGCCTCCCTTTGTCTGCATGGAAGCCTGTTTTTTCTCCATAGGAACCAATCGATCAATCCGCTGATTCATATCCTCCAGCCGATGGTTGCGCACATCCTCCTGGGTATACCCCAAAAGAGCCAGCAACCGTTCCACGGCTTTATAGCTTTCCGGATGGACAGCCGTTTGATCCAATGGATTCTTCGATTCAATCACCCGCAAGAATCCCGCGCATTGCTCAAATACCTTCGGTCCAAGGCGTGGAACCTTCAAAATAGCTTTGCGACTCATGAATTTTCCGTTTTCTTCGCGATAGGCAATCATATTCTTGGCAATCGTGCCATTGATGCCGGAAACATAGGATAAAAGCGAAGCGGAAGCCGTATTCAGATCCACGCCAACATGGTTGACACAGTCCTCGACCACGGCATTCAGGCTTTCACCCAGTCTCTTTTGATTCACATCGTGCTGATACTGACCGACGCCAACCGATTTCGGATCAATCTTGACCAATTCCGCCAGGGGATCCTGCAATCGTCTTGCAATAGAAATGGCGCCACGAATGGATACGTTGATATCGGGGTATTCGTCATGTGCCAATTTAGATGCCGAATACACGGAAGCGCCCGCTTCGTTCACGATGGTGTAATACACCGTTTCGTCCATCTCGCTAATCATCTCGGCAACAATCGATTCCGACTCACGGCTGCCGGTGCCATTGCCGATGGCAATCAAATTGACACCATGCTTTCGAATCATTTGCTTCAAGGTTTTCTTTGTCTCAGCAACCTTATTTAGCGGCATCGTTGGATAAACCGTGGTAAATTCCAAAAGCTTTCCCGTGTCATCAACAATGGCTATCTTGCATCCTGTTCGATAGGCCGGGTCGAATCCCATGACTACCGCATCGCGGATCGGTGCAATCAAGAACAGGGACTTCGCGTTTTTCGAGAACACCACAATGGCGCTTTCATCCGCCCGCTCCGTCAGGGTTTTTCTCAAGTCCCGCTCAATGGCCGGCTGCAACAATCGCTTATAGGCATCCTGCAGCATGACCGCGATAATCTCCGTCCCAACAAATCGCGGATTCGTGATGATTCGCCCCTTCATCCAAGAAATAATCTTCTCATCGGGAGACAAAAGCTTCACCTTCAGCTTCTTCTCCTTTTCACCGCGGTTGATGGCAAGGACACGATGGTTGGCCATGGTATTCAAATTTTCCTTAAAATCATAATAAGTTTCATATACAGTCACTTCGTCTGGGTCGGTCGCTTTCGATGTGATCGCGCCTTCCTTCCAAGTCACTGCCCGGATCTCTTTTCGCATGTCTGGATCATCGGCCACCTGTTCCGCCAAGATATCCATGGCGCCTTTTATGGCTCCCTCCACACTCAAAACTTCCAGCTCTTCATTGAGATAGACTTTCGCCCAGTCTTCGGGATTTCCCTCCGTCTCAACCTGCGCCATCAAACGTTCCGCCAAAGGCTCAAGGCCTTTCGCCTTCGCCTTGGTCGCCCGCGTCTGTTTCTTCTGCTTATAAGGTCGATACAAGTCCTCGACACGCTGAAGCGCATCCGCTTGTTCGATGCTTGTTTTTAACTCTTTCGTTAATTTGCCCTGCTCTTCGATCAGACGGATCACATCTTCTTTTCGCTGAGCGAGGTTCCGCAAATACGTCAATCGCTCCTGCAAATCGCGTAATTGCACATCACTCATTTCACCGGTCATCTCTTTTCGATACCGGGCGATAAATGGCACTGTATTGCCGCTGTCCAATAATTCGATAGCGGTTTTCACCTGATTAAGCCGCAACGAAAGTTCCTTGCTGATCTGTTGATTGATATCCATTTCAATCACTCCTTATCCTTTGGAAGTCACGCTTATTTTACCATACTCTCCCGGAAAGACCAAAACCCCTGCCTTGACTTCTTTTTCCAGATTCGATATAGTAAAATGGAAAATAAAAAGGAGGTCTGATTCATGCGTGCAACAAAAGTCCAAACCAAACAAACTCAATTGATTCAATCAGTCTGTGTTGCGTTGCGCATGAAAGAGACGATTTAGCCTCTCTATGCCAATTTCCGCAGACTTCTCGTTTGCGGTTTTTTTATTGCTATTTTTCAATAATTTTGACGAATACGCCGCAGCCCTGCGACGTTTTTTTTAGTAAAGGAGGGCATAACATATGAAAAGAATACACGACCTACTCAGCCCCTACCGCGGATTGCCGCGGGAAATTTACATCATCTTCTTTGCACGGATCGTCAATGCCATGGGCGCCTTTGTCTGGCCGATGATGACCCTGCTGTTGACAAAAAAAATCGGACTGTCAACTACCGAGGCCGGTTTTTGGCTGGCTGTATCCGGTGTGATGACCATACCGGCAAGCTTGATTGGCGGCAAACTTACCGATACCATCGGTCGGCGAACGGTGATCCTGCTTTGTGAAGGCACTGCAGTGCTTCTCTTTGGCGCCTGCGCCTTCGTTCCGCCATCCATGCCCATGGTCTATCTGCTGATGTCCGCCGGCGTTTTCTTCGGTATGGCAGAACCGGCGCACAATTCCTTGATTGCCGATCTGACAACGCCGGAAAACCGCGATGGCGCATATTCGCTCTCCTATCTCGGCTTTAATATCGGATTCGCCATCGGACCCTTAATCGGCGGACTGCTCTTTGAAAATCATTTGCGCTGGTTCTTTTTGGGCGATTTCATCACCGGATTTATTGCCGTATTGATGGTCTTCTTCTTTGTAGGCGAAACCATCCACAAAACCTACGAGGATTCCGAAACCGTACATACCGGCCAAGAAGCCAGAGAAACCGGCAGTATTTTGAAAATACTGATTCGTCGGCCGCTTTTAATCTGGTTCGCCCTCTTTGCTCTGGGATACAATTTTGTCTATGCGCAATGGGGCTTCCTGCTTCCAATGCATATGGAGGCCGTCAATCCGGGCTTGGGTGCAAACCTGTACGGGAAACTCGCCGCCCTCAATGGGCTTGTGGTCATCATTTTCACCCCGCTGATAACCAAGGGATTTCAAGACAGCCGAAATATCAGCAAGATCGTTTTGGGCGGAATCGCCTATGTGATCGGATTCGGGATGCTGGGCTTTGTAGACACCCTGCCCGCCTTCGCCGTCTCCTGCGTGATCTTCACCCTGGGCGAGATCATTGTCACCATCAGTTTTATGCCTTTTCTGGCCAACCATACCCCTGCATCACATCGGGGACGCATGAACGCCGTTCTCCCCATCTTGATGGGTCTCGGCTTCACCTTCGGCCCCTTGATCACCGGGACCCTCATACCCCTGACTGGAATTCAAGGCGCCTGGAAGATCGTTGGCGTGGTCGCGATCGTGGCCACGATTTCCATGCAAGTTTTGGATCAGGTGGAACACAAATCATCAGAAGCACAAAAAAAAGCGGAAGAGATCGCCTGATCTCTCCCGCTTTTTTTCCGTTGTTTTCAAGCAATCTCTTTGTCTGCTTTTCAAGACAGCCTCTTTAGCTGCTTTTCCAAGATAGCTTTACTACTTGTTTCGCATGATTGCGGCACCGTTATCGGTATACGCGAAGCTGTAATTAACACCGATATCACCTGTTCGACTTAAGAACATCATCCTCGCATCCATCCCCGTAATCGACGTCGACTTCACAACCGACCAACTACCCATATCCAGCAGCGTCAAGGTCATTTCGTTCTCGGCATGATCAAAGTACGCTGCAAAGTTTTGATTGCACAGAATAAAACCATTGTTATAAACCTTAGGTCCCATGCCGGCTATCGACAAATCCCTGATTTCGCCAGAATCGAACTCATAAAAATAAACATACGACTTGTCCGTCACGAAGAATCCTCGGTCCCCCGCCAGCAGCCACTGCTCTGGCATGACATAGCCCGCAACCGTCTTACTCGTATTGGTTTTTAAATCATAAACCGTGAATCCCGAATCCCAGTCCCTTGTTCGGGCTGTCACAATTTTTGTATCCTGATCCGCAAATCGAGGATTCAAGCACCAGATCGCTTCAGTGACATCCCCGTCGCCTTCCCGTGGAACCAAGAGTGTCGTCTCTCCGGAATCGTTTTGAACCAATTTCAATCCATCCTGATCCACATAGGCAAACATGCTGCGGTCGGTAGACAGTGCTTCACCGAAATAAACAGCGTCGCCATAGTCCCAATAGGTTTCCAATCCTTCCACAATGGCCTTTGGATACGTCACGGTTTCAATCAGATTCCACTCCGCATCTGCAATTCGCACATTCCTATTGGTATAGAAGAAGAATTCCTGCCCATGCTGTTCCACGCGGTATGCATACTCCTCATCCGGAAGCTCAGGCGCATAGACTATCGTCATCTCCATGGTCGCCTTGTCCAATTTAAAGTAAGAAACCCATTCCCCGTCATCAGCAATGAAGTAATAGGCTTTTTCTGTTTCGCCCAAAAACTCACCGCTCATATATTCATATTCTCTCAAGATCTCAATCGGCTCCAAACCGGGAGCCGCATCCGCCAAGTTATAAGACGGCACTTCTTCATAGCCTCGGTCAAATCGAATATTTCCTTCTGCATCAAAGGAAATTTCCATCACATTGGTCTTGTTGATTCGTGTTTCTGAACTGTCAGCGTAATCAATCAAACGCACTTCATACCGTTCGTTTCCAATCTCCTTCAATCCGCCAAAGGCATATCCCCAGCCGTTTTGAAAATTCGAACGATCCGCCGTGTCGGGGGCGCCGTACCAAAGCAAAAACCCTTCTTTCTCCGCATTGTACAAGTCCATGG
Organism: Eubacteriales bacterium; assembly: GCA_030625815.1. Taxonomy (GTDB): domain Bacteria; phylum Bacillota; class Clostridia; order Tissierellales; family GPF-1; genus GPF-1. The sequence goes on from DAOUQF010000029.1 coordinate 11,116, forward strand.
TCGAGAAATCTGTCCCCGTTTCATCAAACTCAAAATAGCGTTTGGCTTCTTGAATCGCCATCACCTTCGTAAAGACAAAGTCTCCGCTTTCCTCACTGTACAGTTCCCGTACCGTTTCCTCAGGGTTCTCATAAGTGTATCGATACCACGCGTATTTCACCATCTCCTGCAACAAGGGACCCTTTCCGTCAAAGGATTCCAGATTTCCAAGACTTGCAATGGTGTCATGATAGTATTCCGCAAACATATACTCATCATTGAACAGCATGCTTCGCGCCGACATGGTATAGTTTTCTCCAAAATAATCCATCATATTGAACTGAACTTCTTCCGGGGTTCGATACCAGTCCATGCCATAATCTGTCAACAGGTAAGCCGCACCCTCACGAATTACAATCTCGCCGTTCCCTACTCCAAGTCGTACGATTTCCTCTGATTCAATTTCCTCCGAAACAGGCTCCCAGGTATCGAAAGCCAACGCTTCCAATAACGCCTCATTCGCCGGCATGTCAATTCTGCCTTCCGGCATTTGGATGCTGACCCAGTCCGTTTCTGCAAGGGCCGTCTTGGTCAGTGCAATCGCAGGATCCTCTCCTGTCTCTTCCGCCGCCCCTTGTTCTGTCGTTGCCGTCTCACCCGTTCCCGGTTCACTGGCCGCAAATGTATTCTCCTCGGTTTCCGTTGATACCGCCGGCTCTTTCGGCGCTGAACACCCTGTCGCCAGCATCAAAATCAATAACCACAAACCAAGTACTCTCATTCTCTGATTTTTCACAAAATCTCCCCTTTATCAATATTTAGAAATTCAAACTCACTGCTTCTATTGTAAAGGAATCCCTCGCTTGTAACAATCAATTCCCCCCAAATCAGCCTTACATTTTCTTACATTTGTGAAGCGCGGAAAATCCAATGTCTGTTTTCTAATAAAAAAAACAGCCCGAAGACTGCTTGCGTTATGCTTGAACTAAATACTGAGAAACAAGGGTTTCTACCGTTCTTAATTGGCTCGATTCCACGCCAAGGATCGGTTCCATCTTTCCTCCGTAGAGTTTGATCTGATACACCTTGCCCTTTTTCGTATGGGAGACCAATACCCGGTACGAGTTGTACTCCGACCAAGACAGGAGTTTTCCTCCGTTAAATTGAATCCCTTCCGCATACACCGCACTTCCCACTCTCTGTCCTGTCCATATAACAATCCAATTGGTTGCCATAAACAAGCTGTTCATAACAGGAACTGCCGTTCCTTCATCCCCAAATACACTCATACTGGTTCCCAGGACAATGAGACCAATTCCTAACAACACCATTCCAGTGGTCACTTGATCCAGGGAAGAGAGCGTCTCGTTGGCTCGTATCACCATAATGGGCTGTCCTCCTTGCTGAGTCAGCTTCTTCAGATTGTTCAAGACCATCACACCTGCGATGATTACCATTGCTCCTACAATCAGAAGATCCAACCAGTCAAACACACCATTTGCCCATGAATTTAATACTAATCTTATTGCGATCACCCCTTGCAACACCAACAACAACACAATCAAAGCATGCCATTTCGTCCAGTGCTTTGGCGCGTTGTGCTCCAGTGCATAACCCAAGGCAGCCGGATCCCCCATTTGCTTGCGCGCTTTTTCTCCTGCCTCCTCTTGTGAAAGACCCATTTGTGTATAGTCAGCGACCGCTGTTTCCAAATGATCGCGCATTTCATCTTTGATCTCATTTGCTCGTTCCCGATCGTGAATCTGATCGGTAATTCGTCGAATAAATTTCTCTTGTCTCTTCTCTTCTGCCATTATGCTTCCCCCAATACGCTGCCGATGGCTGCTTGCAAAGCAACCCATTCTTCCTTTTGTTTCGCCAATTCCCCGTGTCCTTTTTTCGTAATGCTGTATACTTTTCTGCGACGACCTTCCGCCACCTGCCACTCTGATTGAATCCAGCCCTTTCCTTCCATTTGATGAAGCAAAGGATATAGTGTGCCTTCCTTCCATTCCAGAACACCACCTGTCTTGAGCATCAATCGTTCGATTAGTGCATATCCATATAAGGATTCATTCTCTAAAAGTGCTAAAATCAGCGATGGATTGATTCCTTTTCTCAATTCTTTATTCATGAGCTTCTCCTAACCTCGGAATCCGATGTTATTAATTTACCATGGTTGTAAATCTTTGTCAAATTGAAAAGTATCTCCGCGGCAACTCATCTTCTAAGACAACGAAAAGACTTTATCATGCTTCGCGAACATAAAAAGCAGCCCGAAGGCTGCTTTCAAATTTGCTAATTTATTCGCCAGTAATCCGCTTAGCGATTACTCGACCAACAATCAACTGACTGCTATTTTTTCATCAATGGATAGAATCGTTTTTCAGCTTCCACCAATTGCCACTGTCCAAAGGCAGTTTCAAAGGTTTCAAACGAGGTAAACAGGGTTTTCCCTGATTCTAGGGTTGCCCGGCGAATTAAGAATCCATCCCGCGTCGCGTCGTTGCCCTTGGTCGGCAGATTCAAGACCCAGTCATAATCTCCCTGACGAATTTCCGTTAACAATTCGTCATTCTGCTGAATCTTCTCCACTTTCGAGCAAGTAATTCCCTCAGCATCGAAGAGTCTTGCCGTGCCCTCCGTCGCGGTCCATTCTACCTGCAAGCCTTGGGTTCCCTTGATAATTTCCTGAAGCCGCGGCTTCTCCACATCCCGAACCATAGCAAGGATTCGGATCGTTTTCGGGAATGGCACCCCGGCGGCGATCATGCCCTTGCGCATGGCCTCTTCTGGCGTCGCTCCGAGTCCCAAAACCTCTCCGGTTGAACGCATTTCAGGTCCCAACATCACTTCGGCTCCTGGAAGCTTCTCCATGGAGAAAACTGGCACCTTGACGGCATACGGTAGTTTCGGTTCTAATAGACCCGTTCCATATCCCATCTCAGCCAACTCCTCACCCAGCATCACGCGGATGGCGATCTCCGTCATCGGTACGTCTGTTACTTTGGATAAGATCGGCAAGGTTCTCGATGCCCGCGGGTTCGCCTCAATCACATAAAGCTTGTCCGCCCAGATCATCTGGATATTCAGAAAACCGATCGCCTTCAAGCCGGCTGCTAGCTTCTCTGAGGCATTCACCGCCTGATCAATAATTTCTTGGTTCAAAAATGGTGACGGCAAAATCGTAATACTGTCTCCGGAGTGGATCCCTGATGGCTCTAGGTGAGTCATAATCGCCGGAATCAAGCAATTCTTGCCGTCTGAGATCACATCCACTTCCAATTCCTTACCCTGAATATACTGATCGATCTGCACCCGTCCATCCTGATACTGGATAAAGAAGTTTTCCAAATAACGCTGCAATTCTTCTTCATTGGCCAAAATCGCCATGCCCTGTCCACCGATGACATAAGACGGTCTTGCAAGAACCGGATAACCGAAGGATTTTGCAATAGCCAATCCCTCATTCAAATCCCGGGTTGTTCCCGCTTTTGGTCGTGGTAACCCCAGTTGCTCTAGCAATTGATCAAAATCTTTTCGTTCTTCTGCCAGATTAATGGCTTCGTAAGAAGAACCAAAGATTTTAACCCCTTCATCCGACAGACTTTCTACCAAGTCAATGGCCGTCTGTCCGCCAAACTGCACCATAACTCCCTCGGGATTTTCCTTCTCGATGACATTCATCACCTCTTCAAAGGTAATCGGCTCAAAGTACAGACGGTCCGCCAAGTCGAAATCCGTACTCACGGTTTCCGGGTTGCAGTTGATCATAATGGTTTCATATCCCTGTCGCTCCAAGGCTTGCATGGCGTGAACCGACGCGTAGTCAAACTCGATGCCCTGACCGATGCGAATCGGACCAGAACCCAGAACGACAATCTTCTTTCGATCCGTCACAGGACCTTCATCTTCTTCCTCATAGGTCGAGTAGAAGTACGGCGATACCGCTTCAAATTCGCCCGCACAAGTATCCACCATTTTGAAGGTTGCTTTGATCTGATTTTCTTTTCTCATCTGGCGAATCGCCGCTTGATCCGTGTCCAATAAATCCGCGATGCCGGCATCCGAGAATCCCAATCGTTTCAATTCGAGCAACTTTTCTGCTGAAAGCTCTCCCACCATTTGACCGCGCAAGGTTTCCTCTTCCTGAATAATCGTATCAAAAGCCGCCAAGAAAAATCGCATGATCCCCGTCATCTGCTCCAAACGATCAAGGCCGTATCGGCGCCTGATCAATTCCGCCAGGTGAAAGAGTCGCTCATCATTGGGCGATTCCACCGCCAACTTCAATTTATCAAAGGAAACATTGAAGAGGGCTGGATCTGTCAGGGTTTGTCTTTTGGGATTGATGGAACGGATCCCCTTTAAAAGCGCCTGGGAAAAGTTTGCTCCGATGGACATGGATTCCCCCGTCGCCATCATTCGAGTGCCCAGTTCACGTTTGGCTACCGGGAATTTATCAAAGGGCCATTTAGGAATCTTCACAACAATATAGTCGAGTGCCGGCTCAAAGAATGCCGTTGTCTTTTTGGTAATCGAGTTTTCTACATCCGCCAGACGGTATCCTAAAGCGAGTTTAGTTGCCACCTTGGCAATGGGATAACCCGTTGCCTTAGAAGCCAATGCAGAGGACCTAGACACCCGAGGATTGACTTCAATAACCGCATACTCCCCCGTTACCGGATGAAGGGCGAATTGCACATTACATCCGCCGATAATCTCCACCGCATCCACGATGTGAAAGGATGCCGTTCTCAGCATATAGTATTCCGTATCCGATAGGGTTTGGCTCGGCGCCACAACAATACTGTCACCCGTATGAATCCCCACAGGATCGATATTTTCCATATTACAGACCACGATGCGATTGCCCTGATAATCGCGCATGATCTCGTACTCGACTTCCTTCCAACCCAGGATCGCCCGTTCCACCAAGCACTGGGTGACAGGGGAACGCTGTAAGCCTTCCGGCAGAATCTCAAGCAATTCCTTTTCCGTTTTGGCAATGCCGCCGCCTGATCCGCCCAGGGTATAAGCCGGACGCACAACGACTGGGTAGCCTACGCGGTCAGCGAAGGCTTGTCCGCCTTCCACCGTTGTTACAATCTGAGACTCGATAATCGGTTCGCCAATTTCTTGCATCAAAGCACGAAATGCTTCCCGGTCCTCGCCCCGATAAATTCCTTCGATGGAAGTGCCCAGCATCTCAACATTGAATTGCTCCAAGACACCGTTATTCGCCAAATCCATGGCCAGATTCAAGGCCGTCTGACCCCCAACATTGGCCAAAAGCGCATCGGGCCGTTCCTTCTCAATCAACGCCTCCATCCAATCCACGGTCAATGGTTCGATGTAAACACGATCCGCAATCTCCGGATCCGTCATAATCGTTGCCGGATTGGAGTTTGCCAGAATTACCTCGCAGCCCTCTTCCTTCAATGCACGGCACGCCTGTGTGCCGGAATAATCAAATTCTGCCGCCTGTCCGATTACGATGGGACCAGAGCCAAGTACCAATACCTTTTTCCCTTGATTTTTATTCATGATTGTCCTCCATCATTGTCATAAACGCATCGAATACATCTTCCGCATCATAAGGACCCGGACCTGCTTCCGGGTGAAACTGAACCGAAATCACCGGTAGGGTTTTATGCTTCATTCCCTCTACACTGTCATCGTTCAGATTGCGGTAGGTGCATTCCATAACAGAAGGCATTTCCACTACTGTATAGTTGTGGTTTTGTGCTGTAATAAATGTTTTTCCATCTTCCAGGCGCTCCACCGGATGATTGGAACCATGATGGCCGAAAGAGAGTTTGCCGGTTTTTCCTTCGGCAGCCAAGCAGAGCAATTGATGTCCCAGGCAAATCCCCAGGATCGGCTTTTTCTCCATCAGGATCTTAACCTCTTCAATCACATCCGGCAGATCCGTCGGATCTCCAGGACCATTGGACAGGACAATGCCTTCCGGGTTCATTTCCAATACCTCTTTTGCAGGCGTGTCCGCCGGGAAAATTGTCATTGTTGTATTGCGTTTTTCCAATTCCCGCAGGATGTTTTCCTTGATGCCGAAATCCATCACCGCGATTTGATGTGCCCCGGTTCCCCGCTCGTATTTTTCTGAACAGGTGGTCGCCATGGCGTGACGTCTTAGTTCAAAACGACGAAATCGCTCTTCCACTTGCCTCTTGCTGAGGGGCGAGAAGGTGATCAAAGCCTTCATGGTTCCCTTTTCCCGGATTTCTTTGGTCAATGCCCGGGTATCTATTCCTTGCAGACCCACAACCTTGTGATACTTCATAAAGGAATCCAGATCCATCTCTTCTTTGTAGTGACGTGTCGCTTCCGCGCGGGATCGAACGATCAATGCGCTGGCAAAAGCGGTACGCCCCTGACTCACATCAAGATTGATGCCATAGTTGCCAATATGCGGATGAGTCATAACCACGGCTTGGCCGTAGTAGGAAGGGTCCGTCAACACCTCTTGATATCCGGTCATTCCGGTTTGAAAAACAATTTCAGCAGTTACATCGTGTCGATAGCCAAAGGCCTCGCCGCGAAAGATGCGGCCGTTTTCTAAGATCAATGTTGCTTTCATAAATACCCTCCTTTTCGCCTCTCTGGGTCGAATTAAAAGAAAAAGCCTCCCGGAATCCGGAAGGCATAAATCGCTCAAAAAATACAGTTGTTCCCAACTCTTTGAATGATCACCTTTCCAGTATCTCGTACCGGTTTAAAGATTCTTTTCCTTACGATACCAAAGCAAAGGCGAAATGTCAATGTTTAAAGAAAGTTTAAGGGATATTTACCGGATCTTTCTTGTTTTCATAGAGGTTATTTGATAAAGTCATATCATTGAAAGGAATGTGAGAATATGGATAATAATCGAAGAAACTCAGAACCATGGTTACCAAAAGATTCTGAATCGAAGGACGATAAAAACGATAAGCGGCACTCTGCCTGGCCGCCGAAGGAATCAGACCGAAACGGCAAAGGTCGAAACAACAAGAAGATGCCACTCTTGCCAAAGGGCACAATGAAAAAACCTAAAAATTATAGCTTTTTACTCATCTTCTTCATTGCAATTGTCATCTTCAATTTACTCTTCTCAAATCGGACGACTCAGGAGTTGGAATACAGCGAATTCGAAGCCCTGGGCGAATACGGCATGATTGAAGAGGTGCAGATCGCAAACGACAAAATCTATATCTCCTTGGACGAAAACGCTGTGCTTCCCGTAAATGCGGAGGCTGCTTTGGCGGAAAAAATCACTGCAGTCCAGCAAATGGAAAAGGAACTCTATACCGATCGCGTCAACGATCCCGAGCTCTTGGCCAATCTCAAGGTCTGGGGCGTGGAAAAATACGGCGGTGTTTCTGTAGAAAACAATCCGTATTTGAATTTCCTATTGACTTGGATTTTACCCATGGCCCTCTTCTTCTTTATGTGGCGGTTCCTACTGGGCAGCCTGACGAAAAGAGGCGGCGGCGTGATGGACTTTGGAAAATCAAACGCCAAAATCTACGCCGAAGATCAAACCGGCCTTACCTTTGAAGACGTAGCCGGCCAGCAGGAATCGAAAGACTCACTGTTGGAGATTGTAACCTTCCTAAATGAACCGGAAAAATATCGGTCAATCGGAGCGAAACTGCCTAAGGGCGCGCTTCTGGTCGGACCTCCGGGAACAGGTAAAACCCTTTTGGCAAAAGCCGTTGCCGGTGAGGCGAAGGTACCATTCTTCTCCATCTCGGGTTCGGAATTCGTTCAAATGTTTGTCGGTGCCGGTGCCGCCAAGGTTCGCGACCTCTTCAAACAAGCCAATGAAAAGGCGCCTTGCATCGTCTTTATCGATGAGATCGACGCCGTGGGAAAAAGGCGCGATGGAATGATGGGCGGAAACGATGAGCGAGAGCAAACCTTGAATCAATTGCTGAAGGAAATGGACGGATTTGATTCCTCCAAAGGCGTCGTTATTCTAGGCGCGACCAACCGACCGGAAATTCTGGATCCCGCCCTCTTGCGACCTGGCCGTTTCGACCGCCAAATCATTGTAGAGCGCCCGGATCTTCCAGGACGAATCGCGATCCTTGAACTTCACGCCAAGGCCGTAAAACTCGGTGCGGATGTCAATTTCGAAGCCATTGCCAAAGCCTCAGCCGGAGCGAGCGGCGCGGAATTAGCCAATATCATCAATGAGGCAGCCATTCGGGCCGTGCGATTCAAACGAAATTCTGTTGCTCAGGAAGACTTGGAAGAAGCAATCGAAGTCGTTATCGCCGGAGAGCAAAAGAAAGATCGAATCCTTTCGCCTGACACGAAAAAACGCGTTGCGTATCACGAAGTCGGCCACGCCCTTGCGGGAGAGCTCCTTGAAAACACCGACCCAGTTCATAAGATCACTATCGTGCCTCGCACCAAAGGCGCCCTTGGCTATACCATGCAATTGCCGGGTGAAGATAAATACCTAGTCACCAAGGAAGAAATGCTGGATCGCATTGTGGTCATGCTGGCGGGCCGTGCCGCCGAAGAGATCGTCTTCGGCCAACAATCCACCGGCGCTTCCAACGATATTATGCAAGCCACACAGACTGCCAGAACCATGATCACCCTTTACGGGATGAGCGACAAGTTCGGCATGGTCGGACTGGAACGCGTCGAGAACCAATACCTGGGCGCCAACCGTGTGCTGGATTGCTCAGAGGCCACTGCTCAAGAAATCGACACCGAGATTCGAACAATGATTCAAGAGCAAAAGCAAAGAGCCCTGGCGCTCTTGGAAGAGAACAAGGCCCTATTGCATGAGGTCTCTCAATATCTGTTGACCCATGAAACCATTACCGGCGACGTCTTCCGCGCCCTGATCGAAAAACATCAGCATCCGGATCGGTCACCTGTCGAACCAAAGGAAACAGAAGAAACAGAAGCGGCTCCACTCGAAGCACCAGAAGAAATCCTGGAAAAAACAGAAGAAACAAAAAATATCGACGCATAAGAAAAGCCCTACCGATTTGATCGGTAGGGCTTTGTTTTGCTTATAATCCTAATTTTTCAACAACTTCATCAACAGTCTTGTCGATTCCAACGCCTGTCAAGAACGGAAGACCTTGAACAATCGGAGTATTGATCTCTTGCGCTACACGTGATGTAACGATAATTAGATCGAATTCGTCCGCTCGGTACGGCAATTCCGATACCTTGCATTGTGAAATTTTAACTTCTTTATCAAGTCCGCGAGCCGCCAAAGCAGCTTCTAATTTCTTTGCAGCCATAGTAGATGTTGCAATACCTGTTCCACAGGCAACTAAAACCTTTTTCATGAATTTCTCCTCGTATTCCGAATTTTTTTCACAAAATCTGTATTAAAAATATTATATCATACCCACAGACGAGACGAAAGCCCGCAAACCTGCGGGCTTTCCATCTTTCCCTAAACATTCACTATTCCTTCATTTTGTTCGAATTTCTATGCTTTTTTCGGCAAATGGATGCAACGCTTCAAGGCATCCGCGCAGGCTTCCATAAAGGCTTCTGAATATGTCGGATGTCCGTGAATGGTATCCGCGATAATATCCGCAGGCACCTCGGCCGCCATCAAGGCTGCCGCCTCATTGATCATCTCCGCCGCTGCCGGTCCATAGATATGGGTCCCAACCAACTCGAAGTATTTAGGCTCAACAATCACCTTGATCATACCAACTGTTTCGCCTGAAGCCAAGGCACGGCCATTTCCCGCAAATGGGAACTTGCCAACCAAGACCTCGCTGTATTTTTTCTTCGCTTCCGCTTCCGTCAAGCCGACCGCGCCAATCTCCGGCAATAGATATACCGCAGACGGTACGATGGAAAGATCCACGACCTCGTCATGGCCCATAGCATTGGCTGCAGCCACCTCGCCCATTTTGAACGCGGCATGAGCCAGCATATGGCGTCCATTGATGTCGCCAGGCGCGTAGATTCCCTTCACGCTGGTTTCCATCTTGTCATCGACCACCACGCGGCCACGATTCATCTCCAGGTCAAGCTCACCCAATCCAGAAAGATCCGGCACACGGCCGATGCTGACAAGCGCTCGCTCACCAATGATCGTGTCTCCGCCGTCGATGGTAACCGTTACCTGCTTCGCTTCACCTTCAAATTTCTCAACCTTGCGGCCAGTCAAAATCGTAATGCCTTTTTTCGTGAATTGCGTACGAAGGGCCTGTGAGATTTCCAGCTCCATCATCGGCAATAGCTCTTCAGCCAACTCGACAATTGTAACCTTTGTGCCGTAGGCGTTAAAGATCTCCGCCATCTCGCAACCGATTACGCCGCCGCCGATCACAATCATGCTCTCCGGCACTTCTTTCAAATCAAGAATCGTATCACTAGTCAAAACGCGCTCATGATCGATGCCCGGAATTGGAATCTGCGCGACTTTTGAACCGCCCGCCCAGATAATCTTTTTCGCTTCCAATTCTTCACCTGATCCCAACTTCACATTCTTGTCTTTGGTGATTACGCCCAGATCCTGATACTGCTTCACGCCGTAGCTTGTCAAAAGACCCGCAACGCCGGAAGTCAAAGTCATCACGACCTGATCCTTGTAGTCCACGATCTTGTCCATATCCAACTTGAAATTCGCATCATTAAAGAGAATGCCGCGCGATGCCGCGTGTTTCGCATGCTCCAAAATTTCTGCATTTTTCACATAGGTTTTTGTCGGAATGCAACCGCGATTCAGACAAGTTCCACCCACGCGGATCTTCTCCACAAGGGCAACCTTGCCGCCGAGTTGCGCCGCTTTGATCGCTGCCACATATCCAGCGGGCCCTCCGCCCAACACGATGACATCATAGGCGTCGGAGGCGATTGCCTCTTTATTCGCTTCTTGCTTTGCTTCTGCTTTTTTTGAAGCGGCAGGCGCAGCCTGTGCTGCCGGTGCTGCCGGTGCAGTCGGGGCTTCTTCCCCTTCCGCTCCAATATATCCAATTATAGTAAATACCGGCAATACAGCGCCTTCTTCCGCAAGTTGCGCAAGAAGAACGCCGGAGGCTTCCGCCTCCACGTCCATATTCACTTTATCCGTCAGGATCTCCAAAACCGCTTCCCCTTGTTCAATCGGATCGCCGATCTCTTTGTACCAACGTACAATGGTTCCTTCATCCATGGCCATTCCGGCCTTTGGCATAATGATTTCAGCTGCCATTGCTTCTCCTCCTTATAACATCAAATACGGATTCTCCAGATTTTGTTTGAGGGTCTGCAAGAATTTAGCAGCCGGTGCACCATCGACAATGCGATGGTCAAAGTTGATTGTCGCATTCATCATGGAACGAATCGCAATCTCTCCATTCACTGGCACACAACGCTCAATGATCGCGCCCACACTCAAAATTGCCGCGTTCGGTCGATTGATGATCGCAGTGAATTCCGTAATTCCAAACATCCCTAAGTTCGAAATGGTAAAGGTGCTTCCTTGCATCTCATCCGGCAAGATCTTCCCTTTCACCGCGCGACGACCCAGGTCCTTCGCTTCGACAACCAGATTTCTGAAGTCTTTTCGATCTGCATTTCGAATCACCGGCACAACCAGCATGCCTTCAGCCGTTGCCGCTGCAAATCCAATATTGATATTGCCATGCTGCAAGATGCCTTCATCCGTCAAGGTGCTGTTGATTCCAGGATGCGTTCTCAACGCCTTCGAAACGGCCAAGATCACCATGTCATTGAAGGATGGTTTCTCTCCAATGGAATCCTTGTAGACATCCACCAAAGATTTTCTCATCTCGATAGCTTTGGTCATATCGATTTCGATGGTCAATGTCGCATGCGGAGCCGTAAAGAAGCTTTCCTGCATCCGATCGCCAATAACCTTTCGAATTCCTGAATATGGAACCAAGGTATCTTCCGCTTGCACTTCCATAGAAACCGCAGGTGCCGCCTTTTTCTGTGTCGCCATAATATCGGCTTTCAACACGCGACCGCGCGCACCGCTTCCGGAAACTGAGTCCAAATCAACACCCATATCCGCAGCAATTCGTTTCGCAAGAATGGAAGCATCCGCTTCCGGACGGAATTCCGATACATCAGCTGCATGGATCCGGCCCTTCGCGCCCGTTCCCGGTACGCTTGCCAATTCAATGCCGCGATCCCGGGCAATCTTTCTTGCCGCTGGAGTCGCACGCAATTTTCCATCAGAAGTTGCTTTCGCTTGAGGAGCTGCCGGCTTTGCAACCGGTGCTACCGGTGCAGCTGATGCTGCTGAAGCCGCCGCTGATGCAGTCGCCTCAGGAACTGCTTCTCCTTCTGCGCCAATATATCCAATCACGGTAAATACAGGTAAAACAGCGCCTGCTTTTGCGAGTTGCACAAGCAACACGCCGGAAGCCTCTGCCTCAACATCCATATTTACTTTATCTGTTAAGATCTCCAATACTGCCTCGCCTTGTTCGATGGAGTCGCCTACCTGCTTATACCATTGTACGACGGTCCCTTCGTCCATAGCCATGCCAGCCTTGGGCATAATTATTTCTGCTGCCATCTTTTCACCACCTAACCGCGGTTAACCGCTTTTTCAATCGCTGCAACAATTTCGTCTACCTGAGGTACAACGGCAGCTTCCAAAGTTGGGTTGTAAGGAATCGGTACATCTTTGCCGCAAAGTCGTTGAACAGGAGCGTCCAAGAAATCGAAGGCGTCGCTTTCGGTGATCGTCGCAATAATCTCACCCGCGTAGCTTCCGGTTTGCGCCGCTTCAACCACAACAATTAACTTGCCAGTTTTCTCAACAGACTTGATAATCGTATCCTTGTCAAGAGGCTGAAGGGTACGCGGATCCACAACTTCAACACTGATGCCTTTTTCCGCCGCAATTTCCGCCGCTTCCAAAGCACGTTGTACCATGCGGCCATACGTTACGATCGTTACATCCGTACCTTCTCGTTTCACGTCCGCAACACCCAATGGAATAATAAAATCGTCCTGATCCACAGGCACCTCGCCGCTTGTTCGATACAACAATTTCTGTTCGATAAAGACAACCGGGTTGTTGTCGCGAATCGATGCTTTCAAAAGACCATAGGCATCTGCAGGCGTCGATGGTGTAACCACCTTGATTCCCGGCACATGGCAAAACCAAGCTTCCAACGATTGTGAATGCTGTGCTGCCGCGCCAGTTCCAGAACCGCCCGGTGTCCGGCAAACCATTGGCACTTGTGCCTTGCCGCCGAACATATATCGCATTTTGGCTGCCTGGTTAACGAGGGCATCCATGGAAATTGTAAAGAAATCAGAGAACATGATCTCCATAATCGGACGAAGGCCTGTTGCCGCCGCTCCGGCTGCCGCTCCGGCGATTACCGCCTCTGAGATTGGTGTATCTTTTACTCGTTTCGGACCAAATTCATCAAACATGCCAACAGAGATTCCGAAGGCGCCACCGTATAATCCGACGTCTTCTCCCATGAACATGACATTTTCGTCACGTCTCATTTCCTCTGACATCGCTTCTCGAATCGCTTCCGCGTACGTCATTGTTTTCATTTTTTCTCCTCCTATGCGTATACGTCTTCCATCAATGTGCTGACATCCGGTTCCGGACTGTTCCAAGCGAATTCAAACGCTTCTTCAATATCTTGCTTCGCTTTTGCGTCAATCGCGTCCACTTCTTCCAACGTCTTAATTCCTTCTTCAATAATATGGTTACGCAGTCGAAGAATCGGATCCTTCGCCATCCACTCTTGTCTCTCTTCCATAGTACGGTACGCTTGCGCGTCACTTTTCGAATGGCCGTCCCAACGATAGGTTTTTGATTCAACCAATACAGGCCCTTTGCCTTCACGACAATGTTTCGCCGCTTCTTGAATGGTTTGGTACACATCAAATACATCATTTCCATCACAGATTACGCCTGGCATTCCGTAAGAAGCCGCACGATCCGCAATATCAGTAATGTTCATATGTTTTTCTAGTGGATTACTCATGGCGTACAGGTTGTTCTCGATGTAAAAGATCACTGGCAATTTCCAGATGCTCGCCAGGTTCAACGACTCATGGAAGTTTCCTTCGTTTGTCGCTCCGTCGCCTGCAAAACAAAGAACCACATTTCCAGTCTCTTGATATTGCTGCGTCAAGGCTGCACCGACAGAGATGCTAAATCCACCGCCTACAATGCCGTTTGCCCCCAGGTTTCCATTTTCAATATCCGCAATATGCATGGAACCGCCCTTGCCTTTGCAATATCCATTGGCGCGTCCCAGCAATTCCGACATCATTTTATTCAAGTCAACGCCAAAACCGATCGCCGCACTGTGGCCACGGTGAGACAAAGAAGCCTTATCGCCTTGATCCAATGCCATACATGATGCTACACCAGATGCCTCCTGTCCAATGGAAAGATGGGTTGTGCCATGAATCATGCCTCGGGCAAATCCCCATTTTACCTTTTCTTCAAATGCGCGAGCTTGATTCATTCGCAGATACATTTCTAATAGTGTTTCGCGTTCGATGCTCATAAAAGTTCCTCCCTTTCTTATTCGGCTTTCGCCAGTTCCAATACCGCTTGAGCCGTTTCATAGTCTGTGATTAATACATTCACAATTTCCCCACGGATTCCTCCCAGAATCGCTTCTATTTTCTCCGCGCCACCGGCAACACAGATCCGTTTTGGAATCTTTGTCATCACCTCAAGTTCTGGCGACATGACATGTTTATCGAATGGTGTGGGTATGGATCTGCCTTGAATGTCGAAATATCGGAATACGATATTCCCGACCGCCCCTCTCGCTTCCAAATAATCGAGCTGACCGCGTCCCAAGAGATGCTCTCGAAACGGGGTAAGATGTCCTCCTACACCGCCAAGACTGACCATCATCAAGTCGCATTGGCTCATCTGATTGAATACTCGGGCCACACTGAGCTCCTTGCGCAAAATCGTCATGGCTTCAGGGCTTTCCATAAACAAAGGGGTATGCAGCAAATAGGGTGTGCCTCCAAGGACATCCGCCATGACCCGAGTGATTTCACCTGATTGTTTCTTCCAGTATTTATTGATTTCGTCGACTGCGCCATGGCCATCGATATCGATAGGCGCGCCTCCGGCAAATTGCACGATTGATCCGCGAAAATTCTGTCGCGGTTTTTTCAAATGATCCGTCATATATCCCAGGGTTCTTCCCCAGGCAATGCCTACGTTGGTTTGCGGCTTGATCACTCGATCCAAATACTCCGCTCCCGCCTTTCCCAATTGATCCAAAAGAACATGCAGATCCAGATCCGATTGAATCACAATCGCCTCTTCCAATCCCAATTCTTCTTCCAGACGTTTTTCCAGCTCCACATATTCATCCAAAGAATCATCGATGGAGATTTGAACGATTCCCTCCGGAATCAATCGCTTCATCAATCGGTTCACCTTCTGACGCGAGAGGCTCAATCGTTTTGCAATCTCATCTTGGGTCATCCCCTCGTCGTAATACATCTTTGCAATTTTTATGAGTTGCTTTTTCTCTTGATTCATTCCACTCTCCTGGTATGCTTTGTATTGATTGTGAGCAAATGCTCATTACTTGTTCTTTTGTCACTTGCATTGTACCACGGCTCTCTTTCTACCGCAATAGAAGAGACAAAAAAAGAACGAAAACCCCTTAGAATTTTCGTTCTGACTCTGTCTTATTCTTTATCTGCCGGCTTGTTTTTCATTTTCTTCTCCGCCAGTCGTCGATTGTGATACTTTAAATCGTCCGGATTCACCTTGTACTCCAAATCATGAAGCCAACCCGTCAAATCTTCCGCATCTTTATACTTGTCAAAGCTCAGCCAATACCGTCCTCTTGTCCCATCCTCGTCTGCGATTCGGAGAAACACCTTCCGGCGGGGATCCAAATCCTTGATGCGAAATTGCGCCAATTGATCCAAGCGGTATCTTTTGGTTCGTCCAAAGGCTGTCATGCGAATCTCTCGATCATCAATCTCAATTCTTTCCGGATGGGTTCCTTGAACCACCATGCGAAACGCGGAAACGAGTCCCACAACGGCAACCATGGCGAACACTGGCCATCCCGGCACCTGCTTAATCGTATTCCAAACGCCAAATCCACCGATCAGCACCATCATCGCCGCTTGCAATTGAATCGCTACCAAAACGCGTGTATGTTGATATACCTTCATTTTCCTATCTCCCTTCACACCATTCAATCAGCGTCAATACATCTTCCCTGGATGCCTCTCTCGGATTCTTTTTCAACGATCGGGAAAGAAAGGTCTTCTCTAGAATCGACTCTTCTCGGCCCCGTTCGTACCCCGCCTCTTTCAAGGTTTTTGGAATCGGAAGTACGGCCAGCCAAGCGCGAATTCCCACTTCTGCATCCTCCATACCCAGGGCCTTTGCAATCCGTTCATAGTCCTCTTCACAGACCAATCGATTGAATCGAATCGCTTCCGGCAAAAGAATAGCATTTGCAACGCCATGGGAAATATGGAATTCCGCTCCCAAAGGATGAGAAATCGCATGAGCAATCCCGACTCCGGTCTGCGAGAATGCCAAGGCCGCCAAGGCGCTTCCCTTCGCCATCAAAAGACGGGCTTCCCGATTATTTCCATCCTCACAGGCAGGCATCAATCCCGCCCCAATGGCTTCAATCGCTTCCAAGGCAATCGCACGCGTCACCTCATTGGCAACCTTCGACGTATAGGACTCAATGGCATGAGTCAAGGCATCCATACCCGTGGCTGCCGTCAAAGCCGCCGGCATCGAGATCGTCAGTTCGGAATCGACCAATGCGATTTCCGCCTGAAACCAAGGCGCGGCGATACTCTGCTTATTTTTCGTGGTCTCGCTATACAACACGGCATTCAGGGTGATTTCACTTCCTGTTCCCGCTGTTGTTGGAATCCCGATAAAGGGAATGTTCTTCTTTTCAAAAACCTTTTGATCCATGCAGGCTTGCGTCGAGGCATCCAGACCATAGAGTCCGGCAGTCGCCTTCGCCACATCCATCGCGCTTCCCCCGCCGAGGCCGATTACAAATCCCGCCCCAAAGTCTCGAGCCGCTTCTCGAGCCGCATCTGCCATTTCCGTTGTGGGTTCACGGCTTACCTGATCATAAACCAGACAATCAAACCCGGATAATTCTTCCAGTACCCGGTTCAAGGTTCCGGAACGCTTGGTGGACTGTCCCCCGGTAATGATGATTCCCTTCTTGGAAAACCCCTTCATTTCCTCCGCAAGCTGTCCCAACACACCCTCGCCAATCAAGACCCTTTTCGGCCAAGTCAATGCAATTGTATTCATTGGTATTCCCCCTTTTTCCCAGTGTACCCGTTTTCTCTATTTATTGTCCATAGGTATTCAAGAAAAGTTCACGACAATAGTCAACCTCTTCTTGCGGCAGTCGTTCCACCGTACCCATTGTTTTCGATAGATAAAGGACCTTCGCCGCGTCTTCGCACATCACGGCTGCCACCAATCCATGGCGGACATTGGTTCCCACGGCAATGACTCCATGATGGGCAAGCAGACAGGCATTGGAATCGCCAATATGCTCCACCACTTGAATCCCGATGGTTTCACTTCCCGGCCGCGAATATGGCGCGCAAGGCACATCGCTTCCCACCTCGTTCGCCAGGGTGGTCAATGCGCAAGGAATCCCTTGATTCAATGCCGCAAAGCTCGTTGCATAAGGCGAATGGGTATGAATGACAGCATTCAAATCCGGACGGTTTCTCAAAATATACAAAAGTCCCATCATATCCACAGACGGCTTCATCTCGCCCTCGATCACATTTCCGTCGATATCCACAACCACCATATCATCCGGAGACAGCAATTCATAGGCAATTCCACTGGGCGTAATCACACAATATCCGGTTTCCGGATCGCGACCGGTCACATTGCCGCCGGTCAAGGTAACCAACCCATTTGTTTTTAATGCCAGTGCCGCGTCCAGTACCTCTGCTTTCAATTGTTCCAACATCTCTTTGCCCCTCCTAAAAAAAAGAGCCCGGCGATCGCCAGGCTCTCCGTCCAATTCTTATTCTGCTTGTGCTTGTTCGATAATTTTCTTGCGGTTCCAAACTGCCAAACCGATAGAAGCGACGCCCAAGATGCCAACGCCAACAACGCCCATGTTCATCAATTTTGTAATGCCCCATGCCATTGGGTTCGCGCCGTCACAGATGGAAGAAATTTGAGTTGCTCCACCCATGTCAAAGTTTGCCGCGAGTGCCATTTCAGTATGAAGTGGCGCCAAGTCTGTTGCAATCAAAAGACCGGCTGATACAATAACTAGGCCAATGATGAATGTACGGAAGAAGTCTCCCTTAGTGAAAGGAACAACCAATACGAACATAAACGGAATTACCGCCAAGTCAGCAAATGGAAGTACAGTGTTTCCAGGAAGCACGAGTGCCAAGAAGATTGTGATTGGAGTCAACAACAATGCAACTGCCAAAGTTGTAGGATGTCCAATACCAACCGCCGAATCCAAACCGATGTACATTTTGCCACGGTTATTGAATCGTTTTTCGATAAAGATTTGCGCCGCGTCAGAAATCGGAATCAAACCTTCCATCAACATTGCAGCCATACGAGGGATCAAGATCAAGACACCACCCATGGTTACACCTAATTGCAAGATTTTAGAGATATCGTATTTTGCCATAGCACCAATGATCATACCGATTACGGTACCGACGATCAAAGGCTCACCAAATACGCCCAATTTCTTTTGTACTTTTTCAGGGTTGATGTTAATTTTGTTGATTCCAGGAATTCGCTCAAGAATCGCATTCATAACGGCTGCAATTGGAGCATACGCGCCAGAGAAACCGTGTGGAAGCGAAACGCCGGGAAGTCCCAAGAATTCTTCAACGCCAGGAGCTGTACGGTCAGCAATTACCATGGTAATAATCATGTTCATTGCCGCTGCAAACGCGCCCATTGCAAATGATCCAGTGATTCCTTGAACCAAAGCGCCAGTAAATGCAAAATGCCAGTAGTTCCAGATATCAATGTTGACAGTTTGTGTTGTGTTTGTCAAAAGCATAACGACGTTGACAATCAAACCGATTGGAATGATAACCGCGCCGATTTGTGATCCAAAAGCGATCGCCGCTGCTGCCGGCCAACCAACATCAATAGTTGTTAGGCTCAAGCCAAAGTTTTCGACCATTTGTTGCGCCGCTGGTCCCAGGTTTCCGCCCAAAAGGCCGATAACCAAGTTCAAACCAATGAAACCAACCCCAACTGTCAAACCAGAACGAAGCGATTTCCCGAATGATGCACCGAGAATCATCCCGAAGATGGTCAACAAGATCGGCATCATAACCGATGGACCAAGACCTACGATAAAATCAAGAATAGCCATAAAATAAATCCTCCTTATGAATTTTATTCAAAGCCCGAAGGCTTTAGAAACACTTATAGTCCAAGTTTTTCAACAACTTGGTCAGTTGTCTTTGCCATGTTTACCCCAGTCAAGTACGCGAGACCTTGAATGATTGGCGTGTCGAAGCTGCCGGATGCATTGGATGTGCAAATAATCACATCAAAATCATTCGCTTTGAATTCCAATTCTGAAACCCTGCATTGACTGATGGAGAATTGACCCTTCAAACCGCGAGAGTCCAATTGAGTTTCCAATTTCTTTGCAGCCATAGTTGAGGTACAAATTCCTGTTCCACATGCCACTAGAATCTTTTTCATTGTATTTCCCCCTTCTTCTTTTATAAAACGCTGGTAATCGCATCGTATACTTCACGATTGCTAGCCGCTTCACTTATGGTATTCAGTAACTCTGGGTCCGATAAAACACCCATCAAGGTTTGAAGCAATTCTATCTGCGCATGCGGCTCTTTTACCGCAAGCATAAACATCACTTTGACATCTACCTTGTCGTCTTCGGAAGCCATTACGGTAAACGGTACAGGTTCTTTCAAAATTCCGATAGCCACCGCCGCCTCGTTGACATGCTCAACATCCGTGTGCGGAATTGCTACGCCGATGCTCCCAGTTGGAAGGCCTGTAGAAAACACCTTTTCCCGCTCCATAATCGCATTGATATAACTCTCTTTTACAATCCCCTTTTCATGCAAAAACATTGCGAGTTTTTCGATCGCACCTTGATCACTGGATGCTTCCAGATCCCGTACGACTAAATCCTGCCGCAGCAGCCCCATAGATTCCATCATGTTCCTCCTATTTCTTTAAACTCTTTATAAAAACTTCCTTATCATGGAATGTCTTTAATCGATTGATAAATTCTGGATCCTGTAACAATTCGTGAAGGCTGAGAACCCATTCCATCGCATCCTCTCGGAATGCCAATAAGAAAATGAATTGCACCTCCAGATCATCCTTCCAGAAAATCGGTTGTTCCAGTCTCATTACCGAAATTGCGTTTCGACGAATCGTTCGAGGATCCGCATGTGGAATCGCGATCCCATTTGCCAAGACGGTCATTCCCTGAGTTTCCCGCTCCAAAACAGCGGATACAAACCCCTCTGTAATATATCCCTCATCCAACATCGGCTCCGCCATTTGACGAATGATTTCTTCCTTGTCTTGAATGGGTTCATCGATCCAAATGCGATTTGCATCGAAAAGGGATTGCAAGGACCCCTTCGGGTGGGAAGAATATGGGATGTTTCGCTCCAGCAAGTGATGGAGTCGATTGACGCCTTCCGTATGCAGCATCTCTTCCAAGGAAAAGAAGGGCACTTCCGGCACATTGGGATTCACCGTTCCCAATATCCCCAAAACATTGTAGCGTTTCATGGTCGATCGAATCAAATAATTCAAATTCTCATCAATCGCGCCGATCGGTATGATATGAATATTCTCTTCATACTCTTGGGTAATATCCCGCACCAGATTCATAATCTTGATCGCGGAACCCTCTCCCGTAATGCAAATGGTAATTAAGGCAAATTCCTTGCGCTTGTCCTTTTGGCGTTTGGCAATTCGGCTGATGTACTTCGGATCCTCTTCCAAGGTGTCCGCCACTACCTCCAAATCGGCATTGGGCAACATGGCTCGACGCACCCCTTCAATGACCATCAGGGTATCTACACGACCAAGGCTTCGGGTTCGAATCCCTGTTTCCCGGGTAATAATCTCCCCGAATGTCACCAAGGATCCCATATCCACCAAAAGGAGCACTCCGCGTCCCTCATCGATATGTTTCACCATCTCGTGGGTTCGTGCCAGCGCCGCTTCCGGCTTTTCATCAAGAGACATGCAGACGGACCTGCAATGAGTCACGCCCAACAATCGGTTGGCTACATCCGCCATTCCCTGGGCAACGGTGCCGTGGGTCACGACAATCACACCCACCCTCGCCTGGTTTTCCTCTTCTTTTTCCATCATATTCAGATACATGGCGATAAATCCAGCCTCGTCTTCCGGAAGGATCAAATCAATCTCATTTTCAATGATTTGCACCATCTCGAGGGCGACGGAGTATTCGTAGCCATGCTTCCGCTTGATGTTTTCCAATTTCGGATTGCGGACAGTTTTTCCTTCCTTCAATCGCTCAATGGTTGTGGAAACATGGATCGCCAACACATAATAGAGTCGATCGCCGTCAATCTCCAACTTCCGCTTTGCGATTCGAATCATCTGATCCACAATGCTGATGGTTTCAAAACCAACAATATTGGCCAGATCATTCTTGTTGATCGGTTTAACATTCGCTTCGAACTTGTGAACCAATTGCTTCAGCTTGTTCTCCGTTTCGTTTCCGATCATATAGTTCACCAATTCATCCCCCAGTTCCTGAGATTTCAAATCGGCATAACGCTGTTCAATATATTGATAGATTTCCTGTGAAAATCCATACAATCCATCTTTAATAAATACCTTCTTCGTTCCCGTATCGGGACCGACTTGAAGATCATTCAGGCCAACCAATTCCTCGATTTCCTGTCGCTTGCCTTCATATTTCAGCAGTCCACGCTTTGCGGATTGCGGCAGTTCATCCACCGTAATCACGATCTCTTCGGATTGTCCCACCACTTGTTTCAAGAATCCACGGGCTGCTGACACCTGCACATCACTCTTCAGCTGCCCAACATTTCCCGGGCAATCATAAAGCAGCAAACACCGCACGGCTTCATTGGTCACTCGAATATGTCGATTGGTTCGAAAGGATTCCCGAGATACCAACGCATGCACAATTTCCACCCGCTCCTCAATGGGTCGTTCCGCCAGGTTTGGCACTTCAATCACCATGGGGATCCGTCTGCGAAAGGTCATCAAGAGATTCGAATCAGGATTCTCCGTTGTCGCAGCTACGATGGTCACCTGCGCTTTTCGCGTGGCGTCCGTCTCGCCCAATCGTCGAAACCGTCCCTTGTCGATCAGATAGAACAAAAGCTCTTGTCCCTCCGGCGGCAAGCGATGAACCTCGTCGAGAAACAGAATGCTCCCATTGGCCTGTTCCACCAATCCCTTTCGATCCTTCTCCGCTCCCGTGAAGGCTCCCTTGACATATCCGAACAATTGCGCCATCAACAGCTGTGGATTATCGGCATAGTCGGCACAATTGAAAAGAATCATATCTGAGTTGCTTTTCACAACGCCCTGCTTTTTGGCAAAATCAAACATGGCATAAGCAAGCTCGCTTTTCCCGACCCCGGTTTCCCCAAGAATCAAGGTATGCAACCCGTGAGGCGGATACAACATCGCCGCTTTGGCTTGCTGAATCGAATGCTTCATGCTTCCGGCTGCACCAATCAAGGTACTGAAGGCAACCTCTCCAACCGCAACATGATTGGATTTTTTTTGTATCGGGTTCAAGTTTTCCGCTTGACTGCCTGTTGGCGGCTCCGCGTCAATATTCAAATCCTCAAGCTTTCCCTTTAGGGTGCGCACACTCTGCCGAGATACCTGAAAACCTTCTGTTTTTAACCGATCCGTCAATTCGCGTTCCGAAAGCCCCTCATTTTTTTTCATGATTTCGGTCATTCGTTTCGCCAAAATTCGTTCTCGGCGGGCTCTTGAATTCAAAACGCCCATTTCTTTTCGGGTCAGGGTCACCACCTCTCGGCGTACCCCTAATTGTTTCGCAATCTCTTGATCACTTAAGGGATTTTTTACATCTTCATTTGCAATAATTTGTCGAATCTGCTCTTTCATGATTCCCTCCACCCTCTATACTTGCAAGTCCCGTGCCAAAACAAAACATACCATTCAAATCCGGGTATTTTTGGCGGTTTTTCCAATGAAAACCTTTTCTCATAGCCTGAGTATATCACACACCATACCATACGGACAAACTATCCCAACCACGAAACCGAAATAAACCAAACAAAAAAACCCAGCTTCCGCTGGGTTATTTCCAATTCCATAAAATTGCCTTGGCAAACTTCAAATCATCCGGGGTGGTAATCTTGATATTATCATAGTTCCCCATCACCATATGAACCGGATAGCCCAACTGTTCCACCAGCGAACTGTCATCCGTTGCCTTGATTTCTTCATCCTGCGCCCTCAAATGAGCATCCACGATAAATTCATAGACAAAACTCTGGGGGGTTTGCACGGACCAAAGGCTCTTTCTCTGAGGTGTATACCGAATCTTTTGTTGCTGATCAATCACCTTGATCGTATCCTTCACCGGCACCCCAACGACGCAAGCGCCGTGTTCGATCACCCCTTTGATGCTGTCGAGAATCAACCGCTGATTCACAAAAGGACGAGCGCCATCATGAATCAAGACAATATCGCAAGCTGGATCCACTGACATCAATCCGTTGAACACCGAATCCTGCCGCGTTTCCCCTCCGGCTACAATGGCTTTCACCTTCGAAAAGGGATAATCCGATTGAAATTCCGCGTGCAGGTACGCCAATTCTTCCAGTTTCGCCACAACCACAATCTCATCCACCTCCTCGCATTGCTGAAAGGCTTCCAAGGTATGAGCCAAGATGGGGCGATTCTCCATAATGATAAATATTTTGTTCATATCATGTTCCATACGTGTGCCCATTCCCGCCGCTGGGATCACCGCGGAAATAAATTTGCCTTCATAACTCATGGTTCTCTATTTCCTCCATAAAAAATGGTTCGATAAAATCGAACCACTAATGATGATTTCTTTTCGCGAAAATCATTCGCCCCGCTGCCGTCTGTAAAACACTGGTAACGGATACAGTAATGGTTTGTCCAACCCATTGTCGTCCATTCTCCACAACAATCATGGTGCCGTCATCCAAGTATGCAACCCCTTGGTTGGCTTCTTTTCCTTCTTTGATAATCAGCGCTGTCATCGTTTCACCTGGCAAGACAATCGGTTTGACGGCATTGGCCAACTCATTGACATTCAATACTTCAACCCCTTGAAACTGCGCAAGTTTATTTAGATTGTAATCATTGGTTACCACCTTGCCGCTCAACTCCTTGGCAAGTTTTAAAAGCTTCGAATCCACTTCGGCAATTTCCTTAAAGTCTCTCGACGAGATCTCCACTTCGATATCCAATTCCTTTTGAATTCGATTTAAGATATCCAATCCTCTTCGACCCTTTTTCCGCTTCAAATCATCGGAAGAATCGGCAATGTGCTGAACCTCGCCCAATACGAACTCCGGCACCACCAACGGTCCCTCTAAAAAACCCGTTTCGCAAATATCCGCGATGCGGCCGTCAATAATCACACTGGTATCTAAAATCTTTGGAATCGATCCGCGTTTCTTTTTCTTAGCTCGGCCCCGGCTGGTATCTTTAGTGGAACGTTGAAAATTCTGTTGCATGGCCAACAAATCATCCTTGCGCTGCAAAGGCACCATAATGCCCAAGTACGCAAAAAACACGTACACCACAATGGAGAGATATGTCCCCACCTGCGGAATTTGCATCACCAAACTGCTGATTAAATAGGCGATGACAAGGCCCAGAATCAATCCAATGGCGGATAAAATAATATTCTCCAATGGAATCTTCCGCATGTCTTGCTCGATTCTTTCCATTTTCCCTTGGAAAAACGTGATTAAGCGGTTTGAGCTTAAAAAGAAAATAATTCCGAATAGCAAGGCAAAAACGCCATAGTAACCAAATAATAACGCAACCGCTCCAAACAATTTCTCCACATTGGGAAATAGAAAGAAAACAAAATTTCCGACGCCGATCCCGATCGTCATTCCCACTAAGGAAATTAACAATTTCATCACTTTCTTGATCGACAATGAACTTCCTCCTCTACATTATTTTATGAGATACATTCATTAACTTCTATTTGAATGGCCTCTGTTTCTTTTCCGCTGGCCAAAGCCAATTCGCTGATCAGCATTTGCTGAACATCCGACAGCATCTTTCTCTCGCCAGTCGATAATCCGCGTTCCCGATCTCGTATGAACAGATTGCGGTATACGTCTGCAACTTCTGCAATATCTCCACCCTTGATCTTCTCCATATTCGCACGAAATCGCTTGTTCCAATTCGATTCCATTTCTGTTTGTTCTTGAGAAAGAATATCGTAAACGGCTGCAATCTCCGCCTCTGTAATCACCGGACGCAAACCAACCTCAAGCGCACGCTCTTCCGGTACGGAAACTGTCAAATCCGATGACAACATTTGTATAATCAAATAGATTCGTCTCTTTCCTAAAACGGTTTTTTCTTCAATACCCTCGACAGTTCCTGCCCCATGACTAGGATATACAACCTGATCCCCAACTTTAAACATAATATACCTCCCTTTAGGCTACTGATACCATTATACCATAAAGTGGGAGAAAATTAAAAAAATATTATATCAGGGGGCTTTTCAATTGTCAAGAATGAGGTGAGATTTTTCCTAAATAAAAGAAAGATCCGCTGGAATCCCCCTCATTCTACCACAGAAAAGAGGTTTCCAAAGGATCTTTCAAGATTGTTTATAAATTCCTTACATTTGTGTGGGTGAAGTTCATTCAAAGATGACATCAATGGCTTCTCTAATCGTTCTCACCCCGATTAATTGAATTGAAAATGAAGAGGATTTCAATTGCGACAGATTCGATTGTGGCAAAATCACCTTGGAAAATCCAATCTTCTCCGCCTCCAAAATCCGCTTCTCCGCAAATTGAACGCTTCGAATTTCTCCGGTCAGTCCGATCTCTCCCATAACCGCCATTCGCGGATCGATAGGCGCATCCCTGAGGGACGAGGCAATTGCTGCAGCAATTCCCAAATCGAGGGCCGGTTCCTTGACGCTGATCCCCCCTGCCAGATTCAAATAGGCGTCAAAAATTTGCGTCTGCATCCCCAAATGCTTCTCCAGCACAGCCAGCTGCAACAGGATTCGGCTCTGCTCCATCCCATTAACCACCCGTCGTGGATTGCCGAAAGCCGTTTGGCTCAATAAAGCTTGAATCTCCACCAGCATCGGGCGCGTTCCTTCGATGCTCGGCACCACCACAGATCCCGAGGCATGCTCGGGCCTCTCGCTCAACAAAAAAGCGGAAGGATTCTCCACCTCCACCAATCCCTCGGTGCGCATCTCAAACATTCCGATCTCATTGGTAGAACCGAATCTATTCTTAACCGCTCTCAGTATCCGATAGGCATTGTATCGATCTCCCTCGAAATACAAGACCGTATCCACCATATGCTCCAGCACCCGAGGGCCGGCAATGCTCCCCTGTTTGGTGACGTGACCGATAATAAAAGTCGGTATCCGTTTCCCCTTGGCGATCTGCATCAATCGATTGGTACACTCCCGAACCTGGCTCACGCTTCCCGGCGCCGATGCCACTTGCGTCGAGTGCACCGTTTGAATCGAATCAATAATCAGGCATTCCGGCTTCTCCAGATCAATCGAAACTTCCACCTGCTCCAAATCGTTCTCGGACAACACCAGCAAAGAATCTTCCAATGCGCCCAGACGCTCCGCTCGCATCCGCAGCTGTTCCGGTGATTCCTCTCCGGAAACATACAAGACCTTCAACCCTTGATTGGCCAAATGCTTAGCCACCTGCAGAACGATCGTCGACTTGCCGATTCCAGGATCTCCGCCGACCAAAACCATGGATCCGGGAACCAATCCCCCGCCCAGCACGCGGTTAAACTCGCCGATTCGTGTATCGATTCTTGCATATTGCCCCATCTTCACTTCCGAAAGGGGCTGCGGCTTGCTCACGGATCTCGCGCTCCGAGTCGCCACCGTTTTTGATTCCTCTATTTCTTCCACCAGGGTGTTCCACTCTCCGCATCCCGGACAGCGCCCCATCCATTTTGGGCTTTCATAGGCACAGTTTTGACAGACAAACTTGGTACGTATCTTTGCCATTTCCTCTCCCCCATTCCTTCCTATTATAACAAATCTAAAACAAGAAAACACCAGTCTCTTGGACGGGTGTTCGCTTGAAAGCTCTAAAAATGCACTTATTGACAAGTCCGCAAAAAAATTTCGAAGGCCTGAATCCCTTCTGGGGTTTGTTTAAAAACACCGGCATCTTCCAGGACCTTCTCAAAAACAGAACCAATCGCCTGATCGACCCGCATTCTTGCTTCCCTCAAATCTAAGGGGATCTGCGGACTGTCCAAAAAACAATTTACCATCGGTTGATGATGAGCCAGTGATTCCGGCAATTTGCTTGTTTCCTTTTCCAGCAGCCAAGCCGCCAAATCAATTCGATCCTGCTGGAGGCGCGCCGGCAGAATCGCTCGTCCCATCACCTCGATCAAGCCGATATTTTCCTTCTTGATGGAATGCCAGGACTGATGCGGATGGAAAATCCCATCGGGGTACCGACCGTTTTGCCGATTGTTTCTCAGCACAATTTCCATGCAATAGCCCCGCTCGTCTCTTCGGACAATGGGCGTAATGGTTTGATGCGGCTGATTGGTTTCCGCCACAATCCCCAAGGCTGGGTTGTCGTATTGGCGCCAAATCCCCTGAATCCGTACCGCCATGGCAATCATGGCTTCACGATCATGGCCTCGCAAACGAATCGCGCTCATGGGCCAATTCATTCGATAAACCTCTACGCCCTGAACTGAAAACATCGCATGGTCCCCCGCCTTCATCATGGGAAAGAGATGCCGCCCCCCCTGAAAGTGATCATGAGAGAGAATCGATCCTCCGACAATGGGCAGATCCGCATTGGATCCAATAAAATAGCCCGGAAATCGATCGACAAAATCAAAGAGACGCACAAATGATTTCTCCGTAATTTTCATCGGCGTATGGAAATTATTAAAACATATACAATGTTCGTTATAGTAGAGGTACGGGGAAAATTGCAAACTCCAATTTTCCTCCGCCAGGATCACGGGAATCACACGGTGGTTCCGTCTTGCCGGACGCTGCAAATCTCCCCCGTTCCCAACATTCTCCAAACACAACACACATGCCGGATAACCCGACTTTTTTTCCTTCGCCTGCAATGCAATCACCTTTGGATCCTTTTCCGGCTTGGACAGATTGATGGTGATTTCCAAATCACCGGAAGCGGTCTTGGCAATCCACTCCTCATTCTTTGCAATCTCCCCCATTTGAATATATCCAGATTTTTGACTCAATTGATAGAAGTAAGCAAGGGCGGCATCCGAAGATTCCTCGCGCTCCAGCTCTTCAAACCGTCGTTTCACCTCGGAAGGTCGCGGCATCAGAATATCCATGGCATCCATCATCCAACGCTGG
This sequence comes from Eubacteriales bacterium, assembly GCA_030625815.1. GTDB lineage: Bacteria > Bacillota > Clostridia > Tissierellales > GPF-1 > GPF-1. Next base: position 39,696 of record DAOUQF010000029.1, read on the forward strand.
CGGCAGGGCGGAAGATCCTCAACCCGATCCCTTTGAACCTGACTCTTCACAAGGGCTTCAAGCATTGATTGCGGGGTTTCCGGAATCGCAATTTCTTCCGGCTCCCAATCGCCTTTTTCTTCGCATCCCGAATGATCGAACAGGCGATTGCGCACATAAGGCAAATCAACGTCTTCTATTAATTTCCACGAGCGACCATAGGCGATCAATTGCTCCAGTTTGGCTCTCATCAACTCTGTCCTCCTTGGAATCCCTCGGGGTGAGACTGGTGCCAGTTCCACGCACCTGACAGAATTGCCAGCAGCCCAGGCTTTTCCGGTTCCCATCCCAAAACTTTTTTCGCCAGATCGGCACTCGCCACCAATTGTGCGGGATCACCCGCCCGCCGCGATGCCACTTCCGCGGGAATGGGATGTCCGGTAACAACTCTCGCTGCTTCAATCACTTCTTTGACGGAATATCCCGTTCCATTTCCAAGGTTCATGGAAATGCTCTTTTCGCCCCGAATCAGATAATCCAAGGCGCGGATATGGGCATCCGCCAGATCCATCACATCGATATAGTCCCTGATGCAGCTCCCATCCAAGGTATCGTAATCCTCGCCGAAAACAAAGATCTTCTCTCGTTTTCCCAATGCCACCTCTAGAATCAAGGGAATCAAATGAGATTCCGGGGTATGATCTTCTCCAAGTTTCCCGGTGGGATGCGCTCCTGCCGCATTGAAATATCGCAAAGCCACAAAGGAGAAAGCAGTCGCTTTCATATTTGCACTCGCCTCTGCCTGCCAATACATCATCCGTTCCACGGCCAACTTGGTTTCTCCATAGGGATTGGTCGGCTCCTTTCGATCCCCTTCCTGAATGGGAATTCGCTCCGGCTCTCCATAGGTTGCCGCCGTTGAGGAAAAGACCAGAAAATGAACGCCATGAGCCTCCATGGCCTGAAGGAGATTCAAAGTGCCCGCGACATTGTTTTCATAATATTTCAAGGGTTTTTCCACACTTTCTCCCACCTGGGAATCAGCGGCAAAATCAATCACCCCTTCGATTGAATACATCGAAAAAACTTGATCCAAGAACACTCGATCTCGCAGGTCTCCCACCTCCAGGGCAACCCCGGCAGGCAGGGCTTGCTCGTGCCCCTTGGACAGATTATCGACAACCAGTACCGCTCGTCCCGCCTCCACCAAGGCATGAACCGTATGGGATCCAATATATCCAGCGCCTCCGCAAACCAAAATCATACACTCAGCTCCTTTGCTCCGTCTGCAATGGCCGCGAGATAAAAGTCCGGCGTCAGCCCTGTCTTTTCCCGATAAAGATTGGTTACATTCTCCATAAAGGACTCCACCTGATCTCGCTTGACCAAAGAAACGGTGCAGCCGCCGAAACCGGCGCCGGTCATGCGCGAACCGATCACGCCCGGTTGCGCCCAAGCCGCTTCCACCAGGGCGTCCAATTCCTTACCCGTCACTTCATAATCGTCTCGTAGGGACCGGTGCGATGCATTCATCAATTCGCCAAATGTCGTCAAATTTCCCGATTTCAAGGCATCCACCGCTTGCAAGGTTCGTTGATTCTCCATCACTGCATGGCGGGCGCGGCGAATCAGAATCGGATCTTCGATCCAAGGAATTGCCGCCTCAAACTCAGCCTCCGTCATGGCGCCCCAAGAGGCGAGTTCGCGATGGGTCTGCACCCGGCGCAAGGCTTCCTCGCATTGGCTGCGACGCTCATTGTACTTCGAATCCGCCAAGCCTCGTTTCTTGTTGGTGTTGGCGATCACCAATTCGTAATCCTTCAATTGGAAAGGCACCCATTGAAATCTAAGGCTCGCGCAATCCAAGAGAATCGCGTGATCCTTCTTCCCCATGGCAACAGCGAATTGATCCATAATCCCGCAATTCACTCCGACAAATTGATTCTCCGCCCGTTGCGCCAAAAGCGCCAATTCCTGATTGGAAGCCTCTCCGCCATAAAGGCCCCTCATGGCGATGGCTGTTGCTACTTCTATAGAAGCAGAAGAAGACAGTCCGGCGCCATTGGGGATATTGCCCCAGAACAAAAACTCCGCACCGCCGATGGGCAATCCCGCCTCCAAAAGGATCTGAATCATACCCTTGGGATAATTCGTCCATCCGTCCTCCGGAATATTCTTTAAGTCATTCACTCCCCGCTCAACCTCTTGGGGAAGATTCAGGCTGGCAAATTTCAAGTTTCCATCGCTTCGCTTCCGCGCCACGGCGTAGGTGCCAAAACTCAAGGCAGCCGGGAATACATTCCCGCCATTATAATCCGTATGTTCACCAATCAAATTGACACGGCCCGGCGAAAAAAACACCCGCGGTTCTCCCCCCGCACCAAATTTTTTCTCAAACGCTTGGATCAACTCTTGTGGATTCATTCTCCATCTCCCTCCTGATCTTCCATCCATTCCTCAATCACCAAAGTTGCAGCCCCTAAAACCCCGGTCTTTCCCTGCAATCGAGTCGGTTCAACTCTTGTCTCCCGATAAGCTCTATTCACCGAATTTCGCTTAAGTTCCACTAAAAATTGCGGCGCGAATGCATCCCATGCCTGACTGACTCCGCCAGCCAGAATGATCAGCTTCGGATTCAAGAGTTGCACCACAAGCCCCAGGGCTTGCCCCAAACGAACCCCCATCTCGGAAAATACGGCTTGTGCTTCCGAATCCCCTTGACTTGCCAGCTCATAGACTACTTTACCGTTTTCACATAGTTTTCCTGTCTTTTGTCGATATTTCCTCGCCAAAGCCGCACTGGAAATTTCCGTTTCAAGACATCCGATTTTCCCGCAACGGCAAATCGTCCCGTCATGGTTCGGCACGGTGATATGTCCAATCTCCCCTGCCATCTGCGCGCCGCCGGACTGAATTCTTCCCCCCATGGCAACGGCACCGCCAACCCCGTCGCCGAGATTGATCAAGAAAAAATCAGAAACATCCTGCGCCAGTCCAAACCATCGTTCTGCCATGGCCATCGCACGCACGTCATTCTCAATAACGACCATGCAATCCAAGGCGTTTTCCAAGTTTTCCTGCAACGGATAGGCTTCTAATTCAAAGGCGGGCGCGTATTGAATCATCCCTTTGTCTCGATCGACAAACCCATGCATGCCAATCCCAATCCCCAGGATTGTCTCCAGGTTCGAAACCTGATTTTGAATTCCTTCCATTATAAGCGTGAGTAAATCGTCTCCGGATCGAATCTCCGCCTTATCCATTCGCCAGGATTTCAGAAAGATTCCCGCCCCATTGACAAGACCAAATTTGATACTGTGAATTCCGACATCCACCCCAATCATTTGAATCGTTTCATGATTGAGCTTCAGCAAAATCGGAGGCCTCCCCCCCGAAGAATCACCGTCGCCGGTTTCGATCAACCAGCCCTCTTCTTTCAATTCTCGGGTCAAATTGGTAATGGTCGCCGGATTCAATTGCAGGGATCTGGCGATCTCTGCTCGGGACGCCAAGTCATGGTGCCAAAGGAATCGTAAAATGGAGCGGCGATTCACCTGCTTCATCAACCGTTTGTTGGATCGTTGATAGCGCATATGCTTCCCTCTTTCTTTATTTAATAAATAAAGTATATAAAAGAACGTAATGATTTGCAAGATAAAAACACCCAGACACTCCTTGGGCTGAAACTAAGATAAGCAAATCGTTTAAAAATACCTGCTCATCTTCGTTTCAGCTCACCTACAGGATTGCTGAGTGCTCCGTCACTATTCAGTGTCACTTATTCTGTGATCAATTGATCAATGGGTTTGCCCGGAGGCACAATCGGATACACATTGTGGGTATTCTCAATTCTCAGATCCATCAAAAAGGGACCTGTTTCCCATTTTCTTTCCTTCAACGCCGCTTCCAATTCTTCCATGGAATCCACCGTTGCTCCAGGAATTTTATAAACAGCCGCCAAGGCTTCAAAACTCATATCCTCGTCATTATCCGTTTCGGCGTATCGCTCATCCTGAAAAAGCTGTTGCCATTGCCGCACCATGCCTAAAGCGCAGTTGTTCATCACACAGATCAAGATCGGCATGCGATGCTTGGCCATGGTCAGCAATTCAGAAGCGCTCATCCGAAAGCTTCCATCCCCCGTAATCAAGACCGTTGTCTGATCCGGCTTCGCCATGGAAGCGCCAATGGCGGCCCCTGGACCAAAGCCCATGGTGCCAAGACCCCCGGAGGTAATGAAATCCACCGACTCCTTGAAGTCCCAATACTGAGCGGTCCACATCTGATGCTGGCCCACATCGGTCACAACCGTCGCCCTCGGGTCAACCGCCTTATTGATCGCAGAAAGAATATTGGCAGGCGTGAATCCATTGGCTCGATTAGAAGATTCTTTCTCCCAATCATAAATGCGATTCAGCCAATCCGTTCTTTCACACGTTGGCGCCACCGCCAGCAGTTCTGTTAAAATCCCTTTCACATCGCCTCGAATCGCCAAACTGTGTTCGACGTTTTTACCGAATTCCGTCGGATCCAAATCGATGTGAACAATCGAAGAATTTTTCCCAAAGCTGCCTCGTTTGCCGACGACGCGATCACTGAACCGCGTGCCGATGGCAAGAATCAAATCGCTTCGAGAAGCCGCCAGATTGCCGTGCTTATAGCCATGCATCCCGATCATGCCCAAGGACAAGGAATTTGAGCGATCAATGGTGCCCAAGCCCATCAGGGTATTGACCACGGGAATCTGGGTCTTCTCGGCCAATGCCACCAATTCCGCCACAGCACCTGAAAGCTTAATGCCTCCACCGGCGAGGATCACAGGACGCTTTGCCTCCCGAATCATGGCGACCACTTCCTTCACCTCAGCCGAATAGTCCGGCGGTTCGGTTTCTTCAATCGTACTCTGATCCAACGCCGCCCAGTCAGGCGTCGTCTCTGCCAAGAAAATATCCTTGGGAATGTCGACCAACACAGGTCCCGGACGGCCGCTCCGTGCGACTTCAAAGGCTTCTGTCAAAATTTCGGCCAATTCCGCCACATCCCGCACCAAGTAATTATGCTTGGTGATGGAGAAGGTAATTCCCGTAATGTCCAATTCCTGAAAAGAGTCTTTCCCCAATAGGGATGTAGGCACTTGTCCTGTCAGCACCACCAATGGAACAGAATCCATATAGGCGTTTGCCAATCCCGTAATGGTGTTGGAAGCGCCCGGTCCGCTTGTTGCGATACAAACGCCTGGTTTCCCAGTCGCCCGCGCGTATCCATCCGCGGCATGAACAGCATTTTGTTCATGAACCGTTCGGATATGGCGCGGAGCGTCATCCGCACGATGCAGGGCATCATATAAAGGGATCACCGCACCGCCCGGATAGCCAAATATGAGCTCGACGTTTTCTCTTTTAAATACTTCTAATACGATTTCTGCACCCTTCATCGTGACCTCCTAAAAAGTAACCGCTCCCTCAGAAGCGTCTTTAACCATCGCCGCATACCGCTTCAAATATCCGGTCACCGTGATTTCCTTCGGCTCCCAAGCGGCTGCGCGCGTCTCCAATTCTTCCTGCTCGACCAATAATGTCAACTCGCCCTTCGGAATATCAATCCGAATGCGGTCATTTTCCCGAATCCAAGCGATCGGTCCATTGTCCGCCGCTTCCGGCGACACATGGCCAATGGCTGCTCCCCGGGTTCCCCCGGAAAATCGGCCATCGGTGATCAAAGAGACCTTGTCATCCAGGTTCATCCCTGCCAAAGCCGAGGTCGGCGTCAGCATCTCTCGCATGCCGGGACCGCCCTTCGGTCCTTCGTAACGAATGACCACGCAATCATTGGGAACAATGTCTCCCCCCATGATCGCTTCCACTGCCATCTCTTCCGAGTCAAACACCCGCGCCCGCGCTTCCACTTGCATCATGGAATCCGCTACCGCCGATTGTTTCACCACGGCGCCCTTTGGCGCCAGGTTTCCTTTCAATACACGAATCCCTCCGGTTTGAGAGTATGGCTCTTCCATGGTGCGAATCACGGAATTGTCCGTGACACGCGCCGAAGCAAGTACACGACCCATGGGCTCTCCATACACCGTCTGTACACTCGGATCGATCTTTCCGCCATCCATCAAGCGTTTCATCAGGGCGGAAATACCGCCGGCGTGATAGAGATCTTCGATGTGCTGATCCCCCGCCGGACTCAAGCGGCAAAGATTCGGCGTCGACTGACTCACTTGATTGATCTGTTCCAGATCCATCTCAACCCCCGCTTCCTTGGCGATGGCCGTCAAGTGAAGCACCGTATTCGTCGAACAGCCCAAGGCCATGTCCACAGACAAGGCGTTTTGGAAAGCCGCCGGCGTTAAGATATCTCGCGGTTTGATCTGACGCTCAACAAGATTCATGACCCGCATCCCGGCTTCCTTCGCCAATCGCTTTCTGGCGGCATATACGGCTGGAATCGTTCCATTCCCTGAAAGACCCATGCCCAACGCTTCCGTCATGCAGTTCATGGAGTTGGCCGTAAACATCCCGGCGCAAGATCCGCAGGTTGGACAAGCGTCATTCTCCAGCTCCACCAGAGACTCCATGGACATCTTGCCCAACGCTTCCATGCCTACACCCTCGAAGACCGTAATCAAATCCACATCCTTGTCCTTGTGTCGGCCTTTCAGCATGGGACCGCCGCTGACAACCATCGTCGGGATATTCACCCGCGCCGCCGCCATCAGCATCCCCGGCACCACTTTGTCGCAATTTGGAATCAAAACCAAGCCGTCAAGACCATGGGCTTTCGCCATAATCTCGATGCTGTCGGCGATGATCTCGCGACTTGCCAGAGAGTATTTCATGCCCTCGTGATTCATGGCGATCCCGTCGCAAACGGCGATCGCAGGAAACTCCAAGGGGGTTCCCCCGGCCATCAAAACGCCCCGCTTGACCGCTTCCGCGATCTGTCGAAGTTCCACATGGCCCGGAACAATTTCATTGAATGAATTGGCAACCCCAATCAAGGGTCGGCTGATTTCCGCATCCGTCAGCCCTGTTGCCTTTAAAAGTGAGCGATGGGGTGCGCGTCCCGCACCCGCCTTCACTCGATCGCTACGCATCTTTTCCACCAATCCAGCTCATCATGGATCGAAGCTTTTTACCAACCGCTACAATTGGATGCGCATTTTGTTGACGGCGAGCCGCCGTAAAGGTTGGTTGGTTGATTCGGTTTTCCATGATCCAGTTTTTCGCGAAGGTACCGTCTTGAATCTCCGCTAAGACCTGCTTCATCTCCGCTCTTGTGTCGGCAGTGATAATTCGTTTGCCTGTTACGTAATCGCCATACTCGGCTGTGTTGCTGATCGAGTCCCGCATCTTCTCGAATCCGCCTTCATAGAAGAGATCGACGATCAACTTCATCTCATGAAGACACTCGAAGTATGCGATTTCTTCTTGATATCCGGCTTCCACCAAGGTGTCGAACCCGGCCTTGATCAATTCTGTTACACCGCCGCAAAGGACTGCCTGCTCACCGAAAAGATCCGTTTCCGTTTCTTCCTCAAAGCTGGTTTCCAAAATGCCCGCTCTCATGGCGCCGATTCCCTTGGCATATGCCATGGCAATGTCTCTCGCTTGGCCTGTCGCGTCCTGGTAGATCGCGAAGAGTGCCGGAACCCCCTTGCCGTCTTGATAGACCCGTCGAACCAAGTGGCCCGGTCCCTTTGGCGCTACCATAAATACGTCGATATCCTTAGGCGGACGAATTTGATTGTAGTGAATGTTGAATCCATGGGCAAAAGCAATCGCTTTACCTGCTGTCAAATATGGAGCCACTTCCGTCTCATACACCTGTGCTTGGCGCGTATCCGGCAACAGCATCATAATCACGTCCGACGCCTTCGTCGCTTCCGCAACCGTCATAACGGTTAATCCCATTTCCTCAGCCTTTGGCCAAGATCGGCTGCCCTCGTACAATCCTACGATTACAGAAGCGCCACTCTCTTTCAAGTTCAGCGCGTGAGCGTGTCCTTGGCTTCCAAAGCCTAGAATCGCCACTTTCTTTCCTGCAATCACCTCAAAGTTCGCATCATTGTCATAATACATCGTCGCCATTTTTATACTTCCTCCTTCAATAATTCAATAAAAGTAACATCAACCAATTTCTCAAGTTGTTGCATCGCTCTTGTCGCTGTATCTGGATTGGATCCTTCCAACTGAATATGCATCTCGTGGCTCCCAGTTCCAGAGGTGACTGCCTGCAGATTCATACCAGTAATTTCAAACTCTCTTCTTCTCAATGTACTCGTTACACGGATAAAACTATCCATTCCTTTTTCTAATCTTGCATAAATAGTTTGCATGTTATTCCCTCCTTAGAATTCAAAAAAAACGGGGCGTTCCGAAGAACGCCCCGTTTAGGTAATATTTACCAATTTAAACATGGATACAGTGGGTGTATTCTTTCGTAACAACTTGGATTATTCTTTTTAAACACGACTTCTAGGCCCGCGAGCACGATCAGCTCGAGGACCAGAATAATAATAATCATATTCAAATTGTTAGAAAAAATGTTATTCATTGTATTCATGATTTTCTCTCCAATTTTCAACCAATTTCCAAAACGAATGATATTAGTCAAATTATATCGGGGGATCCCAGGCTTGTCAACGCTTTTTGTGTCATTTTTTTAATATATTCGCAGGAAAACGGTTTTTCTTGTGTTTTTTTACGGACAACTGCTTTTCCAGGCTGGGCACCCTTCGATTTCCCGCCCATGTATTTCCTTTGTTTCTAACAAAAAAACACCTCATCACTCGAATCCGATTCACGAATCTGAATGATGAGGTGCCATTTCTACTTTTTTTCGGTAATCACATGATCAATGGTTTTTCCCGGCGACACCATCGGATATACTTGATGGGTTTTCTCAATTCGCACTTCCATCAAGAAAGGTCCGCCTTCCCATTTTCGAGCAGCCATTACCGCTTCCAATTCTTCCATAGACGCTACTGTCGCCCCTGGAATATCATAGACAGCCGCCAACTTTTCAAAGCTCATGGTTTCATCCGTATCGGTTTCGGCGTATCGCTCATCCCCGAAAAGATATTGCCACTGCCGCACCATGCCTAAAGCGCAGTTGTTCATAACCACAATAAAGATCGGCAATTGATGACGTGCAATCGTTAAAAGTTCAGGAGTTGCCATCCGGAAACTGCCATCTCCCGTAATCAAGATCGTAGAATGATCCGGCTTTGCAAAGGTAGCGCCAATAGCCGCTCCTGTGCCAAATCCCATGGTACCAAGTCCGCCGGAGGTGATAAAATCTTCCGACTGTTTGAAATCCCAATACTGAGCAGTCCACATCTGATGCTGTCCCACATCGGTCACAACCGTCGCCTTCGGATCAATCGCTTGATTGATCGCCGTTAAGATATTCTTCGGCGTGAATCCCGTCTCTCGATTGAACGCATCGCCGTTTTTCCAATCATAAATACGCTGCAACCAGATCGGACGTTCCGCCGGCTGAGCCTCTTCCATCAATTTCCCCAGAATCTCTTTTACATCCCCTGGAATCGCCAAGCTGTGTTCCACCACTTTCCCGAATTCCGTCGGATCCAAATCGATGTGAATAATCTTAGCGTTCTTTCCGAAACTGCTGCGCTTGCCAACCACTCGATTGCTGAACCTTGTGCCGATAGCCAAAATCAAATCGCTTTGCGTCACCGCCAGATTGCCGTGCTTATAGCCATGCATCCCGATCATGCCGATCGACAAGGGATTTGAGCGATCAATGGTGCCCAAACCCATCAAGGTGTTGGCGACAGGAATCTGGGTTTTCTCCGCAAATGCCACCAGTTCCGCCTCGGCGCCCGACATTCTCACACCACCGCCAGCCAGAATAATCGGTCTTTCCGCTTCCCGAATCATGGCAATGGCTTCCTTGATTTCATCATTGATAGACGAATCAAAGAATTCTCCTTGAATCTGATCGATGGCATCCCAATCGGGAGCCGCATCCGCCAAGAAGATATCCTTGGGAATGTCGACCAATACCGGTCCCGGACGGCCGCTGCTCGCGATCTTAAAGGCTTCTGTCATCACTTCCGCCAATTCCGCCACATCCCGCACCAAATAACTATGCTTGGTGATGGAGAAAGTAATTCCCGTAATGTCCAATTCCTGAAAGGCGTCTTGACCCAATAGGGATGTAGGCACTTGACCTGTAATGACGACCATCGGAATCGAATCCATATAGGCGTTTGCCAATCCCGTAATGGTATTGGATGCGCCCGGGCCGCTTGTTACCAAACAAACCCCCGGTTTCCCCGATGCCCGTGCATATCCGTCCGCCGCATGAACAACATGCTGTTCATGAACCGTTCGAATATGACGCGGGGCGTCATCTGCACGATATAGGGCATCGTACAAAGGGATTACTGTTGCGCCTGGATAACCAAACATGAGGTCAACATTTTCTCTTCTTAAAACTTCTAATACGATTTCTGCACCCTTCATCGTGATCCTCCTTAAAATGTGACCGCTCCCTCAGAAGCGTCTTTAACCATTGCCGCATACCGCTTCAAGTATCCGGTCACCGTCAATTCCTTCGGCTCCCAAGCGGCTGCGCGCGTCTCCAATTCTTCCTGCTCGACCAATAATGTCAACTCGCCCTTCGGAATATCAATCCGAATGCGGTCATTTTCCCGAATCCAAGCGATCGGT
>DAOUQF010000035.1 GCA_030625815.1 Eubacteriales bacterium
CTTCAACGTCGTGTCCGGCTTTTTTCAAAATACTGCCTAGAATCAGCGGGCCTGTTATTGAATTCATATGTCCATAGATGGATCCCCCTGCTCTATAAAGAAAATTTCGCCTTATATTACTTGCGGGCACTATAAATCTTATTTTCATAAAACATCACCTCGTATACCGTAATATATATTCCCTAAATGAATATTCTTGTCGTCTAGAGCCAGGAATCCGGTATAGACTGAGCCATTATTCTGTTCATAGAGAGCCATGCTCGAAATAGCGCAAGTGCGCCTTAGCCGCCATAGTGGCCAAGATCTTTTCACACAAGTCGTGTCAATGACTTGCTGGGTTACCAGTGGCACATCCTTGACTGAGATCTGGATGAAAAGCACACTCAAGCCCGGCAAAATAAGGTGGCTCAAAATGGCACGGATTACTCACTAAATTCTGCGTTAACTAGATTCATAGTTATATTCCATCAAATTTACGAAGAATTTAAGTTCCATTTACTATATTTTACCACAAAAAATGTTGCAATCTCAAAAAAGACGAGTTTTGATTGTATAATCAAATCCTCGTCTTTAACTTTTATATTGGTAGACATGTTCCTTTTTAGCTAGATTCGCACAGCAATAATTACCTCAAGTTTGTTCACACTAGTTTTTTCTATAAAATCGTGTTTATTTCTATCAAACCTGAAATCACCTGTAGACATTGAAAACACTGCTATTTCGCAGATTCTTTTACACATAGTCTCACCACGGTCTCCACATGCATACTATGCGGGAACATATCCACAGGCTGCACTTGTTTCAGTGTGTATCCCTGTTCCGTCAGTGCCTTTACATCCCTCGCTAATGTGTTGGGGTTGCAAGAAACATAGACGATTCTTTCTGGTTGCATAGTTGCTATTGTGTCGATGACCTGCGGGTCCAGTCCCTTTCTTGGGGGATCTACAACCACCACTTCCGCTTTTCTTCCCTCTGTATAGAGCTCTGGGAATACTTCTTCTACCTTGCCGGCATAGAAACTCGCATTTTTTATATAATTATCTATGGCGTTCATCTGCGCATCTTTCACGGCGTCTTCTACGATCTCAATGCCGATGACTTCCTTGGCTTGTTTTGCCAGGAAAAGCGAGATGGTTCCGCTACCGCAATAGAGGTCATAAACCGTTTCTTTGCCCGTAAGTTCTGCCATATTCAATGCTGCATTGTAAAGTTTTTCGGTCTGTGTCGGGTTGATCTGGAAGAAGGATGCCGGGGAGATTTTAAAGTGCAAATCGCCAATGGTATCCACCAATTCCTTTTGCCCATATAAATGAATGAATCGCTTGCCCAAAATTCGATTGCCACTCATTCCATTGATGTTCTGGAAGATGGATGCGACTTCCGGCACCGCCTTTGTCAGCTTCGTGACGAAGCGGTACATGTCCATGTCCCCTCTGCCTGTTGTGACCAACATCACCATGACCTTTTTTTGATCGAAGGAAACTCGGACGATGACGTGTTTCAGCCAACCCTTTTTGCTTCGCTCATTGAAAGGAACTACCAGCTCATTGTTCAACAGGGTTCTGAGTTCTTTCATCACCTTATTGTGCAGCTCATGTTGAATATAACAGGTTTGAGTATCCACCACGTTATGGGTGCTCTGCTTGTAAAAGCCTAGCTTAAGATTCCCCTTTTTCCCAGATACAGGCACTTGCGCCTTGTTTCTAAACTGGTAGGGGTCTTCCATGCCCATAATGGGAAGGGGTTCGATGTCGATGCCAACCCGTTTGAATTCCGCTTTCACTCGAGTTTCTTTGTACTTCAGTTGCGCTTGGTACTCCAAGTGCTGAATCTGACAGCCTCCGCAGGTTCCCGCCAAGGAGCATACCGGGGTGACTTCGTCCGGTGAAGGCTGAATGGTTTCGGTGATTTTTGCGATGGCATACTGCTTCTTCATGGTGGTGATCTCCACCTCACATTCCTCGCCAATCAATCCGCCATTCACGAAAATAGCCATGCCTTCGTGCCGTGCAAATCCCTGTCCCTTTGTATTAAAATCTTCTATTGTTAACTGTAGCTTGTCGCCTGCTTTCATGGTTTCCCTCCAAAAAAAGAAACGGGCAAAGCCCGTCTCATTACTTCTGTGCCTTATAAATCAATCCGCCTTGGGCATCGATGGTAACGATGTAACCATCTTTCAATTGTGCCGTTGCATCGTCCACTCCGACGATGGTTACCTTGCCTAATGTTAGGCCGACAACAGCCGCATGGCTGGTTAAACCGCCCGCTTCCGTCACAATCCCTGCCGCGCGCTCCATGTATTTGACCATGTCCTTCGCCGTGCAAGTCGTGACCAGAATATCACCAGTTTTGAATTTTTCTTCCGCTTCTTCCGCCGAGTTGGCAATGCATACCCGTCCGGTTGAAGACTGACTGCCAATGCCCATTCCCTTTAGAAGAATCTCGCCTGCAATATGAACCTTGATCATATTGGTCGCTCCGCGGATGCCGATTGGAATGCCGGCACTGATGACAACCAAATCGCCAGGTTGAATCAGGTCTGTTTCCATGGCCCGGGTTACGGCATTTTCAATGACCGTATCGGTATCTTTCGCTTTGGCTACCTTGAAAGGTTTGACACCCCATACCAAGGCTACCCGACGCATCACTCTGTCGAATGGCGTCACCGCAATAATCGTGCATGCAGGACGATGTTTGGACACTTCCCGCGCCGTATGGCCAGATGAAGTGGATGTAATAATCGCTTTCGCTCCCAACTCCTCCGCAGTGGTTACAGTCGCATGGGAAATCGCGTTGGTTACAGACAGGGTAATCGACAGATTTCGTCGCTTCATCGCCTCTTCAAAGGCCGGTGAATTCTCTGTTTTCAAAGCAATTTGCGCCATCATCTGAACCGATTCCACCGGGTATTTGCCGGCAGCGGTTTCCCCCGAAAGCATAACCGCGTCGGTGCCGTCTAGAATTGCATTGGCAACGTCGCCAACCTCCGCTCGAGTTGGACGTGGATGCTCCTGCATGGAATCCAGCATTTGTGTTGCCGTAATAACCGGCTTGCCTGACTCGTTGCATTTTCGGATGATCTGCTTTTGAACAAATGGTACGTCCTGGGCTGGAATCTCCACCCCAAGGTCGCCCCGGGCAACCATGATGCCGTCAGACACCTTGATGATTGAATCGATATTTTCTACGCCTTCTTGATTCTCAATCTTCGAAATGATTTGAATCTCGGTGGCGCCATGATCTTCTAAAATCTTGCGGATCTCAATCACATCTTCGGCTTTTCTAATAAAGGAAGCTGCAATGTAATCCACCCCTTGCTCAATGCCGAATTCGATGTCCGTTCTATCTTTTGCTGTAATCGCCGGCAGGTTGATCTTCACACCCGGCAGATTCACACCCTTGTTGTTCTTCAAGGTTCCGGCATTATGCACGCGACAATGAATTTTGTCGCCTTCAACGGAAACAACCTCCATGCCGATCAAACCGTCGTCGATCAACACGATATTGCCTACATCCAAATCGTTGGTCAGTTGATCATAGGTCACGGCGATGCCGTTCTCGTCCCCAATCAACTCTTGATCCATCGACAGAAAGAAATCCTGTCCCGTTTGCAATTCAACGATGCCGTCCTTGAAGGATTTGATTCTGATTTCCGGACCCTTTGTATCCAACATAATGGCAATGGGTTTCTCCAGTTCCGCGCTAATGCGCTTCACACGATCCATTCGTTCCTTATGCTCTTCAAAGTTACCATGAGAAAAATTTTGTCGGGCAACGTTCATACCCGATTCCATCATCGATCGAACAATATCATCCGAGTCCGCTGCCGGACCCAACGTACACACAATCTTAGTCTTTTTCATATTTCCTCCTAAATTGCCAGGATCTTAGCAAGTTCATATAAGTCCTCGCGCGTTTGATGCTTTATTGCCAATGCCTCATGGATGTCCATATCATAAATTTCCGCACCGTCATATCCAATGACTCGATTGCTTTCATCCGCCAAAAGCAGATCAACAGCAGCCGCACCCATTCGGGTCGCCATAACTCGGTCAAAGGCTGTTGGACTTCCGCCCCGTTGGGTGTGCCCCAGGATGGTAACACGGGTCTCTAGACCAGTGCGCGCTTCCAGGGTTTCGCCAAATTTTTGAGTTTCCATAATTCCCTCTGCCAGCATAATAATGCTATGTCTCTTGCCGCGCTTCACGCCATGCAACAAACGATCGCAGATATGATCAATATTAAAGTTAATTTCCGGGATCACGATACTTTCCGCGCCTCCGGCAATTCCCGTATACAAGGCGATATCGCCGCAATTTCGACCCATTACCTCAATCACGTTGACTCGATTGTGGGAAGACGATGTGTCCCGCACGCGAGAAACCGCATCCAGAACCGTATTCAATGCCGTATCAAAACCAATTGTATACTTTGTGTATCCCAGATCGTTGTCAATGGTTCCCGGAATTCCGATGGCATTAATGCCCATCTCGGCCAGTTTTTGCGCCCCGACAAAAGAACCGTCTCCGCCAATAACAATAACACCTTCAATATCATACTTCTCCAGGATCTTGATCGCCTTTTTACGACCCTCCACCGTCTTAAACTCGAGGCATCGCGCTGAACGCAAAACCGTTCCACCGCGGTGAATAATATCCCCAACTGACGCCAGGTTCATTTCCTTGATGTGGCCCTCTATCATGCCCTGATAGCCGTCCTCGATCCCGTAAATCTTCAATCCATGGTAGATAGACTTGCGGACGATAGCGCGGATAGCCGCATTCATGCCCGGAGCATCTCCCCCACTTGTTAACACTGCAATTGCTTTCATAAACACCCCTCCAAAAATCCATACACCCTTAATACAAATTTTTGCATGCATAAAACAAAAATCACTCAATATCTTATAACAAAACTTGCAAAAAAGGAAGAGTTTTCACACAATTAACGGATAACTACGTTGTCCTTTCCCAGCAGATCCCGCAGGCGTTCTTCCAGCCGCCCCGTGATTTTCACCCCTTTGCCTTGGGGCGTTTTAAAGCTCTTTCGATCTTTCACAAAGTGCCAAACCACGGCGGAATCTCCCGGGTATTCCGCGAAGAGCCGCTTGATTTTGCCTTCCAGATCTTGATTTCGTATAGGAAAACGCAAATATACCGTTCGAATGGGTTTGAGTACCCGAATATCTTGCGCGATGACCTTGGCGGCTTCCTCGTCGCTGAGGTTCACCCGCCCGGTCACATACACCATTTCCTCCGGGTTCAATAGCTGGTGATACTTCTCGTAGGCTTCTGGAAAAATAATGACTTCCACCAAGCCCTCCAGATCCTCCAGCTGCATAAAGGCCATGCGCTTGCCGGTTTTTGTTGTTAATGCTTTCATACCCGCAACCATGCCGCCTATCTTCACTCTTTGTCCATCCCGCAATTTCCTTGGGTTTCCCACATGATATTCCTCATCCTGTTCCCGAAATGCCAAGGAGGAATGGCTGGTATTTTGCTCCATCGCATCGGCGACACGATCCAAAGGATGACCCGACAAATAGATGCCCGTCATCTCCTTTTCCATTTCAAACTTCTCCTGCTCGGTAAACGCCGGCAGATCCGGAATCGGAATCGCCATCTCCGTCGGAGACTCCTCTCCGAAGAGGGAAAATTGTCCGCTCAGGGTGCGTCTTCGCTGGTTCTGAATCTCGTTGATCATCACCTCAAAGATTGCGAGCATCTGAGACCGGCGCATGTGAAGACCGTCCAAGGCGCCCGCCTTGATCAGACTCTCCACGGTTCGCTTGTTCACCGCGCCCAGATCCGCTCTATCGAGAAAATCATAGAGGCTGGTGAACTGTCCATTCTTGGCTCGCTCTTCAGCAATCCCTTCAATGGCGCCGCTGCCTACGTTCTTGATGGCAGCCATGCCGAATCGGATCTTTCCGTTTTCCGTGTTGAACTTCGCGCCGCTCTCGTTGATGTCCGGAGGCAGCACCTCAATCCCCAGGCGCTTGGCCTCACGGATATACGAATAAATATTATCGGAACTCCCCATGACACTGGTCAAGAGAGAGGTCATAAACTCAACGGGATAGTAGACCTTCAGCCATGCTGTCTGATACGCCAGATAGGAATAAGCGGCCGAATGCGACTTGTTGAAGGCGTACTTCGCGAAGTCGATCATCTCGTCATAGATCTTGTTCGCCGATCTTTCATCGACGTCTCGCTCCAGGGCGCCTTTAACAAAATTTTTGCGCTCCTCTTCCATAACCTTCATTTTCTTCTTGGCCATGGCACGGCGCACCAGGTCGGATCGACCGAAGCTGTATCCGCCCAAGTCTCGCACAATCCGCATAACCTGTTCCTGATAGACCATGCATCCGTAGGTCTCCGCCAGGATCGGCGCGAGGCTTGGATGGGTGTATTGAATAGGCGCGCTGCTGTTCTTATTGGCGATATATCTCGGGATCTGCTGCATGGGACCCGGTCGGAACAAGGCGTTCGCGGCAATGAGGTTTTCAAATCGCGTCGGCTTCAATTCCTTGAGAAAGGCACGCATCCCCGATGATTCAAATTGGAAAACCCCCAGGGTTTCGGCGTTCTGGAAAATCTGATAGACCTTTGCATCATCGTAGGGCACCTCGTTCAGATCAATTTCCCTGCCGGTGTTTGCCTTGATCATGGCCACAGCTTTCTGAATGATGGTCAGGTTCCTGAGCCCCAAGAAATCCATCTTCAACAGCCCCAATTCTTCCAATTCCGTCATATTGTACTGGGTGGCGATGATATCTCCGTTTCTGCAAAGTGGCACGTAGTGATCCACCGGCTCCTTGGCGATCACCACGCCGGCCGCATGGGTCGAAGTATGGCGCGGTGTCCCCTCCAATGCACGCGAGACGTCAATCAGGCGCTTTACAGTGGAATCTTCGCTATAGAGGACTCGTAGCTCCTCATTGTCCTTCAAGGCCTTGTCGATGGTGATATGGAGCTCCATGGGAATCATCTTGGCAACGCGATCCACCTCTCCATAGGGAATATTCAAGGCACGGCCCACATCCCGAATGGCAGCCCGCGCCGCCATGGTTCCGAAGGTTACGATCTGAGAAACATGATCCGCTCCGTATTTTTGAATGACATAGTCGATGACCTCTCCTCGACGCTCATAGCAGAAGTCGATATCGATATCCGGCATGGAAACCCGTTCCGGATTCAAAAAACGTTCAAAGAGAAGATCGTATTTGAGGGGATCGATATCAATAATCTCCAGACTATAGGAGACAATGCTCCCCGCCGCGGATCCCCGTCCCGGTCCCACAATAATATTATTTTCCCTGGCATAGCGAATAAAGTCCCAAACGATAAGGAAATAATCCTCATAGCCCATTCCCTCGATGACCTCCAACTCATACTCGAACCGCTCCTGGATTTCCGGAGTAATCGTCTCGTATCGCTCCTTCAGTCCCGCCACGCAAAGCTGGCGCAAATAGGCATGGTTGGTCAAACCTTCCGGTGCCGTGAATTGAGGCAGATGGAGGTTTCCAAATTCCAGTTCCACATGGCAGCGATCGGCAATTCGCTCTGTATTATCCAGTGCCTCCCGCGGAAAGAGCTTCGCCATCTCCTCCTCGGATTTCAGATAGAATTCATCCGAAGGAAAGCGCATGCGATTCTCTTCATCCACAGTCCTCGCCGTCTGGATGCATAAAAGAACATCCTGCACCGCAGCGTCCTCTCGATTGACATAGTGAACATCGTTGGTCGCCACCAAAGGCAGCTTCGTTTCCATGGCCAGCTGACGCAGATAGCGATTCACCATCCGCTGCTCGTCCATCCCATGATCCTGCAGCTCCAGATAAAAATTATCCTCGCCAAAGATATCGGCATATTCCAGTGCCAACTCCTTGGCTTGCTCGTATTGATTTCTCAACAAGGCTTGCTGCACCTCGCCCGCCAAGCAGGCGCTCAGGGCAATCAGCCCCTCCGAATGATCCCGTAAAAAAGGAATGCTCACCCGCGGCTTATAGTAAAACCCATGGACAAAGCCTTCCGTTACCAGCTTCATCAGGTTCTTGTATCCGATTTCATTCTCCGCCAAGAGCACCAGATGGGCATAGTCCCGCTCTCGCCCCTGTTTTTGCGCCCGATCGTCTCCCCGAGTCACATAGATCTCACAGCCCAGGATGGGTTCCATCCCTCTTTTCTTGGCAGCCTTATAAAACTGAACCACCCCGTACATCACTCCGTGATCCGTGATGGCGATGCGGTTCATCCCCAATTCCTGACACCGATCCAAAAGTGTCTCAATGCGGGAGGCGCCATCCAAGAGGCTATATTCCGTATGCACATGTAAATGTGTAAATCCCATTTTTTTCCTCCCAAAATAAAAAATAGAGCCCAATGGACTCTATCGAAACGCCTTCTTTATCTCTTCAATACATCCCCTGGGCCCCATGCATTCCGTGGCCTTGGAACTGAATTGAATCGCGTTTTCCAACGCTTCACGATCGTCCATTCCCTTTATTCTACCATAAAGAAAGATCGCGTTAAATGTATCTCCGGCACCTGTTGTGTCGACGACCTCCGCAGGTCTTGCTTCCTGCTTGATTACACCGGCAAGGGTATGCAGTTCCGCTCCCTGCTCGCCCCGCGTAATCAGGATTTTTTTTTGTTCGTTATTCAAGAGTCGAGCGATTGTCTGGTCCCCGAGTTCCGTTTTCATCTTGTTGTAGCCAGACTCGCTAAAGGAGATAATCGTCGCTTGATCAATAATAGCCTTGTCAATTTCAAAACTGTCAAAGGCATTATCTTCCACATCCAGCATAAGAATTAGTTTTTTCACTCGAATGAGGGACATAAGTTCCGGCAAGTTGATTAAGTTCTTGAGTTCATGCACCGTTGAATAGATCGCTTTCGCGTTTTCAATATAATTAAATTGCTGCTCATTTAAGCGATAACGCTCTTTTTGCCCTTCGATCACAAAAATCGTGCTCTCCTGTTTGGTGCGATAAATATGGCAGCGATATCCTTGGGTCGTGGGGGACCGCGTAATGCCCGCCGTATCAACCTTGTGAACCGTTAAATCACGCAGGATCAGCTCGTCCGAGGTCGTCATTCCCACCTGATCAATCATCAGGGCGGTTTCCCCCGTCGCCGCAAAGATGCAAGCCGAATTGGCGATCATGCCTCCCGCGAAACTTCCCAGGTAGTTCACCATCGCCTTATCCCCTTCTCGGGGATAATTGCTGCAATCGTAATATTCGTCAATCGCGTTGCTCCCGATAAATACTGTATACATCCTGTTCTCCCCTCGACTGCATCTGAAGAATCTCCTCCGTCAATAACCGAAGATCCATCTGATTGCGTTCTTCTATAATTGAAAGGTATCGGTCGCCCCAGCCGGACGCACCGTTCAATCCACCCAAAATTGCCCCCGCCATCGTCGCGATGGTGTCGGTATCGTCACCGATGTTGACGGCATACTGAATGCCCTTATCGGCATCCCCTTTCGATAGACAAAGAATCCCAAAGACTGCTGGAACCGATTCCGACACATGAATGCCCGTACCGATAATTTCTCGTATTGCACATAATCCCGCAACGGGATCCTCTTCTCTGGACACGATCTCCCTCGCCCATTCCATCCGTTTCACAACCGATGGGCCGGCAATCTGAAAGCCCCGTTCAATTCCAATTTCCGCCCCGCGTTTCGCGCCGTAGATGCCCGCCTCAAAAATGGAATCCACCGT
Organism: Eubacteriales bacterium; assembly: GCA_030625815.1. Lineage (GTDB taxonomy): Bacteria > Bacillota > Clostridia > Tissierellales > GPF-1 > GPF-1. The sequence continues at coordinate 9,734 of DAOUQF010000035.1, forward strand.
TGCCTCTTCCGTAATAGCCTCACTAACCGCCGCCGCAACGGCAGCCGCGCCAGATAGACAAAGATGATAGGGATGCGTCACTTCCGCGATGGAAATCGCCGCGTCAATTGCCAAGTCCCAATTCCCCGGTTTAAAAACACCGCCGACAAAGGCCTTCATGGCCGCGCCATTGGTTGCCTTGCCGCATCTCCCCAATAGAGAACTTTCCTTCAAATGTCCCTCTTCGATCAGCTGTTGAATCGCCGCTCTTGTAGTGGGACCGGCAAAGGTTTCAAAATACTCGCTTTTCGCCCAAGACAAAATCCCCGCTTTTGCTATCTGCGGGGTAATTTTTCCACTTGCAGCCAAGATGGCTCGAATCGTAAAATACGCGGAACTGAAATCATCGGTGATCTGTCCCGCTTTTCGGCCGCCAGCAAATGCATCCGCCGGCGGGATTTCAAAATCCGTCACCCAGTGACCAAAAGTTTGAAAGATTTCATCAGGAGTACGCAACTCAGTAGCAGCACCCATGGCGTCACCGACTGCTGCCCCCAATAAAACACCTAGTATCTTATCATACATAATCGCTTCCTCCATTCCCCTCCATTATACGGGGAACCAAGAAGTATTTAACATTCTGTAAGAATTCGTAAGAATGTTTATTCGATGCTTGCCAAAATTTCCAACAATGTATCCAATGCGGCCTTCTCATCCTCGCCCTCGGTGCGGATAACGATTTCCTCGCCTTGATCGACACCCAAGGCCATGATGCCCATGATGCTTTTTGCATTCACAATATTATTTCCCTTTTCAATCGTAATCTTGCAACGGAAATCACTGGCTGTCTGAACGAACCTGGCAGCAGGTCTTGCATGCAATCCGGTTTTTAATTTCACTGTAACTCTTTTTTTCAGCATTTTCCTTCCTCCTTCTCATGTAGTTCATCAGCTATCTGCATTAACTTCTTTAAGCGGTGATTGACACCGGACTTACCAATAGGCGGCTGTAGCATCTCGCCCAATTCCCGGAGGCTGGCTTCCGGATAAGCCATCCGAAGTTCAGCCAATTCCTTCAGGTGATTCGGCAGATCATCCCAAGCGCGATTGCGCTCGATCATTTCGATAGCTCGCTGCTGATCCACAGACGCGTTAATGGTCTTCGACAGGTTTGCCGTTTCGCAGTTCACCAATCGATTGACATTGTTGCGCATCTCTTTGACAACGCGTATATTTTCAAAAGCCATCATGGCAACAGTTGCACCCACAATGGTTAAAAAATCCGAAATCTGTTCACCCTCTTTCAGGTACACCACCGTATGTTCTTTTCGGGTGATCTGCTTGGGCTTCAAGTTAAAGTGTTCCATAGCGATTTCCAGCCGTTTCCCCTGAGCCTGATTCTGAGTGACAATCTCCAAGTGATAGGTCTTCTCCGGATCACTGATGGATCCAGCCCCCAAGAAAGCTCCCCTTAAAAAATCCCGGTATTCTCCGCTGCGCTCATAGGCAGGGGGATGAACCAATTGATCCCGAAGATTAGCGGAATGAAAATCGAATTGATAAATGCTGTGTCTCTTTTTATAAACTTGCCGCTCCACCTCAAGATTCAAACCCTCCGGTTCCACCATCTTCAACAGAGAATAGAATCGTCGCGCCGTTGCCGCATTCTCGGTGACAAAGACAAAGTCAGCCTCTTCCCAAGCCAAATCCAGGGTCTGGGCAAATCCAAAGAGCTCTGTGCGCGCGTGGAAATGATGCGGCACTGCCAATCGGCAAAGCTCGTTCTTAACTTTTACAGAAAATGACATTCTTTACACAACCCTCATCTCTTCGATGGCCATCCGAATAACGTCGCGCTCGTCATCATGCTTCGCAATTTCGACTGCTCGCGCCATGGATATATATTTCGCCTCGACAAAGCCTTCTTCCTTTTGCGGTTTTGACCGCATGCTCGTAACCTCCATCAAAAACCAATGCACTTTTTTGACGACCTTTTGTTTACGATTAAACCGCGTTGAATTGAAGCTGTATTCGATGGATCGTAGATACTTGATAATGGTTCCTCGGGCGCCGCCTTCTTCGAAAACTTCACGCACGGCTGCCTCCTCCATGGATTCCCCGGGTTCGATTCGTCCCTTGGGCAATACCCAATCGCCATTGAATTTTTTCAACAACAATATGGAATTATGAAATACGACTACACCACCTGCACTCCGTTCTCGTCTCATCGGGATTCCCCCATCTCTTATTATAGGTTCATTATACCATAATTTGTAGAAAGTCTGTATAAATTTCCCTACCGCTTGTGGGTGAGAATCGCTTGGATCTCTCGAGAAATCGCATGGGCGTCGTGGCGAATATAGCCTTTCGACACCTCCACAAAGGAAGCCGCAATGGGTTGAATTCCCCACGCATGCAATTGCTCGCCCTCTTCCTTTCGATAGGAAATCAAGTGAGCACCATCCTCTTCATAGCGCGCCAATGCTTTCGCCGGCACATCGCCCGTATGGATGAGGCAAAAATCCATCAATCCAATTCCGCCATGATCCCGTATTACCTGCACATGATCCTGAACCGTAAATCCATCGGTTTCACCGGGTTGAGACATGATATTGGACACATAGACCCGCGGCGCCTTTGCCCGAGCAATGGCTTCCCGCAATTCTCGTACTAAAAGATTGGGCAGAATGCTGGTATACAAACTGCCGGGGCCCAGGATAATGCAATCCGCCGAAGCGATGGCTTCCACCGATTCCGCAGGCGCATCCACCTCTTCAGGTTCCAGCCAGATCCGCTGGATTCGCTCCCCGCGTTTCATGGCTTCCAGGGGAATTTGAGACTCTCCGTAGACCTTCACCCCGGAAGAAAGACAGGCCGCCAGATTGACATCCTTCAGCGTCATGGGATAGACTCGCCCATTCACCCGCAGAACCGAGGACAACTTTTCAATGGCAACGCCAAAATCCCCATAGATTTCCGTCATGGCTGCTATCAAGAGGTTTCCGCAATTCTGCCCCTTCAATCGCCCTTGGGTAAATCGGTGGTTCATCATTTTTTCCATGGCGGGCTCTATGTCCGCCAAAGCCAAGAGGCAGGCCCGGACATCCCCCGGGGGCAGCATCCCCAGGTCTTCCCGCAAGACGCCGGAGCCTCCGCCGTTATCCGCCACCGTAACCACGGCAGCCACATCATTAAAATGATGCTTCAGACCGGACAAAAGAACGGAGGTCCCCGTCCCTCCGCCAATCACTACAACTCTTCGATTCATTTTTTCCATGTTATTTTCCCGCCTTCATTTCATCTCGATGGATCAGGTTCGTGGCGTACTCCGCATCCGCTTGCATCGATTCATAGATTCGATTGGCGAGGGTCACGGAACGATGCTTTCCGCCGGTGCAGCCAATAGCCAGCACCAAGCGCTGCTTGCCCTCTCTTTGATACCGAGGGATCAAGAAGTTCAGCATGTTCAAAACCTGTTCCAAGAAAACTCCCGCGTCTTCAAAGCCCATGACATAATCCTGCACCTCTTTGTCATTTCCCGTTTTGGTGCGAAGCTCCGGAATATAAAAGGGATTCGGCAAGAATCGCACATCGAATACCAGGTCGGCTTCCAAGGGAATCCCATGCTTGAATCCAAAGGAAATCACATTCAGCTTGAACAGATCGCTTCCGTCTCCGCCGTTCAATTCCTCAATAATCCGTTCCCGCAACTTGCCCAGGGTCAGACTGGAGGTATCGATGACAAACTGCGCCAGTTCAAAGATCCGGCTTAATGTCTGGCGTTCCTTCTTGATGCCGTCCAAGATGCTGCCGTCCGGATTCATGGGATGCGGCCGGCGATGTTCCTTGTATCGCTTCACCAGCACCTCGTCCTGACAGTCCAGGTAGAGGATGCGGTAGCTGTGTCCTTCTGCTTCAAATTGCTCAAGCACATCAAAAAGATCCTGAAAATATTCCCCGCCCCGGATATCCACCACGGCGGCAACCTTTTTCACACGAAATTCGGAAGACTGATGCAGAATCGCGAATTGCGGCAGCAATTGCGGCGGCACATTGTCCATGCAGAAATAGCCCAAATCTTCCAAGACATTGGCTGCCTGGGACCGGCCCGCGCCGGACAAACCCGTTACAATGACGAATTCCATGGATTCGGGTGTTGATCTATTCATCTCCGTCTCCCTTCTCGTCTCCAAGAATAATGACTTCTCTTTCCAACTGCACGCCAAATTGATCAAAGACCGTCTTTTGAATCATGCCAATCAGCGTTTCCACATCCTTGGCGCATCCCTCGCCGTCCAAGATCACAAACCCGCAATGCTTGGGCGATACCCGCGCACCTCGATATCGAAGCCCGCGAAGACCCGCCACGTCGATCAAACGACCCGCGTAATCTCCCTCCGGCCGCTTAAAGGTGCTGCCGGCGCTGGGCTTGTCCAAAGGCTGTTTGGATGTTCGTTTAAAATCCAACTCCTTCATGGTCAAAAGGATCTCGCCGGGATCCTTTTCCATCAATTCCATGGTCACAGACAACACGATATCGCCCGCCTGATGGAACCGGCTGGTGCGATACCCAAAGGCAAGCTCCTCTCGTGTAAACGTCGACACTTCGCCCGATTGATTCAGGACTCGAACGGAGGTGACGACATCCTTCATTTCTCCACCATAGGCGCCCGCATTCATATATACGGCTCCGCCCAGGCTTCCCGGGATTCCGCCCGCAAATTCCAAGCCGGACAGGCCCGCCTGCTGCGCGCGCTTGGAAACCGTGCTCAAGAGAGCCCCTGCCTCCGCGGTAATCTTTGTGCCTTCCACCGTAACAGCCTTCATGCCCTGATGATTGATCTTCACTACAATTCCGGGGAATCCCCCATCGCGAATCAAGAGGTTGGTGCCGTTGCCGATCAAAAGCATCGGCGCCTGCGTTTCCCGCACCGTTTGCACGGTCGCAATAAGCGCCGCTTCCGTCTCTGGGATCACCAGAAGGGCAGCTGGTCCGCCCAGCCGAAAGTTTGTATGTTTTTTCATGGGTTCATCTTGATAAACCCGAATTTTCGAATTAATGGTTGTTAGTCTTTCATATAGGTTTTCCCAATTCATTTCCCACTCATCCTTTGTTTTTAATCCCTTCTAGTATACTCTATTTTTCGGGCTTTAGACAAGAAAAAGGGGAGACGCGAACGTCTCCCCCTTGTATGTTTCTTAGTACTCCATCTCTGCCATTCGTACATAGCCAGCGTAGCGCTCATTCATATCTACTTCAGCTTGTGCGTACAATTCTTCCGCTACTTCCGGGAAGGTCTTCATCAATGATGAATAACGAACTTCTCCTTGAAGGAATTCTTGGAAGCTTGCTGTTGGCGGTTTTGAATCCAAAGTGAAAGGATTCTTACCTTGTTTCTTCAACTCTGGGTTGAAGCGGTATAGATGCCAGTAACCTGAATCTACGGCCAATTTCATGCGATCTTGTGTTTTACCCATGCCCACTTTGATGCCGTGGTTAATACATGGCGCATAACAGATGATCAATGAAGGTCCTTTATAGGCTTCCGCTTCAATCAAGGCTTTCATAAATTGATTCTTATTAGAACCCATTGAAGTTTGTGCCACATAGACATAACCGTAAGTTGCAGCCATCATGCCCAAGTCTTTCTTCTTCGTTCTCATGCCCGCTGCCGCGAATTTCGCTACGGCTGCAGTTGGAGTCGCTTTAGAAGCTTGGCCGCCTGTATTTGAGTATACTTCCGTATCGAATACGATTACGTTCACATCATCGCCAGAAGCAAGAACGTGATCCAATCCACCGTATCCAATATCGTAAGACCAACCGTCTCCACCAACGATCCATTGTGAACGCTTAACCAAGAAATCTTTCTTCTCAGCTACCGCTGCCCACGCCGCATTGGCTTCTTCGCTACCTAGGTCTTTGCCAAGAAGGTCTTTGACTTTTGCTGCTGCAATCTTGGATGCTTGTCCGTCTTGCGCACCAGCCAACCACTCTTCGCAAACTGCTTTCACGTCTGCAGGAATTTCCATGTTTGCCAATGCATCCATTTGGATTGCAACCGCTTCACGGATCTTCTCAGTCGCTAAAGCCATACCGTATCCAAACTCAGCGTTGTCCTCGAATAACGAGTTCGCCCATGCAGGACCTTGACCTTGAGAGTTTGTTGTATATGGTGTAGTAGGAGCAGAACCACCCCAGATTGAAGAACAACCAGTCGCGTTCGCGATCATCATGCGATCTCCGAACAACTGTGTAACAGCCTTCATGTAAGGCGTTTCGCCACAACCCGCACATGCGCCGGAGAATTCGAACAATGGACGAACGAATTGAGATCCTTTGACAGTGTTTGGAGTCATCACGTTTTTGTCTTCTACTTTGCCGATCATGTAATCCCAGTTAGGAACTTCTGTATCGACTTGTGTAGCAAGAGATTTCATCTCAAGCGCTTGTACTGGACAGATGTCTGCACAGTTTCCGCAACCTGTACAATCCAAAGTGGAAACTTGGATCTTGTATGAAAGTCCTTCCAATCCTTTGCCCTTTGCGTCTTTCACTGTTGTTTTCACAGCTTCAGGTGCATTTGCAAGCTCTTCTTCGTTCAATAGGAACGGACGAATTGATGCATGAGGACAAACGAAAGCACATTGGTTACATTGGATACATTTGTCTTCGATCCATACCGGTACGTTAACCGCGATGCCGCGCTTCTCGTATGCTGCTGAACCGTTGTCGAAAGTACCATCTTCACGGCCTTCGAACGCGCTAACTGGCAAGTTGTCGCCTTTTTGTGCGTTTACAGGACGTAGGATGTTTTCGATAAATGCAGGAGCTGCAATGTTTTCCAAAGTCATTTGCTCGTCAGTCGCTGTTTTCCAAGCGGCTGGAACCGCAACTTCTACCACTGCGTCCGCACCGGCGTCGATTGCATTATGGTTCATTTCAACGATCTTATGACCTTTTTTACCGTAAGACTTCACTACGGCGTCCTTCATGTATTGCTTCGCTTCCTCGAAAGGAATTACGTTCGCAAGGTTGAAGAATGCAGATTGAAGAATTGTGTTTGTACGATTTCCAAGTCCCATCTCTTGCGCCTTGTCAGTCGCATTCAAGATGTAGAACTTGATTTCGTTGTTGGCGATGTATTGCTTCATTGATGCAGGAAGCTTTTCTTCCAAATCTTCCACAGACCAAACTGTGTTCAATAGGAATTTTCCGCCTTTTTTCAATCCGTCAAGTATATCATATTGGTTGACATACGCTTCTTTTGAACAAGAAACGAAGTCAGCCTCGCTGATCAAGTATGTGGAACGGATTGGGCTGTTGCCGAAACGAAGGTGAGATACGGTTACGCCGCCGGACTTCTTCGAGTCATACGAGAAGTAGCCTTGCGCGTACATATCTGTATGGTCACCGATGATTTTGATGGAGTTTTTGTTCGCTCCAACTGTACCGTCAGATCCCAAGCCCCAGAACTTGCAACGAATTGTTCCTTCTGGTTCTGTAATGATTGTTTCGCCAACTTCCAATGAAGTGTGCGTAACGTCGTCGTTGATGCCCAATGTGAATTGGTTCTTCGGCGCGTCCAATTTCAAGTTGTCGTAAACAGCCTTGATTTGTGAAGGCGTAGTGTCCTTAGAACCCAAGCCATAACGTCCGCCAACAATCACTGGTCGTGTTTCTTGTGCGTAGTATACGGATTGAATGTCCAAGTATAGCGGCTCACCCAATGAACCTGGCTCTTTGGTTCGATCCAATACCGCGATTTTCGTTGCAGTCTTAGGCATTGCCGCCAAGAATGCTTCTGCCGCGAAAGGACGGTACAAACGTACCTTCAACAAACCAACTTTTTCGCCTTTTGCCATTAAGTAATCAATTGTTTCTTCTGCAGTTTCTGTTACAGAACCCATCGCAACGATTACACGCTCAGCGTCTGGTGCTCCGTAGTAGTTGAACAATTTGTATTCACGGCCAGTCACTTTTGTGATCTCGTCCATGTATTTCTGAACAACACCAGGAACCACATCGTAGAACTTGTTTGCAGATTCTTTTGCTTGGAAGAAGATGTCAGGGTTTTGCGCCGTACCGCGCGTTACCGGATGCTCCGGATTCAATGCGTTGTTACGGAACGTGTTAACCGCTTCAAAATCAGTCAAACGTACAAACTCTTTGTAATCCATCACTTCGATTTTAGAAATCTCGTGAGATGTTCTAAAGCCGTCGAAGAAATGAACGAAAGGAATGCGTGTTTCAATGGCTGCCAAGTGAGCAATTCCACCTAGATCCATTACCTCTTGTACAGAACCTGATGCAAGCATCGCGAATCCAGTTTGGCGCGCTGCCATTACGTCGGAATGATCGCCAAAGATTGACAATGCATGTCCTGCAACCGCACGTGCTGATACGTGGAATACGCCTGGCAACAATTCACCAGAAATTTTGTACATATTTGGAATCATCAACAACAAACCTTGTGACGCTGTAAATGTACTCGTCAAGGCACCTGCCGCCAATGAACCATGAACCGCACCTGAAGCACCACCCTCAGATTGCAATTCTGCAACTTTCACCGTTTGACCAAAAATGTTTTTCAGACCGTTTGCAGCCCAAAGATCAACATATTCTGCCATTGGTGAAGATGGAGTAATCGGAAAAATTGCCGCTACATCAGTAAACGCGTACGCTACATGAGCTGCTGCGGTATTTCCGTCCATCGTTTTAAAAACTTTCGCCATAAACAAAGACCCCCTCATAAAATCGGTATCCATATATGGATACATATATTAACACAGTACCATTATAGTTTTTGAATTTCATCCCGTCAAATAATTACAAAATATTGTTTTCGTTCTATTTTTTTTGCAGAATGAAAACGATTTTCACTGTTGACGAAATTTTCATATGTTGGTTTTATTTGTAATTCGCCAGCATGGCCGCGCCAATGATCCCCGCATCGTTGGAAAGCTGTGCAATCTCCAGTCTTGTCTGCTCTCCCTCTTTGAAAACCAAGCGTTTCCGCATCTCCGCTTCCACCTGATTCAAAAGAAAATCTCCCGCTCGCGACACGCCGCCGCCCAGGGCGATAACTTCAGGATCCAGCATATTCACCACATTGGCAAGACCGATTCCCAAATATTTGGCAAGGCGCTTAACGGACATCTCCGCTGCCGGATCCCCCGCCTTGGCGCCGTCGAAGATCTCCTTAGCCGTTACACGCTTGGCTTCTTTGGAGTCCGCACATAGTGCGGTCGCCTCTCCCGCTTCAACTCGACGCTGGAAATCCTTCATTAAAGCTGTAGCGGACGCAAAGGTCTCCAAGCAGCCGTTGTTTCCGCAATTGCAGGTGTAGAAGTTTTCCCCGACAATCATGTGCCCAATCTCGGATCCCTTGTTGTGGGCGCCGCTGGTCACCTTGCCGTTGACGATAATCCCGCCGCCGACCCCGGTTCCCAGGGTGATAAAAACAGAATTCGCCACGCCCTGCGTGCAGCCTTTGGCACTTTCCGCGATCCCAGCCACGGTTGCATCGTTATCCATAAAGGTTGGCAATCCGTAGCGTTCTTTCAAATGGCTTCCCAAGGGAACGTTGTTCCAGCCGAGGTTGGTGCAGTACACCACCATATTCGACTCAACATCCGCAAGGCCCGGCACACCGACCCCGATGGACTCGATGCTCCAGCCCTCAGTTTTCGCCTTGGCCAATAGCTGATCCACCAGGAAGAAGAGTTTTTCCTCCATGGCCGGGTAACCGAACAAATCTTCCGTGGATTCCACATGGGTATAAAGAATCTCACCCTCCGGATTAACGATTCCTCCTTTAAAGCTCATTCCTCCTACATCAATGCCAATCCTCATGATTATTTGCCTCCTGTCGTTTTCCGCAAAATTCGATCATTCAATTCCTGCGCCGCATTATAACCCATGCTCTTTTGGCGTTGATTTTTCGCCGCAGTCTCGATAATCATAGCCAAGTTTCTACCGGGACGAACCGGCAGGGTTAATTCCGGCACCTCTTTGCCCAAAATGGACGTAAAGTGATCATCCATTCCAATGCGATCATAGGCCTTGGTGTCATCCCACAACTCCAATTGCATCACAAGATGGATGGTTTTCGAGTTGCGAATCGCACCAACCCCGTAGAGTTCCTTCACATTGATAATGCCAATTCCCCGCACCTCCAAAAAGTATCGGATCAATTCCGGCGCGTTGCCCAAAAGCTTCCCGTCGATCAACTTGATCTTCACCGCGTCATCGGCAACAAGACGATGGCCGCGTTTGATCAATTCCAAGGCGGTCTCGCTCTTTCCGACGCCGCTCTCTCCTTGAATCAAGATCCCCACGCCGTCGACATCGACTAAAACCCCATGCAGGGTCAGCATCGGCGCCAAAAGACGATCCAAATAGTTCACGGTTTTCGTAATAAACCGCGAGGTTGCCAACCTGCTTCGGAACACATTGCGATCATACTGCTTCGCGTATTCCAAAATATACGGGTTCACCTCTTGATCCCGACAAATGATCAATGCAGGAATATCTTCCTTTAATATGCGGTGCAAGCGTTCCTTTGCCAATTCCTCCGGCAACTCTTCCAAATATGACCATTCCACAAATCCAATGACCTGCAAACGATGAGAAGAATAAAAATCAAAGTATCCCGCCAATTGCAATCCTGGACGATTGATGTCCGCTTCCATTAAGAAGATCGTGGGATCTTGGGCGCGATGAATCACTTCCAATCCCATCTCCTCGATAAACTCTTCTATTTTAATTTCTGCCATGTTTACACCTCCGTGTGTTCACTCCTATTGTATGGGATTCTCCGCCTCTTTGGAAGAGGTTTTCATCTTAAAATACGCGGCAACCGCCTCCGCGGCTCGCCTGTTCATTTCCGGCACCTGCGTCAAGGCTTCAACATCGGCTTCGGCAATGGCGTCGATGGTTCCAAACACCCGATACAGGGCATTTCTGCGTTTCTCGCCAATTCCCTCGATTTGATCCAACTCCGATCGCACCATGGTTTTTTTTCGCAGTTTCCGGTGATAGGTGATGGCAAAGCGATGCACCTCGTCTTGGATCTGAGTGATCAGTTGAAAGAGATGTCTATGGGCTTTCAGATCGATCTCCCGGCCCTCGAAAATCAGGGCGCGGGTGCGGTGATGATCATCCTTTACCATCCCGCAGATGGGAATCACAACCCCGCATTCATCCAAAACAGTTTGCACGGCAGAGATCTGCCCCTTGCCTCCATCCACCAAAATCAGATCCGGGAATCGAGCGAATCCCTTGCGGCTATTGCCGCTTTCATTTTGCTCTTTCAGCCCCCGTTGAATGCGCCTTCTCATCATTTCTCGAAAACTCTCATAGTCATCGGGTCCCTGCAAGCTTCGAATCTTAAAGCGTCGATAATCCTGATTCTTCTTGACCCCATCCTCAAAGACCACCATGGCCCCAACGATCTCCGCATATTGGAGATTAGAGATGTCATAGGCCTCCAGCCGCTTGGGCTGGGTGTCCATGCACAACACCTCTTGCAGGTTCGCCATCAAAGATTTCCCATGCTCCCGGCGATGAAGAACTTCCTTGGCGCGGCGATTGACCAGGTTCTCGGCGTTCTTCTTCGCCAACCGAACCATCTTGCGCTTGTCTCCCCGCTGAGGCACCATCAGATGCACGGGTCCTTGCCGCACCTGAGAGAGCCAGGTCTCGATCTGCTCCATATCATCCGCGGGCAGCTCCATATGAATCTCCCGCGGGATATAGGCCGTGCCGGAATAAAATTGCCGAATAAAGGCTGAAAGAATTTCCCCGACGGGTTGTCCTTCTCCACCGTCCAAAAGAAAATGATCGTGTCCTTGAATCTTGCCGTTTCTCAGAAAAAACACATAGGCGACGGTGTGGGTCTTATTTTGAGCGATCCCGACCACATCCCGATCCTCTCGATTCATCTCCACCATCTTTTGCTTCTCGGTGATCTGCTTAAAGGCCTCCAACAGGTCTCGCATCTCCGCGGCCGATTCATAGTTCATCTGCGCCGCTTCTGTGATCATCCTGTCCTGCAGGTTCTTTTGCAATCCCCGGTCCTTGCCGCCGAGCACCTTGATTGCCCGCTGTACATGCTCCTCGTAAATCTCCGTCGAAACCCCGCCCTGACAGGGACCCAGACAACGGCCCAGATCATAGTTCAGGCAGGGTCGCTTCAGCTTTCGGGTTCCATCCAAGGCGAGGGAACAGGTCCTCAGTGGCACCTGCCGTCTGAGATGCGCCATAACCAGATTGACGGCATGACCGCTGACAAAGGGACCGAAAAACTTCCCCTGCATCTTCTCACGATCCCGCACCTTAACCACCCGCGGATACATCTCCTGGGTAGTCACCTGGATATAGGGATACTGCTTGTCGTCCCGCAACAGAACATTAAACTTGGGCTGATACTTCTTGATCAGATTGGCTTCCAGCACCAAAGCCTCAATCTCCGAATCCGTCAACACGTAATCCAGATTGGCAATCTGTTCCGCCAAGGACGCCACCTTGGGGATCTTCCAATTGGAAGGCTGAAAGTATTGCCGAACCCGATTGCGCAAGGAAACCGCCTTGCCCACATAGATTACAGTCCCCGATTGATCGCGCATAATATAAACGCCAGGAGATCCTGGCAGCTTGTCCAATACCGCTTGTACTTCATTATTCATAACAGCCTCTTTTTTTCTTGGATTTTCCTTGATATAATCATTCCATTGAGAGGTGAACAAAATGAAACGAACACAAAGCGCATTCGCGCTGCTAGTTGCAATTCTCGCAAGTTTTGGAGCCATCGCCATCGTCTCCGCTCCCGTCAACGGGTGGATCCAGTCACAACCGGCTCTGGCGGAATGGATCTCAACGGCAACCTATGGCACCGCGCTTCTATTCTTTTTCCTGGTTTACGGCGCGCTTCAAAGCCGTCAAGCCAAGAAGCAACTCCAACAGGAAACCAGCCTGCTCCAATTTTCCAATCCTCGGTTTCGTCCGATTGACAGCGCCGGCGGTCTGGGTCTGATTCTGTTGATCCTGCTTCTGCCCGCCATCCGTGCGGGCGGCCTCAGCCTGGCTCGCATCGCCATTGCCGCAATTGCAGTCTTGGCATATCTGGGGCTATTGCGCTTCAGCAGAAAGAATCTCGCCATTTCTTGCACCCGGCATCATATCCTGATCCTCGGCTTTGACGTGCGGATCATGATTCCCGATCCCAATGGGCACCTCGCCTACGCGAATCCCACAGGACTTTTGGCCTATGATCGCATCCAGGGCTATCGCCTGTCCGACACCCAGGCAACCCTCTATCTGCGGAACGAATCCGATCCGCCAGTCTTAATTCCAGTGGCCGGCGAAACCGCCAAGCAATTGGAAGGAATCTTGGCTATGCACCGAATCCCCCGTTGGTATCCCGAAACCGTCTAAGGATTACACGGCTCACCGAAGAAGCCATCAAGATCCCCACGGCGATGCCGACCCCAATCAATGCGACATTGGCTGCCTCCACAGAAGCGGCTGTTGTCTCTCTTCGAATCAGATAGAGAACCGATTGATAAATTGCATAACCGGGAACGATGGTTACAATGCCGGGAACGACAAAGGTCGTTGCCGGCATTTTTAATTGCTTCGCAAAAATCTCCCCAAAGATCCCAATGGCCAATGCAGAAAAAAAGGCGGCAACCGCCAATTCCATACCGCTTTGTTCAAACTGCGCATAGATGCTCCATCCCACTCCGCCAATCAAGCCCGCCGGAATGATCGCTCGAAAGGGTGCCCGAAACACAACAGCAAATCCGATGGTCGCAAAAAACGCATAAAGTAATTCTTCCATCCTAGAGTCCTCCTCCCACAAAAAGCTGCAACGCGATTCCAACCCCCAAGGCAATGGAAAAGGCAATCAAAATCGCTTCCACTACCCGGGCAATGCCCGAAACAAGATCCCCATGGATCAAATCACGCAGCCCGTTGGTAAAGGCGACGCCCGGCACCAGGGGCATCATATTTCCAATAATGACTGGTGCCAAATCATTCATCAATCCCAGACGCTGCGCAAACACCGCAAAAATCGCCACTAAGAATCCAGAAACTCCATCGGCCATCATGGTCGTCAATGTTTTTCTTATCATAGTCTGCCGCAAAAAGGTAATCAGCATCCCCATGGCTAGGGATACGGCAAAGCTTCGGCCATTGCCCCCGGCCAAGAGAGCGAAAAAAGCCGCGCTGACACCGGCCCCAACAACAACATGCCATCTTCGATAGCTGGAATCCGTGGCAATTTTTTTCAGGGCAACCAGCATCTCGTCTTCCGTATATTTTCCTCCGCAATATTTTCTGACCAAATCATTTAATTCTGTAATTCGCTTTAAGTCGATGCTTCTGGATTTGATTCGCTTGATAAAACTGAATCCATCCAGGCGATCATCGGACAAAAAGATCCCCGTGGGCACGGCAAAAGGACTGACATGCATCAATCCTCGCGCTCGGCACATCCGTTCAATCGTCTCCTCCACACGGTAAGTTTCCCCGCCGTAACGCAGAGTCAATTCCCCCGCAAAAAGGGCGACGCGCATAATCTTCTTCTTTTCTATTTCTGTTCGCATTTTCATCTCCATATTCCTATTATACAAAAAAAATCCAAAGGGTTATAATGAATTTATAAATTTATTATTTCGGAGGAAAAAATGAAAATATTCGCACATCGAGGCGCCTCGGGAAATTACCCGGAAAACACCCTGCTCGCCTTCCAAAAAGCCATTGAAGAGGGAGCGGACGGCGTGGAGTTCGATCTCCATCGCACCAAGGACGGCATCCTCGTGGTCCACCATGATTTCGACCTCAAACGCACCGCAGGAGTTCCCCTGGTGATCGGCGAGACCGATTACACCGCCCTCGCAAAATACGATCTGGGCATCTGGAAGGGCAATTATCCAAAACAGATCCTGCCCACCCTTGATGAAGTCCTCGCCGTGTTTCGCGATACCGATTTGATGATCAACATCGAATTGAAGGCCGGCAGCTCCATCTATCCCGGAATCGAAGCGGAATTGCTTGATGTGTTGCAGGCGGAATCCCGCCCCGAACGATTTGTGCTTTCTTCCTTCGATCACCCAGCCCTGATGACCCTGCGCGCCTTAGGCTCTCCATATCCCCTTGGCGTGCTGACGGAAGCGCGCTGGATCGCACCCTGGGTCTACGTGGAAACCCACGACTTTCAAACCTACCACCCAAACCATCAAACCCTGGATCCGGAAACCGTTAAGGAACTCAAAATCCGAGGCATTTCCATCTATACCTATACGGTCAATAACCGCAATGCTGCCAAACGCCTGCAAAGTTTGGGCATCGACGGAATTATCACCAACAAACCTGCTGAACTGCGAAATCAATTGAATAGCAATTAAATAAGGATGCCCGCGCAGGCATCCTTTTATCATTTACTCAAACTCTATTTTAATGGATCGCACAAAGGCATCCAATTCCGCCGAATCTCCCTGGCTCTGATGGATCACATCGACAATCTTTGATCCCATAATCACTCCGTCCACCATGGGAAGCAAGGGTTTTACCTGTTCCTTTTTGGTGATGCCGAAGCCCACGGCAATCGGCGTTTCCGTCTGGCTTTTCACCTTCGCCAAAAAAGCCTCCAATCCCGAGAAGAAACCAGCGCCTCCCCCCGTGATCCCCAGGGTCGAGATGCAATAGACGAATCCCTTGGCATCCCGAACCAGCTTCTCGATCCGTTGCTCCGAGGTGGGAGCCACCAGGGTAATCAGATGGACGGATTCGTCCATCAAAGCCACCATTTCTTCCCGCTCCTCGTATGGCAGATCCGGAATAATCAATCCATCCACGCCCGTCTCCTTGCACTCGCCTAGAAAAGCTTCCCGGCCATAGGCCAGTACCGTATTGTAGTAGACCAAGAAAACCAGCGGCACCTGGGACTGCGTTCGAATCCCGCGCACGGCGTCAAAGACTCCATCAATGGTTGTCCCTCGATTAAGAGAACGCTGGGCGGCCGCTTGAATCACGGCGCCATCCGCCAGGGGATCCGAGAAGGGAATCCCCAGCTCCACAATATCAGCACCAGCCTGCGCCTTGGCAAGAACCAGATCCACGGTCTGCTTAAGACCGGGATCCCCCGCCACGACATAGGTGATCAGGGCTTTCTTTCCCTCCGCCCGCAAGGCTTGAAAGGTCTTGTCGATTCGATTCATTGTAGTTCTCCTTTCTTATAAGCCGCAATAGTATGCACATCCTTGTCTCCCCGGCCCGAGAGATTCACCACCAGAATCTGATCCGCGCTCATGGTCGGCGCCAGTTTCATCACATAAGCGATGGCATGGGCGCTCTCCAGCGCCGGCAGAATTCCGTCGCTCAGGCAAAGGGCGTTCAAGGCATCAATCGCTTCATCATCAGTAACCGATACATAATTCGCGCGCTGCTGTTCATGAAGCGCGGCGTGTTCCGGTCCGATTCCAGGATAATCCAATCCCGCCGACACTGAATAAGCCGGGGTGATATTCCCCTGTTGATCCTGAAGCAAAAAGGTCTTCATCCCGTGAAGAACGCCAACCTTGCCCTCCGCGATGGCTGCGGCATGCAGCCCGGTTTCAATTCCTTTGCCGGCACCCTCGACGCCGATCAATTCCACCGCCTCATCAGCCATAAAGGCATGAAAGATCCCCATGGCGTTGCTGCCTCCACCGACACAGGCGATGATGGCATCGGGCAGGCAGCCTTCTGCCTCTAACAACTGTTTCCGAGCTTCCTCACCGATCACCTTCTGAAAGTCTCGTACCATCTCCGGATAGGGCGCCGGACCCACGACAGATCCAATCACATAAAAGGTGTCCTCCACCCGGTGAATCCACGCGCGAATGGCCTCATTGGTGGCATCCTTCAGGGTCTTGGTGCCGCTGTTTACCGGCTCGACAATGGCACCCAAAAGCTCCATGCGAAAGACGTTCAATGCCTGCCGCTCAATGTCTTCCTCTCCCATAAACACGGTGCACTCCATCCCCAAAAGGGCAGCGCCGGTCGCCGTAGCAACCCCGTGCTGACCCGCGCCGGTTTCCGCAATCACCTTGGTTTTCCCCATTCGCTTGGCCAGGAGCAATTGTCCCATTACATTGTTGATCTTATGGGCGCCCGTATGATTCAAATCCTCGCGTTTTAGATAAATCTTCGCGCCTCCCAGGCGCTTGGTCAGCCCTTCGGCAAAATACAGCGGCGACGGCCGTCCAACATACTGCTTTAAATAGTAGCCATACTCTTCTAAAAATTCCGGATCATTTTGATAGTGGCGATACGCCGCCTCCAACTCGTGGAGGGCGTTCATAATCGTTTCGGGCACATATTGACCCCCGAACTGGCCGAACTTCGTCTTATTCATTCCCCTTCACCCGCCTTATGATTTGATTGACTAATTCTTCCGATTTCTTTCCGTTCTCTTCCACGCCCGAACTCACATCGATCACATCCGGATTTGCCAGCCGCATGGCTTCCTGCACATTTTTCGAATTGATTCCACCGGCCAACACCAAGCGATACCAGCGGTTTTTTTGAATCATGCTCCAATCAAAGGACTGGCCTGATCCGGGATCCCGGTAATCCAGCAGGATCGCCTCCGCCCGGGTCGTTGCCGCTTTTTCGATATCTTCTTGAGAGGTGACGCCCACGGCATTCCAAACGGGGGCTTCAATCCGCTTCATTTCTTCCTCGGTTTCCTGTCCGTGCAATTGCACAATATCCAGTCGGCACGCCGCGGCAATCTCGTTGATCCGTTCCGGGGATTCGTTGACAAAGACACCCACAACCCGGATATCATCCCGCAACCAGTCCCGCAATTCCATTGCCTGATCCATCGTGACTCGCCGTCGGCTTTTCGCGAAGACAAATCCAATATAATCCACGGCCGATCGATTGAGAAACGCGATCTCGGCCTTTGTGGTAATTCCACAAATTTTCAATTTCGGATTAGAATCCATGGGTCAGCTCCTTTACATCCTCAACAATCTGTTTGCTTCGCATAAACATCTCTCCCACCAAAATTCCATCGATCCCAATTCCCCGCAAGGAGATCAAGTCCCGCGGACTGCGAATACCGCTTTCACTGATCACGATCCGATCTTGCGGGATCAATTTTCGCAGCCGTGCCGTGGTATCCATGTCAATGGCAAAACTTCTGAGGTCTCGATTGTTGATGCCCAATACCCTCGCATCGACACCCATCGCCTTCTCCAAATCCTCTTCATCGTGAACCTCCACCAGTGCTTCCATGCCCAATTCCTGCGCCAATCCCTGAAACTCCCGCAATTGCGACTGATCCAAGATCTTGGCGATCAAAAGAATGCAGCTGGCTCCCCAAGCCTTCGCCTGATAGATCTGGATGAAATCGATAAAGAAATCCTTTCTCAGCAGGGGCAAAGTCGTATGGGCTTTCGCCTCCAGGAAATTCGCCTTGCTTCCCAGGAAGAAGTGCGGCTCCGTCAATACGGATACGGCGCTCATCACCTGATTGTACTCCTTCAAGATCCCCGGAATGTCCAGGGAGTCCCGAATCATGCCCTTGGAGGGCGATGCCTGCTTCAGCTCGCCGATCACCGACAATCCCGACGCCTTAAGCGCCGAATAAAAGGAGGGAGGGAGCGGTGCCGATTCAGCCTGATCCCTTAGGGCGAATCGATCCAAATTTCGTTTCTCTTCCCGCAGGCTAGCGCGGGTTTGCCAAACAATCTTGTCTAGAATCATGACAGCCTCCTCGTCAAATCAGCGAATTGCTTCACCTTTTTTCCCACCTCGCCGCTATCGATCAAGGCAGCAGCCAATTCAATTCCGGCTTGAATCGAGGACGCCTTTTTTGCCAGATACAGCGCCGCGCCGCTATTCAATAGCAAAATCTCCCGCTTCGCACCCATTTCCCCGGCAAAGATACGATCCAGAATGGCTGCATTCTCTTGAGGATCTCCGCCCTTCAATTCCTTCGAGTTTCGGATGGGGAGTCCAAAGATCCGAGGATCCAATTCATAGGACTCGGTCTTTCCGTCCTTCACTTCACATACCATGGTCCTGTTGGTCACGGTTATCTCATCCATCCCGTCCAGGCCGTGAACCACCAAGGCGGTTTTCACTCCGAGGCCGCGCAGGGCTTCCGCCATGGGTCGCACCAAATTCAAATCATAAACACCGATCATTTGAATCGTCGCGTTGGCCGGATTGGACAGGGGCCCCAGGATATTAAAGACGGTTCGAATCCCCAGGGTTCGCCGAGTATTGGCAACGGCTTTCATGGCTTGATGAAATTTCGGCGCAAAGAAAAATCCAAATTGCTCCTCATTTACGCAGGCCACCACCTGTTCCGGCGTCAAGTTGAGATTGACTCCCAGGGCTTCCAGCACATCGGCGCTTCCGCTCCGACTGGATACCGCGCGATTGCCGTGCTTCACCACATGAATCCCGGCTGCCGCCAAGATGAAAGCAACCCCCGTGGAGATATTAAAGGTATCGATCCCATCGCCGCCCGTGCCGCAGGTATCCATCAAAAGCTCGCCTTCAATACCGACCACCGCTTCCGCACGTTTTCTCAGGGCTCTGGCGCCTCCGATCATCTCTTCGACGGTTTCTCCCTTCATCCGCAAAGCGGTCAAGAATCCCGCCATTTCAATATCAGAAACTGAGCCGGTCATCATCTCGTCCACTGCCATTTCCATCTCTTCCGATAAAAGGTTCTGATAATCCAACACCTTTTGCATCGCTTCTCTGATCATGATTGCTCCACTCCCTTCAAAAAGTTCCGAATCATCTCCATCCCCAAGGGGGTGATGATGGATTCGGGATGAAATTGCACCCCGATTACTGGATATTTACGATGGCGCACCGCCATAATTTCTCCGTCGTCCGCTTCCGCCGTGATCAATAGATCTCCCGGCAGACTGTCTCGATCGATCGCCAGAGAATGATACCGCGCTACCTGAGTCGGTGTTTCCACGTTTTTAAAAATCCCCACGCCGTCATGGTGAATCTGATCGCCTCGGCCGTGAACCAATTCCTTGGCGTATCCGATTTTGCCGCCAAAGGCTTCCCCGATGCATTGATGACCCAAGCAGACCCCCAAAATGGGAATGCGCTTGTAAAAGGCTTGAATAATCTCTACACAAGCCCCCGCATCTTTCGGCGCCTTCGGTCCCGGAGAGATGACAATCCCGTCGACATCCATCACCGCGATTTCCTTCACCGTGATCTGGTCGTTGCGCACCACCCGGATCTGATCGGTATAGTGTCCCAAATATTGATAGAGGTTGAATACAAAAGAATCATAGTTGTCAATCAATAGAATCATTTTCTTCCTCCCGCAAAATCTTCATCAAGGCCATCACCTTGTTGCCACACTCCTCGGCTTCCTTGGCCGGATCTGAATCGGCAACAATCCCTGCGCCGGCCTGCAAGACCAGTCGATACGCTTGATAAATCATCATTCGAATCGCAATGCAAAGATCCATATTTCCGTCATAACCGATATAACCGACGGCTCCGCCATAAATCCCGCGGCGCTCGGTTTCCAATTCCTCAATAATCTCCATGGCTCGCACCTTTGGCGCTCCCGACAGGGTTCCTGCCGGCAAGAAAGCTCTCAATACAGAAAATGCGTCTTCCTCCGGTCTTCTCATCCCCATGACTTCTGAAACGATGTGCATCACGTGGGAATATCGCTCCACCTTCAGTTGCTTGGGGATCTGAATCGAATCAAATTTCGCGATCCGACCCATATCGTTTCGTGCCAAATCAAGGAGCATCGTATGCTCGGACACTTCCTTGGGATCCGCCAGAAGCTCCGCCGCCAAGGCTTCATCCTGTGCCTTGTTCTTTCCGCGGGGGCGGGTGCCGGCGATGGGACAGGTGTCCACCCGATCCCCCTCCAGCCTCACCAGCATCTCCGGCGAGCTGCCAATCACTTCATACTCCCCGAATGAGAGATAGAAAAGATAAGGAGAAGGGTTCAGCATCCGCAGCTTTCGGTACAGCCGGAAGGGCGTTTCATTGGTTTCCACCATCCAGCGTCTCGATAGAACCACTTGAAAGATATCGCCGTCTCGAATATATTGCTTCGCTGCCTTGACTCGTTCCATAAACTCTTCTTTACTCGTTGCGCGAACCACTCGCGATTCACTCCGTATCGGTTCCTGCGCCTGAAGAGGCTGACAAGCCTCCACCTCCCGCTTCATTGCCTCCAAGGCTTTCTTGGCCCGCTGCCGCCCCGCTTCGTCTTTCTCCTCCAGCACCAGCAAACTCAAGGTCTGATGATGATGATCGAAAACGAGCACTTGAGAAAAGAACATCAAATGCAGATCCGGCACTTCCAGATAATCTGGATTTTCGTCCGGTATCGATTCGAATTGGCGAATCAAATCATAAGCAAAGGTTCCAACAGCACCCCCAATAAAGGGAATCCCCGTTCCGTTTTCAACGGAGAAGCGATTGATCATTTTTCGCAGTTCTTCCAACCAATTTCCATTCCCTAGATAACGCATCCCCTTGGCGTCCTGAATCCTCATTCCCGCTCGGTCGGCGCGAACAATGGCTTCGGGGTTTTTCGCAATAAATGAATACCGCCCCTTCCGGTCCGCCCGGCTCTCCAGCAGGCATCCCGCCTGATCTTTCACATAGCCTTCATACAGGGTAATTGGCGTTAACCGATCGCCGTCCATTGTTGTTTGATAGACCTTGCATTCCCTTTGCTCCATTCCGATTCCCTCCGTTTCTTTCCATAAAAAAAACCACATCAATCCCATAACTGGGACGATGTGGAAACCGCGGTACCACCCAAATTAGAAAACTCTTGGATCCAATTAAACAAAAAAATCCCGCCCCTTTGGGACGAGATTGTCATCTTCGTTTAACCACCCAACACTCAAATCAAGTGTTTTCTCTCTCAACAGATACGGAATGATTCATCAATCGACTGATTGTCATTCGATATCTTGCCCCTATAACGTGGGGATCCGGCATCGGGTACTCCTTGCGTTTCACCTAGCATCTCACAAATCCATTCTCCATCGTCTCCTGTATCGGACCTTTCACCTACCGCCGACTCGCTAAAACAGCTTTCCATGGATACTCGTTTTGATCATCGCATTCGATTTTCAATTGTTTTTCCTATCTTATCGGAACTCTTCGAAATTGTAAAGGGATTTTTTTGATTATTCTTTCAATTTATTCCGCGCTTCGCAGATCCCAATCCAATTCGTAGCTTCCCTGATGCTCCCCCTCCACTTGCAGGCGGTATTCTCCGCTGATGGGAATGGGGATGTCAATCTCAATGGGTTCCTCCGGATTGCTCACAGAATAGAGCCGCTTTCCATTGGGGTCGATAAAACTCAAGTTCAAGTCCCCCGAAGTGGTCTTGATCTCTGCCTCCAGATGAAAAACTTTCCCCTTCAAAAGGGCAATGGTGCGGTATTTGGTTCCCTCAAAGCTCTCGTAGGACTGCTTCATCTGACTGCCGAAATTGCTGCTGATGGACTTCTCGACGACATAGGTGCCGCCTTCGTTGCCGACGAAATAACGCATCCCAAAAACGCCCGCGGTCACGATCAGGGCAAGAATCAAGAGTGATTTGAATCGCATAGGAAAAAACCCCCTTTTCTTTACTCTATCAGAGAAAGCAAGGGGGCACAAACACTTTTCGGAATTTTCAGTTTATCCGCGAGCCAGCACTGATTTCAAATACTGACCCGTAAAGGATTTTTTCGAGCGGGCAACCTTCTCGGGCGTGCCCGTGGTTAAAACCTTGCCGCCGCCACCGCCGCCTTCCGGACCCAAATCGATAATATGGTCCGCCACCTTGATCACATCCAGGTTATGCTCGATCACCACCACGGTATTCCCAGCGTCCGCCAATCGATCCAAGACATGAATCAGCTTGTCGACATCGGCGATATGCAGGCCCGTTGTGGGTTCATCGAGGATATACAAGGTCTTTCCGGTACTCTTCTTGCTTAATTCAGAGGCCAGCTTAATCCGCTGCGCCTCCCCGCCGGACAGCTGCGTAGAAGGCTGACCAAGGCGAATATAACCAAGACCCACATCATAGAGGGTCTGCAATTTTCGGCGAATCGTCGGGATCGCATAGAAGAATTCCAATGCCTCCTCAACGCTCATGGCCAAGACATCGGCGATGGTCTTGCCCTTGTATAACACTTCCAGGGTCTCGCGGTTATATCGTTTGCCCTTGCAGGTCTCGCAAGGCACATAGACATCGGGCAAAAAGTGCATTTCAATCTTGATCACGCCGTCGCCCTTGCAGGCTTCACAGCGGCCGCCTTTCACATTAAAGCTGAATCGTCCCTTCTTGTAGCCGCGCTCCCGCGCATCGGGGGTCATGGCAAAGAGATCGCGAATCGCATTGAAGACACCCGTATAGGTGGCTGGATTGGACCTGGGCGTTCGCCCAATGGGACTCTGATCGATATCGATCACCTTGTCGATCTGATCCAGTCCCTCAATCCTTTTATGCTTGCCCGGATGGGCAACGGTGCGATAGAAATGGCGAGCGGCTCCCTTATAGAGAATCTCGTTCACCAGACTGCTCTTGCCGGAACCCGACACCCCGGTCACGCAGGTAAAGGTGCCCAAGGGGAACTCCACATTGATATTTCGCAGATTGTTCTCTTGCGCCCCCTCAATTCGAATCACTTCCCCGGTTCCTTTGCGTCTCGCCTCGGGAACGGGAATCGACTTGGTTCCCGACAAATATTGTCCCGTAATGGACTCCTCGCAGGCCATGATGTCTTCCATGGTTCCCTGACAGATCACTTCTCCGCCATGGATCCCGGCACCGGGCCCGATATCCACGATATGGTCCGCTTCCCGCATGGTTTCCTCGTCATGCTCAACGATAATCAGGGTGTTCCCCAGATTCGTCAACCCGCGAAGAGCGCGAAGCAACCGCGCATTGTCCCGTTGATGAAGGCCGATGCTCGGCTCATCCAGCACATAGAGAACCCCCACCAATTGAGAACCGATCTGGGTAGCCAAACGGATCCGTTGCGATTCTCCTCCCGAAAGGGTGGATGCGCTTCGAGACAAGGTCAGATAGCCCAGTCCCACATCCTCCAGAAATTGCAGCCGCGACTGAATCTCCTTAAAGATCTGGCGGGCGATAATCTGTTCCCGCTCGGTCAAAGGAAGACTGTCAAAGAAGGCCCTCGACTCGCCAATAGGAAGTTCCGTGGTTTCAATGATATTCATCCCGTGAACCGTAACCGCCATGCTGGTGGGATTCAAGCGGCTTCCCCCGCAGGTTTCGCAGGGGATTTCCGCCATATATTGCTCAATTCGATTTCTCATAAAGTCGGATTGAGTTTCCTTGTATCGGCGTTCCAGGTTGTGAATAATCCCTTCAAAGGGCGCCGTGCGTTCTCGATCACCGCCAAAATGGCTGTGGAAGGTAATGGTGATCGCCTTCCTACCCGTACCGTAGAGCAGGGCTTTTCGAAAGGCCTTCGGCGCTTCCGTGATGGGTCGATTCATATCAAAGTCATAGGCCTCGGTCAGGGCCCGAAAGATCTCGTAGTAGTAGGTGTTCTCCTCGGCGCCATTGAACATTTCGATGGCTCCCTCGGCAAGACTCTTGCCCTCGTCGGGAATCAGCAGCTCCGGATCAATCTTGCGATGGCTGCCCAGGCCGTTGCAGGTTGGACACATCCCGAAGGGACTATTGAAAGAGAACATCCGCGGTGCCAATTCATCCATGGCAATCCCGCAATGATCGCAGGCGAATTTCTCACTGAAGGTCAGCCGCTCCCCATTGACAACCTCGCAGATGGCCATGCCCTCCGCCAGGTGCAAGGCGGTTTCCAGAGAATCGGTCAATCGCTTGTGAATTCCATCGCGAATCACCAGGCGATCCACCACCACCTCCAGGCTGTGCTTCTTATTCTTATTGAGGATGATTTCTTCCTCCAGCTGCCGCTCTTCCCCGTTTACCATAATCCGAATAAAGCCCTCTTTTTTCAGGGTTTCCAGGGTCTTTTGATGGGTACCCTTTTCGCCGCGGACAATCGGAGAAAGAATCCTCGCCTTGCTCCCCATGGGCAGAGACATAACCCCATCCACCATCTGATCGATATTCTGCGATTCGATGGGCTTGCCGCAAATCGGGCAATGAGGCTTTCCGATCCGCGCGAATAAAAGCCGCAGATAATCGTAGATCTCTGTGACCGTTCCCACCGTGGAGCGGGGATTTCGATTGGTTGTCTTCTGATCAATGGAGAT